>CAJUET010000003.1:40134-165067 GCA_910585595.1 uncultured Christensenella sp. | reverse complement strand
CTGTTCCCATACCGAACACAGAAGTTAAGCTCTCTTACGCCGATGGTACTGCTTCTCGCGGGAGAGTAGGTAGTTGCCGCCTTTCAGACGGAATAACGGATTGCTTAATCGCAGTCCGTTATTGCTATATAGTGCGGAGAATAATGAAGCAAAACGGTGATATTTATTTTTGCGAAGATAAAAAATTTTCGCCTGAGCATTTGGCACGGGTATTTTCGTCTGTCGGTTGGCCGGCAGACAGGGAGTCGGGGATCCACGGGTTTTACGAAATGAAAAACATCGTCTGCATGGGCTTTATAACGAAACACGATTAAGGAGATAAAATGACGGAAACAGAAAAAATGCTGGCAGGAAAAATTTACGACCCGAGCGATATAGCGCTTCTCGAAAGGCGGGAGTGGGCGCATGCTTTTTGCAGACGGTATAACGGGACCGACGAGACGGATATAAAAAAGCGCAGGAAAATTTTGGACAAGCTGTTGCCGAACCGCGGAGAGGGGACGTATTTGCAGGGACCCGTCTTTTTCGATTACGGAATTTATTTTAAAACGGGTAAAAATTTTTACGCAAATTTCAATTTGACCGTGCTTGACTGCTGTCCCGTTACGGTCGGCGACGACGTGTTTATCGGTCCGAACTGTTCGCTTGTGACCCCCGTCCACCCCTTGCGGTGGCAGGACCGCAATGTCCGTTTCAAAGAGGACGGTACGCCCTTCGATTACGAATATGCAAAGCCGATCGAAATCGGCAGCAACTGCTGGCTTGCTTCCAACGTAACGGTATGCGGCGGCGTAAAAATCGGGAGCGGCTGTGTGATCGGCGCGGGCAGCGTTGTCACGCGCGATATTCCCGAAAACAGTTTTGCGGCGGGCAATCCGTGCAAAGTGATCCGCAAAATTACGGAGGAGGACGCGATCCAACTGAAAAAGGAATTGTATTGACTATTCGCAATTTAAATTATAAAACAGTTTGCCCGCGCTGAAATGCGCGGGCAAAGTTATAAACGGCGAATCCTATTTTTTCTTGTCGATTCGCTTGGATATGCTCTCGTGCCGTTCATAGAGAGAATTGAGGGCGGTGCGCTTTGCTCTTTGTTCTTCTGTTTCCGTTCCGTTGAAATCGGGCGGCAAGAAGGATTTATCGTCGGGCGAAACGCGGGGGACGGGTGTTTCGTCCGTTTTATGTTCCTCGGGCGCCGCGTCCGAAGCGATTTGCGCCAACGTATCTAAAAGTTCGAAAATTCCGAATTTATCCACAAGCTTCCCCCAAAATAAAAAATTTTCAAAGAAATAGTCTGCGGCTTATCGTTTTTGATTGCAAAAAGCCTTAGTTTAGTATATAATGAAACCTGTATCATTAGAACTTCAATTTGATAATGAGGAAGCTATATGCGTAAACTGTACAAAAACATTTTAGTCTGCGCGACCGCGGCTATGCTTGCGGCGGGCAGTGCGGCGTTCGCGGCGTGCGATAAGCCGTTCCAACCTCTTGCGGGCGACGATTACAAATCCGAGGAGGCTGCGATCAGCAATGGCGGATTTGCGGTGGAATACGGCAAATACGTTTACTTTATCAATGGCGCGACGACCCACGAGGACAACAATACCTTCGGTACCCCCGTCAAGGGTGCGCTCATGCGCATTAAAAAGGACGATCTGTTAAAGCGTGAGAACACCGCGCAGATCGTTGTTCCCTCGCTGATCGTTTCGGCGGACTACACGGCGGGCTTCTTTATCTATAACGACCGAGTCTATTACGCAACGCCCAATAACGTTAAGAGTATGTCGGGCGAAATCGAGAGCGACTGGCTTGATTTCAAGAGCGCAAGTCTCAACGGAAGCGACGTGAAGGATTATTTCCGTCTTTCCGACAACGCGACCGCGTTCCGTTATGTGCAGACGGAAGAAAAAGGTCCCGTTTACCTTTTATACAACGGCAAGAAGCCGGACGACAATGACGGAACGAAGGGCATTCAGTCGTATAACACTGCGACCGGGATCTGCACGACGATTGCCGAAGGCGCTTCCGCATATGTGTTCAACAGCGTGGACAAGACCGATCCTTACGTTTACTACACAATGCCCGTGAAAGGCCTTGCCGACAGCGCTTCGCCGATCACGTTCAATTACAATCAGATTTACCGTGCGTGCGCGGACGTCACGAAAGCTCCCTATACCTATACGTGGGATCAGGAATATCTCGACGAGCACGACGGCGTAGCTCCCTATCTGAATCTCGGCACGATCGTGCTCGACGGTGTGGGCAAGCCCAACACCGATAAAACCAACTTAACGCAATTTACGCACGATTATGACAGGGACGGCGTGATTACGGATCCCGAGTCTCCGCAGGGATATACTTACACCCTGCAATCGTACGCGAACGACGGCATTTACTTTACCCGTAAAGACGTTACGACCACCGAGTCGCAGGGAGGCGGAGCGTCCCTCTATTATCTTGCAGAAACGGACATCGAAGCGGAGAAATGGAATTCTATTTCGGGGAACAAAGATAAGATTGCGGAGAAGGAAAAGGGCAAGCTCGACGTCGTGGCAAAACCCACGGAGACGGCGAACGCCTCGTCAAGCGCGATCTTCTATATTGACGAAGACGGTCATCATTATATTTACGTTAAGGACGCGAATATGATCCGCGCGGACGTCTCCAAGACGGACGCAAGCGTAGAGGAAACGGAAATCTGGTACGACGCGAGCGGTGCGACGCTCGTTCGGCTCGACGACAGTCACGCGACGGCGGAAGAACCCTATCAATACGTCTGGTTCACCCGCACGAACGGCAGCGGCACGAGCGTAGAGCGCGCGGTCTATAACGGAAAGAAAGAAAATTACGAAACGCTTGATTTCGTCGGAACGGGCGTAGAGGACAACGCTCCCTACAAGGCGTTGAAGATTCTTGACTTGCAACACAAGAGCAGTTGGTACCCCTACGAAATCATCGGCGACACCGTTCTTTTTGCAGACGCGGAGTCGATCGGGTCAAGCTCCTATGATTATATCGGCGCGGTGCCCCTGACAAATAAGGACGGTAAATATCTCAACAATAAAGAGTTCGAAACAGTTAACGACAAATGGGACGAACTCATGGATTCCGACAGTAAGAAGGGTTATTTCGCAAAGCTGACTGCCGACGGAAAGAGCAATCTTTCGAACGCGCTCAACTATTATTTCAGAACGGCTAAGACGGACGTGTTCTATTCGAACATTCAGGACGCGGTTGACCTCGGCAAGAAGAACACCTATCTTTATACGGAAGACGAACAGAAGGCGTTTAAGGACTTTACCGAAAACAAGGACATCGATAATTCTCTCAACGGGAATCAGTTCCGCGACGGGGACGTATCTTACCGTACGCGCAGCTACTTTATCACCTCGCTCGGCACGGTGAACGAAGCGGACGAAGAGGCGATGGAGGAGTATTGGAAAGGCTATCTTAAAAATTATACGGTAGCGGATAAGGAAAAAGACGGGCTCGAAGATTGGGAGCTTGCGCTTGCCATTGCGATCCCCGTTTTAACAGTCCTTTGCGCGGGCATGGCAGCAATGCTTGTGATCAAGAAGAAGCAGCAGAAGGCGGCGGCGCAGGAAAAGCCCGAGCGTATGCGCGTCGATACGACGGACGACAGAGACGTGGATGTATACGGCGAAAATACGGAAGAAACAGACGGAAAAGACGGAGAATAACCTATAAAAACGGCAGACCGCCCTTCGGGGCGGTTTTTCTTTACAAAAAAGAACAAAAAATTTCAAAAAACTGACTAAAAACAGTTTACAAAAAAAATAATAACTAATATAATTTATTAGCTTTATTTACGGACGGTACAATTCGTCCGTGCGGAGGGGAAACTATGGTACGTTATATAAAATGTCCGCGGTGCGAACTGAATTATATCGACGGTGAAAAACAGTCTTACTGCGACGTTTGTATGAAAGAAATGAAGGGAATGAAAACGGACGCGGACGAATTGGAAGAAGAGGAAGAGAACGAGCTTCCCACCGAGCTTTGCCCGATCTGCGGCGAAAACATGATGCGCTCGGGCGACAAAATGTGCGAAGAGTGCCGCAAGAAGGCGGAGATCGACGAGGAAGAACCCGACCCCGAAGAGGACGACGAGTGGAGGAATTACCTTGACGATACGGACGAGGCGGATGCGGAGATCGGAGAACTCGACGAATCCCTGGAAGAGGAGTTCGCAGAGGAAAACGAAGAGGACGAAGAAGAGGAGTTTGCAAGCGTAGAGGAAGAGGATCTCGAATACGTTACGGGCGACGAAATCTATACCCTTTCGGGCGACGATGACGACGATGATGACGACAAACAGGACGACGACGATTTTTAAATAAAAGGCGTTTACGGCGGACGGATGTCCGCCGTATTTTTTAAGGAAAACGATGAAGTTGATCGAGCTCATACAAAAGAAGATTTCCCGCTACGACGATACGCATAATTTTACCTGCGATAATTGCGGAAAAGAGGTGTTCGACGGGAAACGGCTCTGCAAAAACTGCAAAGAGGAGCTACCGTACAACAACAAAACGGTATGCCCTTTCTGCGGGCGGCGAATCAAAGAGGAAGGCGTTTGCCTCGATTGCAAACAGAAGCCGCTTGAAACAGGGAAGGCGCGTTCTCTGTGGGTGCACGAGGGGGACGCCGCCAAGCTTGTGCGGCTGTTCAAGACGGGAAGTAAATATTTATACCGCTTGTTTGCGGAGGAACTTACGCCGCTCGTTTTGCGGGAGTTTGGCGACGCGGACGCATTGACCTTTGTACCTATGACGGAGAAGGCGGTCAAAAAGCGCGGCTACAATCAAACGCTTCTCATTGCCGAAGCGCTTTCGGAGAGTACGGGCAAGGAACTCTTGCGCGTTGCGGAAAAAAAGCGCGAAACCGCCGATCAGCGGGAACTCACACGGGAGAGGAGGGAAGAAAATATGAAGGAGGCGTTCAACGTCACCGACCGCACGGCGGTCAAGGGCAGGCGCATTTTGATTGTAGACGATACTCTTACAACGGGCGCGACTGCAAGCGCCTTTGCCGCAGTATTAAAAAAGGCGGGCGCGGAGGCGGTGTTCCTGGTTGTTGTAACGAGCGTAGAGAAAAAGAATCAATTCGGAATCATCGAACCGTACAAATAACGGAAGTCCCCGCGTAAAACGCGGGGACTTAGAATGATGAAAGCAAAAACTCCGCGGAAGCGGAGTTTTTAAGATACGGTTATTCGATTTCAAGATCGGGATTTTCGAAGACGGGATCGTTAAAAAATTCAGAAACGGTCATATTGAACCCGCGGGCAAACTGCATGACCGTTTTCAAATTAACGCTGCTGTTTTTTTCGCTCATAATTGTTTTCATCGTATTATGAGGGATAGCGTTATCGCGTTCGAAGCGATATTGCGAAATGCCCCGTTCGTGAAGAAGTTTGCTGATTCGCATTGCTACTGCCGTACTGATTTTCATACTTTGCTCTAAGGTTGCATTTGCAACCATATTTATTTTTGTTATCAAAGTGCACCATATAAATAAAATTCTATTCAGTCAAGTTCCAATTCTTCCGAGCGGAATAAATCATCGTCTAAAAATTCATAAATCGTCATATCAAAACCGCGGGCAAGTTTATATAAAGTTGCAAGCGTAACGGTTTTATTTTTGTCCGTTAAAATTCTGTCCATTGCGCCATGAAAAACTCCGGATTTTTGTTCGAGACAATATTTCGTTATTTGCTTTTCGTTCAGCAATTTTTTAATTCGTTGTGCAACCGCGCTGTTCGTTGTCAAAATATTATTTTCCGCCTTTTTAACTTCATAATTATTTTAACAAATTGCGCAACTAAAAATACGCCTTTATATTATGTATTTATAAAGATATATTTGCTTGTCAAAAAAGTTTTTCTTTGTTATAATACCTATGGGTCAAAGCGCACCGTATAAAAACGTTTATAGTCAAGCCGCTTAGCCGTGCAAATTTTTCCGAAGAATCTCCGATTTGATTCCGAGATAACAGTAAAGGTGAGTTTTCGCCGCGGGCGTCATTTTTTTGTTTGGTGCAGACCTGATATAACAAGGCAACGAAAGTTGCCTTGTTTTTCATTTTAAAACAAGCATATTCCATATGACTGTCCCATAGATATAATGCGGAGAATACGGCGGGCGGGCGTTTTTTACAGGAAAGATATTTTCGACGATCCCTCTGAAAAATCGACAAAACCCGTCACATTTTTCCGACAAAATAATGATATTATATGGGTGTTGCGATGAAGTTTATTACGTTTCGACTTAAATCAGCATTAACGGCGCTGGCGCTGGTCGTTCTTCTGACGGCGGGAATTCTTACCGCAACCGCAACGGACGCGGCGCAGGCGTATTGGACGGGCAAGCGCGCGCTTCCGATCTACTCGGTAGGAAGAGAGGACAATAAGATCGCGATCAGTTTTGATTGCGCATGGGGCGTCGATTCGACCGACGAAATTTTAAAGCACCTCGATGAAAAGAACGTAAAGGCGACTTTTTTCACGGTGCAGTTCTGGGCGGAAAAGTATCCCGAATATTTAAAAAAAGTCAGCGACGCAGGGCACGAGGTGGGAACGCACAGCGCGACGCACTCCTACATGAGCAAGCTCAGCGAGAGCGAAATCGAAAGCGAATTCAAAACTTCATGCGCGGCGATCGAAAAGGTCACGGGCAAGCCCGTCAATCTGTTCCGTCCGCCCTACGGCGACTACGACGACCTGCTTATAAACACCTCGAACAACATGGGGCTGTATCCCATCCAGTGGGACGTCGATTCCCTTGACTGGAAAGATCTGTCCGCTTCCGATATTGCGCAGAGGATCGTATCGCGCACAAAGAGCGGATCCATCATTTTGTGCCACAACAACGGCTTACACACTGCGGAAGCGCTTCCCATCGTCATCGATAAACTTCGGGCGAACGGGTTCGAGTTCGTTCCGATCGGGGAACTTATTTATAAGGAAAATTACATTGTAGACAGTACGGGAAAACAAATTTCGAAAGCTACGTCGTAAAACGAAAAATAAGCAAAAAGAAAAACCTTTGGAGGTAGTTATGGATTACTTTGCGGAAAAAAACAACAGGGTCTATGTGATGGGAGAAATCGTGTCGGAAGCGAAGTTTTCGCACGAGGTGTACGGCGAAGGGTTCTATGAATTTTTCGTGCAGGTCATGCGGCTTTCCGGGCAGGCAGATATTCTGCCTGTGACCGTATCGGAACGGCTGATCAAGAGCAGCGATTTAAAGCCGGGAAGCGTTATTTCCGCGCTCGGTCAGTTCCGCAGTTACAACAAACTCGAAAACGGAAAATCGCGCTTGATGCTCACGGTATTCGTGCGCGAACTCGTGGAAGACAATGCGGGCAATAACCCGAACAGCATCGTTCTTTCGGGATATATCTGTAAGCCGCCCGTCTACCGCACGACGCCCTTCAACCGTGAAATTGCAGACGTGCTTTTAGCGGTCAACCGCGCTTATAACAAGTCTGACTATATCCCCTGTATCGCCTGGGGCAGAAACGCGCGCTTTGTGCAAAATCTGAAAGTAGGCGACAGAGTTGCGCTCTCGGGCAGGATTCAAAGCCGCGAATATCAGAAAAGACTCTCGGAAACGGACGTCGTCACCATGACCGCCTACGAAGTTTCGGTCAGTAAACTCGCGGCGTTCGAAGACGGCGAAAATTTCGATTTGGAAGGCGAATTCGACTTATACGCAATGCCGGGCGAATCATAAAAATCGTAAAGCGGAATTTCCGCAATATAAAAGCGCCCGCCGTGTAACTACGGCGGGCGCTTTTATATGTTATTTAAAACGTGATTTTTTCTTCGATGAATCTGATCGCTTCTTCGGGAGTCAGGCGGATCTGCTCCATGCTGTCGCGGTCGCGCAAAGTGACCGTACCGTCCTCGAGCGTATCGAAGTCGATCGTAAGGCAGTAGGGCGTTCCGATCTCGTCCTGTCTGCGGTAGCGTTTTCCGATCGAACCCGCCTCGTCGTAAATCACGGGGAAGCGTTTTTTAAGCTTCGATAAAACTTCCTTCGCTTTTTCCGAAAGATTCTTTTGCAGGGGCAGGACCGCCGCCTTGTAAGCCGCGATCGCGGGGTGGAATCTAAGAACGTTTCTCACTTCCCCGCCCTCTAAAACTTCTTCGTCGTACGCTTCCGCAAGCGTTGCAAGCATAAGTCTGTCCGCGCCGATCGAGTACTCGATCACATACGGAATATACCGTTCGCCGCTCACGGGGTCGATATAGGTAAGCGTCTTGCCGGAGAACTCCTGATGACGGGAAAGATCGTAATCGGTGCGGTTGTGAATGCCGTTGAGCTCCGACCAGCCCATGGGGAATTCATACTGAATGTCGCACGCCTCTTTTGCATAGTGCGCAAGTTTGTCGTGATCCTTAAAGCGCAGGCGGCTTTCGTCAAAACCCAGATCGAGGAGGAAATGCCAGGCGCGGTGTTTATAGTCCGTGTAATAATCGCTGTCCGTACCCTTTTTGCAGAACCATTGGTGTTCCATCTGTTCGAACTCGATCGTGCGGAAAATAAAGTTTCCGGGCGTGATCTCGTTGCGGAATGCCTTGCCGATTTGCGCGATCCCGAAGGGAACTTTTGCACGGGTCGTGCGCTGTACGTTCATAAAATTTACGAATTCGCCCTGCGCCGTTTCGGGGCGGAGATAGATTTTATTCTGGCTCTCGTCGGTGACTCCGCGCGACGTTTCGAACATTAAGTTGAAGGTGCGGATATTCGTCCAACTATGCTTTCCGCAGATGGGGCAGGCGACTTTGTGTTCCGCGATATACGCTTCCATTTCCTCGTTCGTCATGGCGTCGGGGTTGACTTTGCCTTTGGAATGCGCTTCGATCAGCGTGTCGGCGCGGTGGCGGCTCTTGCATTCCTTACAGTCCATTTTGGGATCGGAAAAGGACGTCGTGTGTCCGCTCGCGTCCCACACGCGGGAATTCATAAGGATCGCCGCGTCAACGCCGTAGGAGTTGTCGCTCTCCTGTACGAAACGTTTCCACCAGGCGCGTTTCAAGTTGTTCTTGATCTCCACGCCCACGGGACCGTAATCCCAAGTGTTGCCCATGCCGCCGTAAATTTCGCTTCCGGGGAAGATGATGCCGCGCGCCTTGCAAAGCGCCACGAGCTTATCCATAGTGACCGCTCTTTTTTCCATAACATTCTCCGTAAAAATTAGTTCAAAAATATTTTAGTCTTTTCCGATCGATTCGTCAAGCGTTAGTCCGTAACGCCCAATAAATAATCGGTCGTTACGCCGAAAAATTTGGCAAGCGCAATAATTGCCATTGCGTTTGGGATCCTCTTTTCCGTTTCCCAAAAGCCGATCGCGCCTGCGCTCAAACCTGTCTCTTTTGAAAGTTGCATTTGCGTGAGGTTTTTTTCTGTGCGTAGCTCTTTTAATCTTTCTGCAAATTTTTTCATAAAAACATTTTACAACAGATGTAGTTAGAATGCTTGTCTCCTAACGTATGTAGTTTTGCGATATAACTACATACGTTACGGCTTCCGCATTGCCCACGACGCATTGGGAGAAGCGTAACAAATTTTGTGAAATCGCGTGTAAAGAGTATCATTTTTGTGCGGACTGTGCTATAATATGCGAAAACGGTTTGAGAGGAAATTCCCATGTCGGAAGCGAAAAACTTTATCGAACAGATCGTAGAGAGCGATCTTGCGGAGCAGAAAATAAAAGCGGTCAAAACCCGCTTTCCGCCCGAACCCAACGGATATTTGCATATCGGGCACGCAAAGAGTATGTTCGTCAACTTCGGCACGGCGTTAAAATATAACGGCTCGTGCAATCTCTTTTTCGACGATACCAATCCTGCCAAGGAAAAGACGGAGTTTGTCGAGGCGATCAAAAACGATATCCGCTGGCTCGGCTACTCGTGGGACAAAGAGGTGTACGCCTCCGACTTCTTCGCTCTTATTTACGATTATGCGGAACGGCTCATTCAAGAGGGCAAGGCTTTCGTGTGCGATTTATCCGCAGAGGAAATAAAGGCGACGCGCGGCACGCTCACGGAGCCCGGCGTTGAAAGTCCTTATCGCACGCGCACGCCCGAAGAGAATTTGAAACTCTTCCGCGAAATGAAAGAGGGCAAATATGCGGACGGGGAAAAGTGCCTCCGCGCAAAGATCGACATGGGCTCGCCCAACCTCAATATGCGCGATCCCGTCATTTACAGAATTTTACGCGCGACCCACCACCGCACGGGGGACAGGTGGTGCATCTATCCCATGTACGACTACGCGCACCCCATCTGCGACGCGTTGCAGGGAGTAACGCATTCGCTCTGTACGCTCGAATTCGAGGATCACAGACCCCTTTACGATTGGGTGGGCGTGAATCTGGGTTTTGCGCCCAAGCCCCGCCAGATTGAATTTGCGCGCCTTAACGTGACGAATCTCGTTATGAGCAAGCGCTATCTGAAAAAACTCGTCGAGGACGGCTCGGTGCACGGGTGGGACGATCCGCGTATGCCTACGCTTGCAGGGCTTCGCAACCGCGGGATCCCCGCGGCGGCGGTCAGGGACTTCTGCGAACGCGCGGGCGTAGCCAAGGCGAATTCCGAGTGCGAGATCGGCTATTTCGAGGCGGTCGTCCGCGAATATCTCAACGCGCACGCGCCCCGCGCCATGGCGGTAGTCGAACCTCTCAAAATGACGATTTCCAACTACGAGGGAAGCGAGGAGATCGACTTCGACATCAATCAGCTCGACGGGAACGCGGGCACGCGCAAAGTAAAGTTCGGAAAAACGCTGTACATTGAAAAGAATGATTTCTCGCTCGACCCGCCTCCCAAATATTTCCGCCTGAAAATCGGTGGTTTCGTCCGCCTGAAAAACGCGTATATCGTGCGCGCCGACGAGGCGGTCAAGGATAAGGACGGCAGGGTCACGGAAGTCCGGTGTACCTACTTTCCCGAATCGAAGAGCGGGAACGATACGAGCGGAATTAAGGCGAAGGGCGTTCTGCATTGGGTCAACGCGGAAACCTGCGTCGACGCGGAACTCAGGCAATACGATCATCTGTTGAAGGACGCAGAGTATGCGGGGCAGGACTTTTCCGAACGCATGAACTCGGACAGCGAACATATCTTTGCGGCGAAAGCGGAACCTTATCTGGCGGCATCGGACGAGGGCGAGGCGTTCCAGCTTATGCGTACCGGCTATTATAAAAAGTGCACGGAACAGGGGAAACTCGTTCTTTCCGAAATCGTGTCGCTCAAAGATAACTTTAACAAGTAAATAATGGGGCGGTTGCCCCGTTTTTTTACGTGATTTCCGCAATTTTGAAAAGTTTGTTACAAATCGGCGAAAATTTGTGAAAATTATATTGCATTTCACTCTGTGAAAGACTATAATAAAAACGTGATTACAGAAGCATTTCCAAAATTAGAAAATTCGGCGTTTATCCGCTTGCTCCGCACCTACTTCCGTTCGGTGTGGCATATAATCGTCGTCGTTTTGCTCACGACGCTTTCCGCCCTGTTCGGGTTGGAAATTCCCGTCTATTACTGCTTTGCACTGATTGCGCTTGCAATATGCTTTTTCGGGGACGACACGTTGGGCGTTTTGCCTGTCGTTTGCTGCGCGCCCATGACGATTGCGATTAAGCACAGTCCCAAACATCATCCCGGCGTATTCTTCGGCGATCCTTCCGTAACAGTACAGATTTTTTTCTGCGTTGCGCTGATTTTAATCGCTTTTATCGCAAGGCTTATTTCTTCGTTCATTCGGGATCCCAAACGCAAATTACCGCGCTTTACCGTGGGTTTTGCATTTCTCTTTATCGCCTACGTTATCGGCGGTGCGTTCAGCGCGTATTATTCGAAAACCACCGTTTTATTCGGTCTTATGGAGATCGCTTCGATCAGCGTCGCATATTTTTTATTCCATTTAACAGTTAATTGGAAGAAAATGCCCAAGGGATATTTTGCGTATTTGTTCACGGCGATGAGCTTCGGGCTCGTCATTCAGATACTCAGCATGTATTTTCAAAAGGGTATTGTCGTAAACGGCGAGATAGAGCGCGGCAGACTGTTTTTGGGCTGGGCGCATTACAACTATGCGGGCGCGGTAACGGCAATGTGTGTTCCCGCAATATTCTATTTTTCGTTTACGCAAAAGCACAGCTGGATATTCACCATGCTTGCAACGGTCGTTATGCTCGGCGTCGTGCTCACGCAGAGCCGCGGCTCCATTCTTTTCGGCGGAATCATTTATCTTGCCTGCGCCGTGATAACGCTTGTGAAAAACAAAAAGAGAGAGCGCATTTTCAACTTTATTCTTCTCGGAGCCGTGCTTGTTGCTGCGATTATCGTGAGCGTCGTCTGTATCGACGGGCTTAAAAAAATTTTTGCGGCTATTTTTCGGGTCGGGACGGACAGCAACGGAAGGCTTGAAGGGGAATTTATCGAGGCATGGGGCTACTTTTGCCGTTATCCCTTATTCGGCGTGGGATGGGGCGGCGACAATTGGAAGGACGGATACGCCTTCTTTAAATATTTTAAGGCGCACAATACCGTGTTGCAGCTGTTGGGAAGTTTGGGGCTTTTCGGGCTCGTTGCTTACGGCTTCCACCGCGTACAGACGTGTATTGCGTTGTTCCGGCATCCGACGGTTGAAAAGATGAGTATCGCTCTTACCGTTTCCGTTCTTCTTCTCACCTGTATGATGGACGTACATATTTTCAGTTTCGGACCCGCGATCCTCTATTCCGTGCTGCTTGCGTTCCTGGAGGGGGAAAATATCCGCGGGGGCGTGGATACGCGGTTAAAACTGAAACGGTTAAAAAAGAAAAAGAGAGAAAATTCCGCTCTGTGAGAGCGGAATTTTAATTTGTCGGAAAAAGCGGAAACTCCCCAAGGCAGTGCCTCGGAGAGTTTCCATATGATAAGGGGGAAAATTATGAGCAAATCAATTTGTACTTTTATTATAGTCTCTTTATGCCGAAACCGCAAATAAATCGATAAGAAATTTAAAAAAATTTTATTATATCAAAAACATTACAAAACTTGATATATTTTATCAACCGAATGTTTGTTTTTATAAATATCGGCAAATAAAGCACCCGAAAACGACCGTCAGAAAATTTGCGATCAAAGCGATCGTAACAGGTTTTAAAAGTTTTTTATTTTTTACGTTCGCAAAATACACCGCAGAAATATAGAAGACCGTTTCGCTCGATCCGTACGAAACCGAAGCGCACCGTCCTATATAGCTGTCCGCGCCGTAGCCGGAGAGAATATCGCTCAAAAGGGCGGTCGATCCGCTTCCCGAAAAAGGTTTGATCAAAACAAGTTTCGAAATTTCGGGCGGAATGCCCAAAAAGCGGAATACGGGGGAGAGAAAGGAAGTGATCATATCCGAAAGTCCGCTTTTTTCGAAGAGTTCAGAGAGCATGAGAATCGCCGCAATATAGGGAAAGACGGAAAAGGCGAGGGGAAGCGCTTCTTTCACTCCCGCCGTGAACGAATCGTACAGCTTGACCTTTTTTACGAGCGCAAAGATAAAGACCGCAACAAAAAGAACGGGAATGACGAGCGCGAAATATTTCATTTCTTTTTCCTCTTTCTTTTTGACGTGAGCATAACGAGGAGCGCGCCGAAGAGGGTGGAAAACACCGTCGCCAAAAGGGTTGGCAGCAGAATATCGGCGGACGACGCGGAGCCGTACGAAGCGCGGAGCGCTATGACCGTCGTCGGAATGAGTTGCAGGCTCGTTGCGTTCAGAACGAAGAGCATATCGGCGGCATAGCGGTTTTTTGCGGCGTAAAACTTTTCCACCGCCTTGATCCCGAGGGGAGTGGGCGCGCCGGGAAGTCCCAAAAAGTTTGCGGTCAGATTCGAGGTCGCAAGGTAAAGAGCTTCCCTGTCGTTTGAACGGAAAAGGCGCTTCGAAAGCGGATAAAACAGACGGGTGAGCTTGTCCGAAAGTCCGCTGTCTTTGAGCACGTTAAAAAAGGCGAGCCATACGCAGTATACGGCGATGAGCGATACGGATACGGTCACAGCCTTCTGTCCGCCCGAGAGAAGAGCGTTCAAGAATGCGCCGGGATCCATCGCAAGGCAAAGCCCCGCCGAGGCAAGAAATATGAGTGTGAAAACGGCGTTCATATCCGATTATATGTAACGGCTCGTCCGCATTATTCCGATTATTTTATTTGACAATAAAAATCGCAGATGATACAATAATGAGAAAGTTCGACGGGGGGGGGATCATGCGGCATTGCGGTTCTAAGATTTTAAAAACGGAGCGGCTTACGCTGCGCCCTTTTCGGGTGAAAGACGCGGAGGCAATGTTTGAAAATTGGGCGCAAGACAAGGAAGTTACGAAGTATCTTACCTGGACGCCCCACAAGAGCGCGGAGGAAACGCGCGAACTCTTAACGCTCTGGGAAGAGGAGAGTAAAAGCCCGAACGTCTATCATTGGGCGATTGAGTTTGAAGGCGAGACTGTCGGCGATATTTCATTGGTATCGGTGGACGAAAAGAACGAGAAAGCGATCGTCGGTTATTGCCTGTCCCGCAAGCATTGGCGCAAGGGGATCATGCCCGAAGCGTTGGAAGAGGTGCTTCGCTATCTCTTCGCGGAAGTCGGCTTTCAGCGCATCGAATCTTCGCACGCAGTCCCCAATCCTGCTTCGGGCAGGGTCATGGAAAAGTGCGGGCTGTTGTACGAGGGGACATTCCGCAAGTCGTTCCGCCTGCTCTCCACGGGCGAATGGGTAGACATCGTGCACCGCGCGATTCTGCGGGAAGACTATTTCGCCCGAAAATAAATTTACTTTTTGCGCTTGTTGCGTTATAATACGAAGAGAGGTTGAAGCATGAAACAGAAATATTATATCACTACGCCTATTTACTACCCCAGCGGAAACTGGCATATCGGGCACTGCTATACGACGGTTATCTGCGACGCGCTCGCACGCTTTCACAAGATGCTCGGCGAGGACGTATTCTTTCTTACGGGAACGGACGAGCACGGGCAGAAGGTCGAAAAAGAGGCGGCAAAGCGCGGCGTCACGCCCTTGCAGTTTATCGATCCGCTCGTTGCCGAACTTAAAGATATGTGGCGGCTTCTCGATATTTCCTACGACCGCTTTATCCGCACAACGGATAAAGAACATGAAAAGTGCGTGCAGAAAATTTACGAAAAGCTCTTTGCGAGCGGCGATATTTATAAGTCGGAATACAGCGGTTATTACTGTACGCCCTGCGAAAGTATGTGGACGGAAGCGCAGCTCGTAAACGGTAAATGCCCCGATTGCGGCAGGGATGTGACCCTTCAGAAGGAGGAAAGTTATTTCTTCCGCCTCTCCAAATACGCGCCCCGAATTCTCAAACTCTACGAGGACAACCCCGAATTTTTGCAGCCCAAATCGCGCATCAACGAAATGGTGAACAACTTCTTAAAACCGGGGCTCAACGATTTGTGCGTATCCCGCACCACGGTGAAGTGGGGCGTACCCCTGCCCTTCGATCAAAAACACTGCGCCTACGTTTGGATCGACGCGCTTGCAAACTATATCTCCGCACTCGGATATCTGAGCGAAGACGAAGCCCTCTTCAAAAAGTTCTGGGCGGCGGATCTGCATATGGTCGGCAAGGAGATCGTGCGCTTCCACGCCATTATATGGCCCGCTCTTTTAATGGCGCTCGGGCTTCCCGTTCCCAAACAAATTTACGGTCACGGGTGGCTTCTTATCGGCGGCGATAAACTTTCGAAGAGCAAACAGGAAGCGGTCAAGTGCGAATTGATCGATCCCTACGAGCTCGTAAAACGCTACGGCTCGGACGCGGTGCGCTACTTCCTTCTGCGCGAAATTCCCTTCGGGAGCGACGGCGAATACACGAACGAAAAACTGTTGAGCCGTATCAACTCCGACCTTGCGAACGATCTGGGGAATCTCGTCTCCCGCACTGCGGCGATGATCGGGCAGTACTTCGGCGGCGTTTTGCCTGAGCGTGGCAAAGCCGAGGGGGTGGACGGCGAGCTCGTTTCTGCCGCGGAAGGCGCGTTCCGAAAAGTGAAAGGCGCGATGGAAAAGCTCAACGCGCCCGAAGCGCTTTCGGAAATCTTTGCGGTCGTATCCCGCGCGAATAAGTATATCGACGAGACCGCGCCCTGGATCCTTGCGAAGGACGAAAACAAGCGCGAACGTCTCGGCTCCGTTTTGTACAACCTTGCCGAAACCGTCCGCATTTGCGCGATTTTGTTAAAGCCCTTCCTGACGGGGGCGGCGGGGCGCATTTTAACGAGCTTCGGCTGCTCTGCGGAAGCGGGATTTGACGAACTCGAATTCGGCGGTTTGAAAGCGGGGACGAAAATCGAAAAACTCCCGCCTATTTTTCCGAGAATCGATATTAAAAAAGAACTTGCGGAAGTAGACGGACTCGTAAAATCGAAAAAAGCGGAGAAAGCCAAGGCGGAGGAAAAGAAAATGGAAGAAATTACCATCGACGACTTTGCGAAGGTCGAGCTCAAAGTGGGCGAAGTAATTGCGTGCGAGCGCGTTGAAAATTCGGATAAGCTTTTACACGAAACGGTCAGAATCGGCGAAGAAGTACGTTCCGTCGTTTCGGGCATCGCAAAGCACTATTCTCCCGAAGAAATGGTTGGAAAAAAGGTGATCGTCGTCACCAATCTCAAACCCGTAAAACTTCGCGGCGTTCTCTCGGAGGGAATGATTCTGTGCGCCGAGGATAAAAACGGCAGCCTTTCGCTGGTCGTGCCCGAAAAGCTGACGGGAAGCGGCGGAAGCGTGAGATGATAGACGTACACGCGCACTTTGCGGAAGAGGGATATTCTTTTCCCGAAGAGTGGAATAAAATTCAAGGCGCGGGCGTAAATCGCGTGATCCTTGCGGGGGATAACGTAAAGCATACCCGAATGCACCGCGACTTTTGCAAGAGCCATGCGGGCGCGTTCTTTACGGCGGGCGTACACCCCTCCGAAACGCAGAACTTCGACGGGGAAACGCTCAAAGAGTTAAAAGAACTCTGTAAAGACCATAAGTGTGCGGCGGTCGGCGAAATCGGGCTTGACTACCACTATGATGATACCGATAAAGGAAAGCAGCGTAGGGCTTTCGAGGAACAGCTTGCGCTTGCCTCGGAAGAGGGGCTTCCCGTTCAGATCCACTCGCGCGACGCATGCGCCGATACGCTTGCGATTTTAAAAAACTGCGAGCGGTATTTGAAAGGCGGAATTTTGCTGCACTGTTATTCCTACGGCAAAGAGAACATGGAAGACTTTCTGCGGTTCGGCGCGTACTTCTCGTTCGGCGGCGTCGCTTGCTTTAAGAACGCCAGAAAGGTGTTTGAGAGCGTGGAAATTTGTCCTGCCGAAAGAATCCTTTCGGAGACGGACAGCCCCTATTTAAGCCCCTTCCGCGGGGAAAAGAATACGCCCGCAAACATTCCCGTGATCGTCGGTCGGCTTGCGGAAATAAGGGGCGAAGAGAAACAGATCCTTGAAGCGCAGATCCAAGCAAACGCCGAAAGGCTGTTTCCGAAAATAAAGTAAAAAGTCGGAGAACCGCTATCGCCCGAAGGCGAAAAGCGGTCCTCTTGTTCTTTTGTATGAAAAGCGTTCTGCCTTTCTGATATCAGTATGTGTGTTTTTGCGGAAATAATCAAGGAAAATCATGGAAGAAATTCTCTTTAAACACGGCTTCGGCTTTAAAAAAAAGTTCGGGCAGAATTTTTTAAGCGATACGAATCTTCTTCGCGCGATCGTTGCCGACGCGGGCGTAACGCAAAACAGCACCGTGCTCGAAATCGGAACGGGCGCGGGCGCGCTCACCCGCGCGCTTGCGGAAAGGGCGAAACGCGTCGTCTCTTATGAAATCGACCGCGATTTAAAACCCGTCCTTCAAGAGAGTCTTGCGGGGCTTGATAACACGGAGGTCGTGTTCCGCGATTTCGAAAAAGAGGATCTTGCAGAGCTGGAAGAGTATCTCGGCGAATATTCGGTTGCGGCGAATCTGCCCTACTATATTACGACGCCGCTTATCATGCGCTTTGCTGAGGAGGCGGAAAAGTGCTTGGGGCTTACCGTCATGGTGCAGGAGGAGGTCGCGCTTCGGCTTGCCGCCAAGGAGAACACGGCGGATTACGGTGCGATCACGGCGGCGCTTGCGCAAAGAGGAACGGTCGCGATACTGCGGAAAGTGCCGCGAAATATGTTTACTCCGCGTCCCAACGTGGATTCGGCGGTTGTGAAGGTGGACTTCACAAAGGGCGGGTTTGCCGTAAAGAGCAGTAAGGCGTATAAAGCCGCGGTGCGGTGCGCGTTTTTAAGCCGCAGAAAAACGCTTGAAAACAATCTTGTGAACGCCTTCCGTTTAAATCGCGAAACGGCGAAAGAGATATTAAGAGCGGCCGGGGTCGAAGAGGGAATACGCGGCGAAACTCTGCCGCCTCCGATCCTGGGCGCGCTTGCGGACGTACTGTACGAAAGAGGGATCGCAGGCAATTAAATGACGCGAAAAAGAAAACATCCGCGCCCGTTCGACGGAACGGGCGCGGATGTTTTCTTTTGTAAGCAGTTTACGCGATCAAAGACTTCCAGTTTTTCTCGAAGCCCTCTTCGGTGTGAAGAAGTTCTTCCGCAAGGTCTTTGATCTCGCGGTCGGCGTATTGCTCGCTCATCTGCCCGATGCTCGTTTTGAGCGCCGTAATCCCCATGACCGTACCCTGCACCATCATTTCCGCAATGTGCGCGCGGGAATCGTCCTTCATTGTGTTTACTTTGATGCTCGTCCACATCATCGCCTTTTTGATGGGACCGGGGTTTTTGAGCTCCACGTTTTTATCCTTTGCAAGAATCGCGGCTTTCGAGCCGATTCTTTCGTATTCCTCATGCTGACGTAAAAGCTCTTCCTTGACCGCGGTATCGTCTACTTCGGGTAAAATATCCGAAATGGATTGCAACGCAAGCTGGCAGTTTCTGTGAACTTCCGCAAGCACTTCTTCGCTTTTTTTGATTTCTTCCATAATATTCTCCTTGACCTTACTTGCAGTATGGCACAAAAAAAATAATTTATGCTCACTGTTCTTTGAAACTTTTATTTAAAAATTTTTATCGGGTCAATAAAACCGCTTGACTTTTTTCGCCTGCTGTGATAAATTGATCTAGCCGCTAAGAACGGGCAGTTAAAAGTATTCCCGAAAGGGGATCGCCTAAGCAGCTTGCGAGACCGAAAGGAGGTAAAAACGAATGTACGCAATCATCGAAAACGGCGGAAAGCAGTATAAAGTTTCCGAAGGCGACGTTCTCAAAGTGGAAAAGCTCCCTGCGGAAGTGGGCGCGGAAGTTACTTTTAACGTCGTTATGGTATCCGACGACAAGGGCGTAAAAGTCGGAAACGACATTAAGAACGCCAAGGTTACGGCAAAGGTTGAAGCGCAGGATAAGTTCAAAAAGATCATTGTATTCAAATACAAGCCCAAAAAGAACGAGCGCAAAAAGCAAGGTCACCGTCAACCGTTTACCGCGGTAAAGATCGAAAAGATTACTCTTTGACCGCACGGGGCAATATCGCCCGACTACTTTGAATAAGGAGATGATAATATGATTTTTCTCGGTTTATTCGCTCATAAAAAGGGAACGGGTTCCTCTCACAACGGAAGAGACAGTAATGCAAAGCGCCTCGGCGTAAAGCGTCAGGACGGGCAATCCGTTCTTGCGGGAAGCATTCTCGTCCGTCAGAGGGGCACAAAGATCCACCCCGGTAACAACGTCGGCATCGGCGGAGACGATACGCTCTTCGCTCTCAAAGACGGCGTAGTAAAATACGAGCGCTTGGGAAAGGACAAGAAACAAGTCAGCGTTTATTGATTGAGAACAGTGAAGCAGCCGCTCATTAGGAGCGGCTGTAACTTTACTTCGGCGCGGCGCATACGATTAAAAGAAAACTTTTTTGAAAAAATTTGCGAATTAAAACAAAATCGCTTGATTTCTTTCCGCGAATATGCTATATTATTCAAGCAAGTCGGAAGTTTAGCTCAGCCGGGAGAGCATCTGCCTTACAAGCAGAGGGTCATAGGTTCGATCCCTATAACTTCCACCATAAGAATAGTGCGGATAGTTTTTTATGCGGGAATAGCTCAGTGGTAGAGCGTCACCTTGCCAAGGTGAATGTCGCGGGTTCGAGTCTCGTTTCCCGCTCCAATCGTAAACTAACGCACTATTTTTTTGGCGCCATAGCCAAGTGGTAAGGCGTGGGTCTGCAAAACCCTGATTCCCCGGTTCAAATCCGGGTGGCGCCTCCAAAACGAACCCCCGCAGACTTTTGTCGGCGGGGGTTCAGTCTTTGTATGTTCGTGCGGTGTTTCCGCAAAGTCGGCGATCCGTTGAAAGAGCGGCTGATTTTTTTGTAAAAACCGTTTGACAATACGGGGAAAAGTAACTATAATAAAGAAAAGGCTATGAAGCGGAAGAGACGGATCGAAAGTTTCTTTTCAGAGAGGAGAGCCCGCGGCTGAAAGGTTCTTCAAAGAATAAAATCCGGTATTCCCCCGCGAGCCGCCCGCCGAACAGAACTTTAAGCGGAGCCGTAACTCTTGCGTAAAAGAGCAATAAGGCGCATATTTTTATGCGTGAAAACAGGTGGTACCGCGGAAATTTCGCCCTGTGCATTTAGCACGGGGTTTTATTTTTTAGTAAGGAGTGAGATATGGACGACGAGAAAGAATTGGACGACGTACTCAAAGAGGCGATCAAAGAGGCGGAAGAGGCGGAGAACAGCCGTGTTTTGTACGAAAAAAAGATGCGCTTTTTGGGACGCATGGGAATTGTGATGAACTTTATGAAGCGAATGAAGGACGTGCCGCCCGAAAAGCGTCCTTCCTTCGGGAAGAAGGTCAACGCGATCCGCGACAGACTCGAGGAGGCGTTTGCCGCATTTGAGGAGAGACTGAAAAAGCGCGAGCTTGAAAATAAGATTGCAGAAGAGAACGTCGACGTAACGATGCCGGGCAAGCGCAGAAAGGCGGGTGCGCTTCATCCCGTTTCGCTCGTGAAGGCTGAGCTTATCGACATCTTTGCGGGAATGGGCTTCGAGATCTTCGAAGGACCGGAAATCGAAACCGATTACTACAACTTCACCGCGCTCAACACGCCCGAAGATCACCCTGCCCGCGATATGCAGGACACCTTCTATCTGAACGATAAATTTCTCCTGCGCACGCAGACGAGCGCGGGACAGATACGGCTCATGGAAAAAAAGAGTCCGCCCATTAAAATGCTCAGCCCGGGGCGCGTGTTCCGCTCGGACGACGACGCGACGCATTCGCCCATGTTCCACCAAATGGAGGGGCTCGTCGTGGATGAGCACATCACTCTTTGCGATTTGAAAGGAATGCTCGACGAGTTTGCGCGCGTCATGTTCTCCGAAACGAGCAAGACCCGCTTGCGCCCTTCCTATTTCCCCTTTACGGAACCCTCCGTCGAAGTGGACGTATCGTGCGCGGCATGCGGCGGTAAAGGCTGTTCGCTATGTAAAGGTACGGGCTGGATCGAGGTTTTGGGCGCGGGCATGGTCAACAGGCGCGTGCTCGAAAACTGCGGCATTGACCCCGACAGATATACGGGCTTTGCGTTCGGCATGGGCGTGGAACGGATCGCCATGCTGAAATACGGGATCAACAATATTAAACTGCTCACGGAAAACGACGTCCGTTTCCTGGGACAGTTCAAGGAGGAAAACTGAGATGATAGCGCCTTTGAGCTGGTTGAAAGAATATGTTGATATAAAAGTTTCCGCCGAAGAGCTGAAAGATAAACTCTTTTCCTGCGGGTTCGAGGTGGAAGAACTTACCTACCTCGGAAAGGACGTGGAGAACGTCGTTACGGGCAAAATACTTTCGACCGAGAAGCACCCGGACGCTGACCGTCTGACGGTGTGCAAGGTGGACTGCGGCGCGCACGGCGAAAAGCAGATCGTGACCGCGGCGACGAATATTTTTGCGGGCGCAGTCGTCCCCATCGCGCTCGACAACTCGATCGTAAAACACGAGGGCGGCGTTCAGAAGATCAAGACGGGCAAGCTCCGCGGCGTTGTCTCCGAGGGGATGTTCTGTTCGGGAGAGGAACTCGGGATCAACGACGATTACTACGAGGGCGCGGAAGTCAACGGCATTCTTATTCTTGATTCCGATACCCCCATCGGCGTAGATATACGTCCCGTAGTCGGGATCGACGATTACCTGTTCGACATCGCCGTCACGGCGAACCGTCCCGACTGTCAGTGTATATTCGGCATTGCGCGCGAAGTTGCGGCGGTATTGAACGCGCCGATCAAAGCGCCCGACTGTTCTTATAAGACGTTTCCCACAAATCGGAAAATTACCGTCGAAGTCGAAGAGCCTGCGCTCTGTCCGCGCTATATGGGGCAGTGCGTGGACGAAGTAAAGATCGGCGCGTCGCCGCGCGCCTTGCGCCGCCGTCTTGCGCTGTGTGGACTTCGCTCCGTTTCGAATATCGTCGACGTCACGAATTATGTGCTTCTCGAAATGGGACAGCCCATGCACGCTTTTGACTATAACTATTTAAAGGGCGGAAAGATAATCGTGCGCCGTGCGAAGAAGGGCGAGAAAATCACCACCCTTGACGAAAAGGAATTTTCCCTTAACGAGACCAATCTTCTCATTGTCGACGGGGAAAGAGGCGTCGCGCTTGCCGGAATTATGGGCGGCTTGAACAGCGAGATCAAAGAGGATACGAAGGCGGTATTCTTCGAGGCAGCAAAGTTTGCGCGCGACAGTGTGAGAAGGACTTCCCGTTCGCTCGGGATCCGCAGCGATTCTTCGGCGCGATTCGAAAAGGGCGTCGACGCATATACGACTGCGCTCGCACTAGACAGGGCGCTGCACCTCGTCGAAGAGCTCGGCGCAGGTAAAGTCACTTCTTACCGTGCCGACTGCGCGAAAGAAAAGCCCGTTCCCAAAGTCGTCGAAACGGAATACGCAAAGATCGACGCGCTTCTCGGGATCGAAGTTCCCGAAAAGGAAGTGAACGAAATTCTGACCCGCCTCGGTTTTACCGTAAAGCAAGCGGGCAAAAAGTTTACGGCGGAAGTTCCGCTCTGGCGCGAGGACGTGGACGGTTATCCCGATCTTGCCGAAGAGGTGATCCGGATCTACGGATACGAACATATCGAATCCACCTTCCTCAACAGGGCGCGGGTAACGCGCGGAGGCTACACCGCGGAACAAAAGCGGGAGCTTGCGGTCAAAAACGCACTCAAAGAGGAGGGCTTTTTCGAGGCGTGCAATTACTCGTTCTATTCCCCTAAGTCGTTCAATCTCTTTCGTTTGAGCGAGGACGCGCCCGAACGAAAAGCCGTTAAAATTCTCAATCCGATCGGCGAGGATCTGTCGGTGATGAGAACGTTCCTCGCGCCCTCCATGCTCGACAACGTCGTGCGGAACGTGCGGCGCGGCAACACGGAAGGACGGCTTTTCGAGCTTGCGAAAACGTACGTTGCAAAGGAGCTACCGCTCACGGAACTTCCAGAAGAGAGAACCCGTCTCGTCATGGCGGAGTGGGGCGGCGGCTTTTTCGATTTGAAGGGTGCGCTCGAAGGGGTTGCCGAAGCATTGGGCATTTCCTTCAGATTCGAAAAGGAAGAAAAGTCCTTCCTTCACCCCGGTATCTCCGCGGCGATTTTTTCGGGCGATAAAAAAATCGGCTGGATCGGCGAACTTCACCCCTCTCTTTGCGAAGAGCTCGCGCTCGAAAAAGCGCCCTGTATGCTCGAACTAGACTTCGAAGCGCTTCCCTTAAAGAAGCCGCTCCGCGTAGAACCGCTTCCCGCCTTTCCCGATATTACGCGGGACATCGCGTTTACGGTGGAGGAGAGCGTGACCTCGGCGCAGGCGGAGGAGTGCATTCTGCACGCCGTCAAAGCAGTCAAAAAGGCGGAACTCTTCGACGTGTACCGCGGACTGCAAGTGGGTAAAAACAAAAAGAGCATGGCGTTCCGCCTGACCTTTGCGGCGGAATCCGATAAGGCGGTTTCGCCCGAAACGGTGGACGGATACTTTAAAAAGATTTTAGGCGCGCTTCAAGCAAAGCTGGGCGCGGAGCTCAGATGATCCGATGATTTATCTCGACTATGCGGCAACCGCTCCCTTGGACGGAGAAGTGCTCGAAGCAATGCTGCCCTATCTTAAAGCGAATTTCGGCAATCCCGATTCCGTACACGCCGCGGGACGGGCGGCGGCGCACGCCGTCGGCGAAGCGCGGGCAAGGGTCGCGCAGGTCCTCGGCGTGAATCCTCTTGAAGTGTATTTCACTTCGGGCGGAACAGAGGCGGATAATTGGGCGGTGCGTTGTCTGGCGGCGGGAAGAGCCGCTCTCTCCTCGGTGGAGCATGCGGCGGTTTTGGAGGGAGCGAAGCTCCGCGAGGGCGGTTTCGTTCGGATTCCCGCAACGAAGGGCGGACTGATTACCGCAGAGGCGGTGCGCGTTGCACTCACGCCCGATACGGGGCTTGTATGCGTCATGGCGGCGAATAACGAGACGGGCACGGTTCAGCCGTTAAAAGAGATTTCCGCGGTTTGCGGCGAAAGGGGAGCCGTTTTGTTTTCCGATTGCGTGCAGGCGTCGCTTTTGGATCTGAAAGAGATCGCAAAACTGTGCGGCGCGATCGCGCTTTCGGGGCATAAGATCAATGCGCCGAAGGGTACGGGCGCGCTCGTCGTAAAAAAGGGCGTAAAGATTTCTCCCATGATCGCGGGGGGAGAACAGGAGCGCGGGCTAAGGGGCGGTACCTTGAACGTTGCGGGGATCGTCGGCTTTGCGGTCGCGCTCGAAAAGGCGCAGAGGGATCGGCAAAAGAACGCGGCGCACGTGAAAGCGCTGCGCGATTTGTTCGAAGAAAAAGTAAAATCGGCTTTCGGCGACTGCGTAACGGCGGACGGCGAAGACAGGATCCCGAGTATTTCGCATCTGACCTTTCAAAACGCGCCCGACGCTCTGCTTGCAAAATTAGATTTGCACGGGCTGTGCGTTTCGGGCGGGGCGGCTTGTTCAAGCCATTCGGCGCTCCCCTCGCACGTCATGCTCGCCATGGGCAAAAGCGAACGGGAAGCAAAGCGCGGCGTCCGCTTTTCTTTCGGAAAAGAGACGACGGAAGAGGAAGTTTTAAAAGCCGTTGCAATATTGATCGAATGTATTCCGTAAACAAACCGCCCCGCGCATTGCGCGGGGCGTTTGTTATAATATAAAGTGTTTTATATTTAAGCCTACTTCTATTGCTTGGGCGAAGGGGATAAGACATTCCGCCTTCAAGCCCCCTTCCCCTTTCCCGAAAGGGAAAGTTCTTTTGTCTCCTTACTTTGGCAGCTTCCCGTCCGTGCATTGTATCGTGTAAGTAGCTGTCCAAGAATTCCAATGGTAGCCTTTTTCAATCGCGTTCCACTGCTCTTTCGTGCCGTTGAATTGAATACTTGTCAGTTTGTTGCAACCGTAGAACGTGCACATTCCGATACTCGTCACGCTATCGGGAATCGCAATACTCGTAAGTCCGTCGCAATCTTCAAACGCGCATGCTCCGATACTCGTCACACCGTCGGGAATCGCAATACTCGTAAGTTCGTCGCAATCTTCAAACGCGCATGCTCCGATACTCGTCACACCGTCGGGAATCGTAATGCTCGTAAGTCCGCCGCAATTGGAGAACGCATAATCTCCGATACTTGTCACGCCGTTGGGAATCGTAATGCTCGTAAGTCCGCCGCAATTGGAGAACGCATAATCTCCGATACTTGTCACGCCGTTGGGAATCGTAATGCTTGTAAGTCCGTGGCAACCCCCGAACGCAAAATCTCCGATTCCTACCGTATCTTGGCGTAATGTTACAGAAGTTGCCTGTTCGTCGCAATTGATCACCCACTTATCTACGTATTGCACACCGCCCTCCGTTTGGATCAGTTTATCGCAACCATTAAACGCGCCGGTGTTAATTTTTATAACACTGTCGGGAATTTTAACTCTTGAAAGTCTGCTGGTCCCCCAAAATGCTTTTACGGCAATTCCCACCGTATCAGCCCGTAACGTAACGTTTGTTCCGGGTCGATAGCAACCGATTGCCCATTTATCTACATATTGCACGCCTTTTTCAGTTTGAATCAATTTATCGCAACCTTTGAATGCGTCTTCAGCGATCCATGTCACGCTGTCCGGAATCTTTATGCTTTTGAGCGATTTGCAGTCCTTAAAAGCCTCTCTGTCGATTGCCGTTACCGGATAGCCCTCATACTCCGCTAAAATTTCTACGTTTTCGCTTTCGGAAAATCCTTTCGCAAAACCGGAGACGTAATATGAATCATACAAACGACCAATAATTTCACCGTGACTGATTTCTATCGCGTAATAGCTTAACTGCATTTGTCCGCAGGCAATACATCTTCCGTTTTTTACTTCTGCATGTTTAATTCCGACTTCTTCCGTTTCAGCTTTTTTACAGGCGCAGACGTGGCGTTGTAAACCCTTTTCCGTACAGGTGGGGTTTACGGTAATTTCCCACTCGCCGTATTTATGCTTATGTCCTTTCGTTACATATATTTCTTCGGAAACGCCGTCGGTTATCGTCATTACGCCGTTTACAACGGTCGCCTTTAATTTTACTTCCGTGGGTATTTCCACGCCTAAATCGCCCATGATGTCGCCGAAGTCTTCGGCGGCTTGGTCGCGGTACTTCAAAGTCACGTTTTTGCCCGATCGGGAATACGTGCCCTTATTGCCGTCGCTGTCCTTCCACTTGCCCGAGGAGAGCGTGATATAGTCCTTTTCGGAAAATACGATTTCTCCTTTTTCGTCGAACGAATAGGCGTAATACGTTCCGTTCACGCCCATCGCAATAAACGTGGGAATGAGCGAACATATTACGATCGCCACGACGAGCGAGCACGCCGTGGGAATGATTACTTTCAAGTGCGCTCTGATCCACGCCCATACTTTTTTAAAAAAGATACCTATTTTGCTTGGTTGCTTTTTCCTTTTCGCCTCCGCGCTCTCTACGAACGAATATCCGCAATTATTGCAGAATTTTGCGCTCCCCGCAAGCGCCGCCCCGCATTGCGGGCAGTTCTTTGTTTCCAGCCACTGCGTTCCGCATTCGGGGCAGAACTTCCCCTCGAACTCGGTACCGCATTTAAAACATTTGTGCATAGTTACAATCCTCCTGAAAAGTTTTTCTTCGGAGCAAAAAAAGAGCGCTCCAATTAAGGAACGCTCCGCATATTGTCCCCTAATTGTTGCGACACAATTTTCCCAACAAGTCAAAATATAGGAAAAGGGATACAACTATGCCTTAGTTGTATTGACTTGTTGAAAAAAATTAAATTGTGTCGCAAAAATAATTCTACCAAAGTTAGTCCGATTTTGCAACCCTTTCAAAGATAATTCCTGTAAAATTCATAAATTTTACTTTTACGCGATTTTATTGATTCGACAAAATTTATTTTCCGCCGACTTTGTTCGACGGGAAATTTTTCTTCTAAACGGGACTTTGTCCGCATACAGTAAAGTGCAGATGGGGACGACCTGTCAAAACGATTATTAAGAGGTGTGAATATGGATGACGAAATCGATTACGCCGAAATGCTTGAAATTCCGGTGGAAACGGTGACGGTGCGCAAAAGGGAAAGCAGGAAGCCCCGTCACGAAGCGCAGAACGGCGATTTGAGCGAACAGCTTGTTGCCGAAGTGAACGAACGCATGGAGGGGGCTGACGGTGAAACGTCCGCGACCGAAGCGGAGGCGTCCGATCCGAACTTTGCCGAGAGCAAACAGATCGAGCGCAGCGAAAAGCCCAAAAAGGCAAAAAAGCCGTGGGCGAAAAAGCTACTCATCGGGGAGCTTGCGGCGGTAGTGGGGCTCTGCGCCGTGATATTCTTTACGAATATCTTTATGGTCGACAGCGCGATCAATACCTTTGTGCGCGGACTCTTCCAGGGGGAAACGTCGACTGTGGATACGCGCGAATATTCGGACTTTAAATTGAGCCCCGTCGTCAACGACAACGTGGACACGGCGCTCACCGTATCGGAAACGGGCGTGCTCTCCTTCACGGCAAAGTGCAGCGTATACTCTCCCGCAAGCGGAACGGTCAAAAAAGTGAACGGCTCGAAGGATACGGGTTACACCGTAGAAGTCAAGCACTCCGAAAAATTCTCCACGATCATCAGCGGTCTCGACACCGTATATCTTACGGAAGGGGACAAGGTGATGAGCACGATCCCCGTCGGCTACACGGACGGCGAAGGCGCGGTGAACGTGATGATGTATTCCGGCGACACCCTTTTGAACTGTTACAGCGCAGAAGACAATAAGCTCGCTTGGACCTGAAATGCGCTTTTTGAAAAGCATTCGGAAAAAGAAAGGAAACGCGCCTGATAAGAGGGGCGTTTCTTTTACGGGAAGGCTATCCGTTCACCCTCTGTTTTTCCTTGTGGGAATTCTTTCGGCGTTTACGGGCAGCCTTCTTGCTTTTTTAAGCGCCTGTCTTGCGGCGATCGAACACGAATGCGCGCACGCGTTTGCTGCGCGGCGGTACGGGTTCCGTCTCGATAAGATCGTGCTCATGCCCTACGGCGCGGTCATATCGGGCGATATATCGGGACTTACGCCCAAGGAGGAATTTTTCGTTGCGCTTGCGGGACCGTTTGCGAATCTTTTAACGGCGGTCGGCTTTGCCGCGCTCTGGTGGTTCTTCCCCGACAGCTATCCGTTTACCGAGTCGGCGGCAGCCGTTTCGTTCTCGCTCTTTTTTGTAAATCTTCTGCCCGCCTATCCGCTCGACGGAGGCAGGATTTTGGGGATCGCGCTTCGTCCGCTCTTTAAAAAGCGCACTCCCGTCGTTTTAAAATGCGTGACCTTTTTTGTTTCCGCAGGGATTTTGGGTTACTTTATTTATTCCTGTTTTAAGACTCCTAACTTTTCCGCGCTCGTCTTTGCTTTCCTTCTTGCGGCGGGCGCGTTCGGCGGGGGAAGGTATGCAAGGCTCCGCTTTTCGCACAAAAAAAGTTTTGCGCGCGGCGTGGAGGAACGGCGCGTTGCGATCTCCGCTTCGTGCGCGTTAAAAGAGGGGCTGCGTTTCCTGCGTGAAGACCGTTTCGTGGTGTTCGTTCTGTACGACGGGGAGGAGTTTTTGGGGGAGCTCTCGGAGACGGAATATATCGACGCGCTCGAAAAATTCGACTATCAGACGCCGCTTCGAAATTGTTTAACGGAATTTATAAAAGAGTCTTGAAAAATGTCTCCGCCTATGTTAAAATAGACGACGAGATTTTGCGGAGACGTTAACGCATGAAGAAGGAATGGTTTTTCGACCGCTTCTGCGGCGAGCAGATCGTGGCATACGCCGAGGACGGCATTTTAAAAGACGCCGCCGTCGAGAATGAAACGGCGGGCGACGATCTTGGGAATATTTACAAGGGCAAGGTCAAAAACGTCGTCGACGGAATGCAGGCGGCGTTCGTCGACTGCGGTATGGAGCGCAACTGCTATCTGCCCATGGACGAACGCGCGGCGGTCATTTCCAGCTACGACGGCGGGGAAGCCGCCCTGCGGGAATCCCCCTTACAGGAGGGGGACGAAATTTTAGTACAGGTCGTAAAGCCCGCCCGCGGAAACAAGGGCGCAAAGGTCACGCGCGATCTTTCGTTTGTAGGCAAGTCGCTCATCTATCTTCCCAATAACAAATTTTTGGGAATTTCCAGAAAACTTCCCGACGGAGAACTCAGGGAAGCTCTTTTGAAAGAGGTCGGAAAGTTCATCGAAGGAGACGAGGGCTACATCATAAGAACCGCGGCAAAGGACGCCGCGAAGCGCCGTTTGAAGACGGAGGCGGAATATCTCAAACGCATTTACCGTCTGACTTTGGAAACCGCCGCGTCTTCCCCCGTCGGAGCCTGCGTGTACAGGGAATACGACCTTCCTTTAAAGATCATGCGAGATTCCCTCGGCGGGGAAGTCAACCGCATTTACGTCGGGGACGAGGAACTTTATAAGCGCGTTCTGCGCCTTGCAAAGATCCGTCCCGATCTCGACGAAAAAAAGATCGAACTGAACACGGGCGAGAGGCAGCTTTTTACGAAGTTCGGACTTTGGGAACAGTTTTACGGTTTGACGGCGCCCCGCGCCGAGCTTGAAAACGGCGCTTATCTCGTGATCGAGCGCACGGAGGCGATGACCGTCATCGATGTGAACACGGGCAGATTTACGGGCAGGGACGATTTGGAGACGACTGTGTTCGAAACGAACCTGCTTGCCGCACGGGAGATCGCGCGGCTTGTGCGCCTTCGAAACATCGGCGGGATCATCGCCGTTGACTTTATCGATATGCAGAACGAAGAGCACCGCGCGGCGGTGGAAGAGGAGCTGCAAAATGCTTTGAGTACGGATAAATCCAAAACGCGCGTGTATCCCATGAGCGATTTGTGCGTGACCCTTTTTACGCGCAAGCGCACGCACAACGATCTTTTGGCGTTTTTGTTAAAGCCCTGCCCGCACTGCAAGGGCGGCTACGTTCTTTCGGATACCTTTATGGAAATGCAGATAAGAAGCGCCATTATGGATCGCTTTGCCGAAGGGTACGGGGCGGCGGTCGTCGAGCTCAACCGCGGTCTGCTGCGCAAGATTTTGCACGACGGCGTGTTTACGCAGGAACTCAAAGGCAGGTGGAAGGAGAAACGCGTTTACTGCGTTCCGCACTCGACTTGGGACGAGGAAAGATTTACCGTCCGCGGCGACAATTCCCGTATCCTTACCCTTCCCGACGACGCGCAGATGCTTTATTGAATCGCTCCGTTATAAGTTTAAGACGGTTTGATAATTTGCTATTTTATCCGCTCTGAATACTTGACAGGGCGGTTTGTTTCTGCTATAATCTAAAACAAGTGTTTTAAATAAAATCGAATGGAGGATGCAAATGCCGCCGAAAGCAAAATTTACAAGGGAAGAAATTATCGACGCCGCGTTCGAAATGGTGCGGCGCGACGGGTTCGAAATACTCACCGCAAGATCGTTGGGGGCGAAACTCGGCAGCTCCGCGCGCCCGATCTTTACCGTGTTTAAGAGCATGGACGAGGTGCAGGAGGAAGTCTTGCGCAAGGCGAAGCGGCTGTACGAAAGCTACGAGGACGAGGAGATGAGCGGCGCGAACGCATTCAAGGGTTCGGGTACGGGGTACATCCGTTTTGCGGCGGACGAGCCGAAGCTTTTTCAGCTTCTCTTTATGAAGGAAAAAAACGAAATTTCGAGTCCCGAAAAAATATTGGAGCAAATCGACGATTACAGTGAAAAGATCTTAAACGTCGTTGAAAAGCAATACGGGCTGGGGCGCGAGGCGGCGGCGCGGGCGTATTTGCACCTGTGGCTGTATTCGCACGGGATCGCCGTAGCGATCGCAACGAAAATATGCGCGTTTACGCAGGAACAGATTTCCGAAATGCTTTCGGAGGTCGGCGCGGGGATCATCGGAAAAATCATGCGGGAGGAAGGCAAATGATCAAAGCGGAAAACATCGTAAAATCTTATACGAACGGAAAGACGGTCACGGAGGTCCTCAAAGATATTTCTCTTGAAATAGAGGGGGGAATATGCGTCATATTGGGCGCGAGCGGTTCGGGGAAGTCCACCCTTCTTTCGGTACTGTCGGGCTTGGAAACGCCCGACGGCGGCAAGGTGTTCTGCGCGGGCGAGGAACTGACCGCCATGACGGACAAACAGCGTACCGATTTCAGGAGGAGGAAGGTCGCCTTCGTCTTTCAACAGTATTTTCTTCTGCCGCACCTGACGGCGGAAAAGAACGTAAAGCTCGGCGCCGACCTTGCGGGCAATAAGGATTATTCGGACGTCATCGAAGCGGTGGAGCTTAGCGACAAGAAACATAAATTTCCCGCCGAACTTTCGGGCGGGGAACAGCAGCGCGTATCCATTGCGCGTGCGCTTGCAAAGAATCCCGAAGCGCTTTTTCTGGATGAGCCGACGGGTGCGCTTGACGAAAAGACGGGAAGGGCGATCGTCGACTATATCTGCCGTTTGCAGAAGGAGCGCGGTTTTACGGCGGTCATGGTGACTCACAACGCAAATCTTGCGGAAGTTGCCGATACCGTCATAAAAATGAACAGCGGAAAGATTGCGGAAATCTACAAAAACGACGCGCCCAAGAGCGCGTACGAGATAGGGTGGTAAAATGATAGTCGGGATCAAAGACGGGTTTAAACTGTTCGGGGTCGCGATCGTCTGCGCGTGCGCGGTATTCGTATGCACCTTCTTTCTTAATTACTACATCGACTGTCTTGCGATCAAAGACAGCGTTCCTCCGGAGAGCGTGCAGCTCTACGACGCGCAACAGCTTTCGGCTAAGATCACCTGTCTTATCACGGGCGGGGTGCTTGCTCTGATCGCGGTATTTTTGATCGCGTTTTACACGGCGCTGTTTATCGGAGAGAGAAGCAAGACGATCGGCGCGCTCAAAGCGCTCGGCTATCCGGACGGCAGGATCGCGCTCGGGTTTTGGGTGTTCGGGTTGAGCGTGCTTTCGGGGACTGCGCTCGGGCACGGGCTCGGTTATGCGTTTTCGCCCCTGATTTACGATTTGATGAGCGACGGGCTTTTGATCGTGCCGCCACGCTATCATTTCGAACTGACGGCGGGGCTTGTGCTGGCGCCTACGGCAGTCTTTTCCGCCGTCGCGGTGCTGTGCGCTTATCTGAAACTGCGCGCGCCCGTCATGCAGCTTCTCAGGGGGAAGGCGGAAAAAGCAAAAACGGGAAAGGCGAAAAATAACGGGCGTTCCTTTTTGCGGGAAACGTTCTTCCGCACGCCGTCGGCGCATAAGGCGCTTGCGGTCTTTATCGCGTTTGCGGGCTTCTGCTTTGCCGCCATGTTGCAGATGGGCTGGTCAATGAAAGCGCTTTCGTCCGTTACCATGGGGTTGATCATGCTGGTGATCGGGCTTGTGCTTGCCGTCACTACGTTTTTGCTTGCCATGACCTCGCTTACGCGCGGCAACGCCAAAACCGTTTCCCTGATGAAGGCTTACGGCTACCGTTTTTGGGAATACGGAAACGCGGTGTTCGGCGGCTTCCGACTGTTCGCCTACATCGGTTTCGGCATAGGAACCGCCTATCAATACGGACTTTTGCGGCTCATGGTCGATTTGGTGTTTAAAAACGTCGATCCTCCGCTTGCCTATTCCTTCGACGTCGGGGCATTTTTTGTTTCGCTTGCCTGCTTCGTCGTCGTATACGAAGTTGCGGTGCTCTACTTCAATTACAGAATCGGAAAAGAGAACGTTAGAAAATTCGTTTCGGAATGATTGACGGGAGGGCGGCTTCGGGATATAATAGAGGTATGTTACCGAGCGATCCCCATATGCTTCTTTCGGCTCTCAATATGAAACTGCGCGACGGCAATTCGACCCTTGAAGACCTTTGTGCCGACGAGGACGCTTCTTTGGAGGAAGTGATCGAAAAACTGTCGTCGATCGGCTACATCTATAACGAGGAACGCCGTACTTTTACCGCTATTTAAAAAGTTATCCACATATCAACATTTGCCGTGTGGATAACTTTTATTGTTTTTTACCGAGGTTTTATATGTCGCAATCCGATTTAATGAAATTTTTCTCCCGCTACGATTCCGAGGTGACGGAAGCGGACTTTACGCCCGAGGAGATCGAAGAGTACCTTTCCTATGCGGAGGGAGAAGAAAAACCCCTCTCTCCCGACGAATGGAAAAAGCGTTATTTTGATTTTTACGACGACATAAAAGATAAATCTTTGAAAAAGCAGGATTGGTAAATGAAGTACCGTCACATCATTTTCGACGCAGATCATACGCTCGTCGATTTTAACGAGGACGAAAAAAGAGCGTTCCGCGCGGCTTTCAAAGATACGCCGTTGAGCGGCGAAGAGACGGTCGCGGAAATTTGGAAGTTCTCCTATGAAAATTGGGAAGAGCTCGGGCTCAACCGCGTGAACGATCCGGATATCCGCAAGCGGTACCACGCGCTCTATTACGTTCATATCCACGCTTTGTTCGAACACGCCGAACGAAGATACGGTCTGGAAAACGCGGACGGGGCGGAGAAGATTTTCTATCGCGCGCTCTGTTCTCCTTCCTGCCTGCGCGAGGGCGCTTGGGAAACGGTGAAGGCGCTTTCAAAAAAATACGCCCTTTCGATCGCCACGAACGGACTTTCGGAAATGCAGCGCGCACGCTTGAAAGAATTTGCGCCCTATCTTACAGAGCTGTTCGTTTCGGAGGAAGTGAACGCGATCAAGCCGTCGGAAGAATTCGGAAAAATCATGCTGGACGCGCTTGGCGCACGGGCGGAAGAGTGTCTTTTCGTAGGCGATTCCTTAACTTCGGATATTGCTCTTGCGAATAAGTTGCGGATGGATGCGGTATGGTACGATCCCGACGGGCGGACGTTGCCCGCGGAATATTCCGTTGTAAAAAAAATCAGCTCGCTGAGCGAGCTGAAAAACCTTTAAGAAACGTATTTGGTGGGGCGGAAGGCGAGGAGCCAATACAACAGCCAGAGCGCGGCGACGCCCGCAAGCGAAAGGAGCGAACGGTAAATAACGGTATTCCCCGCGCAGAAGAAGAGCAGTAAGTTAAATCCCGAAAGCGCAAACACCGAAGCGCACAGTCCGTAAAAAATCAAAAGTGTACAGCAGATCCAGGTCGTCAGTTTCATACGGGCAGTATGCGCCGATCGGCAAGAATCATTCAAAGAATATTTTCAAGGTGCAGTTTATCGAAGGAGATCCGTTCGATAAAGTCGTCGGGACGGAACACGACGTGGTTGAACTTCGCATAGTTAAAAACGTGCGTCTTTAAAAGGACGGGGGTCGGCACGTCAAGCTCGACGCAGATATCCGAAAGATAGGTGAAAAAATCCGAATAACTGAACGTCTTGTCGCTTTCATAGACGAATTGTTTTTGAATACGGTCCTCTTTCAGAACCTTTGCCCAAATGCGAAACATAATTACAGTATATCATATGCAGATGAAAAAATCAATCTGTTTGAAAATCGGCAAAAATCATAAAGTTTTCGCTTAATTATAGAAGTTTGCAGCGACTAAATTATATACCGTCGTGCCGTGGGAATAGATCACGGGGTACGAATATTTGAGAACGACGTTGCGGTAGGTGTTGCTGTCGGCGCTGTCACTGCGGCGCGCAAGCGTATAAGTGTGCGTTCCGCCCGAATTCTTTTTACCGTAGGCAATGCCGATCGTCGTCACTTTGAAATCGCGTTCGACTGCCGTTTCGTCCCCCTTGAATTTTACGCTCTGCTTCCAGGAATCAAGATTGGTGGGCTTGTTTTTGACGGAAATTTTTTCCAAAGTTTTCGTTGTGAAGTCGATCGCGTAGATGGGCATCGAAGAGCTGAGTTCCGCCGCGCGGAGCACGGGAATAAGCTGTTCGTTATCGAAGCAAAAGGATTTCAGTTTGATTTGCCTGTGCTCCGAATAGCTTTGATCTTCTTCGGATCCTTCGGGAGAGGGGGAGAAATAAGTAATATCGAAGTCCGCTTTCGAGGCGCCGTGATCGTAAGCGATCTCCACTTTGTAATCGTATTGATTGTACGCCTTTTCAAGGGAAGCGGGCGGATTATAGGGTTCGGCGATCGGTACGGGACCGTGTGCTTCGCGACGGCTTAAAAGCGGTTTTAAATTGTTTTGCGCTTCAAGGAATTCCACATGCGTCGTAACGGTGCTTTCCATAAGCTCGGTCGATGCGCCGTTGAGCGTATATTGAACTTTGACGGACAGCTCCGTTTCGTAGACGTATTTCATCTGGCCGTTGCTTCCCGCAGCGCTCTTGAAGGTCGTCTTATAGGTGCCGCCTTCGGGGTAGTCCATGTAAAACTTACCCTTTAAAGCGGAATCGCTCTTCTCGAAAGAGACGGCGTATTCAAGCGTTTCTTCAAAGTCTGCCGGAATATTTTTTTCCCCTGTGTTGCTGAACCAATTCTGATTGAGTTCAAGGGAGGGCGTCGATGAGCAGGCGGCAAAAAGCGCCAAGGGTGCGGCAATCAAAAGCGCCGCAAAACGTTTTTTCTTCATAATGAAAACATTATAGCATATTTTTTTTTGTTTGGCAAAAACAAATGAGGAAATTTTCGTGAAAATGTGATATAATGAAAAAAACTTACGACGGGATACGCATGATAAATACGATCAGGGCGGCAACCTTACAGGACGCGCTCGAAGCGTTGAGCGGAGAGATCGCGCAAAAGGAAGCCGCGGGCGAGAGAAATTATATATTCTGCGAAGACAGGCTGACCTTGCTTGCGGAGCGTGCCGTGCTCAAAAAGAGCGGGGGCACTTTTTTGAGCGAGGTCACGACGTTCGCGCGCTATCTCGAAAGCGAAAAGCCCGTGCTTTCCAAAGAGGGTTCGGTCATGAAAATCAACGAGCTCATCTTAAAGCGCAAGGGAGAAGGGTGCTTTACGGGCGGCAGCGCGCGCGCCGTGTACGAGACGATCGCGCAGCTCTCCGCTTCCCGCGTGGACGCGGACGCGCTCCTTCTCGCCGCGCGGAGCACGGACGGGATCTTACAGCGCAAGTTAAACGATCTTGCCTATCTTCTGAAAGAGTACGAAGGCTTTTTGAACGGGAACGGACTCATCGACGAAAACGGCTATCTCGCGCTTCTGCCCGATAAAATCGCAGACGGAAATTTAGAGGACGCAAACGTGTTTTTTTTCGCGTTCCCTTCCTTCACGCGGCAGGCGCTCGAAGGCGTTCGCGCCGCGTTTTTACATGCGAAGAGCGTGACGGGGATCTTTTTGGGGGGAGAGGAATCCGTTTACACGGGGCACGCCCTGAATGCGTTTTTGCGCACGGCTGAGGAGTGCGGAATGATCTCCCGAAGACGGCAGGCGCCGACTCTTATTTTAAAAGAGGGGAAAGCGATCGTCGGGGGGATGTATTCCCCCGTTTGCGACGCGCCGTTAAAGACGGACAGAATTTCCTTATTCGAGGCGCAGGACGAAACGGAGGAACTCGAAAGGATCGCCGCGCTGATCAAAAAGCATGTTTCGGAAGGGGAGCGGTATTTCTCGATCGGGGTGCTTGTGCCAGGCAACGACTATTTCCCCACGGCGGAAAAGGTGTTCTCGCAATACAAGATCCCCTTCTATCTCGATCGAAAGCGCGCCCTTTCCGAGCACCCGTTTGCGGGATATGTGCTCGGCATATTGGAGGGAGTCTCGAACGGACTTCTTCCCGAAGAGGCGGATAAAATCGCGGCGAACGTGTGCTTCGGCGAGGCGGACGAGTATCGGAATTATCTTTTGCGTTACGGACAGTACCGCGGCGCCGCGAAGCGCGAAATCAAAAAACAGGACGAGATCGCGGAATTCCAAAGAGAAAAACTCCTTCCCTTTTCCGATAAGATGCGGAGCGTGATAAAGATGTTTCCTTTAAAGGCGAAGGGAAAGGAATTCGTGAATTCCGTCCGCGCGCTCTTTACTGCGACTGCTTGGGACGAAGTGCTGATCAAGCTCAAAGCGGACGCCGGCGAAGCGGGGGACGGCTTTACCCCTGCGGAAGAAAATTTCCTTTCCTTAGGCATGACTTCCGAGGACGCGTTCGGAAAGACCCTGCTCGAAATCGAACGCGTGGCGGGAGAGCGGGAATTTACCGTGCGGGAATTTGCCTCCCTTTTAAAGAGCGGGCTGGACGCGACGGAAGTGCTTCTCGTGCCGCCCTCTTTGGACGCGGTGTTCGTGGGCGACGCGACGGAGTGTATGTTCGCCGCAACGCCCGTTCTGTTCGCCGCGGGTCTTACGGAAAAGCTCCCCGTCGTTTCGGAGGATACCGCCATTATTTCCGATAAGGAAATCAAGCGACTTGGCGAGATCAGTGTGGAGATCTCGCCCGCGATGGGCGAAGTCAACGCGAGAATGCGCGAAAGTTTTGCGCTCAATTTAGCGTCCTTTACCGAGCGGCTCTATATGAGCCGTCCCTTAAAATTACACGGCGAGGAGACGCAGAAGAGCGAGGCGCTCGTCTTTGCCGAAAAACGCTTTATTCCCGCGCCCGTGCCCGAGAGCTTCCCCTACGATTGCAGCGAGCGGACGCCCGCCGCACTCAGAATGATCCGCGGGCGGGAAGAGGCGGGCCGCGGCGCGGGCGGCGGAGAATTTGCTTTGCGCTTTGATTCCGTTCGCGCCGCGCTCGAACAGTGCGGCGTCGATACGGAGGGGGGTGCAAAGTGCACGGCATCACCGCTCGCCGCCCTTTTGTGGCTGAAAAGCGAGCGCGTGTCGCCCACTCTTTTGGAGAGCTATTTCGAATGTCCCTACGAGGGGTTCATGACGCGCGCATTAAAGCTCACCGAACGCAGGGAAGGCTCCGTTGCGCAGGCGGAAGCGGGGATATTCGTGCACGTCGTTCTGGAACGCACGGCTAAGAGTTTTAACGAAATCAAGAACGCGGCAGAGCTCGAAGAAAAGGTAAAGACCGTTGCGGAAGGACTGCTTTCGGAGCCGCGCTTTCTTCCCCTTCTCGATACGAAGGAGGGCGCATACGCGCGGGAGCGGCTTTTGAACGAGTGCCTTGTCGCGACGCGTGCGGCGTGGAGACAGCTTGTGAATTCCGAATTCCGCGTTTCGGGTACGGAAAAAACGATCGGCATTCCCGCGCTGAAAATCGAGGGCAAGACGGACAGGGTCGACGAGGCGGACGGTCTGGTGCGCGTCGTCGACTATAAGACGGGCTATGTGGACGACAGTCCGACTGCCTATTACACGGGCAGAAAGTTACAGCTCGAACTGTACCTTCTCGCCGAGTCCGAGGGAAAGACGCCCGCGGGGGCGTTCTATTTCCCCGCCGCGGATTCCTTTACGAAAGAGGGCGGCGGCGCACGCTTTTCCATGAAGGGATTTTATAATGCCGAAGATTCGGTTTTAACGAAACTCGACAGGACTTTGCAAGAGGGAGAGAAGAGCGAACTCTTCGACGGTGCGCGTAAAGAGATCAGAGAAAGCGGCAAGGGAATGTCGGAAAAGGACTTCCGCGACTTCCTCGAATACGGCTATTTCGTTTCCGAACAGGCGGAGGCGGAGATGAAGGACGGCAATTTCGCACCCTCCCCCTATAAGGACGCCTGCGACAGATGCAGGTTAAAGTCGCTGTGCGCGTTCACGGGTGAGCCGAGGAATGAGAGCGAGTTGAACTGCGGCGAGATCACAAGGATCGTCAGGGAGAAAAAGGGCGGTTGAGCATGGAATATACGGAAGAACAAATCAAAGCCGTCGAAGCGGAGGGGAGAGTGATCGTCTCCGCTTCCGCAGGAAGCGGCAAGACAAGGATCATGGTGGAGCGCCTTTTAAGGCTGGTGCTTTCGGGCAGGGCTTCCCTTTCGGATATTCTCGCCGTGACGTTTACGAAAAAAGCCGCTTTTCAGATGAAAGAAAGGCTTCGCGCCGCGCTTCTCGACGAAGTCAAAAAGAGCGAAGGAGAGAAGCGGGAAAATCTTAAAAGAGAGCTGGACGCTTTGGGAATTGCCGAGATCAGCACCGTGCACGCCTTTTGCGGACGCTTGATACGTACCTATTTTTATTTGCTTCCCGAGGAAAATCTTTCCCCCGATTTTCGTATTTTAACGCCGCAGGACGCGGCGGGGCTTGCAAACAAGGCGCTCTCTTCCGCGCTCGAAAGGGCGTTCGAAGAAGGGGAGGAGACATTCAGACGGGTGGCGGATGCGCATTACCGCGGAAAGCGCGATAAGGCGCTCCGCGCAGTCGTTGCAAAGATGTACGATAAAGTCCGCGGATATGAAAACGGCGAAGAACTGTTATTAAGAGCAGGCGAGGATAAGTTCGGCGAGGCGGTTTCTTTTCTCGCTTGCGAATATATCCGCAAGGCGGGATCGTATGCGGAAGAAGCCGAAAAACTGAGCGCGGTACTTTCTGCAAACAAGGGTGCGGTAAAGGTGTGCGAGGCGATCGTCCGCGCGGTCAAGGCGATCGAAGAGAAAAATTCCCCCTTTGCCGCGGCGCAGATCGAATTCGAGTTTCCGCGTATGCCGACCAAACCCAAGGAAGAGGGAAGGGAGCTCGAAGCCGTTCTCGAACTCAAAGAGGTAAACGACGGGATAAAGAAGCTCGTCAAGGAGATCAAAGAGCGGTTTTCAAACGAAGAACGGGAGCGGGAGAAATACAAAACCGCCGCTTTAAACGCCAAGGCGATCGCCGCTTTATCCCTTGCATACGGAAGAGAATACGCGCGGCAGAAACGAGAGGCGAACGCCCTCGATTACGACGATTTAGAGCGCTTTGCGCTCGCGCTTCTCAAAAAAGAGGAGGCGCGCGCCGAGGTGCAAAAGAAATACCGCTTTGTGTTTGTGGACGAATATCAGGACGTGAACCCCATGCAGGAGAAAATCGTCTCTTTGGTCGCGGGGGAGAACCTGTTTCTCGTCGGCGACGAAAAACAGGCGATCTACGGCTTCCGCGGCAGCCGTTCCCGCTACTTCCGCGAAAAGCGCGAGGAGTTCGGCGGAGCGTTCCCTCTTACGGAAAATTTCCGTTCGGCAAGCGGGATCCTTTCCGCTGTCAACAAAATTTTCTCCCCCGTCGTCGATGGGTACGAGCCCATGCGCGGCGGCAGGCTTTACGAAGGTTACGAGGGGGAAATTCTCAGTCACAAAGTTGTAAAAATAAAAGAGGAAGCGCGGGAGCGCGGGGTATACTCCGTTGTGCAGGCGAAGGGGGAACGAAAAAAGAACGCGCTTGCCGAGGCGGTCGTGCGCGTCGTTCAAGACGAGCGGGACAAGCAGTTTTTCGACCTTGAAACAAAGGCTTACAGGAAGGTGAATTACGGCGACATCGCGATACTCGTCCGCAAGGATACGACGGACGGGAGGCGCATCGCGGCGGCGCTTGCGGAGCACGGTATCCCCGTCACGTCCTCTTCGCGCGTGAACGTGTGCGATTATTTCGAAACGCGGCTTCTGATCGACTGTTTGAAATTTTTAGACAATGCGGAAGCGGATATTCCGTTTGCCGCCGTCATGCTCTCTGCGATCGGCGGGTTTACGGACGAGGATCTGATGCGCATTCGGCTTGCCTATCCCCTGCCGCCCGACTTCCGCACGGCGGCACGGGCGTATGCCGCAGAGAAGATCGACGGGCTTTCGCACAGATTGAACGTATTCTTGCGCAAGGTAAGGCGGCTTCGTGCGCTTGCAAAGGTCCGCACGGCGGCGGAAATTTTGAACGATCTTCTTTCGGAGGGACTGGAAGCGGAGATCGCCTCCAAAGAGGAGGGGAGAAGCCGTTTGCAGCGGGTCAGGCGTTTTGTTGCCGAGGCGGAAAAGTGCGGCGGCGTTCACGATTTTCTGACCCGCCTCAAAGAGACGGAAGAGAGGGTCGATTTTTCCGAGAGCGGCGGAGAGGACGCCGTGAAAGTCATGACCATGCACGCCTCCAAGGGACTTGAATTTCCCGTCGTCATTGTTGCGAGCGCAGAGACGCCTCTTCACGATTCCGATCCCGACGAAGTGGAATTTTCGGAGCGCTTTCTCTTTTCGCCCCGCTATTACGATATTGAAAAAAAGACTTATTCGGATACCGTCGGGCGCATGGCGACGGCGGCGGAGCGGGAGCTGGAAGAGGAGGAGGGAGAGCGCAATCTTTTGTACGTTGCGCTGACCCGCGCCAAGTGCCGCCTGCACCTTATGGTGGAAGAGCGCAGAAGGGCGTCCTCGCCCGCGTTTTATAAGCGTTATTCCGATTATTTCGGCAGTAAGTTTTTGGGGGAGGAGATCGGAGACCGCGACGCTTTGCCCGATCGGGAAGCGTTCGGTTTTGCGCACGGGCGTTCCGAAGAGGATATGCAGCGCGTGCTCGCCGCCATGCAAATCGGACTGAATTATCCCTATAACGATACCGTCCGTCTTCCGCAGAAGAGTTCTGCAACCGCGCTTTTGAAGGCGCGTGCGGAAAAGAAAGAACCCGAAAAGGTGTTTGCGCAGGGGGGCGGCAGCGCGGAAGCGGGCACGGCGTATCATAAGTTTTTAGAATATTACCGATTCGGAGAAGAAATTTCCGCCGAGCTTACCCGCATGAAAAAAGAAAGACTTCTTTCGGAGGAAGAGTGTGCGCGACTCAGCGCGGAACAGCTTAAAAAGATCGCGGACGTTCCGTGTTTAAAGGCGCTCGCAGGCAAGCGGTGCGATCGGGAGCGGAAGTTTCTACTCTCGCTTACGCCCAAGGAGACGGGCGGTACGGACGGGGGAACGGCGACTATTTTCCAGGGCGCGATCGACTTACTGTTTACGGACGGGAACGGGTATGTGATTTACGACTATAAATTTTCGGGACTTTCCAAAGAGGCGCTCAAAGAGAAGTACGCTCCGCAAATCGAGCTGTATAAGGATGCGGTCGCAAAGGGTATGCGCGTTGACAGGGCTTCGATCCGCGCGAAGATCATCAATATCAAGAGCGCGGAAGTTATCGATATGTGACAAACGGTTACACGCTTCGACAAAAAAAGTAAGTTAATCGGAACGGGGTTTGGCTATCCTTTAAGGGGTGGTTTATGAAGATTTTGAAAACAGTTCTCGATTATATTTCAATGGTTCCCGAATGGGCTTTCCTCTATGTCGTTCCCGCAGTGATCGCGGCGGCGGCGATCCTGTTTATTTTTATTCCCAAGCGGAGATGGTTTTTTGCGGCGGCGGCGTTCGCGGGCTCGGCTGGCTTTTTGACGGTGTACGCCAAGAGCGCGTCGCTCTCTCTCGTATATCTCGGAGCGCTCATCGCGTTTACGGCGTTACTTTCCCTGCTTTTTTTTATTCCTGCACCGAAGCGGAAGAAAAAAGGCAAGTTGCGGGAGGAACGCCTCTTTGAAAAATTCCGCGAGGAGCTCACGGACAAGTCCTTCAAAAGGGGCGCTTCCATGCCTCCCAAGGTTTGCTGTTTCAATCAGGAGCCCGAAGGGGGCGTAACGGCGCAGGAGTACGGCGTAAGCCTTTCGTATGCGGATACTCTTCTTAAAAAACTGCGCTCCAAAAAACTCAAAGCGGGCGACAGATTGGAGACGGAAGAGCTTCTTCGCCGCCTCGACTGCTATCGCGAAAAACCGCTCGACGTCGGAGAGCGCAGCTCTTTAAACGACTGTCTGGCGTCCATTTTAAAACTCACCGCAAAGTATCAGCTGTAAGCCTTTAAGCGCCGAAGGGCGAAAATTTTTACGAAGGAAAAGAGTATGGCGTGCACAGAGGAAAATAAAACCGAGCGCACGGCGGAAGGAAACGGAGTGCGGTTAAAAAAGCCCGATAATTTGCCTCGTATCAACTTGCGTCCGTTTTTATTTGTTGCTTTGGGTTTGATATTCGGAATTATTTTATATACGAAAATCCGTCTCGGCAGTGCAAAGGGAACGGATTTTGTTTTCTTCGTTTTACTTTTGGCATTTTCACTTCGCCCGCTGTCGCTCAAACGGTTGGGGGCGATTTTTTTATGTTTTGCGACTGCCGCGGGTGCAGGCGCGGGCTTGATTCATTTCAAGTGCGAAAACTATCTTTCGGGAGTCCTGCCGGGCGAATATCGGGTGACGGGCACAGTCGTTTCTTTTACGGTCGGAGACGGAAGCTCGTCCCTCGTACTCGACGACCTTTTGATCGGAGGAAATTCGGCAGACGGAAAGCTGAGCGTGACCGTTTCTTCCGAAGCCGTCCGTGCGGGGGATCAATTGAGCTTTGAGGCGAGCGTCACGCGGGGCGGACTTCCCCGAAGCGGAAACTCTTACGAGGAAAATCTGTTTATAAAAGATATCCGCTACTTCGCGACGCTTACCGAAGAGGGGTTCACGGTCACGGGTAGGGGGAACGCGCTTCTCGCATTTAACGCGGCGGTGTACGAAGTGCTTCACGCGCACCTTTCCAAAACGCAGGCGGATACTGCTTATGCGCTGTTGACGGGAAATGCGGGAAACCTGGACGACGGCTTTGCCGCGGCTGTCCGTCAGGGCGGGGTCGCGCATATCTTCGCCGTTTCGGGACTGCATATCGGAATTCTGTACGCCGCCCTTTCCTTTGCGTTTAAAAAGCTGAAAAGGTATCGCGTTCTGCCCGCGCTTGCCGCGGTGATCCTGTACGCCGCCTTTTGCGGATTCAGCGTTTCTTCCGTCCGCGCCGTCATCATGTGCGCGGTGCTCGGGATTTATAACGCCCTCGGAAGAAAATACGATTTTTTGGGCGCGATCGCCTTCGCTTCCTCCGCCGTGCTTTTCATCCGTCCCGCCGAATGGCTTTCGGCGGGATTCCGCCTTTCCTTCGGCGCGTGCCTGGGACTTGCGCTCTATTCGCGCTCCTTGAAACGCTTATTCAGAAGGCTTCCCCGCTTGCTTACGGAATATCTTGCGGCAAATCTCGCTGTACAGATATTTACGTTTCCCGTTCTCTTTGAAACGTTCGGTTATTTTTCCGTTTGGGGTACGCTTTTGAATTTCTTTTTGATCCCCGTTCTGCCCGTTCTCTTTTTGGGACTGTTTGTTTCCGTCGTTTTTGCGCTCGCAATCCCGCCTGCCGCGGCGGTGTTTTTAAGCGTTCCGAACGGAATGCTCGCCCTCTTTTTATGGGTGTTTTCTTTTGACTTTTCTCTCGTGCTTTCGGGATTTTCGCTCGGTGCGGGCGGCGCGGTATGGACGATCGGCACTGTCGCGCTCTCGGAACGGGTGCGCTTTCGCGTGAAAACGAAGGCGGTCCTTTTTATTGCATTTTCCGCGCTTTTTTCGTTCGCCGTCGTTCTAAACAACGTCGTGTTCACGGGCTGTAAACTCATCGCGGAACGGAGCGCGGTGCTTGTGCAAACGCGCACGGAATGCGTTCTCGTCATCGACGGAACGTCGGGCGCGGCAACTTACGAAAATTTTTTGATGCGGCATTACGGAGGCAAACTCGGCGCCGTCGTCGTTTTGGGAACAAACGCGGGCGCGGGGCTGAGCGTTGCGCTCCGTCTTCCCTCCGAAGAGGTGCGCGCCGCTTCAAAGACCGCGACCGGCTTTTACGAGACGGTCGTTCTGTACGATAAAGAATTTTCGTACGGGGATCTTCAATTCCGCTTTGAGAGCGAGAATAAGCTGACATTGCTTGCCGAAGAATGTGCCGTGGAGATCGACTTCACGGGCGAGCAATCGCTGGGCGCCGATCTCTTTTTGCGGAAGGGGAACGCGGGCGTTTATTATTTGAATCGTGGCGCGGTTTACCGTTCCCTGCGATAATCGACAAAAAAACAAAATTTTTATGCGCAGGAATTGACAAAGTACAAGCTGTTATAGGCATACAATAAAGCGGAGGACAGCTATGGAAGTTTCGACTTTGATCGGTACGGAAATTTTCTCCCCTACGGGAGAGAAGCTCGGATACGTAAAAACCGTTTACCTAAGCAAAGACCGCAAAAAAATAACCTGCCTTTTATGCGTGGACGAGGCGGACAAAGAGGAGGCGGATGACGAGTTCGTCATGCCCTTCCGCGCCGTGCTCTCCGTAAAGGACGTTGTGATTGCGAAGAAATCGCGCATTTCAAAGACCGTGGGCGCGCCCGCACCCGTGGGCGTAAACGCGTATACGGATACAGGGGAAGCGCTCGGAACGCTGTGCGAAATTCTGGTGGGAGACGGGGGACCCGTTTACATCGTATCGAAAAACGGCGTGCGCACGTCCTATCCCGACGGCGCGGTCACGATCGGAGAGGCGCTTATGATTTCGACGGAGAGCGGAAAAAAGACCGCCGTTCGCGAGGATGCGCCCGCCGCGCTTCCCGACCCTCTGCCCGCCTTGGGGTATTCCGTGGGGGATATTGATTTTTCCGCCGTATTAAACGCGGCGAATTCCGCAACGGGGGTGGACAGACTGAATCTTTTGGGCAGGCAGGTCAAGATTACGGTGCGCGACAGAAACGGCGAGCCGATTGCTTTGAGCGGCGAAAAGATCACGCCCGAAATTTTATCCGTCGCCCGCAAGAATAACTTGCTTTTAAGGCTGACGGTCAATACGCTCACGAACATCGTTTAAAGCGAAAACGCCGCAAAAAGCCTTTCCTCATGGAAAGGCTTTTTGCATGCAATCGATTTGACATCTTTTTTCGGGCGTGGTATAATTTTTTTATGAAACTGTTTGCGATCAGCGATCTGCACCTTTCGGGCGTGACCGATAAACCAATGAATGTATTCGGCTCCGGTTGGGAGGGGCACTTCGAAAAAATAAAATCCGATTGGCAAGCGAAAGTCTCCGACGACGATACCGTCCTGATCGGCGGCGATACCTCGTGGGGGATGAAATTGGAAGAGGGACTCTTCGACGTGCGCGAGGTCGCCCGGTTGAAGGGGCGCAAGGTGTTCGTGCGGGGCAATCACGACTATTGGTGGAGCGGCATTTCGCGCGTGCGCTCCGGTGCGCCCGACTGCATTTTTTTACAGAATGACTGCGTTAAAATCGGTAAATACGTGATTGCGGGTTCGCGCGGTTGGACGTGCCCCGGAAGTGCCGATTTCACCGAACACGATATGACCTTGTATCTCAGGGAAGCGGAGCGGTTCCGTCTTGCCTTCAAAGAGGCGGAAAAGATTTTGACCGAGGGGGACGAGCTCGTCGTTTTAATGCATTATCCGCCCATGAACGTAAAAAAAGAGGATACGCTTTTTACGGAGCTCTTTGAAGAGAAGGGCGTAAAAAAAGTGATTTTCGGGCACTTGCACGGAGCGGGGTACTATCCTTTGAAGTCCGAAAAAAACGGCGTCGAATACTTCCTGACTTCCTGCGACAAACTGCATTTTGCTTTGACGCAAATCGGTTAAAAGCATTGACAGAACGGCGCGGATATGATACAATCAAACTGTTCTTTAAGGCGGTACCGTGATGCCGACAAGAGAAACTGTTTGCTGGATGAAACTTTTCTGAGGTCTTGCGGTGCGCAAGACCTTTTTTGTATACGGAAAAGAAAACGGGAGGAGATATGGGCGCAACTTTAATGGACGCAACGGGTTTACACCGAACGGTCATACGTCTTTCGCACGAGATCGGGGAACGGAACAAGGGATTTTCGGACGTCGTTCTTATCGGCGTGAAAAAGAACGGCGGGATCGTGGCGCGGCGCATTCAAAGCTATATCCGCGATACGGAGGGGTTCGACCTGCCCTGCGCGGAGATCGATCCGAATCTGAAAGAAATCGAATTGGATTTTTCGATCGAGGGAAAGACCGTCGTTTTATGCGACGACGTTCTCCATACGGGTAAGAGCGTCGTCAAAGGAGTGGACGTGTTGTTCCTCCTCGGCAGACCGAAAAAAATTCAGCTGCTCGTGCTTGTCGACAGGGGCGGAAGGGAACTGCCTGTCCGCGCCGATTTCGTGGGTAAAAACGTTCCCACTTCCAAAGAAGAATACATCGAGGTAAGTTTCGAAGAGCTCGGCGCTCCGGACTGTTTTTCGGTAACAAGGAGAAAAAATGAGAAGTAAAGATTTGTTGGGGCTCTTTGACCTGACTGCGGAAGAGATCATGGCTCTCGTTGACGAGGGTGCGAAAATCAAGGCGCTTATCAGGAAGGGACAAAAGCAGTTTAACGATCTTGCGGGCAAGTCCGCGGTCACACTCTTTTACGAAAATTCCACGCGCACGCGGTGCAGCTTCGATCTTGCCGCAAAAAATTTGGGCGCAAACGTCGTCAACCTCGGCGTTGCGACTTCCTCCGTGCAGAAGGGGGAGACGCTCATCGATACAGGTAAGACGCTTGACGCGCAACAGAACGATTTCATGATTTTGCGTCATCCTGCTGCGGGAGCGCCGCGCCTTCTTGCAAAGACGGTCAAGGCGCACGTCATCAACGCGGGCGACGGTATGAACGAGCACCCCACGCAGGCGCTTCTCGATTTTTTGACCATGAAGGAACATTTCGGAAAATTGGACGGGCTGAAAATAGCCATCCTCGGCGATATAACCCATTCGCGCGTTGCAAAGAGCAACCTTTTCGGGCTTACGAAGCTCGGATCCGAAGTCAGGCTCTTTGCTCCACGCACTCTTTTGCCGACGGACATCGGTAAAATGGGCGCAAAAATCTGCGCTTCCCGCGAAGAGGCGGTCAGAGATGCAGACGTCGTAATGGGGCTTCGCATTCAGCTCGAACGCCAGCACGCGGGGAACTTTCCCTCGCTCGGAGAGTATGCAAAGTTCTACGGCGTAGACGACGGGGTTCTGCGCCTTGCAAAGCCCGATGCGATCGTCATGCACCCCGCGCCCGTCAACCGCGGCGTGGAACTCACTTCGTCCGTCATCGACGGGAGAAAGAGCCGTATCGAGGATCAGGTCTTTTCGGGACTTGCCGTCCGCATGGCGGTATTCAAAGCACTTGCATAAAGAGAGGATAGAAACATGATTTTTAAGAATGCGGAAGCCGTTCTGGAAGACGGCGTAAAAAGGGTAGACATTCGAGTAGAGGACGGGGTCATCAAAGAGATCGCGCCCTCTTTAAAGGGCGACGGGATAGATCTGAAAGGACTGACCGTTTTTCCGGGACTTGTGGATATGCACGTGCATTTGCGGGAACCCGGGTTCGAGAAAAAGGAGGATATCGAGTCGGGCAGCAAGGCGGCGGTGAAGGGCGGTTTTACGGAAATCTGCTGTATGCCCAACACCAAGCCCGTGTGCGACAATAAGGTGGTCGTCTCCTATATCGTGAACCGCGCAAGGCAGGTGAATCTTTGCAAAGTGCGCCCGATCGGCGCGATCACAGAAGGAGAAAAAGGGGAGAATCTCTCAGCGATCGGCGGGATGAAGGCGGCGGGCGCGGTCGCGCTCTCCGACGACGGGGTAAGCGTTATAAACTCTTCCCTTATGAAAAACGCCATGCTGTACGCTTCGGACTTCGGTTTGAAGTGCCTGTGCCACTGCGAGGACAAGTCTCTCGTAGACGGGGGCGTTGTGAACGAGGGATACTATTCCACGCTGACGGGGCTGAAAGGAAGCTTGCGCGCGGCGGAAGATATTATGATCGCGCGGGAGATCTGCCTTGCGGAGAGCCTGTCGCTTCCCGTGCATATCTGCCACGTCTCCACTTACAGCGGCGTGCAGCTCATCCGCGAGGCGAAGGCGCGCGGCGTTCGGGTAACGGCGGAGACCTGTCCGCATTACTTCACGCTCACAGACGAGGCGATCAGGGACTTCGATACGAACACGAAGGTCAATCCCCCGCTCCGCGAAGAGAAGGACAGGCTCGCGATCATCGAAGGGCTCAAAGACGGAACGCTCGACTGTATCGTGACCGACCATGCGCCGCACCATGAGGACGACAAGAACGTCGAATATAACTTTGCGGCGTTCGGCATGAGCGGGCTGGAAACTTCGTTCGCGCTCTCGTATACGGCGCTCGTAAAGGGCGGCGTTCTCGACTTAAACGGGCTTTCGGAAAAGATGAGCCTTGCGCCCCGCAGAATTTTAAACCTCGGCGGCGGTTTAAAGGCGGGAGAGAAAGCAGACTTTGCCGCAATCGATCTCAACGAGGAATGGACGATCGATCCGAAGGAATTTCTTTCGAAGGGCAAAAACACGCCGTTTGCGGGAAAAAGGGTTTTCGGAAGAGTGAAATATACCGTCGTAGACGGAGAAATCAAATACGAGGAGAAAAAGAAATGATTACTGACAAGCTGATCGAAGCGATCATCGCAAAACAGAATCCGACCTGCGTAGGGCTCGATACTTCCTTCGACTATCTGCCCGACGACATGAAAAAGGGCGTTGAAGATTTTAAGGGGGCGGCGGAAGCGATTTTGGAATTCAATCAAAAAATCATCGACAGCGTGTACGACGTCGTTCCCTCCGTAAAAGTGCAGATCGCCTATTACGAGCAGTACGGGAAAGCGGGGTTGAAGGCGTTTAAAAGGACTTGCGAGTACGCGAAGAGCAAAGGACTTGTCGTGATTACCGACGCGAAGAGAAACGACATCGGCGCGACCGCTTCCCGCTATGCGGCTGCGTTCCTCGGGCAAACGGAAGTGAACGGCAACAGGAAAGAGGCGTTCCCCTCCGACTTTTTGACGGTGAACGGCTATTTGGGTTCGGACGGGATCGCGCCATTTACGGACGAGTGCAAGGCGCACGGCAAGGGGATTTTCGTGCTCGTTAAAACGAGCAACCCCTCTTCGGGCGAATTGCAGAATCTCAGATTGGAGGACGGCAGAACGGTCTACGAGTGCATGGGCGACATGGTGGAAAAATGGGGAGAGGACACCGTCGGGAAATACGGTTATTCCGCAGTCGGCGCAGTGGTCGGCGCGACCTATCCCGAAGAAGCGAAGGTCTTGCGCGCGCGCCTTCCTCACACGTTCTTTTTAATACCCGGCTACGGTGCGCAGGGCGCGAACGCCGAAATGCTGAAAAACTGTTTCGATCAAAACGGCTTGGGCGGGGTCGTGAACAACTCCCGCGGAATTCTCTGCGCATATAAAAAACGCGGCGGTAAATATTACGAAGCCGCAAGAGAGGCGTGCCTCGATATGAAAAAAGACCTCTTATCGGTATTGGGGGAAATATGCGCGAAGTAACGGCGACCGTTCTGGAGAACGTCCGCATTGCGGAAGATGTTTATTCTTTGACCTTTTCTTCGGGACACGAGACGAGGGTGCGTCCCGGACAGTTCTGCATGATCGGCATTGCGGGAATGCCGCTGCGCCGTCCCGTCGCGATCTGTAAGGCGGAGGGCGAACGCATTACCGTGTGCTACCGCTTGAAGGGCGCGGGCACGCGTTTTCTTGCCGAGGGCTATTCGCAGGGGGAAAAACTCTGTGTACTGCTTCCGCTCGGCAACGGGTTCTTTATCAAAGACAGCGAAAAACGCGTTGCGATCGTGGGCGGAGGAGTGGGAATATTCCCTTTGATCTCCGCGATCCGCGAATACGGAAAGGATAAATTTATCGCTTCGTATATGGGGTTCAGGAATAAAGACGCGTTTTGTATGCAGTACGAATTGGAGCGGAGCAACATTCTTAAAATCGCCTCGGACGACGGAAGTATAGGAATCCGCGGCACGGCGGTCGAAGCCTTTATGCGGGACTTCGATAACGCAAAGCCCGACGTCGTGTTATCGTGCGGACCCGTTCCCATGCTCCGTGCCCTTAAAAAAGCACTCGAAGGAAGGGGAGTTCCGCTCTACGTTTCGCTTGAAGAGCGCATGGGCTGCGGAATCGGCGCGTGTCTCGTATGCGTATGCAACAAGACGGACGGCGAGCACGCAAGAGTCTGTAAAGACGGTCCCGTATTCAACGCGGCCGAAATCGATTTTTAATTCAGAATAAATTTTAAAGGAGATACATAATGAAAACCGACATCGAAATCGCACAAGAGGCAAACCCCGAAAACGTCGCGGCGATCGCCGCAAAGCTCGGACTTTCCGCAGACGACGTCGAGTGCTACGGCAAGTACAAGGCAAAGCTTCCGCTCACGATCATGGAACGTAAGGGAAAGGAAGGAAAGCTCGTTTTGGTGACTGCGATCACGCCTACGCCCGCGGGCGAGGGCAAGACGACGACCACAATCGGACTTGCGGACGGCTTAAAGCGCATCGGCAAAAAAGTCGTCGTGGCTTTACGGGAGCCTTCGCTCGGTCCCGTGTTCGGGATCAAGGGCGGAGCCGCAGGCGGCGGTTACGCGCAGGTCATTCCCATGGAGGACATCAACCTTCACTTTACGGGAGACTTCCATGCGATCGGCGCCGCAAACAATCTGCTTGCCGCAATGATCGACAATCATATTTTTCAGGGGAACGAGCTTGGGATCGACACGGTCGTCTGGCGCAGATGCGTGGACATGAACGACCGTCAGCTCCGTTTTGTGCGCGACGGTTTGGGCGGTCCGAAAGACGGTGTTCCGCGTGACGACGGCTACGATATTACCGTCGCAAGCGAGATCATGGCGATTCTCTGTTTGGCAACTTCCCTGACCGATTTGAAGGCGCGGCTCGCGCGTATCGTTGTCGGTTACACTAAAGACGGCACGCCCGTGACCGCAGGCGATCTCAAAGCGCAGGGCGCAATGTGTGCGCTATTGAAGGACGCGATGAAGCCCAACCTTGTGCAAACGCTTGAAGGAACGCCCGCGATCGTGCACGGCGGACCGTTTGCGAATATCGCTCACGGGTGCAATTCGGTCGCGGCAACCAAGACGGCGTTAAAGCTCGGCGATTATATCATTACGGAAGCGGGCTTCGGCGCGGATCTGGGCGCGGAGAAATTTCTCGACATCAAATGCAGGTTCGCGGGGCTCAATCCCTCGGCTGTCGTCGTGGTGGCAACCGTCCGCGCTCTTAAAATGCACGGCGGACTGGATAAAACAGAGCTCGGTACAGAGAATCTGGACGCGCTCGAAAAGGGACTTCCCAACCTGTTGCGTCACGTCAAAAACATGAAAGAGGTGTTCGGACTTCCCGCAGTCGTTGCGGTGAACCGTTTCCCCACCGATACCGACGCGGAGATCGAACTCGTCATAAAAAAATGCAGAGAGCTGGGCGTGAATACCGTTCTTTCCACCGTTTGGGCGGAGGGCGGCAAGGGCGGCGAGGAACTTGCAAAAGAGGTCGTGCGCCTTTGCGAAGAGAAGAATAATTTCCGTTTCTGCTACGACGAGAAGCTTCCCATTAAGGATAAGATCAAGGCGATCGTTACAAAGATTTACGGCGGCAAGGACGTTGCCTATACGCCCGAAGCGGAAGAGGAGATTGCCAAGCTTGAAAAGCTGGGCTTCGGCAAAACGCCCGTCTGTATGGCGAAAACGCAGTATTCCTTCTCGGACAACGCCAAACTTTTGGGCGCGCCCGAGGACTTTGTCGTCACCGTCAGAAAGGTAAAAATCTCCGCGGGCGCGGGCTTTGCGGTCGTGCTTACGGGCGCGATCCTGACGATGCCCGGACTCCCCAAAGTGCCCGCCGCCGAAAAGATCGACGTGGATAAAGACGGAAAGATCACGGGACTTTTCTGATGGAACTTTCTGCGCAGGCGGTTGCTCTGTTATTAAAGTGGTTTGCGGAAAACAAGCGCACGCTTCCCTGGCGGGAAAAGCGCGATCCTTACCGCGTGTGGGTTTCGGAAATCATGCTTCAACAGACGAGGGTCGAGGCGGTCAAAGAGTATTATTTAAACTTTACGGCGCGTTTTCCGACCGTTGAAAGGCTTGCCGAAGCGGAAGAGGATGAAGTGTTGAAAGCGTGGGAGGGCTTGGGCTATTACTCCCGCGCGAGAAACCTGTTGAAGGCGGCAAAGCTGATCGCAGAAGAGGGGTTTCCCGAGACCTACGATGGGATACGCGCTCTTGCGGGCGTGGGCGATTATACGGCGGGCGCGATCTCTTCGATCGCGTTCGGCTTGCCCTGTCCTGCCGTGGACGGCAACGTGTTGCGCGTTATGACCCGCTATTTTGCGGACGGCAGCAATATAGACGAGCCCGCGACGAAAGCGAAATTCACCGAAATTTTAAGGCGCGCATATCCGAAAGAGGCGGGCGATTTTTGCGAAGCGCTCATGGAGCTCGGCGCGATCGTGTGTGTGCCGAACGGCGCGCCCTCGTGCGGAGCGTGCCCGTGGTCGGGACTGTGCAAGGCGCACCTTACGGGCGCGGAAGAGAGCTTCCCCGTCCGGAACGAAAAAAAGGCGAGAAAGATCGTAAACGCGACGGTGTGCGTGTTGGAGCGCGAGGGAAAGTACGCTCTTGAAAAGCGGAGTGATAAGGGACTTCTCGCAAGCCTTTACGAATTCCCCTTTTTCGAGGGGGAAGCCGACGTCGGTCGATTCGGCGAAATTCTGGAAAAGAAAAAGGCTAAGCATATCTTTACGCATATCGAATGGCGCATGACGGGATATCTGATAAAGGCACGCGGGATCTTCCCGCAATACGAGTGGAGAACGGCGGAAGAGATAAAAAACGATTATGCGATCCCCTCTGCGTTTAAGGCGTTCACGGAATGGCTGCAATGAATTCATACGGATCTGCGGATTATCCGCAGATTTTTTTTGCGAATAATCAAAAAAATAATCAGAGGTCGGATAACGGGAATTTAATTCGTATAAGCCAAACAAATAGAACCGCGTCCGCGTTGACAAGGACGCGGTTATTTGCTATAATGTGAACCATGAACGATACAAAAAGAGGAAAATTCATCGTTTTCGAGGGTCTTGACGGAAGCGGGAAAACGACGCAGATGAAGCTGCTCGCAAAGTTTTTGGAGAGCAAGGGAGAACCGTGTTATACTACGCACGAACCTACCGATTCGCCCTTCGGCGCGCTTTTGAAAAGTTGCCTTACGGGCAGGGTCGACGCGGACGAACGTGCGATCGCCGCGCTCTTTGCATCGGACAGGCTCGATCATATTTTAAACGGCGTAAACGGAATCAAAAAAAAGCTCGAAGAGGGTGTGAACGTCTTTTGCGACAGATATTATTTTTCGTCCTTTGCATACAACGGGGAATTCGTTCCCTTCGAATGGGTCGTTGAACTCAACCGCCCCGCGCGGGAGATTCTGCGCCCCGATCTTACGGTGTTCATCGATCTGCCTTCGGACGAAAGCATGAAACGGGTCTCCCGTCGCGGCGAGACGGAGCGTTACGAAACGGCGGAGAAGCAGGCAAAGATCCGCGAGCGGTTTTATTCTGCGTTCAAACGTTTTCCCGACGAAAAGGTCGCGATCGTTACGAGCGAAGAGGATAAGAAAATGACGCAGGCAAAGATCCGCGAGGAAATTTTGCCGCTGTTCGGCTTATAAGGGGACTTTTATGGATTTGGTGATCGGCAAAATTGTGAAACCGCAGGGGATCCGCGGCGAAGTGAAGGTTCTGCCTTACACGGACGGGGCGGAGGTGTTTTGCGGACTCAGACGCGTGTTTATCGACGGCACGGAATATAAAATTCTCAACGCGCGCGTGGGCGACGGTATTGCGTATCTTGCCCTTCGCGGCGTACCCGACCGCAACGCCGCCGAACTCCTGCGCGACAGGGAGCTCACCCTTCCCCGCGAAGAGGCGCCCGAACCCGAAGAGGGAAGTTATTACATTGCCGATGTTTTGGGAAGTGAAATCGTGACGGATACGGGGAAGGTTTTGGGAACGCTCAAAGATATCCGTCAGGCGGCGACGGATATTTATACGCTCGAAACGGAAAAGGGAGAAATTTTATTTCCCGCGGCGAAGGGCGTTATTCTTTCCGTAGAGATCCAAAACAAAAAAATGACCGTTTCGGAAAAGCGGTTCAAGGAAGTGGCGGTACTGTGAAAATAACCGTTTTAACGCTCTTTCCCGAAATGTTCTCACCCCTTCAAAAGAGTATCATCGGCAGAGCGCAGAATGAGGGCAAGGTAACGATCGAAACCGTGAATATCCGCGATTATACCGAGGATAAGCATTTGAAGTGCGACGATTATCCCTTCGGCGGCGGCGCGGGCATGGTGATGACGGCGCAGCCCATCGGGAGCGCGGTCGAGGCACTCGATCCCGACCATAGGGCAAGACGCATTTATCTTTCGCCGAAGGGCAAAAGATTTTGTCAGGAGAAGGTGTACGAGCTCTCCGCACTTGAACATATTTTGCTCCTGTGCGGGCACTACGAGGGTGTTGATCAGCGCGCGATCGACTTGTTTTTCGATGAAGAGATTTCGATCGGCGACTACGTTTTAACGGGTGGCGAGCTTCCCGCAATGGTGGTTGCGGACGCGGTCGTTCGCTATGCGGACGGAGTGCTTTCGCCCGAATCGCTCGTGGACGAGAGCTTTTCGGAAAATCTTCTCGAATATCCGCAATATACCCGTCCCGTTGAATATCGGGGGCAGAGAGTTCCTGAAATTCTGCTTTCGGGCGATCACGCGAAAATCGATTCATGGAGAAGGGAACAGGCTCTTATCGTCACGAAAAAGAACCGTCCCGATTTATTGAAATGAAAACGGTGCAATGGTATCCCGGGCATATGGCAAAAGCCATGCGTATGCTCGAAGAAAACTTGAATTTGGTCGACGCCGTCTTGTTGGTGCTCGACGCGCGCGCGCCGCTCTCTTCCTATAATCCCCGTCTTGAAAAGCTCGTAAAGAACAAGCCGGTTCTCTTCGTATTCAATAAGCGCGATCTTGCCGATCCGAAGTCGGATGAAATCGGCGAGGCGTTTAAAGAAAGGGGAAAGAACGTCGTGTATCTTTCCGCAGTGAAAGGTCAGGCAAGACCGCTTTTAAACGCTATGGCGGCGATTACCAAAGAGAAAGCGGAGTTGCTTAAAAATAAAAATTCTTCCCGTCCTCTGCGCTTTATGGTGGCGGGTGTCCCGAACACGGGAAAGAGTTCGCTCATCAATCTGCTTTCGGGAGGAAAGAAGGCTGTCACGGGAGACAGGGCGGGAGTTACGCGCAGTAAACAGTGGGTCAAGTGCGGGGAAGCGGAGCTGCTCGACTCGCCGGGGCTCATGCCCCCCTCGCTCGACAATCAGACGTTTGCAAAACGGCTTGCTGCTCTGGGGTCGGTAAACGACGATATTTTGGAGTTCGACGAAATCGCGCTCTTCGTGCTGGAAGAGGCGGCGAAGCTCTACCCCGACCGCTTAAAGGAACGCTACGGGATCGGGGACGGAACTCCTCTCGAAATGCTCGAATCGCTTTGCAAAAACCGCGGTTTTTTGTTAAAGGGAAACGATTTTGATTACGAGCGCGGCGAACGCGCGCTCATCGACGATTTGAGAAAGGGGCGTTTGGGCGCGCTTACGCTCGATCGCAAAGAGGAAGCGGATTTTCTTTTTTGACTATGGATGAACTTACTTGCGAAAGAGAATTGTTTCAGAAGGGCTACCGCCTCGTTGCAGGGGCGGACGAAGTGGGCAGGGGACCGCTCGCAGGCCCCGTGGTCGCGGCGGCGGTGATTCTTCCTTTGGAGGAAGAGAAGCGTATTTTGGGGATAGACGATTCCAAAAAACTCTCCAAAAAGAAGCGGGAAGCTTTGGCGGAGAAAATCAAGGAATCCGCCGTTGCCTACGCGATCGAAGAGGTCGACGAAGAGACGATCGATAAAATCAATATTTTGCAGGCGACCCGTCTTGCCATGAAGCGGGCGATCGAAAAACTTTCGCCCCGCCCCGATTTTGTTTTGACGGACGGAAACATGACGCTCGACATTCTCATGCCGCAAGAGAGCGTTGTAAAGGGAGATGCGAAAATCGCTTCGATCGGCGCGGCGAGTATTTTGGCAAAGGTGTACCGCGACGCGCTCATGGAAAAATACGCCGAAGCGTTTCCCTATTACGGGTTTGATCGCAACGCCGGGTACGGAACGAGAGCGCATATCGAAGCGATACGGGAGATGGGAATATGTACGATTCACCGCAGGACTTTCATAAAAAAGTTTTGGGACGGAAAGCGGAAGATCGGACCGCAAAATATTTAAAAAAACACGGCTATAAAATTGTAGAGCGCAATTTTAAAACGCCCTTCGGCGAGGCGGATATCGTGGCTTTTAAAGACGGTTATTACTGCTTTGTAGAGGTCAAGGCAAGGGAGGGCGACGCGTTCGGGCTTCCCGCCGAGGCGGTGGATAAGCGCAAACGGGAACGCTACCGCAAGATTGCCCTGTACTTCTGTAATATGAAGCGGCAGGAAGTTCCTTGCAGGTTTGACGTTGCCTCGATATATCAAGACGAATTGGAATACTTTGAAAACGCCTATATTTAAATGTGTTTTTTGCCCCGTGCGCCTTTGGCGTACGGGGTATTTATTTCAGGAATGAAAAACTTTTTTTCTGTCAAAAATTCTTTTAACGTATAGGAGTATTTATGACAGTGCTTACGGAAAAAGAAAAAAGTAAAATATCCTTTCAGGTCTCGCTACCGCGGTACGCGGGTTATTGCGATTGTTTTTTGAATACGCAGATCGGATTCCGATTGGAAAATCAAAACGATGAAAGCGTGCGTTTCAAAGTCAGGGGTGAGGGAAGCGATTTGTTTCTTCCTTTCGAAAAGGAGGCGGAGGCGGGATTCGAGAGCGCCGTATCCTTTACCGCCGGAAAAGTTTTTTCTCCTCTTTTTCTGGCGGAAAACGAAACGGTGAAAAGTTTTATTTTCTGCGCGGATCTTTATTGCGGCAACGAAAAAATAATCCGTAAAGAGGCGGAGATTACAGCGCTTCCTTTCGACTATTGGGAGGGGCTTTTCGGCGTTCCGGAAAAGGTTGCCTGCTTCGTACGCCCGCGGGCGTTCCAAACGGCGCGCGTCGGTAAGGAAGCGAAACGCCGCCTGTTAAAGTGCGGCGTAGACGATTTTTGCGGCTATGAAAACGCAGATAAAGACACGGTCAGAAAGGCGGTCGCGGCGTTCTTTTCCGCCGTCAAAGAAATGGGATTCGCAAAATCGGGCGGCTTCGATCTGTCCTATCCGTCGCTCGCGTCGCCGCCTTCCGTGACGTCCGCGCGCAAGACTGACTCGTTCCGCCTTGCGCTGTTTACGGCGGCGTGCATGGAGCGGGCGGGGCTTCATACCGTGCTTGCGCTTTCGAAAAATAAGGTCGGCGTGGGGGCGTGGCTTTTCGACAGCTGTTTTTTGGAGAGTTCGTCCGACGATTTGAAAACGTTGGAACGGCATCTTGCGGAAGGGGTGAATCACCTTGCGTTCTTTTACGCGGACGATCTGTTTGCGGAGAGCGGTACGGCATTCGAGGATTCCGAGGAACGTTTTCTGCGCGAGCTCAAAGGGGGCGCTTTCGATTGTTTTGTGGATATTGCCCGCTGCCGGACGGCGGGTTTTGCGCCGTGCCCCGCGCGCGGCGAAGTCGGCTTCGGGCTGTACGGAGACAACGATGAGAACACAAAATCGGGCAAGACGTTTGCGCGTGCAAGGCAAGACAAAGAAAAGCTTTGGGAACGGGGACTTTTGGACTTCTCTTCGCGCAATCCTCTGCTTGATTTTAAAGGGAAGAATGCTTTGAAAGCGGTCTCTTCCGATGCGGACGCACTTATAAAATCTTTGGCGGGAGAAGGTTTAAAACTCGCGGGGAGCGGAAAGGAACGCCCCGACTGCGGGTTGCTCTTAGAAGAGGAGAGCGGCGTCTTCAAAACGCCGCTCTCTCCGCGAGAGGCGGAGGCTTGCGCCGCAAAGCTTCGGCGCAGGAACCGTGAAGCGGTTGAGGAGACGGGCGCGAAGATTCTGTTTCTTGCGTGCGGATTTTTAAAATTCGGTACGGGGGATGAGTGTAAATGCGCCCCCGTCGTTCTGCTGCCTGCGGAGATCAACCGCGCAAAGGGCAAGGAGGGCTATGCGATCGCCTCTTCGGGGGAGCACTTCGTCAATCTGACCCTTGTTGAATTTTTAAAGCAAGAGTACGAGATCGATTTGCGCGGGATCGAAAATTCCGCGCTCTCCGTTCGGGAAATTTTAAATATTTTCCGCAAAGAGACGGCTTCTATGGCGGGGTGGGAAGTAAACGAAGAAATTTATCTTTCAACGTTCTTCTTTCAGCGTTTTTTAATGTGGAACGACTTAAAGGAGCACTTTCAGGAGTTCGGCAAGAACCGCGCCGTGCGCGCCCTCTGTTTCGGGGAAGCGCAGGAGCCATCCCTGCCGGAGTGCGCTTCCGACGCGGAGGAGGTAACGCCGCCGCTTCCCTCGGACGTTTCGCAGCGAAAGGCGCTGGCTCTTTGCGGAAGCGGCAGAAGTTTCGTTCTGCACGGTCCTCCCGGTACGGGCAAGAGCCAGACCATTACGAACATGATTGCGCTTGCGCTCGAACGGGGCAAGACGGTTTTATTCGTCGCGGAAAAGAAAGCGGCGGTCGACGTCGTAAAACGGCGTCTCGACGAAATCGGGATCGGAGATTTCTGCCTGGAACTCGGCTCCAAAACGGACTGCGGCGAGGCGTTCAAACAAATCGACGGAACTTTGCGTTTAAAGGGGAAGTCGGGAGAGGAGGACTTTTCGGTCACGGAGGAGTACCGAAGGGCGCAGAAGGAGCTTGCCTCCATGCAGAGCGCATTGCACGAAAAACGAAAATTATCCCTCTCCGTACACGAGGCGATCGTAAAATATTTCGAACGGAAAAACTATCCCGACATCTTAAAGATCAACGGCGATTTTTACGAATCGCTCGACGAAGGGAAATTTTTAAAAGCGCAGGAACTTATTCTTGCCGCCGCGACCGCCGCAAAGGAATGCGGGGGCGTCTTCAATTCCCCCTTTGAAAACGTCAATCTCAAAGAGTATTCTCCTACTGTGCGCGACAGGGCGGTGATCGCGGGGCGTGCGCTTCTGGGCGAGGCGGCGCACTTTAAATGTTTCCTCTCCCTCGTGCTCGATTTTTTCAAACAGAAAATCTCGTCTTTTACCGAGGAAAAGGCGAACGCGCTTGCAAAAATTATAAAGGGGCTTCTTTCGGGGCGATACCGCGCGTATTTTGACGGCGTGACGGGGGAAGAGTTTTCCGCATTCCGAAGCGCGAATCTCCGGCTCGATTCCTGCCTTTCCTTTTGCGAAAAACATTTTAAGATCCTTTTAAATCTCGAACAGGATTTAGACGCGCTCGAAGAGTTTTTAAAGTCGGGCGGCGATTATAAATCGAACCGCGCGGCGCTGTCTCTCAAAAAACGGTTGGAGCGCGCGGCGCTCCGTCCGCTTGCGGAAAAGGACGTCCCGAAGTACATTGAGGCAGCTGTCGGCGTGTTCGCCGCACGCAGGCAGATCGCGGAAAATCCGCTCGCGAAGAGTTTTCTCGAACGCGGCGGGCGCATTTCGGAGAAGAGGCGAACGGAGTTCCTCGCGCCCTTAAAAGAACTTTCGCGCTGTTGCGCTTCCGTGTTTTCCGATTGGTCGCCCGAGCTCTTTTTCGACGGCTGTATCCGCGCGGCAGGCGGCTGTGCGGAACCGCTGTTCTCGGGTTATCTCTCTGCAATGGAGGAATTTTTCAAGGCGGAAGAGAGCTATCTTACCGCTACGGGAGCGAAACGCGACCGCTTTAAAGGCGAGGACGTTTTGGGGTACTTCTCCGCAAAAGCCGCCGCACTTTTGGAGAATGCCGATCTTCTTAGCGGTCGGTGCGCCTATAAAGCGGCGGAAGAGGAGCTCGTAAACGGCGGAATGAAGTTTATCGGCGACGCGCTCGAAAGCGGTTCGCTCTCCCCCGACGACGCTTTGGGGGGATTCGAAAAAAGCCTGACTGAGCACTTCCTCTCCGTGAACATTCCGCGCGATCCCTTTCTTTCTCGCATGACAAGCGCGAGCGCGGAGAGCGAAAAGGAAAAGTTTTCCCTTCTCAGCGAGAAACAGACGGCATACGCAAGACGGCGTTTGCGCGAAATTCTGATAAACCGCCTGCCCGAGCGCGGAGAATTCCGCGAGGAACTTTCCCTCCTGTTCCGTTTGGGAAAGGGGACGCGGCGGGGAAGACTGCGCACGCTGCTTTTAGAGGCGCAGGGGCTTGTAAAGCGCGTCTGTCCATGTCTTTTGCTGAGTCCCGACGCGGCGGCGCAGTACCTCATCCCCAAGGCGGACGAATACGATCTTGTGATTTTCGACGAGGCTTCGCAAATGACGACGGCGGAGGCGATCCCCGCCCTTGCGCGCGCAAAGCAGGCGGTCATCGTAGGCGACAACCGCCAACTCCCGCCGACCTCTTTTTTCCGCACTTCTTTTTTCGGTGAGGAGGACGAAGAGGAATCCCTCGAAAGCGTGCTTGACGAAGCGATCGCGGCGGGCTTCGAAGAGCGGAGCCTGTTATGGCATTACCGCAGCAGACACGAAAGTCTGATCGCGTTCTCGAACGCCGCTTACTATGAAAACCGCCTGAATACCTTTCCCTCTTCCGCTGCAAACGAAAGCAGGGTGAAGCTCAGAAGGGTCGGGGGCGTGTACGACAGGGGAAACACCAAACGAAACAGGCGTGAGGCGGAAGCGCTTTCGGAAGAGGTGATAAGGAGACTTTCCGATCCCGCGCTTTCGGGGCAGAGCATCGGCGTTGTGACCTTTTCAAACGTACAGCGGGAGGAGATCGAAAGAATTCTTTCCCGCGAGATTTCCAAACGTTCACTCGATGAAATCGCCTACGGCGGCAGGGAGCCGCTCTTCGTAAAGAACCTTGAAAACGTACAGGGGGACGAACGGGACGTCATTCTCTTTTCCGTGTGTTACGGGTTCGATAAGGATGGGAAACTTTCCTATAATTTCGGTGCGCTCAACCGCGCCGGCGGTTGGCGGCGACTCAACGTCGCGTGCTCCCGCGCCCGCGAAGAAATGCTTGTGTTCTCTTCGATTTCGGCGGGCGATATCGATCTTAACCGCACTTCGTCGAAAGGCGTGGCTGGATTAAAGGCCTTTTTGGAATTTGCGGAAAAGGGGCGTGCGGCGCCGCTTCCCTTTGACGGCGAAAAAAAGAGGGGTGTCGGAAAATATCTTGCCGAAGAGATCTCTGCTTACGGCTACGAATGCCGCGCGGACGTGGGGGCGAGTAATTTCAAAATCGAACTTGCGGTGCTTGATCCCAAGGATAAGAGCCGATACATTCTCGGTATTCTCTCGGACGGGGCGGCGGAAAGTTCCGCGGCGGACGGGGCGACGCTTCTGCCCGCTCTGTTAAAGCGCGGAGGGTGGAATCTGATGACGGTGAGCGAGGTCGCTTATTTCAATAACCCGAAGCGGGAAATAAAGCGCATAAAAGACCGCCTCGACTTTTTGACGGGAGCAAATCGGGAGAGCGGATTGTCGCGCTATGCAAGACCCTACCGCCACGTCAGGGACACGGGCGGCAAAACGCTGGCTTTCGTGACGGACGGAAAGAACGACGACGAGATCAGAGAGCGGCTCGGCGAGATCGTCTCGAAAGAAGAGCCTATTTCCCGCGCCTTTTTGAAAAAGCGCTGCATGGAGAGCTTCGGGATCGTGAAGCGGGGACTCCACGCGGATGCGCGTCTCGACGAGCTGATCTCCCGTTCCGCCTTTTCTTTCGAAAAAGTGGAGGGAAGGGAGTACTTCTATAAAAACCCCAAATCGCTTTTGCCCGTCAAGTTCCGCAAAGAGGGCAAGAACAAACGCCGCAGTGCGGAAGAGGACTTTACGCCCTTTGAGACCGCCGCGCTCATCAAGGGCATTCTCGAAGAAAAGGTCACGCTCTACGACGACGAACTCGCCTCGCTCGTGGCGGCGGAGTACGGCGTGAAAGAGACGGACGCGTTTTCTTCGTTCGTTTTGCGCACGCTCGCCTACGGGGAGGGAAAGGGAATGTTCCGCCGCTCTCTTTCGGGAAGAATTTCTCTTGCGTAAGAGCCGTAAAGTATTGCAAAGCGTTTGAATAAATGATATAATAACGGCATGAAATTCACACAGCTAACGAAATCGTTACAGCAAGCCGTCGATCCCGCATATCTTATCGAGGGGGAGGAGGCATATTTCCGCGACGCTGCGGTAAAGGCGATAACGGAAGCCGTGAATATCACGCAGCCACTTTTGAACAACGTAAGATATGAGGGGGAGTCTCTCAAAGGCGACCGCCTTTTAGCTTTTCGCGATGAACTCTATACCTTGCCCTTTTTTGACGAAAAACGCATTGTGCGGGTGTACGGATTTTATCCTTCCGAACGGGAGTGGGAGAGCGTGCTCGCGCCGTATTTCGAAAAGCCCTGTTCCACGACGGTGCTTTTGATCGTGAACGAGGGAAAAAAGGCGAACGCCGCGGAACTGAAAAAGAAAAAAAATCTGACGTTCGTCGATTGTTCTCGTGAGGACGAGGAGACGCTTTCGCGCTGGCTCTTTGCGCTTATGCGACGCAAGGGGCTTGTGCCCGACGCGGACGCGTGCGCGCTCATGGTGCGCTTCTGCGCCCGAGACGCAAGCAGGATGAAAGCGGAGACGGATAAATTCGTCTCCCTTCTCGGCGAGGGAGAGCGGGTAACGCGGGAACATATCGAGGAGTACGTTACAAAGGACGCGGAATATAAAATTTATGAAATGACGCAGGCGGCTTCCCGCGGGAACTTTGCAAAATTTCAGGAAATCGCGGACGATCTTATGAAAAAAGGCTTCGACGAACACGCGCTCTTATCCTCGCTCACGTCGCACTTTGAAACGCTCACCGCCGTTTCGAATATGAAGGGCGGCGACGAGGAGATTGCAAAGGCGCTTTCGCAGAACGCCTACGCCGTAAAAAAGAACAGAGAGGCGGCGCGGCGCTTGGGCAAGAAACGCGTGCAAACGCTCTACGAAGAACTGTACGCTCTTTCTTCGGGCGCCAAGAGCGGAATTGTTTTCAAACAGGGTGCGCTTTTCTTGGCGACCGCGAAAATTTTTTTCGGCGGGACGGAAAAATAAATTGATTTTTCACGGGAATCCGTTATAATAAATACGAGGGATAAATATGTTAGATTCATTCATGATGATAACGTCGGGTCAGGTATGGGAAAACATTAAAAGCGTCTTTTTGAATTTTAACTGGACGATCATGTGCGCGTTTCTCATTCTCGTCATTATGTTCTATTGGGTGTTCAAGACCCTGTACGAAAACAACGCGGGACGGCTGATCTTCCTCTACGTCTTTATGGTCGTAGCGGGAGGAATTATGGCGCTTTTCCACAACGGATTTATTGCAAGCGGTTACTTCATGTACGTTGCGCTTTTGTCCGCCGTTTTTCTGTTGCTGTTCAGTATCGAGATCAAGCGCGGCATTTACAGGGGACTTAATCACGCGCAGTCGCGCGAAAAAGAATCGATCATGCGCAAGTCGGGCGCGGGGATCCGCGCGGACGAAAGCAGCGGCGCGATCGTAAAGGCGGTTCAGAGTCTTTCTAAAAATAACGTCGGGGCGTTGATCGTTTTATCGAACGGTAATCTGCCGAAAGAGATCGTGGAGAGCGGCGTAAGCCTGAACGCGAAAATTTCCAATCAACTCATCGAGGGAATTTTTATTCCCAAAGCGCCCTTGCACGACGGGGCAATGATCATTTACGGCGATAAAATACAGGCGGCAGGGTGCTTCCTTCCGCTGACGCAGAGGGATTTTCCCAAGGACTACGGCACGCGTCACCGCGCGGGAATCGGCGTAACGGAAGTTGCCGACGTTTCCGCCATTATCGTTTCGGAAGAGACGGGGATCGTATCCGTCGTCCGCCACGGCGAAATTACGCGCTACGTTGATTCGGAAACGTTAAAGAAGTTCCTGCGCGACTATTATTGGAAAGAGTTCAACGCCGAGAAGAAGTAAAGGGGTAAAAAATGAAATTCAAAGAATTCATTAAGAATTTGTTCACGAAGAATATTGTTTTAAAGCTGTGCGCCATAGGGCTTGCGTTTATCATTGCTGTTGTCGTCGGCGCAGCGTCGGTATGAAGAATTGTTTTTATATACCGCGTATTCTCGTACCCGGGAAGGAGCGGACAAATTGGAGTGTGATCGCGTGCGATCGCTATCGAAATGAGCGCAGTTATTGGGAAAGCGAAAACGCGGCGCGCGGAGCTGACCCTTCCGCGCTCGATTTAATTCTGCCCGAATTTCGGCTCGGCGAAAACGACGACGAAGAGTTTGCACGCATACGGGAAGAGATGTACGCCGCGCTTGAAAACGATTATCTGGAAAAACTTTTGCGCGGCTGGGTCTTAACGGAGAGGAAAACCGCTTCTTATACGAGGCGCGGAATCGTAGGCGCGATCGATTTGGAATGCTACTCTTACGGTGGCGGCGAAGGGCAGGTGCGCGCTTTGCAGGCTGCGGACGAGGAGCTCGTCCGCGCTTATCTGAAACAGCGTGAAAACGCTCCCGTCGAGATGCCGCATATTATGATTTTGTACGACGATCCCAAGGACAAAGCGATAGGCGCTCTTAAAAAAGAGGATCCGGAAAAGCTCTACGATTATAAAATCAAGAACGGTTCATTGAAGGGATACTTCCTTCCCGAAGAGATCGCGGAAGAAACGGCGGAGCGTATTTTGTCGCGTATGCAGAATTTTTTCGTGATCGAAGGCGTTGCTGCGGCGGAGGCGGCCAAAGTGTTTTGGCAGAAGGTCAAAGCAGGGATCACGAAAGGGGAGATGGGGCGGCACCCCGCGCGCTTCCTGCTTGCCGAATTTATCAATTTAAGCGACGACGCAGTGGATATTCAACCGGTGCACAGGCTTGTTAAGGAGACGGAAAAAGAGGCGTTTCTCGATTTCATATCCAAGAAATTCAAGTGTGAAAAGAGCGGTTCGCTCCTTGTGCCGAAGATCGCTTTTTCGAAAGAGAACATTCAGGCGGTCGACGAGGCGGTCGCGCAATTTTTGAAGGCGGACGGCGGAAAGCTTTGTTACGTTCACGGCGAAGACCGTTTAAAAAAGTTTGCGGAAGAAGAGGGCTCTGCGGGCATTTTGATGCCGCGCCCCAAAAAAGAAAGCCTGTTGAAAGAGGTCGGGGAAGGCGGCGTTTTTCCTGCGAATTCTTTGTGCGTAGGCGGTGCGGACGGCGCGCGTTACTACGTGGAGGCAAGGGAAATCAGCTATGATTAAGGTTTGCAAGTTCGGCGGCACTTCCATGTCGGACGGAATGAATTTCCGCCGCGTTGCGGATATTATGAACGGCGATCCCGACCGTAGGTTTTTGGTGGTCTCCGCGCCAGGCAAGCGATTCGGGAACGACAGTAAAGTGACCGATCTGTTGTACTCCGCGCACGACGCGCTCGAAGCGGGCGGGGATTTCCGCGCGGCGTTTACAAAGGTGCGCGACCGCTTTTCGGGAATCGTGCGCGAAATCGGACTCGCTTTTAATATTGATTCCGTACTCGACGAATGCGAACGGGAGATCGAAGCGGAGAAGAGCCGCGACTTTACGGCTTCCCGCGGAGAATACCTCTCGGCGCGCATTATGGCGGGGCTTTTGAACGTACCCTTTATCGACGCAAGGGATACGGTCAGGTTTTTCGAGGACGGCAGACTGAACGACAAGGAGACCTTCGCCCTTGTAAAAAAGGCGATACGGGGGAAGCGCCGCGCAGTGGTTTCGGGGTTTTACGGCGCCTGTCCGAACGGAAAAGTCAAGACCTTTTCGCGCGGCGGGAGCGACGTTTCGGGTGCGATCGTGGCGCGCGCGGCGGGAGCGGACTTATACGAGAACTGGACGGACGTAAGCGGTTTTCTCGCCTGCGATCCGCGGATCGTAGAGAATCCCGCGCGGATCCCCGCGCTCTCCTATCAGGAGCTCAGGGAGCTCTCCTATATGGGCGCGAACGTTTTACATAGCGAAGCGATTTTCCCCGTGCGCGAAGCGAATATTCCCATACGCATTAAAAACACCTTCCGTCCCGACGACGAGGGCACGGATATTCTGCCCGCGGAAAAATACCGCTTCACGGGCAAGACGGTCACGGGCATTGCGGGGAAGCGGCACTTTACCGTTATTTATCTTGAAAAATCGCTCATGAACGCGGAGATCGGCTTTACGCAACGCGTGCTTTCCGTGCTTTTGGAGTACGGCATTTCCTTTGAACATATCCCTTCCGGAATCGATACGATGTCGCTTATCATCGACAGTTCGCTTCTGGACGGCGGCGTTTTGGCTAAACTTTGCGCCGACATCAAACAAACCGTTCGTCCCGACCATTTGCGCGTGTTCGACGATATCGCGCTTTTGGCTGTTGTGGGTCACGGCATGAGCAGAAACGTGGGTACGAGCGCAAGACTTTTTTCGGCGATCGCGGCTTCGGGCGTGAACGTGAGAATGATCGACCAGGGCTCTTCGGAGTTGAATATAATCGTAGGCGTAGACGGCGAAGATTACGAGCGTACCGTCCGCGCCGTCTATCGTGAATTCTTCGGGGAATGATTTTTTGCAGTCCGTTGTAAGAATCACGCTTTATAACAAAAAACCACTTTTTACAAGTGGTTTTTACTTATATTAATTATTTTCTGACGGCTTGTGCCGTGATTTTGAATTGCTGTCCGTTCGGCAATCGGTAGAAAACAGCTTGCCCGTCAAAGGATATTTCTCCGATAAAATATTCCTTTAAAAACGGCAGAATTTCTTCAAGTAAGCTTTCTGCTTTGACGTGGGGTTCCTCTTTGAGCAATTCGTCGTCAGTCTTAATAATTGTGCATTCCATAAACTTTCCTCCCTGAACGTATTCTCATCCGTGCAAACGGATCAGCGTATTTATATTATAACTTTTGTCGAATTTTAGCGCAAGCAAATGATCGCGTTTTTAAGGGGGTTATTTTGTAGAATACCCACTACTTTTGTCGAATTTTGTCGAAAGAAATAAAAGCAGTTGGAATTTTGTCTTTTGATCGCAAAAACATTTTAAAAAAGTGTAATAAAGTCGCCTTCGGCTGCTTAACAAATGACATGCGGGAAAGCGGCGTTCGCGCACTGTACGGTACAGGCTATTTTTGATTTTATAATATTTCGCATATCAACAAAAAATGAATAATATAAAAACAAGTCGGGAGTTTTGTTAAAATTTAACAAAACTCTTTAATTATAAACAAAATTTTCATGGAGAAAATATTCTTTTTTATAAATGCGGCAAAAATAAATTTTCAAAAAATAAGTATTAAATTTCATTATATTATAAAAAAATTCAAAAATATGTAAAAAAATCAAATTTAAAAACGGAAATAATATGGAGAATATTAACATTGAACAAAAATTTCAGATTGAATTGTGAAATGTAAAGTGTTATAATAGATAAGCTAATAAGCTTAATATTTGACATCCGCAAGAATGGGTTTGCGTAATCGATTACGGCGTTAATTCCAAAAAAACTTCGAACGGGCGCGCCCGTTCGCTATGTAAGCAACACTGCTTACATAAAAACATTTAATCGGGTAAGGATAAGGAGATCCGAGGGGATCGGATAATAAGGATAGGGAGGGAAAATCAGTGAAAAAAGCAAGTAAGGTTTTATCGGCGGCAATGGCGCTTACGCTCGGTTTGTCGCTCGTCTCTTACGGGACGGCGAAAACAGAGCAGGCGGTTGCGGAATCTCCGGCGCGGGACGCTATCGCGCAACGCGGCGGAGAAATGGGCGGTTATCTTTATGTGCACTTTATCAATACGGAGAGTGCGGAAAGCGACGAACAGTTGCATTTTTCGATTTCGCCCGACGCAAAGGATTGGTACATCTTAAATAACGGCGCTCCCGTTTCGTCGATCACGCCGTCTGCGCCCCTCGGAAGCCAGGGCGGTATCCGCGATCCGTATATTTTGCGCAAGCACGACGGTTCTGGTTACTACATTATCGCGACCGATCTTTCCATTTATAACATAAACGGAAACTGGGGCGCTTCTCAATCGGACGGCAGCCACAACATTATCGTTTGGGATACGGACGATTTAACGGAATTGGGCGAGCCGCGCATGGTGGAGATCGCCGCGCCCAACGCGACCTGCACCTGGGCTCCCGAAGCAGTATGGGACGATGAGAAGGAAGCCTACATGGTATTCTGGTCCGTGCTTGCGAATAAGTCTTGGAACAACGGCGGAAGCTGGGAAACAGGTATGTATTGGACGCACCACGTTTACAGAAGCTACACGACGGACTTTGTAACCTTTACCGAGCCTGAAATTTATATTCAGAGCGAGCAAAAGACCATCGACGCTTCCATTATTAAGGAAGGGGATACCTATTACCGCTTTACCAAGATCGAAACGAATACGGGCGACGATATTTACAACGCAAACTACGGTTCAAAGACGATCTTTATGGAAAAGTGCAAGTCTTTGAGCGGCGAATGGGAAATGGTTTCGACCTATAAAATCGACGGAAAGCACTGGTCGCAAGCCGCCGGTTTTGAGGGACCTTCCATTTTCAAGCTGAATGAAAAGGATACGAACGGGACCGATCAGTGGTGTCTGATGCTCGACGATTACGGCGGAGCGGGCTATACGCCGTTTATTACAAACGATATTGCAAAGGGTGAATTTACAAGGGCTGCGGATATCAATTTCGATTCGCACGGCCGCCACGGCGCATTCATGTCTTTAACTAAGAGCGAGTACGACGCGCTCTGCGAAAAATACAATATAAAACTCGAAGAGGACGAACGCGAGCATAAGGAAGTGTTCTCGATGAACGTTTCGGGCGCGGACGGCGACGAAAACCTTGAATATACGGTGGGGACGGCGACGGAATACGGCACGCTTACTTACGAAGCGGGCATGAACGGCGGAAAAGCGGTCAGACTTGACGGCAACGATTATATCGAGATCGACGGAAGCGCGCTTGCGGGATTGGACGGCTTTACCGTATCGTTCGCGGCGAAGTTCAACGGCAGGAGCTGGGTCATGTACGCCGCTCCCGACGGAAGGGCGCTGAATTGGAACGATAACGGAAACAAAGAAGTTTACGTCGGTCTCATCTGGGGCGACAGCGGATACCAGGGAATTACGGCACAGAGGTGGAAGAACACGGGCGGCAGAGCGCCGTGCGCACAGGCGCAGGTTGCCCAAGGAGAATGGAAGCATCTTACGATCGTATTCGGTTTGAAAAAGACGGCGATCTATGTCAACGGCGAATTGATCAAAACGCAGGGCGGACCTCTTTTAACGGATATCCTGGGCGAAACGCCTACGATCTATCTCGGCAGAGCGCAATGGGGCGGAGGAGAATATTCCGATTTTGCACTCGACGGGTTTAAGATCCATAATTGGGGTATGACGGCGGAAGAAGTAAAAGACAATTACAATAAGGTCATGGGTTAAGGGGATCAAGGAGAAATTATGAGAAAATCTTTAAAAATCGGATTGGCGATTTTACCTGCGGTGGTAGGTACGGTTGCGTGTCTTGCAGCGTGCGGAGGGGAACACACTCATACGTTCGCTACCGTTTGGTCGAACGACGCCGATTTCCACTGGCATGCGGCGACCTGCAAACACACGGAGGAAATCAAGGATAAAGCCCCGCATACCTTCACGGACGATTTTAATGAAACAAAGCATTGGCAAATATGTTCCGTCTGCGAAAGCAAGAAGGACGAGGCGGAGCATGAGTTTGTGAACGGAGTTTGCGATTGCGGATACGTCGATCCTTCCGCAAGACTTATTTACACTTTGTCCGGAAACGAGTACACGGTAAGCGTAAATCAAGCCGCTTTGGCGGATAAGACTTTTACGAGCTTGGAGATCCCCAAAGAATACGAGGGCAAACAGGTAAGAAGGATCGCGGAGAACGGATTCAACGGCGCAAAATACCTTAAAAGCATTACGCTTCCCGATTCGGTTCGGTATATCGGGGACTATGCGTTTCAGAACTGCGAGTCGTTGACGGGGATCGAACTTCCGGGCGCGTTGCAGCAACTCGGAAATCAGACGTTCAACGGCTGTAGATCGCTTACGGGAACGGTCACGATGCCTTCGGCAATTACCGTGATCGGAGAGAATCTTTTCCTGAATTGCGAGAAACTTACGGGCATCGAATTCGCCGCAGGCACGACGAGAATCGGTACGCAGGCGTTTGCAAACTGCAAAGCGCTGACCTCGGTCACTATTCCGGATACGGTAAACTATATCGGGTTAAAGGCGTTCAAGGGAACGGGACTTACCGATGTGACCGTGCCTGAAAGCGTTACCACATTGTTTTCCTACGCGTTCGAAGACTGTACGGCGCTTACGAACGCAACAATTTTGGCGAATATCGAATATACCACGGGCAGTTGGTTCGGCGGATGTACCGCCCTTCAGACGCTGACGCTTCCCTTTGTAGGGCAGGATATTCACCCGCTTGAAGTATCCCGTACTGCTTTCGGCTTTGCATTCGGGACGAACGCCTACGGAGTAACGGAGGGAGAAAACGCAAACGTTGCGGCAGTCGAACAAAACGGCGTTACCTATTATATCCCCAAATCGCTGACCGAACTCACCGTTTTAGGCGGTATTGTTAAGGCGGGGGCGTTCGATAACTGCGGTATGCTCCAAACCGTCATGCTGAAAGACGGAGTGGTTATGGAAGCGGAGGAATTCGTTGGCTGTAACGCAAAGTTCTATATCGCTCCTTCACTTGAAGATTTAGAGATTTTAAATGACGGCGAGCCCGTCAATACCGCCGACACCAAAGAATTGCTTACGCTCTCTTATACAAAAGACAGTTTTTCAACCGTTTCCGTAAGCGTAACGAAAGACGGCACTGCGGCGGAATCAAGCGATTACGTTTATGATGAAGAAAATAATACGATCGTGTTCAATACGGCGGGCACGTTTGAGGTTACAGTAACGGCAACGAGCCTTAACGGAAAATCCGTTTCCCGTTCCGTTCAGATCGCAATTACACTTGCAGAGCCGGAATTAAGTGAGATTACGCTCGATCCCGCCGTCGCGGAACTGACGGGCGGAGAGGGCGCTACGGCGGAAACGACGGTTTCTTTTACGGTGGACGCAGAGAGTAAGGTCAGCGTTACCGTAAAACAAGACGGGGTTGCGATTGAAAACGCCTATGAAGAAGAAAGCAAAAAAGTTACGCTGAGCGCGGCGGGCATTTATGTGATCGAAGTAACGGCGGAGCGCAACGGATATACCGTTACGAGATCCGCTACGTTTATCGTAAGAAATTCGTCTGCGGCGGTGCCCGAGGTTTCTTTCACAGCGATGAACGCGACCGTGGAAGAGGGCAGTGCAACGACGCTGACGGTAAATGTCGGTTACGGGGAAGGCGCGACCAAAAAGGACGAAAAGTTCGAAATATTCACAAAGAACGGCTCGAACTTCGAAAACGCCGATCCGAACGATTACGAGTGGAACGAGGACGCGAAAACATTTACGCCCAAAGTCGCGGGAATCTATCGGATAAGACTGACCGTGCTTACCGCAGAGGGCGCGAGCACGCAATCCGACGTAACGGTTACGGCTATTGCGGCGAATGTTGAACTTTCGATCGACGGAAATCTGATGACGAACGGCTGGATACGCCTAGTTTCCGGATCCGATCAGGATATCGCGTATACGGTAACGGGTTATGCAGAAGCTTACGATATTTCGTATGAAGCGGATATTGAGGATGCTACGATCGGGAAGGCTTCGGTCGGGACGGCGGTCACGGTTTCGCTGAACGAACCGAATACCGTTATCTACAAAATCGTATTTACGCACAAGACTGCGGATAAAAAGGTGGAACTCAGTATTCCCGTATCCTTCGTAAGCGATTTGAATGCGCCTGTTCTCGGCGAAGACCCCTTCGGCGGAACGTACGGCGGACTGATTCCCAGTACGGGCTTGATGCTCTATTACGACGTGACAACAGACGCTGTCGCTTCGGAGCAGATCGCGGCGGAAAACGTCAGCTTCGAGGTTGCCGCAACTTCCGACTTGAAGGACGGCGGTACGGTTTCTATTGAAACGGTAAACGGACAGAATTATGTTGTGGTGAACGATAACGCCTATAAGGCGAACGGCGAGATCACGCTGAAAATGTCGGCGACGGTCGACGGAAAGACGGTTGCGGCGCACAAGACGTTTACGGTTACGGCAGTCGGTAATAACGATACCGAGATCACGAAGTATATCAAAAATGTTGTCAAGTCCGAATATGCGCCTTCCAATATGAGGTTTATCGGCAACGACAAAATACGTCAGAACATGGTCGTTTCCCAAACGGGTATCGTGCATTACCGCAACGGCGGTGAAGCGCTCGAAAAAGAGTTGCTTCGTTTGGACGTCAACGCAGGTATCGGATCGATTTCAAATTTACCGTATTGCAAAACGACAACGATATGAATTTAATGGTCGGTTTCCGTACGGGTAATTGGGACGGCTGGGTAGGTCAGCTTGGATACAGACCCAATTATGTACAAAACGGAAGCGATTGGGTGAAAACCGATAAGCTGGAAGTGCAAGGTTGGGATCTTGGCGACGGCTCTCACGAAACGGACGCGTCTAGATTAAAGAGCGCGGCAGCGGGTACGGTCGTTTACGGCAGAGTGGAACGCACAATAAGCGGCAGCAACGTAAGTTATACCGCATATTGGTCGGATACGGAGAACGGCGACTTTGCCGAGGTCTGTAAATACACAAGCAGTAGCGGCAAAGCGGCAAAAGATACGTTTGCAATGCAGATCGGCGTATCGGGCTCGAACGGTTTCTACCTCGAAAATCTGAAATATACCGTTCTCAGCTGAAATGAAATATATTTTCCCGTTCTCTCCCGTGTTCGGGAGAGAACGAAGGAAAATCAGATATTACAACTTAAAAGGAAAGGATCATGGTACAAAACGCAAACATTTCGATAGATGAAAGAGGAATCCGTATCGGTAACAGCTACAAAACGCTTTTATGCGCGTCGCTGTTTTCCTTTCGCATTCCCCGCGCACATTGGGCGCAGCGCATTCATGCATTAAAGCGTTCGGGCTATAATTGTGTGGATATCTATTTCCCCTGGAACTTTTACGAACAAGAGGACGGAAGCTTCGATTTTACAGGCGAGCGCGACATTAAAGAATTTCTCTCCCTTCTTGCGAAGGAAGGTATTTGGGCGGTCGTCCGTCCCGGTCCGTATATCTGTTCCGAATGGTCGGGCGGAGCGATTCCCGCCAGAATCTTAGAATCGGATATGCCGATCCGCGTTGCGGGCGGACAGTTCATGGAAGAGGTCAGAAAGTGGTACCGTGCGGTGTTCCCGCAGATCACGCCTTTCGAATACGGCAAGGGCGGCACGGTTATATTGTGCCAGCTCGATAACGAGCTTGATTTCTTTGACTGTCCCGATCCCGAAGCGTATATAAAGGAACTGAAAGGGATCGCAACGGAATGCGGGGTCGGGGTGCCCATGTTCGTCTGCGCAGGACAATACGGTTTGGAGCGTGCGGGCGGTACGGTGGAGGGCGTTTATAAAACGCTCAACTGCTATCCGGACAGTAACGACAATACTTTCGACGAAGAGCTCCGCGCGTATTCGTTCCGTTTTCAAAAAGAAAATCTGCCTCTTTTCGTTTCGGAAACACACCGTGACGCGTTTATTCTCCGTAGGCATTTAAGTTGCGGCAGTAAGCTCTTAGGCGCTTACAATCAGGTGGCGGGGCTGAACTTCGGCTTTACGCAGGCGGTCAATAATTGGGGCTCGCTCGTGTCTTTTATCTGCACGGAGTACGACTTTTGGTCGCTCGTCGACGTTGCGGGTCATTATTCGGGGCTGATAGAGCAATCCCGTCTCTTTGCAGGCGTTTTAAATTGCTTGGGCGAGCGCATTGCCAAAGCGTTGCCCTCGCATGAGACGGTGACGCCCGATTCCTGCGATTTCACCTATCCCAAGGGCGGATTTTCCGTCTTGGAATTATGCGGGGGAGGAAAAGCGGTATGCGTTGCCAATTTTAACGAAGAGGGAAAAGAGGGCGAAGTCTCTTTCCGCTTAAACGGGCACGAAGTAAAAGGCTGTGTTCCCGGTCGTCATGCGCCCTATTGGCTCTTTGACGTTCCGCTCTCCGGTTACGGCATAAACGCCACGCTCACGCGTTCCGCCGCGGAGCTGATTCGGGCAGACGCAAAAGAACTTGTGTTCTGTGCGGAAAAGCACCCTGTCGTGGGGATCGACTTCGGCAAGGGGGAAGAGCTCATTGAAAAGGACGGCGTATATCACGGTGTAAGCGTGCGCTTCCTCTCTTATAAAAAAGCGGTGGAGATTCTCTCCGCGCCCGAACCCGTACAGAAATATACTTATAAAGACAACGGCGCGCTCACCGTTTATGAAGCGGACGACGCTCCCGTACCCGCCAAAGCAAAGGCGGCGCGTGATTGCTATTTTACCGCGCTCGGCATTACGGACGGCATGGTGCAGTACGACGTAAAAATTCCAAAGGGCAAGAAGCTCTTTATCGAGCACCCGTGCGATCTTATGCGCTACTCCTTTGACGGGGCGGATTATCCTACGGTCGTTGCCGACGGAAAGGACGTGCTTCTTCCGCCCTCCGAGAGCGGGACGTACCGCGTAAACGTTCAAAAATGGGGGCACTGCAATTTCGACGATCCGCAGGCGCCCATGCTTCGGTTGCAGTGCAAAAAAGGCGTCACGTCTTTCGGCTATGCGGAGAGCGAAACCAAACTCAACCGCGGTAACTTTAAACTCCTGGATGAATTCATGACTCCAACTCTCGATCTTTCCGAAGTTTATCCCGCAAGGCTGAACGTTTCCAGCTGGAATACCACGCGCAAGCCCGCTATATGCGCCTATACTTTCCCCGTCCGAAAGACGACGGATCGGCTCTTTGTCAGAACGTCGGAAGAGGCGGAAGTCGCTGTCTATGCAGACGGTAAGCTCTTGGGGGGCTGTGATTTCGGTGCGTTCGAGATCACCGAGGCTTTTGCGGACGGAAAAGAACACAAGCTGACCCTTGTTTACCGCAAACGGGTCTGGACGCAGAACGTGGGCGACGCGGTTCTGCTTGCCGTCAACCGCGTGGGGGCGGAAGCGGAAATTCTTTCCTCCCGTCAGTTTGCGGACTTCTACGCACAGCCGAAGAAGAAAGCGGCGTTTCCCGTTCATCTTAAAACGGGCGAAGTAAAATCGCTGTCGTTGGACATTTCCTGCGTAACGGAGGAGAGCATTGCGGAGTTTTACGGCAAGAACGTTCTGTTGACCTGCGTATCGCAGGGGAAGGTGATCGGCAGAATCGTCCCCGAATGGGAAGGGGGACCTCCCTTCGTAGGCGGAACGCAATACAAACTTTATCTGAGCCCCACATGGAACAAAGAGAACGTAAGCATTTATGCGGAAGCGCTCGGCGAGGGCGCGTGCTTGACCGGCGTTAAATACTTTTCGTAAGTATTTGCCGCACATCAAATAGTGAAAAAAATATTTAAAAATATTGGAGGTAGATTATGAAAAAAAGATTAACAGCTTGCATGACGGCAGCATGTCTTGCAGCAACGGCCGTCGGTGTGGCGGTAAGCTTGACGGGGTGCGGCGGCGAAGGCGATAAGTTCCCCACCAAGGAATCCGATCCCACGGCGAGTATCGACATTTTACTCCTTGCAAACGCTGATGAAACCAGGTTCTACAACAAGTATTTTGCAAGAAAAGCAGAGGAGTACGGGATCAAGATCACGTTTCAAGGATTAGAGGAAACTCCCTACGAACAAAAGCTTGACGCGGCGCTCCAAGGCGGAAATCTTCCCGATATCTTTTACGTTCGTCCGAACGATATTTTGCAGTATAAGGACAATATTTATTGCCTGGAACAATTTAAGGATACGGTGGCGACCAACGAAAAACTCAACCTCAATCTCGATAATATTGCTCCGCTTGCGCTCGATCTGTATAAGTATAACGATCAGACGAACAAGATGGATGCGGAAAACGGCGAGTTGTATGCGTTCCCCAAGGATCTTTCCGTTCAGCAGCTCGGCTATAACAAAACGATCGTCGGTATTTATGCCAGCGCGATCAAGGCTGCCGGATTGGACCTTCCCTGGGAAATGGATTTCAGTACCGAAAATTACAGTTGGCAAGAATATCGCCAGATGTGCGAAATCATCACCCGAGAGGCAAAGGCGGCTAAGAATACGCATTACGCAAGCGACGTTCCCGACATTGAAATTCTTACAAAGTCCTTTGGCGGGAACGTGCTGAACACGGAGACTATGCAGATTGAGGTTACCTCTGCGGCAGCGACGAAGGCGATCGACTATCAGAAGTCATTGGTTACGGGCGAGAATCCGGCGGCTGATTATACTTACGCAACGCAGGCGAATTTTCAGGCGGGAAAAGTTGCTTTCTACGGCATGGTCGGTTCCTGGGAAGTCGGCACATACGACAGTGCGCTCGGAGAGGGAAACTGGGACGTTATGCCTTGGCCTACCGAGGACGGCAGCGTGAACTGGAACGGAAAGATCACCTCCGCGGGTTACGTCGTCTCCAATAAATGCAAGAATTGGCAGGTTGCCATGGAGATCGCGGCTTCCTTTATGACGAACCGCGTTCAGGAAGAGATGGTCCGTGACGAGAAGGTTTCCATTCCCATGAGTAAAAGTCTCCAATCCGCCTATTTGAATTCTGAAAACGATGCGGTTTATTCCCCCAAGTCGCGCAGCGTGTTCATCGACGTAATCAACGGCGATCACGGCTTCCGTCCAGCAGTGTACAGCACGTTCGAAGACGGTTGGATGAAGCCCCTCAACGATGAGTTGCAGAAAATGTGGAAGGGTCAGAGTTATTCGATCACTGCGAATACGCAGAAAGAGATGCAGAGGATTCTTGACGATTACAAGAACCTCTATTGATTGCTTTTGAGAATGTAGGAAGAGAAACTAAAATAAGGAGGAAAATTATGATTGATGAAGTCAAGGAGAACGTGATCGCCGAAACGGCAGAGAGCGTTCCCCTCAAAAAAATCGCTCCCCCGAAGAAGGGAATCAATCCCTTAAAGAAACAGGAAAATTTGGTGGGATGGCTGTTCTGTTCGCCGATCATCGTGGGCATGCTCGTATTTACGGCGTTACCGCTCATACTCTCCATCATTTCCATGTTCTACCATTGGACGGGAAACTCGTTCGTTACCGATTCCAAATTTGCGGGGTTCGATAACTTCAAAACGATTTTCGCGGGCGGTTATTATTCGGAAATGTTCGGAAAGTCCCTGGGTAACACCGTGCTGTTCATGATTCAGCTTCCCATCGGGTTGATTTTAGGCGTGTTCCTGGCGCTTGCCATGAACCGCAAAATGCTGGGCGTACAGACCTACCGTATTCTCTACTATCTGCCCTCCGTCATGAGCATCGTTGCGGTCACGATCGTATTCCAGCACATGTTCGAGCCGGGCGGATATATCAACAGTTTGTTTCATTCCAATACGGACTGGCTGGACAGCCGCGGGGGACTTACCTTTACCGTCAACTTTATGATGGTTTGGAAGGGGGTCGGTTATACTTCCCTTATGTACATAGCGGGCTTGCAGTCGGTCTCTACCGATCAGCTCGAAGCGGCGCGTATCGACGGTGCAAACGGCTGGACGATCTTCCGTAAGATCACCCTTCCCGCGCTCTATCCCATCACCTTCTATTTGCTTGTTACGGGGCTTATGGGTGCGGTGCAAGTGTTCAACGAGCCGTTCATTTTGGCTGGCGGCTACGGTACGGACAACACTGCAATGACCGCGGTTTCGTTCATTTACTATCAGTTCGGACAGAAGCGGCTTGGCGTTGCGGCGGTCGCCTCGTGGGTGCTTGCGTTTATCATCTTCGTTATCACTATGATACAGATGTACTTTGATAACAGAAAGGATAAGGAGGCGTAAAAATGGAAAACACGAACGTACAGATTTCCGAAGCTGCGCCCGAGCAGGAAAAAAAGAGCTTTTCCGAAAAGTTCATGTCCTTTATGGGCAAAACGAAGCAGTTCTTTAAAAAGTGCTGGCACAACTTTATACACATGAAACCCAGGACGATTGCAGATATTATCGTATGGGTGGCGTTGTTCGCGGGCGCGGTCATCGTCATGATCCCCTTCGTGTGGATGGTGCTTTCGACTTTTAAGCCGGGCGTTGAACTCTACAACGACGCCTTCTTCCCCAAAAAGTGGACGGCGGTGGCGTACGGCGATATGTGGAAAAACGCCGTCGCTCTTACGCAATGCTCCATGCCGAGGGGATTTTTGAACAGCGTTATTACGACGGTGCCCGTCGTTTTGGTGCAGGTGTTCGTCTCCGCAATGGCGGCGTATGCGTTTGCAAAGCTCGATTTCAAAGGAAAAAACGTGCTCTTCCTCGTCATGCTCTCGACGATGATGATCCCCTTTGCGGTCGTCATGTTGCCGCAGGCATGGTTATACGGAAGACTCGGTTTGACGAACGGTCCTCTTGCGGTCATGATCCCCAAGATGTTCGGAGCGGTGGGAACGGTGTTCTTCCTCCGTCAATTCCTCTACGGAATCCCCAAGAGTATTTCGGAAGCGGCGCTTTTGGACGGCGCGGGCTATATGAGAATTTTTACTTTCATCATTCTTCCGCTCATCATGCCGGCACTCTCCACGCAGTTCATCCTGTCGTTCATCGGTAACTGGAACGACTATTTGGGTCCGTTGCTCTTTATCAACCAACCTGCATGGCGTACGTTGCCCCTCGTGGTCGACCGTTTGAACCCCGGTGCGCACGGCGCCGATATGGAGCGGATACCGCAGGCGCTTGCGGCTTCGCTCGTCTCCCTGATCCCGATCATCGTGGTCTTTGCAATTTTCCAAAAGAAGATCATCGGTTCTATCGTCTTCTCGGCGGTCAAGGGTTAAAAAATCGGAAAGGCACAGGCGGCATAAGGAAAAATCTTATGCCGCTCTCGTGCCGTTCATTCGTTTATTTAATGAAATAAGGAGGAAAATATGAACAAAGCAGTCATCAAAAAGAGAACTGCCGCGCTTGCAATGGGCGGCGCGATGAGTCTTTCCTGCCTTGCAGGCGCGGTTGCTATGGCGCTGACGGGCGAAAGGAAAGTGGCGCTTGCCGCAGGAAACATCGTCAACGTAGACGCAAGTATGCAATATCAGACGTTTGACGGTTGGGGGACTTCGCTTGCCTGGTGGGCAAACGAGTGCGGCGATTGGACGCGCGAGCATTCGAGCGGAAAAACGCAGCGCGATTATATTATGGAATTACTGTTCAGCGAAGAAGGGCTGAACTGGAATATTGCCCGTTACAACGTGGGCGGCGGTGAAAATCCCGAACACAGTCACCTTTCATTCGATACGGATATGCCCGGCTTCCAGCCAAACGGAAGGGGCACGGCTTACGATTGGGAGAACGGCGACGGCACCGTCAAAGACTGGGACGAAACGGCGGACGCGCGTCAGCTGTGGGTTCTTAATTCGTTCCAGGAAATCAGAAAAAAAGTAGCGGAGAAAAACGGCAAGGACGCGAGCGACGCTATCACGGAGTTCTTCTCCAACTCGCCTCCCTATTGGATGCTCAACAACCAATGCGCTTCGGGTAGCGGCAAGTCGCCGAACCTTAAAAACGATTATATCGACGACTATGTCAACTATTTTGTAGACGTATATAAATACCTCATCGACCAGGGGTTTACGGTCGATTTATTGCAGCCCTTTAACGAATCGGCGACGATCGGCGAAGGCTGGGGTTCCGTGGCGGGAAACACGGGCAGCCAGGAAGGCTGCGCCTTCTCTCCCCAACAGAAAGTGCAGGTCATCAACGGGGTCATGAAGCGCGTAAACGAGCTTGCCGAAGAGGATCCGAAGTATGCCGCGGGTTACAATCTCGGCGACGAAGTGGATACGGGCAGAGCAAATACCGAGCTTGATAAAATCGCTAAAATTTCGGGCGGAAAAGAGGTTGTGACAGGCGCAGACAAACTGACCTATCACATTTACGGTTATCAAATCGATCAGGCGCAGCAGCTGTACCGCAGAGCCAAGGAGAATGGTCAGAAGGCGGAAATGAGCGAGATCACCTGGACGGTTTCCGACGTATACGATCCCGGTCTCATGGCTACCGCGCTCAATAAATACTCGCAGTCGATCATCGACATCGTCAAATACGGTGCGGCGGAATCGTACGTTTACTGGCAGGGTATGGAGAATTTGACGGGACTTATCAAGACGGGCTGGAACTACGGCGTTCTGCACGGCGTATACGACAACCCCGAAATGCCTTCCACCGTTTCCGGTATTGACCTCGCTTCCCGCGGTCTTGTTTATCAAGACGTGAGAACGTGCAAAACGTACTATGTGGCGGGGCAGTACTCCAAGTATATTCAAGCCGGTTATCATATCGTGGAGATCGACGACGACAGGTCGCTTGCCGCGATCTCTCCCGAAGGAGATAAGCTCGTTATCGTAAAGGAGAATAACGGCGCAAACAGTACGGCTTTGAATTTTAACCTGAGCAATTTCGAAGCAAGTAAAATTACCAAGATCTATACGGACGCTGCGCACGACTGGGCAAAGGAAGAGATCACAGGGGATACCGATGTCTTCCACGATACCGTAACGCCTTACTCCGTAACGACTTATGTGATCGAGGGCGCTTCCAAAGCGGGCAGCGCGCATATTATCGATGAATCCGCAAGGGTTTCCAAAACGAATTTTACCGCCATGCAGACGGAAATCGGGAACAATCAAGAAAAGGAAGCTCTCTACACCGCAGGCAGTTGGAGCGACGGCGGGCAGAACAACACGGGTTCTTTTGCGGGCAGAACGGTATACAACAGCGGCATAGGCGATCGTTACGTTGCCGTGCGCTTCTACGGCACGGGCGTCGGCGTTCTCGCGGAGAGAAAGTCGGATAGCGCGGTGCTGCAATATTGGTGTGATCCCGAACTTACGGGGAGCGCGCTTCCCGAAACCCCTACGGGCGAAGTGGATACGACGAATGCAACGCGCCTTTACAAACAGCAGGTTCTGCGCGTAAATAATCTTGAAAAGGGTTGGCATACCGTTTATCTGAAAGTTAAGAGCGGTTATCTGAACTTGGACGGCGTGTTCGTCATTGACGGCGCGGACGACGCGGCTGTGTCTAAGCCCGTTATTACTGGTGCGTTCGGAAAGGATAAAACGCTCTACGTGGAATTCAAAGAAGTTGCGGGAGCAACCGCATACAGCGTGGAGTACAGAAGAAAAGGAGGGTCGGGTTGGACGACGGCGTCGGGTACGCTTGCGGCGAACACCCTCAACAAGATTACAGATAGCGGTTTTACCGCAGGCGATTACGAAGTGGTTGTAAAGGCGACCAAGAGCGAGGGTACGGTTTCTTCGGGGATTTGTACCGTGAAGATGAGCATGGCGCCGGACGGACTTCTGTACTACGTGGACTGCGCGACGAGCAATTTTAACGACGGCGGCTGGGGCAGAGTGTACGGTTCCTGCCAATCTACGTTTGATAAGGACTACGGCGCAGATCCCGTTACGGGAATCAACTGGGGAGTGGATACTGCAAATACGAATGCCGATAAAGGCTGGCGTGACGAGGATCCGTTCAGCAGTATTTATTACGGCGGCGATAAAAAAGTCACCTATAAATTTACGGTTCCCGTGGCTGGCAGTTACGTTTTGGCGGTCGGCGGATTCAGACCCGAAGGTTGGGGTAACAGAGATTTTACGATCACGATTGATACGGGCGCAGTAACGAAACCGAAAGGAACGCTTACTTCAAAAGACAGCGCTTCTTCGATTGTGGCGATCCCGTTCACGACGAGCACGGCGAATAAGGAGATCACGGTTTCTATTCCGAAACCCGACGGGCTTTCCCTTATGGCAATTACGGAAAGCGGAAAACCCATTCCGATCATGGCAGAGGGTAAGTCGAATTACACCATGAACGGCACCTACGACCACAGCGGCGTGACCCAAAACGGCGAGAAGTATATTGGTACCGATTTAACGGCGGACGACGCAACCGCTTCGTTCAATCTTATTATGAGCGACGGCAGTAAGAAGGCATTCAGCGCGTCTGACGGCGGTCTTACGATTGCTTCCAAAGAGCTTTCCAAAATGTCTGCGGGCGAATATTACACCGTAGGTTACACCTTAGGCGGAAGCAATTGGAAGGAAGGCTGGCCCGATATGACCGTTTACGCCGCATATCTTTTGACGGTGCAAAAGAAGATCACGCAGAATCATGAAGTGATCGTGCCGGAAAAGCTGTACTATTTTATCGACTCGGGTTCGTACGGCTATTATAACGGAAGCGATAAAGTGTTTAATCCGGGACAGTTGCAGAACGGCACCAATCCCGATCAGAAGTATGACGGTTCCAACGGATGGGGCTTTGTGGATTCGAGAAGCGGCGAGGACGGCTGTAACTGGAAGGATGATAAGCCCGAATCCTCTATCCGCGAATTGAGTTCGGGTAGCGGCTATGTGATGACGGGTTTTACGGCAAATCAACGGTTTACGCTGGAAGTCGGTATGAACTGTCAGAGTTGGAGCAACCGTACGGCGGACGTTTACGTCGGCGGAACGTATGCGAATAACAAGATTACGGGCGGCAGCAAAGTCGGTACGATAGAAATGGTGCAAAACGGCGGCGTTAAGGTCGGTAGGTACGAAGTGACGGCGGACGCGGACGGAAACCTTGTCGTATCCTTTATCAAGACCAAGGGCGACAATCCGCAGATCGCCTATATAAAGGCTTTCATTCCCGCAGTCGAACAGGAAGAGGTTTCTTCCGCACTGCCTACACTTCCCGCGATCAAGGTCGGTCAGACGGCGTATTTCCGCCAAGGCTTCGAAGCGGGCAGCGAGCCTTCCATTGAGCTGAAAGGATTGGAGATCGGCGCGAGGGTGTACGTCATCGACAGCAACGACAATCTTGTCGACAGCTTCGCGGCGACGGCTGCCACATACAGCTGGAAGGCATGGGATAAGGTTGCAGAAGATGCATACGGCTTGCGCTTCACGCAGGCAAAGAAAGAGACGGACGCGACGAGCGCGAGCGGCTCTCCGGAAACGGTCGTGGCGCTTCCCCGTATCAACGTAACTTGCGATAACAAGACCGTTAAGATAGGAGATAAGGTTGCAATCGTAATTGCGCCTACGCTCGGCAAGGTTCCCAAGGAAGTATTCGGTTCGATCGATTCCCTTAAAGTCACCCGTCCCGACGGCGTGACGGCGGATGTCATCGGCTCCTTCTTCTACCGCACGATCAAGAACGGCGTGCATACGGTCACCGCCGTCTGCAACGGAGTGGAATTTAAAATATCAATCGACGTCGAAGGGATCGAAACGCTTGATATGAAGGCGGAATACGGTAACAATAACGGCTGGACGAGTGAGAGCGTTACGATCAGGCTTACGCCCGAATCAAGCGCAGGCGTCAGAGAGATGTTTGTCATCAAGGGCGACGGCGAGTTCGGCGAAGAGAGTAAAGTGGAACTTTCGAACGGTTCGTATACGATCACGGCGAGCGAAAACGGCGTTTACAAAGTTAAAGTCGTAACGAACACGGGTACGGAAAAGATCTATACCTACGAGGTGAACAACATCGTAAAAGCGGACGAAGAAGTTACGCTTTCCCTCTCCGTCAATTACGGAACGTCGGGCGGCGTGCAGTTTAAATACAAGGGCACGGGCACGAACGGCGCGCTGTACGTCAAGAAGGACGGCGGTGAAGCGGTGAAGGTGGCGTCTCTCGATACGTTTACTGCAACGCAGGCGGGCAAATACGAATTCTATTATGAAAACGCTGTGGGCAAAACGTCCGAAACGCACACTTATTATGTGACCGACGAAAAGACGGAAGCGAATTTCGGTACGGTCTCCGTCGGCGAGGACGGCACGGTTACCGTGACGGGAAAGGACGGTTCTGCCGTTACGGCAAAGCTGTACCGCGCGGGAGATAATACGGCGCTTTCCGATCTCAACGTTGCAAAAGACGGGAAATATTACCTTGAAATTACCAACGCGGAAGGGATGAAGGAAGTTGTCGTTATCAACACGGCGGAAGGCTCCGCGGCGGATAACGTCACCGTGGTTCAGCCGCCCGTTCCTCCGTCCAAGGGCGGAGTCGGGAGTACGGATCTGATTCTTACGATCGTGTTTGCGGCCCTTGCGGCGGCTGCCGTTGCAGGTATTGTCGTTATCGTGATCAAGAGGAGGAGAGTATCATGAGAAAATCGTATAAATGGACGTTGGGAGCCGTAGCGTCTCTGGCGATCGGATGCGGATTTTTGGGTACTGCACTCATTACAGAACCCGTTGAGGCTTTGGCGGAGGACGCGGGCGTTCCCGTTTCCTATGTCAACGTGGGCGCAAGCGAAGCGCTTGAAGAGAGTGAGTTTTATTATGAGAACGCAAGCCTTGCGTCGGATTCGTCCGACGCGGGCACGACGGGCGTAGACGAAAGCGGGCTCGGCGTGTTCGCTACCTACCGTACGCAGGCTTCCGTTTCGGTGACAGTAGAGGCAGGGGAATATCAGGTGGCGGCGCTTGTCGACGCGGACGGTGCGGTTACGGTAAACGGCGGCGAAGCGGTTTCCGCAAACGGCAAACGTATTATCAGTACTGCGGCGACTGCAACCGATTCCGGAATTACCGTGACGACTGAGGAAAACGTCAGGCTGTACGCAGTCATGATCGCTCCCGTAAACAGTAAAATCCTCATGCACAGCGAGTGGACGGAAAATCAGGTCGTCGTTTACGGCAAACTGATCCAAGACGAGCTGACCCGCGGCTGTCCCGCCTATTATTCGGACGGCAGCGTGGAAAACGCGGTCGAATACACTTCGATCCCCACAGGGATCGGCGACGGATCTACGGGCGTGAACGAAAATTTCAACTCTGTGACGGCGACGGGGACTTTTAAAGCGACGGATACGAAAGTTACGCGGAACTTGATTGTCATGCCCGAAAAACTCGTGTATTTCGTCAACGCAGGCTCCGTAATCGATCATGTGGGACCCTTCGGCGACGATTCCGACCCCAATTACAGCTTTAACCAAACTGTATTCGATTATTATAAGTCGGTCGGAAGTACGTTGAAAAACGACGGCGTACCCGACGCGGAATCTACGGGTGCAAACGTTTTCGGTCATTATGAAAACGGTTGGAACGGCGGCGATAAATCCCTTCCCTATCCCTTCAATACGGGACGCGTGACGCGGTCATCGGATTTCGGTACGACCAATCTCGGGTTCCGTCTTCCAGACGTGGAAGCGGGTTCTTACAGACTCTATATCGGCACGGTTTCCTATTGGCACGGCAGAACGCTCGGCGTGAAGATCAACAATCAGAGCATGGGCAATATTTCGGCTCCCCCTGCGCGCGTTGTGAATACGTTTGATATCAATCATGCCGGCGGAACGGTGGACATCTACCTTACGGGCGCCAGCACTAACGAGGCGCTTGCAAGCTTTGTAGCGCTTCAAAAGGCGGAGGATGTTCCCGAAGAGGCGCCTGCCGCGCTCACCTCGGAAGCAAAGGTCGTCGGGCTTACCGATACTTCCTTGCAGGTTTCAGGCGTACAGGAGGGTGCGCGCGTACAAATCTACGGCGGCTCCCGTCCCTATAAATTGATTTACGAGGAAATCGCAACGGCTGAAAATTTCGCCGACGGCGTTTATACGCTGAATTACGGTGAGGAGAAAGCAGAACTTGTTGCGAAAGAAAACAAGATTTACGCCGTTCAGCTTACGTCCGGCGGTTACGGCGGAACGCATGAATTTTCCGTTACGGATATTCAGAATTTCAAAGTACAGTATATAATTGACGGAAAAACCTACGACGAACCGCAGTTCACGACGGGGAATATTGTTTTAAAAGTTTCTGCGCACGCTGCGAGCGGACTCGACTATTATACGGTACGCAAAGATTACGATGCGCTTGAAAGACACGATCTAGGCAGCGAATACGAAATGAGCATAGAATATGACGTGAGGGAAAACGGCGCTTACGAGTTTGTCGTTTATTCGTTGCTCGGTGTAAGTTACAGCGAGCGCGTCGTGATTTCGCAAATCGACAGAACAGCGCCTACTCTTACTCTTTCGCCTGTTTCGGCTGCGGGCGCGTGGGAGAACGACAGGTTTCCCGTTAAGGTCAGCGTGAATTCCGTTTCCGACGTTGAAAAGTACGAGGTTGTTCGCGGCGGCGAGGTGATACTCGGCGGGAATGTTTCCGAATCGGGAGAGGGGTCGCTGAACGAATTCGTTCTCGAACTGACGGAAGCGGGAGAATATCTCGTAACCGTTACCAACAGCGCAAAACAGTCTGCTACGGCCACGGTTGTCGTGGGAAATAAGCCCGTTTACTCTACCTTGCAGAAAATGCCCAGAGGCAGCGACGTACAACTGACGTTCGGCTGTATCGAAGGTTATAGCCTGGGTTCGCTTACGGTGTATCGTCTGAGCGGGACTACGGCGACGAAACTCTCCGTTCTCGGCGTCGATCAGGTCGAAATTTACAGCGAAGGCTCCTACGCCGCAGTCATAAAGACGAACGAAGGAACGACGGAAGTATACAGCTTTGAGATCAAATCCGAAGATTTCAAGAAGGCTGCGAATTCCTCCCAGAATCCCGGCGGAAACAATAACGGGGGGTATACGGGTACCATCGTGGCGGCTTGCATATTCGGCGTTGCTTTGATCGGACTCGCCGTGCTTCTCGTCATGCGCAAGAAAAAGCCCGCTCTGCAAACGGCTCAGACGAATGCGGGCAATTCGATTGAAGAGGAAAAGCCCGCCGTTAACGAACCTGCGGAAGAGCCGGAGCGGGTAAAATCTCAGGCAGGGGAAGAAACGCCGGATCCGGAAGAGGACGATGAAAGATAACGACGCAACGGTAAGCGAACAGAAGGAACTCTGCATTTTGCAGGGCGCAAACGAGGAACTTCTGCCCAATAAAATCGTGCATTACGCTGCCGATGAAAATCGCGATTATTACGCGCTGCACTACGTCACGCACGGTAAGGGAAGGATCGTTTACGGCAACAAGGAATATTCGCTCAAAAAGGGGGATATGTTTCTCATATCCCCTAAGAGCGAAATTACATATTTTTCCGTAGACAGCTGGAATTATTATTGGGTGAACGTCAGCGGCGCTAAGGTACATTCGCTGCTGGACGAGGTGGGCTTCGGCGAGTGGTTCATTCAGAAGAACGTGGACGACGCGGAAATCGAACAGGCGTTCCGCAATCTGACGGGGGCGATCCCCTTTTCCGATTCGCTTACGGCAACGGGTTGGTTTCTCGTTATGCTGGGTCGGCTGAGAAAACTCGAAAGCCGGAAGTTTGACGGGCGCAGAATGTACGAACGGCATGTAAACGCCGCAATGCAGTACATAGCGTACAATTATTACTATCCCGATCTGACTTTGGATTTTCTTGCGAGAAATCTTGCTATCAGTAAAAACTACCTATGTAAAATTTTTCACGACAGCACGGGAAAAACGCCCATCGAATATTTGATAGACCTTCGTATGGAGACCGCGCGCAAACGCCTTACGCAGTCTAACGATACCGTAAGCGAAATCGCAAAGACGGTCGGCTACCGCGATCCGCTGTATTTCTCCAAGGAGTTCCGTAAAAAATACGGAAGATCACCCGTTCAATACCGTAAAGAATTTACGGAAAAATAATTCTGTTCCTTCTTAGGCATTCCGCCTAAGAAGGTTTTTTCGCTTTTCGGATCGGAACAAAAAAAGACCTTGCGTTTTGGCAAGGTCTTTTACGTTTCGTTATTGCGTCAGTCTGCTTTGAAAGGAATCAAAGAAGCGACTCTCGCGCGTTTGATCGCAGTCGAAAGCTCTCTTTGATGCTTTGCACAGGTGCCCGTCATACGGCGGGGAAGAATCTTTCCGCCCTCGGCGATAAAGCGTTTGAGTTTGTTCACGTCCTTATAGTCGATTGTAGACTTTTCCTGACAGAACAGGCAGAACTTTTTAAAAGCCTGCTTCTTATAGTTTTTCTTAGCGGGTTTTCCGTCGCGTCCTTCTCTGGGAGCTTTCAGGTCTTTCGTCTCTTCGCTCTCTTCCGCCGCTACGGGTTCCTGGTGGTTTTCTTCCATGATGAATCTCCTTGAAATTACTTTTGCGTCCGCTTAAAAGGGGATGTCGCCGTCGTCGTCGAACGCCTGCAACGCGGGTTTCTTGCGGGGAGACGCTGCGGGTTTGTTTTCGCCCGCGTCGTAATAATCGTCGCCCTGATTTTGGTTTTTCGAACTAAGGAATTCTACGTCCTGCGCAATGATATCCACTGCGGTGCGTTTCTGCCCGCTGTTGTCCTCGTAGTTGCGCAGTTGAATGCTTCCCGATACAGCCACCTTACTGCCTTTTTTGCAGAAACGCGAAACGGTGTCTGCAAGTCCGCGCCATGCGGTCACGTTGAAAAAGTCCGTCTGTCTCTCTCCGTCTCCGCTCGTATAGTTTCTGTTAACGGCAATCGAAAAGTGGCAAACGCTTACCCCGCCCGAAGTCTCGGTAAGTTCGGGATCTCGCGTTAAATTTCCGATCAAGAACACTTTGTTCATGCGTTTTTCTCCTTACTCAGCTTTTGTGATCATACGTCTTAAAACAACGCCTGAAAGTCCCGCCACGCGGTCAAGTTCCTTTACCGCGTCCGCCTCTGCCGAAAACTTCATAAGGACGTAGAACGCTTCCGATTGGAAGCGGATGGGGTAAGCCGTTCTCTTTACGCCCCACTTATCGGTGGATTCGACGGCGCCGCCCTTCGAAGAAACGATTTCGCGGTACTTATTGAGTTCCGCCTCGCGCGCTTCTTCTTCCATGTCGCTTTTCAGCAGCAGGAGCATTTCGTACTTTTTCATGATTTCACCTCCCGGTCTTTAACGGCATATCTTTTCGATATGCAAGGTATTCGTAACGGAATTTTCCGTCCGTTTCTCATTCTACACTATTTTTAAAAGTAAGTCAATGCGTTTTGCCCTCGGTTTCTTTGAAATTTTTCATTCCCGAATAAAAATTCGATTCCGAAGTATAAACGCGGCGCGTTTCGTCAATGATTTTGCAAGAGGAGGCGAGTATGCGCGGAGCGTTCATGACAATCAAAGCGTTTATCGTTACGGCGGTCGTAATTTTTTGCGTGCTCTTTGTGTACGCGCTTACTTCGGTTTCCGTATTTCCGGACGGGGAGCGCTACGAGTATTATACGGGGACTTCTTCGGAGGAAATTATCGTCTCCCGTTCCCCCTACAAGAAACTGTTCTTATCGGACATCAAGGGCGAGAGCGTGCGCTATACGGGGGACAGGGCGGAAGAACTCATTTCCCGTTTCCGTGCGAAGATTCTCTTTACGGAAGAGGCGGCGGGCGTCGTAAATTATTACTGCTATTCTCCTTTGCTTAAAAACACGGTGCTCATCGGCGGCAAAACGGTGAATCTGCATATCGCGTGCAGCGGGAGCGAAACGGCGGCGGGAACGCCCGTTATCTTCGGGGGATTTTGATTTTTCAAACGGAAGTATAAAAAAACGCAAAGTCGTTCATCATCTACATACCAAATTTCGGAGGATCAAAATGAAAGAAGAAAAAACAAAAAAAAGAAAGTTACTTTACTACTTGGTGCTTGCGATCAGCGTGTGCCTTCTGACGGCGGCAACGGTGCTCACGGTCTACTTTGTATCGGACGGCAAAACGGGCTCGCTTGACAACAATCCGCCCGGACAGGTGGTCACTCCCCCGGACGACAATCCCGGCGGGAACGAACCCGAAAAACCCGACGACAAGCCTGCGGGAGGAGAGACTCCTACCTACTGCGATCCCGTCTCCTATACAGAAGCGTCGGTCTACAACGCGATCTACACGAATCCGGCGAATGGAATTATCCAACGTCATAAAGGCGTTGATTTCGCGGCGGACGAGGGTGCAGAGGTCGCCGCGATCGCGGACGGAACCGTTACCGCTATCAGTCTGAATGCGAAAACGGGTAACGTTATCACCATCGATCACGGGGACGGACTTGTAGGCATCTACCGTTTTGTCGAACCCGTTTCCACCCTTAAAGAGGGCGCGAAGGTGACGAAGGGTCAGTGCTTTGCAACGGTAGCGGCGGCATACGGCTCTGAAAAGCTGGACGGCACGCACTTGCATTTTGAATTGGAATTGAAAGGCAAGAGCGTAGATCCCGCTTCCTACCTTAACATCCGCTATGAGGAAAAATAATCGATTAAAAATCGGGCTTTCTTTACGAAAGCCCGATTTTTTTAAGAAATTTTAAAAAGAACGATTGATTTTTATATTTGTTTATCGTATAATGATATAAACTTTATCGTCAAAGAGGTAAGTATGGATACTTTGAATCAAAATGCGGGTCTTATCGTTCTGATCGTAGCGGTCGTTCTCATTGCGCTTTTAGGCGTTGTGATTTGGCTGATCATCGAAATGAAAAAGAAACTTGCGATCCAACGGCTTAAATTTATCGGTCACTTTGCCGCCGATCCCGATACGAGGAGAATGGTGGCGAATATCACGATTTCCAACCGTTCCCTAAACGACATTACGATTACGGAGGTCGGAATCAGAAACGGAAAAGTCAATTTCGATTTTACCGATGTTTACAAGAAACAGAGCAAGCTCAGTAAAGACGCGCGCATCGTCGTGGGGCAGCGCGATGCGATCCGCTTTACGCTTTCGGCGGAGGATCTTGTAAAATCGCTCATTCAGAACCCGAACGGGAAAGTCGTTTTAAAGACAATTTCCATCTACGCAATGGATTCTACGGGAATTGCATATATCGGTAAAGTTTCCGACGTAAAGAAGTTGCTCGGAGAGCTTGCGAAGAACGGCGTCGATTATCTGCCGCCTGCATTTGAGACGCAGAATAACGATACGCAGTCCGCGGCTTAAACCGAAAGCAAACTTTGAGCATAAGGCAAATAAGGACGAGCATAAAATAACCTGTCGGCACAGGCGCACTCGAAGCGCCGCAGTCGGGAGGTTTTTTTATGCGCAAAAACACGGCGATTTTTTTCGTTCTTGTTGCGGTTTCGTTCCCTTTCTTTTTGGCGACCGCCTGTAAGAACGGAGGGACGGAGGCGCGCTACGAATACGAGATACAGGCGGAATATTTCCCTGAGGAGAGACGCCTTAACGGAAGTATGAAGGTCACCGTTCCGAACAACACGGAGAGCGTGATCGAAGAGATCCCCTTCGCGCTCTACGGCAACGCTTTCCGCGAGGGTGCTGATCCCGCACCCGTTTCCGAGCTTCTTTCCTCCGCTTGCTACTACGACGGGATAAGCTACGGCGGAATGGAAATTCAAAACGTTTCGGGCGGCAAAAGTTGGAGCGTGGACGAGAAAAAGAACGTTTTAACGGTAAGTCTGGATAAGCCGCTCTATCCCGACGAGAGCGTGACCGTTTCCGTCGGATATTCTCTCACGCTTGCCAAAGTCAACCATCGATTGGGAGCGGGAGAGCACTGCGTGAACCTCTCGTACTTTTATCCCATGCTTTTTGCGGAAAAGGATGGCGGGTTCTATGAGTATGCCCCTGCAAAGTACGGCGAGCCCTTTGTTTTGGCAGGCGCGGATTTTAAAGTTTCTCTGACGGTTCCCGCGGAGATGAAAGTTGCGGGCGGCGGTAAGTTGGAACAGACTTTCAAGGATGGCAAAACGGTGTATGACTGCAATGCGGAAAACGTGCGCGATGCGGCGTTTGTTTTGGGTGATTTTTCGCTTGCTTCCGCTGAACAGAACGGCGTTCGGATCGACTATTATTATTTCGCGGACGAAGCTCCCGATAAAACGCTGAAAGCGGCGTGCGATTCGCTTGCGGCGTATTCCGAACTCTTCGGCGATTATTCTTATCCGCGCTACGCTCTCGCCGAAACGGACCTTTATTTGAGCGGTATGGAATACAGCGGTTTTACGGCGGTCTCTTGCCTGTTGCGGCAGGAAGAGCGCGCTTCCGTCGTCGCACACGAAACGGCGCACCAATGGTGGTGCGTTTCTGTGGGAAGCGATCAGGCGGAGTGTGCCTGGCAGGACGAAGGGCTTGCGGAATATTCCGTCGCGCTCTTTTACGAAAAGCATCCCGAATACGGGAACTACCGCGATCTGATTGCAACTTCCGAAAATGCATACCGCGACTACTATTCGGTACAAAGTCAGCTTTCGAAGGAAGTGGATACAAAAATGAGCCGTCCTCTGAGCGAATATTCGGGCGACTACGAATATCGGATCCTTTGCTACGATAAGGGCGTCGTGCTCTTTGACAGACTCCGTGAAACGATGGGCGACAGAAGGTTCTTTTCCGCGCTCGATGCGTATGCCGCAAAATATGCGGGAAAGGTGGCGGCGGAATCCGATCTGATCGGCTGCTTTTCTTCGCAGGAACAGCTGATCCTGTCGTTTACGGAAGGCAGGTGCGTGATCTGAAGAGAGAGTGAACGAAGAACTTTGAGCCCATAAAATCTTTTCGTTTAAGATTTTAATGAAAATGTTTTGCGGAAGCGATCCAACTGTATAAAATCAGTTGCAAAATCCGACGGAAACGGTTATAATAAAAATAAGGAAATCAAAGGAGCGAATGATGGACGTCAGCCCATATCGAAGTAGTTTCTTCGGAACAATCGAATTTCTTTCCATGCGAAGTTAAACACGGTAGCCGCTTTCGGGGATAACGGTATTTCACGCACGGAAAGTTTTCCGTGCGTTTTGTTTTTTGAAAAATACCAACGAGGCGGTATACCTTTATGATCAAATATTTCAAGAACGACGAATTGAATAAAATCAAACGCCTCGATTCGTTCGAGGAGAAGTGCTGGGTCGATCTGATCAACCCGACCGATGACGAAATCGAGGACGTGACGGCAATTACGGGGATTCCCGAAGAGACGCTCAAAGCCGCGCTTGATGAAGAGGAGACGGCGCGTATCGAGCGCGACGACGGGTACTTTATGTGCCTGATCGACACACCTACGATCACCGATACCGACGAGGGCGATACTTATGAAACGATCCCCATGTCGATTATTCACAACGACAAGTGTATCGTGACCGTGTCTTTGCGCGGCAATCCCGTGCTCGGCGATTTCATCTCGAACCGCGTGAGCGCGGATACCTCGAAACCCGTTTTGTTTATGCTGACTTTTATGTTCGGCAATGCGAAAAGGTTTCTTTCCAATCTTCGCCAGATCGATAAAAAGTCCCTGCGCGTGCAGGCAGAGCTTCACCGCTCCATGAAGAACAAAGAACTCATTCAGATGCTCGCGCTCGAAAATTCGCTCGTGTACTTTTCTACTTCTTTAAGCTCGAATATCGGCGTTTATAAGAAGATGGAGAAGCTCCCCGAAATTTCGCGCTACGAGGATTATCAGGACTTGTACGACGACGTATTGATCGAAACCCGTCAGGCGATGGAAATGTGTAATATCTACCGCGACATTTTATCGGGTACGATGGATGCTTACGCCTCCGTCATCTCGAACAATCTGAACGTTGTCATGAAGTTGCTTGCGGTCATTACGCTCATTATCTCCGTGCCCACCCTGATCGCCAGCCTTTGGGGCATGAACGTGGGTGTTCCGTTCGAAGGGAAAGCGTGGGGATTCTGGGTCGTTATCGGCATAAGCGTCGTTGTCACCGCCGTCGTCTCCGTGTTTGTTATCCGTATGTCGAACTCCATTCGCATCAAGACGCCCAAAGAAATCAAACGCAAACGAAGAAGAGGGGAATGAAATGCCTATTTTACAATACAGATGCACGGCGTGCCAAAAGGAGTTCGAGGAACTCGTAAAAAATTGTAACGAAGAGGTCGCGTGTCCCGACTGCGGAAAGAAGGCGGAACGCGATTGGTCGGGAAAAGTGTATTCCGCTACGGGCAAGTCCGTTCCGCATTGCAGCGGAAAGTGCAGTACTTGTTCGGGGTGTCGTTAAGATAAAAAGCCGTCTGCGCGAAGAGCGCGGGCGGCTTTTTTTAACGCGGCCGGACTTGTCATAATCTTGTCCGGACAATCATATTTTAACCGTATGAGAAGGAAAGGACAAAAAAGAAAAGAAAAGCTGAAAACTATGTCCGTGCAGCAGAGCGGGACCGAACTCTATCTTCTGAAAAAGCAAGAAGTATTAAACACCTTCTTAACGTCTGAAGCGGGGCTTACCTCGCAAGAGGCGAAAAAGCGGCTGGCGGAAAACGGCAGAAACGCTCTGAAAGAGGGAAAGAAGAAGAGCAAACTGCTTATTTTTTTCGAGCAGTTCAAAGATTTAATGACGATCATTCTCGTTTTAGCAGCCTTCCTTTCTGGCGTTCTGGCATTCGTCACGGGTGATAAGAGCGAGCTTGCCGATACGGGAATACTTCTCTTTATCATTGTTTTGAACGCGTTCGTCGGATTTTTGCAGCAGTACCGTGCGGACGCCGCGATCGAAAAACTCAAACAGATGTCCGTGACGGAGGCAAAGGTGGTGCGCGACGGTAAGATCGTCGTTGTGAACGCCGAAGAGGTCGTCGTGGGAGATATTGTGGAAATCGAAGAGGGAGACAGGATCCCCGCCGACTGCCGGGTGCTGAAAAGCGATGATTTCCGCACGGACGAATCGACGCTTACGGGCGAGAGCATTCCCGTAAAAAAGTGCGACTGCCTCGTGACCGCGCCCGCGCTTGCGGAGCGGAAGAACACGGCTCACTTTTCCACCTTCTGCGTAAAGGGCTCGGCGCGGTGCGTCGTCACCGCCACGGGTATGGATACGGAGATGGGGAAAATCGCAAACCTTCTCGAAAAGAGCAAGCCTGCGCCCACTCCCTTGGATAAGACGGTCTCAAAACTCGGGAAAATAATATCCGTCTTCGTTCTGTCGGTTGCGTTGATTTTATTCACGGGAGGGATTCTTGCGCGCAGAGTCAGCTTTTTACAAAATGTCATGAACGCGGTCGCGGTCGCGGTCGCCGCCATACCCGAGGGCATGGGCGCGGTCGTCACCATCATTCTTGCAATGGGCGTGCAGCGTATGGCGAAGGCGCGTTCCGTCATGCGCAAGCTCTCTGCGGTGGAGACCCTCGGCGGGTGTACCGTGATTTGTTCGGATAAGACGGGCACGCTCACCGAAAACCGCATGACCGTGCAGGAGATCGCAACGTCCTTTTCTTCCGGACGGGAAGAGGGAAATTATACGGGCACGCCTACGCAGGACCGTCTTATGGAATGTATCCGCGTGTGTCACTCTTTGAAGAAGAGCGCGGAGGGGTACGTGGGCGACCATACCGAAATCGCGCTCCTCGAATATGCGGATAAGTGCGGCTTTTTGTACGAGGCGAAAGCGGTCGGCGGAATTGCCTTCTCCTCCGAACGCAAGATGATGAGCGTTGCGGCTGAGCACGCGGGAGATACGCGCCTCTATGTGAAGGGCGGCGCGGACGTCCTTTTAAAAAAGTGCGATAAAATCTTTACGGAACGCGGCGCGGTCCCGCTCGACGAAACGACGCGCAGGGCGATCGGAGAAAAGATAAAGGAAATGTCGTCGAAGGCGATGCGGGTATTAGCGTTTGCCGAGGGCGGTTTTCTACACGAAGTGCGCGAGGAAAACCTGACTTTTTTGGGGCTTGCCGCCATGCTCGATCCACCCAAGGCGGGCGCGAAGGAAGCCGTGCTTACCTGCCGTCGGGCGGGCGTGAGAACGGTCATGATCACGGGCGACAGCGCGGATAGCGCGTTTGCGATCGCAAAGCGGCTTTCGATTGCTTCCAAACCCGAAGAGGTCATCACGGGCGACGGGATCGATGCAATGAGCGAAGAGGAATTTTTCCGCCGCGTGAAGGGCTATTCGGTCTACGCCCGTGTGTCGCCCAAGCATAAAACGGAGATCGTAAAGGCGTTGCAGTCGCACGGCGAAGTCGTCGCCATGACGGGGGACGGGGTGAACGACGCGCCCTCTATCAAGACGGCGGATATCGGGGTCGCCATGGGTTCGGGCACGGACGTCACCAAGAACGCAGCCGATATGGTCATTACCGACGACGATTTCAAAACCATGACGCACGCGATCGAAGAGGGGCGCAACGTCTTTTACAATATCAAAAAGACGATCTCGTTCTTCCTTGCCACAAACTTTGCGGAAGTATTGGCGGTTCTGATCGTTTCGCTGTTCCTTTGGAAATATGAATTTTTGACTTCCACACAGCTGCTGTTCGTCAACCTTATCACGGACTCATTGCCCGTGCTCGCTTTGGGTGTGGAGCGCACGGAAAACGCCATGCTCAGACCGCCCGTTTCGGAAAAGGAAATCTTCTCGAAAAAGTCTCTGTTCGAAATGGCGTTTTACGGGGTCGTACAGACGGCGATCGTCGTAGGGCTGTTTGCGTTCGCGCTCGGCGCATGGGGGAACGGCGTGGCGAGCACGGCGGCGTTCGTAGCGCTCTCGCTGTTGGAACTCTTCCACGCGTTTAACGTGAGAAGAGATTCGGGCAGAAATCAACTGAAAAAATTCTTCTCGAACAAGACGCTCCTTTTAACGGTGTTCGCGGGAATCGTCGTAAACGTTATGCTGGTTGTCTGTCCGCCTCTTCGGCTCATGTTCGGTCTGACAAATCTCAGTCCTGTGCAGTGGACGGTTGTGTTCCTTCTCTCGGCAAGCATTGTTCCGATCGGCGCGCTTGCAGATATTTTCTTCCGCCGCCTCGATCGGAAGGGCGCAAAAAAAGCGCGTCCGCGTGCAAGACGCAGCCGCGCAAAAGAGCGTTTAGTTCAATCGGGTCAGAAGGCGCGGAAGGCATAACCGTGCTCTTTGAAATAAGAAATAATATTTTTAAGGGCCGCAGCGGTTGCCTTGCGGGGTGCGGAGTCGTGCATTAAAAGCACGACTTTTGCTTTGCCCTTCGAGGTCTCGACGGTCGTTTTTAAAAGCGTTTCCGCGTTTGCGTTTCTGATCTCCTCGTCGCCGCAGACCGCGTTCCAGTCGACGATACGGTAACCGTGCGATTTTACGGTTTCGCGCAGTTCTTTGTGCCAGGAGCTTCCGCCCGGGAAGCGGTATACGGATGGCGTTACGCCTGTTGTTTTATGAATGAAGGCGGCGCAGGTATCGATGTCCTTTAAAAGAGATTCGCGAGAAGCGTAAATTTTTTTATATTCGTGCGTGGCGGAGTGTACGCCGAGCGTATGTCCTTCGTCAGCCATGCGTTTTAAAATAGTCTCCCGACCGTGAGCGCGGTCACTTACGATAAAGAAAGTCGCCTTTACGTTTTCCTCTCTGAGGGTATCGAGAATGGGAACGGTCACCGAATTGCTCGGTCCGTCGTCGAAGGTCAGATAGACTTCCTTCTCCTGCGCATAGGTAAAGGAGGCGGGCACCGCAAGCGCTCTGCCCGAAAAGTGCGCAAGGATCATGAGAATGACGACAAAAAATACCGCGATCGGAATATAGCGCTTTTGCATACAGGAAGTTTGTGCGTATACCGAATTTTTATTTACAAACGGGTAATCGTGTGATATAATCAATGGAAATCAAACCTGCGTAAAGGAGACACGAAAAATATTATGATTACGGCGAAACAATTCGGAAAAACCGCAGACGGCAGGACGGTTACCGCTTACACCCTGCACGACGGCGTAAGTTCTATGACGGTGCTCGATCTGGGGGGAATCGTTCAGCAAATTTCGGTACCCGATAAGAACGGCGATCTTACGGACGTCATACTCGGCTATAACAGCGTTGAGGGATACGAGAACAACGGCGGTTATCTGGGTGCGCTTATAGGAAGATTCGGCAACCGTATCGGCGGAGGCAGGCTTGTTATAGACGGCAAAGAATACGGTCTTTACCTGAACGACAGGGGAAATCACCTGCACGGCGGAAAAGAAGGCTTCGATAAAAAAATCTGGAATGCGGAAATCGTGGGAGATAAACTCAAACTCAGCATTCTTTCTCCCGATATGGAGGAGAACTACCCCGGCAATCTGAAAGTGGAAGTTATTTATTCGTTTGCGGGCGGGGAGTGGAAAATCGAATACCGCGCCGTCAGCGATAAAAAGACCTGTGTAAACCTTACCAACCACGCCTACTTCAATTTGGGCGGAGAGGGGAAGGGGGATATTCTCGGTCATCTTTTGCAGATCGACTGCGACTGTATTACGCCCACTTCGCCCACGATGATCCCCGAAGGGGGATACCGCGCCGTCAAGGGAACGGCGTTCGACTTCAATACGCAAAAAGAGATCGGCAAGGATATTGAAGCGGATGACGTCGACTTAAAGCAGGGAGAAGGTTACGATCATTGCCATGTGCTTAAAAATAAGTGCGGGGAATATGTCAAGTACGCGGAAGCCGTGTGCCCCGAAACGGGCATCGTGATGGAGTGCTTTACCGATATGCCCGCCGTACAGTTCTATGCGGGCAACTTCCTTTCGCAGGAAGGCAAGAGCGGTTTTTACGGCAAGCGCTGCGGCTTCTGTTTGGAGACGCAGGCGATCCCCAACAACGTGAACGTGCCCGAATATGCGGAAAGGGGGAGTTCGATTCTCGAAGCGGGGCAGGAATATAAATTTTCCGCCGCTTACCGCTTTTCGGTAAAGAAATAAAGGATTCGGTATGAATGCATTTTATGTGATTGCCGCGGCAATTTCGTGGGGATGCATCGGGATCGTATTGATTTTTGATTTTGTGTTCGGATTCCGTGCGCTCTTCCACGTTAAAAGAGAAATGATAACCGAGCTTCCCAAAGGGTTTTCTCCGCTCGATTATCAACGCGTCATGCGTGGGAAGACGAGTCCGCACAGGCTGACGCGCGCACTTCTCGTATGGTGGGCGCAAAAGGGATATATCAGGATCGAGGGCGGCACGGGCTCGACCGTGCGCGTGTGGAAACTTAAAAATATGCCTCCGCACAATAAAGCGGAATTTTACGATCGGGGAACTTATGTGCGGGAATGCAAAATATTCAACCACGTTTTTTCCGACGTAAGGTTAAATACGGGGTTTAAAGACCTCTCCCTGAACCGTCCTCTCGTCAGCCGTAAGTCCGCCGCGGCGATCAACAAGAGTTTTTCGATCGGCGAGAACGAAGGGGTTTTCGGCGCGGGACACTTCATCTTGAAGATCGTGACGCAGGCGCTGTGTTTCGTTCCCTACTTTCTTGCGGTCGCCTGGGGTACGATCGACAGTTCAAGCGAAGGGCTGTATATAGGGCTTTCGATCTTTTCCGTGATCGGGGTGATGGCGCTTAAATATTGTACCCCCATACCCGCCGTGATCCGCTATCCGTTTTTTTCGGTCTGGGGCGGAGCGCCTTATTTTGCGATCGTGACGCAGTACATCCGCGAAGTGAACGATCCTTGGTATTTCGGCACGGCGGCGCTTGTATTTTATGCGGTCGGCACATTTATCCTGATTCTCTTCGCCGACTACCGCGAAAAGGAAAACCTAAAAGAATATTCCATGTTGTTTAATTACAGGAATTATTTGTTCTTTTTGCCCAAAAAGGCGGCGATGAAGGAGAGCTATTACGATATTCTGCCCTTCCTGTATACAATCCGTCTTGCGTCTGTTCTCAAACCGAAATTCCGCAGCGAAATGTTGCCCGAATGGTATCAGGGAAAAAAGGGGGCGTTGCTATGAACGTATTCGCGGTTTTCCTTACTTCGATGATCCTTTTGGGCGTGTTTACGGTATTTTGCATTGCGGTCGATCTTGCTTCTTATATCAGGAAGAAAAACGTCATAAAGCCCGTGGAGTTCTACGCGCCCGAGGGATACTCTCCCATCGACGCGGCGCTCGTCTATTCCGCGCGCGGCTTGAAGGCGAACAATATGCTGAACCCTCTGCTGCTGTACTGGGCGGATCGCGGCTACGTTAAAATCGACGACGACGGACGCGGGCTCAAAGTTACAAAAATAAAGTGGCTTCCGCCCTTTGAAGAGAGCGGCAGGGTCGATCAGAAGACCTACGACTGCGAGCTGACTCTTTTCAGAGAAATGTTTACGGAACACGACGTGTTCTATACGCTTGCCGCGCGCAGTAAGATGAACGAAACCTATGACGCGGCGATCCAGGAGTGCAAAAAAATGTCGCGCTCCGTCGTCGGAAAGAAGGGTAAAATTTTTTCGATCGTCATGAAATCAGTTGCGGCGTTCCTTGCGTTTCTGATCGCCGGGATCATAAGTCTCTATATCGAAATGCCGATCGTGTTTATTATGCTCTTCCCCGTGATCGGCTCCTTCCTCATCAAGTTTTTGCCTGCGCCCTTCTATGCACGCGTACCCTTTATGTTGGTATGGGGCGGCGTGCCGCTTATAGCGGTGCTGTTTATGTTCCCTATGGAGACGCTGTTTAAGATCTCGGTCGGTATGTCCGTTCTCGTTCTCGTTTTAACGGTCAGCGTGTTCGCGGAAAAGACGGACTTCCGGAATGAAGAAAATTTAAAGATTTACGGAAAGGTTTGTTCGTTCAAGCGCTTTTTGACGGTTGCCGATAAGGGAAGGTTGGAGGCGCTTGTCGAAGAAAATCCCGATTATTTCTTTGACGTATTGCCCTATTTTTATGTGTTCGGGATCACGAAAAAGATGAGGCGGAAGTTCGATAAGATCGTTCCGGACGGATCGTTCCGTTTCTTAGGCGGTATCCGCGACATATATATCGACTGAAATTCCCCCCCCCGCCGACGGCGCGGGGGTTTTTGTTTGAAGTACCGAATCAAAAAAAGAACGAAGTATTCCGTTTTTGCATAGTATGAATTAACCGCCCTGTTCGGGCAGTTTACGGGGGTTCTTACGAATGCAATGGTTTACTTCGTTAGATGCTTGGGTGCAGGCGCTGATCGCCGCGCTCATGATGTACTTGATGACGACGCTCGGCGCGGCGAGCGTGTTCTTCTCGAAAAAAATCAATAAAACCGTTATCACTGCGCTTACGGCTCTGGCTGCCGGGATCATGATCGCGGCAAGTTTTTTTTCGCTCCTTCTTCCCGCGATCGAATACGAAAGCAAGGTCCCTTCCTATATTACCGTGACCGTGGGCTTTTTACTCGGCGGAGCGTTTATCATACTGAGCGATTACGGACTTTCGCGCTCAAAACTATCCTTTGAGGCGATCGGCGATAAAAAGAACGCGCTTTTGTTTATTGCCGTAACGTTACATAATATTCCGGAGGGAATGTCTGTCGGGGTGGCGTTTGCCGTCTCCGCCGTGGCTACGGGAAACACCGTGCTCTCCGCCTTTCTGCTTGCAGTGGGGATCGCGGTGCAGAATCTGCCGGAGGGAATGTGCGTCGCCTTTCCGCTGCGCGCAAAGGGTATGAGTCCGTTGAGGAGCTTTCTTTTTTCGCAGGCTTCGGGCGCGATCGAAATTCCCGCCGCGGTCATCGGCGCGCTTGCGGCGGGGGCGATCGGCGGCTTGCTTCCGTGGGCGCTCTCCTTTTCCGCGGGCGCGATGATCGCTGTCGTCTGTTCCGAGCTTATTCCCGAATGTTTTTCGGGCAATAAATCGGTGGCGAGCGCAGGCTTGGTCGCAGGGTTCTGTATCATGATGATTCTCGACGTCGCGCTCGGATAAATTTTTCCGTTCGGCGTATAAAATCCTGAAAGATCGGGAAAAATCGATACGCTATGGAAAAGAAAGAAAATCGGGAACAGGAGCTTGTCGCGGAAAAACCTTCGGACAAGACCGCGGGAAGAGTTGCGGAAAAAGCGCCCTATAAAACGGCGGTCGTCGTGGGCGCGTCGTCGGGGATCGGTAAAGAGGCGGCGCTCATGCTCGCTTCGAAGGGCTACCGCGTAATAAACGTTTCGCGCACGCCCTGTAAGGGCGAAAAGGTCAAATCTATTTCTGCGGACGCGGCGCAGGAAGGGGAACTGAAAAAGGCGATCGCGGACGCCGCCGAAAACGGCGGGATCGATCTGCTTATCTATTCGGCGGGCTTCTCCATGTCCGCGCCCCTCGAATACGCAAAGAGCGGCGACTATCGGTATTTGTTCGAGGTCAATTATTTCGGCGCGATCGAGGCGATCAAAGCGGCGCTTCCCTATCTTAAAAAGCGGGGAGGAAGAGCCATTCTGGTCGGATCGCTGGCGGGGGACATTCCCGTACCTTACGACGGATTTTATTCCGCTTCGAAGGCGGCTCTCGTCATGCTTGCGCGCGAGGCGAATATGGAGCTCCGCGGCCGCGGAGTCAGGGTGAGCGCCCTTCTCCCCGGCGGAACGGCAACCGACTTTACCTATAACCGAATGGTTTATAAGGACGAAGCGACCGAGTACGCGGGCAGTGTGAAAAAGGCTTCGGCTGCGCTTGCGAATATGGAGCAGGGAGGCATGAGCGCTTCGCTCGTCGCGGGCGCGATCGTAAAACTTGCCGAACGCAAAAATCCTCCGCCCGTCGTTTCGGTGGGTCCCAAAAACAGTTTTGTGCGGTTTATGAACAGAGTTCTGCCCGCCGAATTCGTTGACCGCATGGTCATGCGCAAATTCAATCAGAAATGATTTCTGCAAATAAAGACAACAGCCGACAGGGAATGCCCTGTCGGCTGTCTTTTTTCGTGTTAAGATATTTGCTCTGCGGTAACGCGGAATTGCGTTCCGTTCGGTAATTTATAGAGAATCGTTTTTTCTTCGCAAGTAACTTCGCCTTCGAAAAGGGTTCTCATTCCGCAACACAATTCCATAATGAATTTTTCCAACGAAGTTTCCCATTCGTGCTTTAACTCTTCCAGGTCCTTTTGCACAAGTTTTTTAAGTTTTCTTTTTACCCCACACATGATGTACCTCTCATAAATTTTTTTCTGACCGCGCGCACGGTTTAGTGTGACTCCATTATATGTGCGAAAGTACGAAAATGCAAGCAATTTTTCGTACTTTCGCACAAATTTTTAATTAAGAAGGTAATTTTTATGAGTATATTAGCTGATTTGTCCGAAACGCTTAAAGAACTTATGGATTTGCGTAATTTGACCGAGAGTATGATAGCCGAAGGAAGCGGGATTCCCGTTTCGTGTATTTCTCAATACAAATGCGGTATACAGGCGCCGTATCTCGATACGCTGATTAAACTTGCCGATTATTTACAGTGTTCGGTTGATTATCTTTTGGGTCGTTCGGACGACTGCTTTCAAAGAACGTATAAGCCGTGTCCTCCGTTTTCCCAAAGGCTTGAAGAATTAAGAAAGAAATATCATTATACTTCAAAGTACATATACAGCAGAGAAGGTATTTCAAAAAGCTCCTATTATGGTTGGCGGCGCGGTGACAATCTGCCGACGCTTGAAAATTTGGTGGCGTTGGCGAAAATATTCGATTGTTCCATAGACGAATTGATCGGCAGAGAATCATAATAAAAAAACGCCCGCGAAACGGGCGTTCCTTAAATGATCTTTTACAGCTTTGAATATCCGTAGCTGTTCACAACGGCGTTTACCTTGATCCCTGCCTTACAGAGCGGACATTCGTTGGGCGCGTAGGAATCGTATTTGCCGATGTCCTTTGCAAAGAACAGGCGTTCCACGGGAACAATAAATTCGCCCACGCCGATCTGTTCGCCGAATTCTCCGCCGAACACGGTCGCCGCGCCCGCAGGCGTTCCGCCGTAATAGACGATCCCTTCGAGCGCATTTTTCAGCGTCATGCCCGTCGTCGCGGTAGCGGTGAGCAGAAGCACGCGCTTATGCTTTACATAGGGGACGAGGTTGTCCCGCAAAAAAAGTTTTTCGTTTGTAATTTCTGGCGTGATGACCGCGATATTCCGATCGACGTTGATTCCCGTTTTCGTGAGTTCTTCCGCAAGAAACGCACCGATCATCTTGGTGCGTTCGAGCGTGATCACGGTATCGACGGGTTCGCCGGCAAAGCGCGAGGCGAACAGCTTTGCGGCGGCGCGCGCGCTCACTGATTCCGACTTGACGCGCGTCATGTCGATAAAGTGGCTTACGTGCGAATGTTGCGTCGCAAAGTGCCCGTCCACAACTTGTATGGTAACTTTTTTGCTGCGCGCGGAAATGAGTTCGTAAGTATCGTTATTCATAATTTTTGCTCCCCTTAACAATATTTTAATATAAAAAAGAGCCGTTGTAAAGGGTGAAAGAAAATTTATTTTGAAAAAATAAGAAATTTTTTACAATTTAATTATGAAAAGCGTTTAAGTTTCTTAAAATGTAGTTATATAAACAAGTGTTATATAGGTAAACGATGTTCCTAATATTTTAAGGAGAGGGCGGAAAGAGAAATGAAAAAATCAAAAGATCGTCTTCCCGAACGAGGCAACGGAAATTCCTATAACGGTTACGGATACGGTTATCCGCAGAACGGGTACGGCTATCAGCAAGACGGGCAGCAGAACAACGCATATCAACAAAATAACGCGTATCAGCAAAACGGCGCTTATCAGCAGAATAATGCGTACCAGCAGAATAACGGCTACGGCGGTTATCCGCAGGACGCGTATCAGCAGAGCGCGTATCAGCAGCACAACGGGTATCAGAACGGTTACGGATACGGCTATCCCGGATACGGTTATCCCGGGTACGGCGGATACGGCGGTTACGGAAGCTACGGCGGATACGGCTATCCCGGATACGGTTATCCCGGATACGGCGGATACGGCGGTTACGGAAGTTTCGGAAGTTACGGTGGTTACGGAGGTTATCCCCAAATGAATTATATCGCGGACAGCTATCCGCAAGAAGATTACGGAAATCCGTATGCCGCAAACGGGCAGACGCAAGCAGAAAACGGAACGGTCGCGCCTACTCAGAACGCGAACGCGGTTCAGCCTACGGCGGATCAGCAGCCTGCGGCGGCACAAGATACCGCGCAAACGGTTCATAAGCCCGCTTCCGAGCCGGCACCCGCGGCGCGGGAAGAACAAGCCGCTGTGCAGCAACCGCAACAGTCTGCTCCGGCAGAAGCGGCGCAGCCGCAGGAACCCCTTGCGGGAGAAGGGGCGGCTCAGTCCCAGGTAAATGCTGAAAGCGCTTGGAACGGGAACGAGAGCGTCGCGCCCGCGGAAGGCTCTTCCGAAGAGACCGACCCTTTGAGGGCGGAGGCGGAAGACCTTAAACGCAAGTGGTATGCCGTCACTGCGGAATACGAGAATTACCGTAAACGTACTGCGAACGTCAGACAGGAAGCCTACCTCGAAGGAAGAGCGGATATTGTAAAAAAACTGTTCCCGATCGGCGACAACCTCGACAGAGCGGTCAAGAGCTGCCTGGACGAGACGACGAGAAAGGGTATCGAAATGGTGCTTGCCGCATTCGACAAACTGCTCGAATCGGAGAATATCACCGTAATTGATCCCTTGGGGCAGCCCTTCGATCCGAACGAATGCGAGGCGATCATGGCAAACGACCCCGCAGAGGGGCAGGAGAGCGGCATCGTAACCGAAGTGTATGTAAAAGGATACGCGCAAAACGGAAAGGTGCTTCGCTACGCGCAAGTCATCGTAACGAAGTAAGCAATAAAAAATTTAATTCAAAATAAGATGTAAAAAGGAGAAAAAACAATGGGCAAAGTAATCGGTATCGACTTAGGTACTACCAACTCGTGTGTTGCTGTGATGGAGGGCGGCGAGCCTATCGTCATCACGAATGCGGAAGGAGCCCGCACGACCCCCTCCGTTGTAGCGTTCCAAAAGGATAATTCCCGTATCGTCGGTCAGGTCGCAAAGCGTCAGGCGGTTGCGAATCCCGATAAGACGGTCATTTCCATCAAACGTCACATGGGTTCCGACTTCAAGGTAAAGATCGACGACAAGAAATATTCCCCTCAGGAAATTTCGGCAATGATTCTGACCAAACTCAAAGACGACGCGGAAGCGTATCTCGGCACGACGGTAACGGACGCCGTTATCACCTGCCCCGCATACTTTACCGACTCTCAGCGTCAGGCGACCAAAGACGCGGGCAAGATCGCAGGACTGAACGTTCTTCGTATCATCAACGAACCCACGGCGGCGGCTCTTTCCTACGGTCTCGATAAGGGCAAGCAGAGCGCGAAGGTCATGATCTACGACCTCGGCGGCGGTACGTTCGACGTTTCCATTCTCGAAATTTCCGACGGCGTGTTCGAAGTTCTTGCAACCCGCGGCGACATGATGCTCGGCGGTGACGACTTCGATAAAAAGCTCATGGACTACATGATCGACGAGTTCAAGAAATCGAATGGCGTCGATTTGGGTAAAGACAAAATCGCTCTTCAACGTTTGAAGGAAGCGGCGGAAAAAGCGAAGATCGAGCTTTCGAGCTCCAACTCGACTTCCGTTTCCCTTCCCTTCATAGCGCAGTCCTCCGAAGGAACGGCGCTCCACCTCGAAATGGAGATCACCCGTCAGAAGTTCGACGTATTGACGAAGGACCTCGTAGACAGAACGGAAGAGCCTATGCGCCTTGCTATGGAGGACGCAGGCATCTCCTATAAGGACGTAGATAAGATCATTCTCGTCGGCGGTTCGACCCGTATCCCCGCAGTCGTCAAGAAAGTAAAGGACATGACGGGCAAAGAACCCTTCAAGGGAATCAACCCGGACGAATGCGTCGCGGTCGGCGCGGCGATTCAGGGCGGCGTTTTGACGGGCGAAGTCAAAGACGTTCTCCTTCTCGACGTTATGCCTCTTTCCCTCGGTCTTGAAACGCTCGGCGGCGTGTTCACGAAAATCATCGAACGCAATACGACGATTCCCGTTAAAAAGACGCAGGTATTCTCCACGGCTGCCGACAATCAGACGAGCGTGGAAATTCACATCCTTCAAGGCGAGCGCGAATTCTGCCGCGACAACAAGTCGATGGGTAGATTCATGCTTTCGGGCATTGCTCCCGCGCCCCGCGGAATTCCGCAGATCGAAGTTACCTTCGACGTCGACGCGAACGGTATCGTGAACGTTGCGGCGAAAGACCTCGGCACGGGCAAGAGAACGGATATTACGATCACTTCCTCCACGAACCTCTCCGAAGAGGAGATCGACAAGGCGGTCAAGGAGGCGGAGCAGTATGCGGCGGAAGACAAGGCAAGAAAGGAAAAGCTCGAAAACAAGAACAGACTCGACGGTCTTATCTTCTCGGTAGAGCAGGCGCTCAAAGAGGACGAAGAAGGCAAGTTCAGCGACGAAGAGAAGGAAACCATGCAGGCGGCGGTCGATTCCGCGAAGGCAGAACTTGCAACCGATGACGACAGCAAGATCCTTGCGGCTTACGACTCGCTTGCAGATATCGTTCAGCCCATTTTCAGCCGTCTCTATCAGAACGGCGGAATGCCCAACGCAGACGGCGCCGTAGGCGGCGGGGACGACGAGGACGAAGTTCACCTTTGATCCTTTCGCATAGAGAATAAGGGCGCGTTATGCGCCGCAGAAAGCCGCGACGGGTTTTTTCCCGCGAGCGGTTTTCGCAGTATTAAAGCAAATAACAAATCACCGAAAAGGGTATCTTCATGGCAGATAAGAAAAATTATTACGAAATACTCGGCGTGAGCAAAACGGCGTCCGTCGACGAAATCAAGGCGGCGTACAAAAAGCTGGTAAAACAGTATCACCCCGATCTTCACCCCGGCGACGCTGCCGCTGCGGAAAAGTTTAAAGAGGTCAACGAGGCGAACGAGGTTCTCACCGATAAGGACCGCAGAGCGGCTTACGACTTCGAGCTCAATCACGTGCGCGGCATGGGCGGCCCCCGTCCCGGAGGCGCCCCCGGCGGCTTCGGAGGGTTCGGCGGCTTCGGAGATATTTTCAACGATATTTTCGGCGGTATGGGTGCGGACGGAGGCGTTGCGGGCGCTGCCAAGGACAACTCGGGCGACGATATTCAAACCGAAATGCAACTCACCTTTATGGAGGCGGCGCGCGGCTGCACGAAGGATTTCTCCTATTCGAGAAACGAAAGCTGTTCCGCCTGCCGCGGTACGGGCGCAAGAAACGGCACGGCGCTCAGGACCTGCTTAAAGTGCGCGGGAAAAGGTCAGATCCGCATTACACAGGATACCATGTTCGGCAGAACGGTTCGCATGGGCATCTGCCCCGACTGTAACGGAAAGGGTAAGATCATTACGGAGAAGTGCCCCGACTGTAAGGGAAGAGGGTATTCCCGCAAGGATATGAAGATCAGCATCACCGTACCGCCCGGAGTGGATAATACCTCTTATTTGAAGAAGCGCGGTTTAGGTCAGGCAAGCCCGCAGGGCGGTCCTTCGGGAGATCTTATTATCAATTTCAAGGTTGCTCCGCACAGACTGTTTACGCGTAAGAATATGGACTTGTATCTCGATTTGCCCATTCCCTACGCAACGGCGGCGCTCGGCGGCGTGATCAAAGTGCCCGACGTGGAGAAGGTGTTCGATTATACGATCCCCGAAGGCACGCAGTCGGGAACGGTGTTCACCCTGCACGGTAAAGGCATTAAATCGAAGAACGGAACGGGCAGTCTTTTCCTGCGCGTGATCGTGGAAGTGCCCACAAAACTTTCGCGCGATCAAAGAAAGGAAATGGAAGGCGCAGTCAAAAATTTCGACATCCGCCAATACGACAAGGCGAAAAAGTTCAGCGACGCAATGGACGCGCTCTACGGCGTTACGCCCTATTCGAAAAAGTAAGTACATAATCGGTATAAAAAAAGACGGCTGATCTCAGCCGTCTTTTTTGTAATGTTTTATTGCGTTCTTTTGGGGCGGAAAGCGTCCGCGAAGCGGACGGAGGAGGGGAAAAGGAATCAGACCTCATCAGTAAGCGAAACGCCGTAATAACTTGAAATTTTAAAAAATAATTCCCCCGCGCTTTTGCACGGGGGAATTTCGGTCATGCGTTCCGAACGGAAAAATACTGCGTTAAAATAAGAACCGCCGCGTCCGTCTCCGCTTCGGAGAGTTCGGGGGAGGCGTAGGCTGTCAGAGTTTCCCGAACGACTTCGGAAAGTTGTTCTCTTCCTACGCCCGTACTCTTCTCTGTCAAAGAGGCGATTGCCTCTTCCTTCTTCTCTTCGGGAACGATCCCGTCGAGCAGGATGGAGAGCGGGTCCGTTTTTTCCGCCTTTTTCGGGGAGCGAAAGAACTGCTCGTAGACGACGTAGTAAAGGGTTGCGGCAAGTCCGCACGAAAATCCCTTTTCCACCGTTTGAAGCAGATCCTTCGTAAAGGGTTCGGCGCTCAAAGTAACAAGCGCCGAAAACACCGCATATACGACAGTCCCGATTGCAAACGGCAGAAACACGAACACTCTTTTGTTGCAGTTTTTCATGACCGTTTTTTTGAGGAGCGACGTTATGAGCGTCACTCCGAGCGCGAGCAGCAAGACGTCCGCACTAAAAGTGCGGAACGCGTTAAAGAATTGTAAAGCCGTCATAATAACCTCCCGCCCGCCGCAAAGCCATTATAGAACGGAAAATAAGAAAATTTGCTCTTATATGCCAAATATTTCTCGATGTTTCTTATTTGAACGCTTGACTTCCTTTGTCGTATTTTGTTATAATAACGTCATGAAAGGTGTTTTTGTCAAAACCTACGTTAAATCGTTCAATTTGTTTAAAAACATGGGCAGACTTTCCTTATAGGAAAGGACTGCCGTTTTTACTTTTCGGAGGTCGTATGAAAAAGATTGCGTTTATCATGGGGAGCGACAGTGACCTTCCCGTAGCGGAGAAGGCGTTCGAGGTTTTCAGGGAATACGAAGTTCCCTTCGAAGCGCACGTTTATTCCGCGCACAGAACGCCCGCGGAGGCGAAAGCGTTTGCGGAGAATGCTGAAGGCAACGGCTTCGGCGCGATTATTTGCGCGGCAGGTATGGCGGCGCACCTTGCGGGGGCGATCGCGGCAAATACCGTATTGCCCGTGATAGGGATTCCCGTAAAGTCCTCCTTCGATGGTTTGGACGCTCTGCTTGCGACCGTACAGATGCCGGGCGGAATTCCCGTTGCAACGGTTGCGGTGAACGGCGCAAAGAATGCGGCGCTGCTTGCGATTGAAATTCTGGCGGTATCCGATTCCGCGCTTTCGGACAAGTTAAAAGCTTCCCGCAGAGCGGCGGCTGAAAGCGTACTCAAAAAAGACGCTGAGATCTCGGCGAAATTTCATCTTTAAACAAAAGGAGAATTACAATGGAAAAGAAAGAACAGCTTTATGAAGGAAAGGCAAAAAAGGTCTACGCGACGGACGATAAAAATTTGTGCATCGTTTCGTACAAGGACGACGCTACTGCGTTCAATGGCTTGAAAAAGGGCACGATCGTAGGAAAGGGCGTCGTGAACAACCGCATGACGAACATGATGATGCGCCTTCTCGAAAAGAAAGGCGTTCCCACTCACTTTGTGGAAGAGCTCACCGAAAGAGATACGCTCGTCAAAAAGGTGAGCATCGTTCCGCTCGAAGTCATTATCCGCAACGTTTCCGCAGGTTCTTTTGCAAAGCGTTACGGCGTGGAAGAGGGGATCGCGTTCGACGAACCCACGATCGAATTTTCCTATAAGAACGACGATTTGGGCGATCCGCTTATCAATAACTATCACGCGCTTGCGTTGAAACTTGCGACGAAGGAGGAAATCGCAACCATTGAAAAGTATGCCTTCAAGGTAAACGAAGTGCTCAAAGAATATTTCCTTTCCCTCGGCGTAAAACTTATCGATTTCAAGCTCGAATTCGGCAAGACGAACGAAGGCAAGATCGTGCTCGCTGACGAAATCTCGCCCGATACCTGCCGTTTCTGGGACGTCAAAACGAACGAGAAACTCGACAAAGACCGTTTCCGCCGCGACCTCGGCGGAGTCGAGGACGCGTATAAAGAAATCTTTGCCCGTGTGACCAAGGGAGAGTAAAAACGCATGGGAGGATTTTTCGGCGCGGTACGCAAGTCCGGCGCAATACTTGATGTTTTCCTCGGCACGGACTACCATTCCCACCTCGGGACGAAGCGCGGCGGCATGGCGGCATACGATCCCGTTTTGGGTTTGCAGCGCGAAATTCATAATATTGAGAATTCACCTTTCCGCACCAAGTTTGCGCGTGCGATCGAGGAATTAAAGGGGAACTCGGCGATCGGCTGTATCAGCGATACGGATCCTCAGCCCCTGCTCATGTATTCTAAACTCGGCAGATATGCGATCTGCACCGTCGGCATTATCAACAACACAGAGGAGTTGATGGCGAAGGTGGTTTCGGACGGGGGTTATTTCGACGCCATGACGGGCGGCAAGGTCAATTCAAACGAGCTAGTCGCCGCACTCATCAACCGGAAGGATTCTTTCGAAGAGGGAATCCGTTACGCGCAGGAAAGTATACGGGGCACCGCTTCCATTCTTCTTTTGAAGGAGGGCGGAAATCTGATCGCGGCACGCGATTATATGGGCAGACTTCCCATGCTCGTAGGCAAAAACGACGGCGGATATTGCGTTTCGTTCGAATCGTTCGCCTTTCAAAAGCTCGGCTACGTCCTCGATAAGGAGCTCGGCGCGGGCGAAATCGTAGAAATTTCTACGGACGGGATCAAACAGCTCTCGCCTGCACGCAAAGAGATGCGGATATGCGCCTTTTTATGGTCTTATTACGGCTACCCCACCTCCTCCTACGAAGGGGTGAACGTGGAAATCATGCGTACCCGCAACGGCAGGATCATGGCGGAAGAGGACGCGCGGATCGGAAACGTGCACGACATCGATTTTGTAGGCGGTGTGCCAGATTCGGGAACGCCGCACGCTATCGGATATGCGAACGAGAGCGGAATTCCGTTCGCCCGTCCGTACATCAAATACACGCCCACTTGGTCGAGAAGTTTTATGCCTCAGAATCAGGCGGACAGAAATAAAATCGCCAAGATGAAGCAAATTCCCGTTCATGAGCTGATCGTGGATCAGAATCTGCTTCTCGTAGATGATTCCATCGTCCGCGGCACGCAACTCAAAGAAACGGTTGAATTTTTGTATTCGCACGGAGCCAAGACGGTACATATGCGTTCCGCCTGTCCGCCCATTATGTACGGGTGCAAATTCCTCAATTTCTCCCGTTCGACGAGCGAAATGGATTTGATCACCCGCCGTACGATTCTGGAACTCGAAGGCGAGGAAGGCTTTAACCACCTTGAAGAGTACAGCGATTCGAAAACGGAACGCGGTAAAGCAATGCGTAAAGCGATTTGCGATAATTTCCATTTCGAATCTTTGGAGTTTCAGTCGCTTGAAGGCTTGCAAAGGGCAATCGGCATAGAACCGTGCAAGCTGTGCACCTATTGCTGGAACGGCAAAGAATGATCCGTTCCCTCTGAACTGCACATTCCAATGTCGCGTTGCGGTAACCTTCGCTCATTTACATTTCAGTAAACTTCCCCCCTGGTCTTCCCTGCACTCCGCGGACTGCCCGTTCATGGAAAGAGGGATAAATTGCGGTACGGAGTAACAAATTTTGTGAAACTATGACTGATCATATTCATGAAGAATGCGGTGTGTTCGGGATTTACGCGCCCCAAACCTCGGACGTCGCGCATACGACTTATTACGGGTTATTCGCCCTTCAACATCGTGGGCAGGAATCTTGCGGGATCGTCGTAAACTGCGACGGCGTGTTTTCCTCCTACAAGGATACGGGGCTTGTGAACGACGTGTTCACGGCGGAACGCCTCGATTCTCTCGGTATGGGAGAGGCGGCGGTCGGTCATGTCAGATACAGCACTACGGGCGGCGGCGGTAGAGAGAACGCCCAACCCATCGTCGTAAATCATCTCAAAGGGAATATGGCGCTTTCCCATAACGGAAACATCACCAATTCTTACGCCCTCCGCGCCGAGCTTGAAAACGAGGGGAACATCTTTCACACCACGTCGGACACAGAAGTCGTCTCTTATATAATCACAAAAGAGCGCGTCCGCCGCCGTTCGATCGAAGAGGCTGTTTCGGCGGCAATGGATCGTTTGGAGGGGGCGTATTCCCTTGTCGTTATGTCGCCGAGCAAACTCATCGCGGCGCGCGATCCGCACGGATTCCGTCCGCTCTGCCTCGGTAAGCGCGACGACGGAGCGTATATAATCGCTTCGGAATCCTGTGCGCTCAATGCGGTCGGCGCGCACAAAGTGCGAGAGATCGACGCGGGCGAAATTCTCGTGATCGGAAAAAACGGGATCGCGAGCGACCGTACCCATTGCGGAAAACAAAAGCACTTCTGTCTATTTGAGTATCTTTATATCGCACGACCCGATTCGGAGATCGACGGCTGCTATGTGCACGATGCAAGACTGCGCGCGGGAGCTTTTCTCGCAGAGAAATATAGGATCGACGCAGACGTCGTCGTAGGCGTGCCCGATTCGGGACTCGACGCCGCGCTCGGATACGCCCGCGCTTCGGGAATCCCCTACGGAATCGGATTCTTAAAAAACAAATACATCGGCAGAACATTTATCGCGCCCGATCAGAAGATGCGCGAGGATAAAGTCAAAATCAAGCTCAACGTCATCGCTTCGGCGGTCAAAGGAAAGCGGGTCGTGCTCGTCGACGACAGCATTGTGCGCGGCACCACAAGCCGCCCCATTGTAAAGCAACTGCGCGAGGCGGGCGCGAGGGAAGTGCATTTTCTTTCCTCTGCGCCGAAATTCCTCAATCCCTGCTATTACGGAACGGACATCGAGTCGAAGGAAAATCTGATCGCCTGTCACTATACGACGGAGGAGATCGCAAAGATCATCGGCGCGGATTCCGTAGGTTATCTCGATTTGAAGCATGCCGGAATGCTTACGGGCGGAAACGGCTGCGGATTCTGTACCGCCTGCTTCGACGGGGACTATCCGACCGCCGTGCCCGCAGAAACCTGTAAGAACCGTTTCGAACGTCCGATCAGCGAGAACCCCAAATATCAAAAGTAAGAGTTTATAAAAAGTACATAAATCATCGAAGGAGTCCATATGAAAGACAGCTATTCGGAAAGTTATAAACAGGCGGGGGTCGATATTACCGCGGGTTATAAAGCGGTCGAGCTCATGAAAAAGCACGTTGCGCGCACCATGCCGCAGGGAAAAGCGGACATCGGCGACTTCGGCGGCGCGTTTCCGCTGCCCAAGGGAATGAAGGAGCCCGTGCTCGTATCGGGCACGGACGGCGTCGGCACCAAATTGAAAATTGCCATGCTTTTGGATAAACACGATACGATCGGGATCGATTGCGTTGCAATGTGCGTGAACGACGTGATCTGCTGTGGCGCAAAGCCCTTGTTTTTCCTTGACTATATTGCCTGCGGAAAGAACGTTCCCGAAAAGATCGCCGATATCGTGGGCGGCGTTGCGGAGGGCTGCGTGCGCGCGGGCTGTGCGCTTATCGGCGGTGAAACTGCGGAACACCCCGGCATGATGCCCGAGGACGATTACGATTTGGCGGGCTTCTCCGTGGGGATCGCCGACCGTGAAAAAATGATCGATAAGTCCAAAATGAAGGAGGGCGATATTATGATCGCGCTTCCTTCCAGCGGCGTTCACAGCAACGGTTTTTCACTTGTGCGAAGAGTGTTCGATATTGAAAACTGCGATTTGAATTCCTATCGCGAAGAACTCGGCGCAGGTTTGGGCGAAACGCTTTTAACGCCTACGAAAATTTATGTGCGTCCGATTTTAGCACTTCTCGATAAAGTGGAAGTCAAGGGGATCTCGCACATTACGGGCGGCGGATTCTATGAGAATATGCCCCGTTCCATTCCCAAAGGGTTGGGCGTAAAAATCAAGAAGAGCGACGTAAAGGTCTTGCCTATCTTCGATCTGATCCAAAAAACGGGGAATATCTCCGAACACGATATGTACAACACCTTCAATATGGGCGTGGGTATGTGCGTAGCGGTTGCCAAAGAGAACGTTCAGAAGGCGCTTGAAATTTTAAAGGCGAACGGAGAGGACGCATATGTGATCGGCGAGATCGTCAGAAGCGACAGCGGGGTTATTCTGGAATGAGCAAGATCCGTATCGCCGTACTCTGTTCGGGCGGCGGAACGAACTTCCAGGCGATCGTAAACGCTTCGGACGCGGGCATGATCCCCGACGGCGAAGTAAAACTCGTTATAACCGACCATAAAGAGGCGTTCGTTTTAACGCGCGCCGCCCGCGCGGGAATCAAAGCGGAAGTTGCAGACCGCAAGGATATTCCCGAAAGAGCCGAACGCGAAAAGAGAATTTTGAAAATACTCGAAGAGAACGAAATCGAGTTCGTGGTTTTTGCGGGCTTCATGACGATTTTGAGCGAGAATTTTGTCAAACGTTATCCAAACCGCATTATAAACGTGCATCCTGCGCTTATACCGAGTTTTTGCGGAAAGGGTTTTTACGGACTGCATGTGCACGAAGCCGTGCTTGCGGCGGGCGTAAAGGTGACGGGCGCGACCGTACATTATGTGACCGAGGTGTGCGACGGCGGGAAGATCATCGCGCAAAAAGCGGTCGAGGTGAAGGAGGGCGACACGCCCGAGATTTTGCAAAAGCGCGTCATGCGCGAGGCGGAGTGGGTTATTCTTCCCGAAGCCGTGCAAACGGTATGTAAAAAACTGAGAGGTAATTGATATGAGCTTTGAAATCAAGAGCATGAAAGAAGCGTTAAAGGACAACGCATACCCGGGGCGCGGGATCGCCGTGGGACTTTCCCAAGACGGTACGAAGGCAATGTTCGCCTATTTCATTATGGGGCGCAGCGAGAACAGCCGCAACCGTATCTTCGCCGAAGAGCGCGGCGCGCTCAAAACGCAGGCGTGCGACCCTTCTAAAATGCAGGATCCTTCGCTGATCATTTACTATCCCGTAAAGTCGGTCGGAAAGGACGTTATCGTTACGAACGGCGATCAGACGGATACGATCGAGGAGAGTTTGAAGGCGGGCAAGTGTTTCCGCCATGCGTTGAGAACGCGCCGCTTCGAACCCGATTCTCCCAACTTTACGCCGCGCATCAGTGCGATCCTGCACCTTGAAAAAGGTTACAGCTACGAAATGTCCATTTTAAAGAGCGCCGATAGATCCGGCACGGCTTGCAACCGTTTTTTCTATGACTACGAGCCCGTCGCGGGCACGGGGCACTTTTTGCACACCTATGTTTCGGACGGGGATCCGCTTCCCTCTTTCGAGGGGGAACCCGAACTGATCGCGGTTCCGGACGACGTAAAAGAGTTTGCAAAAGAAATTTGGCACGCGCTCGATACGGAGAATAAAATTTCGCTCTATTGCCGTGCTTACGATTTAAAGACGGGCGCGTACGAAAGCGTTCTTTACAACAAATACAAATAATTCAAAATTACGAGGAAGAAAAAATCATGCAGGAATTCGAGTTAAAATACGGCTGTAACCCCAACCAGAAGCCCGCGAGGATCTATATGCAGGACGGCGGAAATTTGCCCGTGGAGATTTTAAACGGCAGACCCGGTTACATTAACTTTTTAGACGCGTTCAATTCTTGGCAGCTTGTCAGGGAAATCAAGGAGAATACGGGCTTTGTTGCGGCAACCAGCTTTAAGCATGTTTCGCCCACGTCGGCGGCGATCGGCAAAAAGCTCTCTCCCGAACTGAAAAAGTCCTGCTTTGTAGACGACGTGGAAGGGCTTGACGATTCCCCCCTTGCGTGCGCCTATGCACGCGCGCGCGGGACGGACAGAATGAGCTCCTTTGGCGACTGGGTCGCGCTCTCCGACGAGTGCGACGAGGTGACGGCAAAGATCATTTCGCGCGAAGTTTCCGACGGCGTGATCGCTCCCTCGTATTCTCCCAAGGCTTTGGAAATTTTAAAAGCGAAGCGCAAGGGAACTTATAACGTAGTCAGAATCGATAAAGATTACGTTCCCGCAGAGATCGAAAGAAAACAGGTGTTCGGGATCACCTTCGAGCAGGGCAGGAATAACTTTAAAATCGATAAAGAACTTCTTAAAAATATCGTTACCCAAAATAAGACTTTGCCCGAGGATAAGGCGATCGATTTGATCGTTTCGCTCATCACGCTCAAATACACACAGTCCAACTCGGTGTGTTTTGCAAAGGACGGGCAGGCGATCGGTGTGGGCGCGGGTCAGCAGTCGCGCATTCACTGCACAAGGCTTGCGGCAAGCAAGGCGGATCTTTGGCACTTGCGTCAAAGCGAGAAGGTGCTTTCGCTTCAATTCGCCGAGGGCGTGGGAAGACCCGAAAAGAACAATATTATCGATTTGTATCTCTCCGACGAAGCGGAGACGGTATTGGGCGACGGCGTTTGGAAAAAGAACTTTGCAGTGCGTCCCGCTCCCTTCACCAAAGAAGAGAAGGCGGCGTATCTGAAAAAGATTTCGGGCGTATCGCTGGGCAGCGACGCGTTCTTCCCGTTCTCTGACAATATCGACCGCGCGGCGCTTTCGGGCGTTTCGTATGTGGCGGAACCGGGCGGCTCCGTGCGCGACGACCTTGTGATCGAGGCGGCGGATAAGTACGGTATGGTCATGTGCTTTACGGGAATGAGATTGTTCCATCATTGATTTTACAAAATACGGAAAAGATTATGAATATCCTTATTGTCGGCGGCGGCGGAAGAGAACACGCCGTAGTCAAAGCGTTGAAACAAAATAAAAAGGTTGAAAAAATCTATGCGCTTCCCGGAAACGGCGGTATCGCCCGGGAAGAGGGAGCGGAGTGCTTCCCCGTAAAGGCGACCGACTTGGACGGGATCGTTGCGTTTGCAAAGTCGCATAAAATCGACTTCGCCGCGATCACGCAGGACGATCCCCTCGTCATGGGCTGCGTCGACAGGCTCGAAGAGCTGGGCATCCCCTGCTTCGGACCGAATAAAGCTGCGGCGATTATCGAGGGAAGCAAGGTCTATTCCAAAGACCTCATGAAAAAGTACGGGATCCCCACGGCGGAAAGCGAAACTTTTACCGATGCGGAAGCGGCGATCGATTATTTAAAAACCTGCGATTATCCCACCGTCGTCAAAGCGGACGGACTTGCCGCAGGCAAGGGCGCGGTAATAGCGAACAGTTTTGAAGAAGCGAAAAAAACCGTCGAAGAAATCATGGTGAAAAAAGTGTTCGGCGCGAGCGGGAACAAAATTCTCATCGAAGAATTCTTAACGGGTCCCGAGGTTTCCGTACTCTCTTTTACGGACGGAAAGGTCATCGTCCCCATGGTGAGTTCGATGGATCACAAGCGTGCGAAAGACAACGACGAAGGACTGAACACGGGCGGCATGGGCACGGTTGCGCCCAATCCCTACTACACGGAAGAAGTACAAAAGGAATGTATGGAGAAAGTATTCCTTCCTACGGTGAACGCCCTCAATCGGGAGGGCCGCACCTTTAAGGGCTGTATTTTCTTCGGGCTTATGCTTACGCCCAAGGGCGCAAAGGTGATCGAGTATAACTGCCGCTTCGGCGATCCGGAAACGCAGGTCGTGCTTCCGCTTTTGGAGAGCGATTTACTTGAAATCATGCTTGCAGTCCGCGAAGGACGGTTAAAAGAAGAAGCGGTTCATTTCAGAAAGGGGGCGGCGTGTTGCGTGATCGTAGCGTCGGACGGCTATCCCTCTCACTATGAAACGGGTTACGAAATAACGCTTCCCGAAACGAAGGAAGGAGAATATCTCTATGTTGCGGGAGCGAAGGCGGAGGGTGAAAAACTTCTCACTTCGGGCGGGCGCGTTTTGGGCGCATCCGCCGTGGGAAATACGCTCCGCGAGGCGATCGACGGCGCGTACGCGCTTGCAGAGGGAGTTCGTTTTGAAAACGCCTATATGCGTAGGGACATCGGACAGAGGGCGTTAAAAGCAAAAATATGATCTGTTCCCTCAATTCATAAGGAGACATAAAATGGTATTCAGAGTTTACGTTGAGAAAAAACACGGTTTCGATCTTGAAGCGAGAACTCTCACGTCCGACGTGAGAGAGCTTTTGGGGATCGGAAGTGTTGAAAATATTCGCGTTATCAACCGTTACGATGCGGAAGGCATGGAAAAAGAGCTTTTCGACTATGCGATAAAAACGGTGTTTTCCGAGCCGCAGATGGATGTGGCGGGCGGTGAGATCAATACGGAAGGGGCAACGGTGTTCGGGACGGAGTATCTTCCCGGGCAGTTCGACCAGCGCGCGGATTCCGCGGCGCAGTGTATTCAGATGCTCTCCAAAGGGGAGCGTCCCGTTATCCGTACGGCAAAGATCTACGCCGTGTACGGAAAGGTATCAAAGCAAGAGCTCGAAACGATCAAACGCTACGTCATCAACCCCGTGGAGAGCAGAGAGGCGGAAATTTCTCTTCCCGAAACGCTCAAAATCAATCATCCCGTTCCGCAGGAAGTGGAAACCCTGACGGGCTTTTTATCGCTCGATCAAGAGGGACTCAACGGTTTTGTGAAAAAATACGCGCTCGCCATGGACGAGGACGATATTGCCTTTTGTCAGGACTATTTTAAAAAGGAAGAGCGCGATCCTACGCTTACCGAGATCCGCATGATCGATACTTATTGGTCGGATCACTGCCGTCACACGACTTTTCTGACGACAATCGACGGCGTGCACTTCGAGGATAAGGTTTTAGAGGAGGCGTACGGCGATTATCTTGCGGCGCGCAAAGAAATCAACCGCACCAAGCCCGTGAACCTTATGGACGTAGGAACGATCGCCTGCAAGCTGTTAAAACAGCGCGGACTTTTGAATAACTTGGACGAATCGGAAGAAATCAACGCCTGTACCGTTAAAATCAAAGTGGACGTGAACGGAAAACAGCACGATTATCTTTTGCTCTTTAAGAACGAAACGCACAATCACCCTACGGAGATAGAACCATTCGGCGGCGCTGCGACCTGTATCGGCGGCGCGATCCGCGATCCGCTTTCGGGCAGAAGCTACGTTTACGCTGCAATGCGCGTCACGGGCGCGGGCGATCCGCTCGTTCCCGTTTCCGAAACGCTCGAAGGCAAGCTCCCCCAGCGCAAGATCGTAACGACGGCTGCGGCGGGATATTCCTCTTACGGAAATCAAATCGGACTCGCCACGGGTCAGGTAGATGAAATTTATCATACGGGATACGTTGCAAAGCGCCTTGAAATCGGCGCGGTGATCGCTTCTACGCCCGAAGAGAACGTTCGGCGCGAAACGCCTGCGGCGGGAGATAAGGTGATCCTGCTCGGCGGAAGAACGGGACGCGACGGCTGCGGCGGCGCGACGGGTTCTTCCAAATCGCACACCCTTGAATCGCTCACCCATTGCGGCGCGGAGGTGCAGAAGGGCAACGCGCCCGAAGAGCGAAAACTTCAACGTCTGTTCCGCAAGAAAGAGGCAATGCTCCTTGTAAAGAGGTGCAACGACTTCGGCGCGGGCGGCGTTTCGGTCGCGATCGGCGAGCTTGCGGACGGACTGAAAATCGATTTGAACGCCGTACCCAAAAAGTACGACGGGCTGGACGGTACGGAACTTGCGATTTCCGAATCGCAGGAGCGTATGGCGGTCGTCGTCGAAGCGGACAAAACGGAGGAGTTTATCCGCTATGCCGAGGAAGAAAACCTCGAAGCGACCGTTGTTGCGGAAGTTACGGAAAAGCCCCGCCTCGTCATGGTTTGGAACGGAAAGACGATCGTCGACGTTTCGCGTGAGTTTTTGAATTCCAACGGTGCCGAGAAGCATACCGAGGCGACCGTACAAAAGTTACAGAGCTATGAAAAGGAAATTCCCGCCTCCTTCACGAAAGGTTACAGGGCGCTTGCGGGCGATTTGAACGTATGCTCCAAGCGCGGGCTTTCCGAGCGGTTCGATTCCACGATCGGCGCAAACACCGTTTTAATGCCCTTCGGCGGAAAATATCAGCTTACGCCGCCGCAGGCAATGGCGCATCTCGTCTCCGTGGAGAAAGGGCATACCGATGCCGTATCCTATATGAGCTGGGGCGGCAACCCTTATGCGATGGAAAAGAGCCCCTACCACGGCGCATACCTTGCGGTCGTCGAGAGCATAAGCAAGCTCGTTGCGAGCGGCGCACGCTTTAAACAGGATAAGAATACGACCTATCTTTCTTTTCAGGAATATTTCTTAAAGCCCGGTCGCGATCCCAAACGTTGGGGGCAGCCTCTTGCCGCGCTTCTCGGCGCGTTTAAGGCGCAGACCGATTTGGGCGTTGCCGCGATCGGAGGCAAGGACTCTATGAGCGGAACGTTCGAACATATCGACGTGCCGCCCACGCTCGTCTCCTTTGCGGTCACGACGGGGCACGTTCATGAGGTAGTCTCTCCCGAATTCAAAGAGGCGGGGCATTACGTTGTGCTGTTGGAGCCCGAATATAACGAGAATCATTTGCCCGATCCCGAATCACTGAAAAAGAATTTTATGCTTGTGACCGATCTGTTGAGAGAGGGGAAAGCAGTTGCGGCGTACACGCCTGTTTACGGCGGCGTTGCGGAAGGCATATTCAAAATGTGCCTGGGCAACAAGATCGGTTTTGCTTACGACGGCGCCGTTCCTTTGCAGACGATCTTCGGTTATAAATACGGTTCCTTCATTTTGGAGCTTACGACCAAAGACAAAGTGGGAATGCTTCTGGGCGTTACCGCAAAAAAAGAGATTATTTCCTACGGAAAGGAAAAACTTTCGCTCGACGAACTCACCGGTGTATACGAGAGCAGGTTGGAGACGGTGTACCGCACGGAGGTTCCGGAAAAGAAGAAAAAAGTTCACGTATATTCCTACAAAAAGAAATTTACGGGCGCAAGCGTTTTGAAATCGGCAAAACCGAAAGCGCTCATTCCGGTATTTCCCGGCACGAACTGCGAGTACGATACCGCCAAAGCGTTCGAGGATGCGGGTGCGGAGACGGAGATCTTCGTCGTAAGAAACCGCACGGCGGACGAGGTCGCGCGTTCGGGCGAGGAATTCGCAAAGAAGATCAAAGAGAGCCAGATCATATTTATCCCCGGCGGCTTTTCGAGCGGAGACGAGCCCGACGGATCGGGCAAGTTCATCACGGCGTTCTTCCGCGGGGCGGAGGTCAAAGAGGAGACGGAACGACTTCTCTACGCTCGCGACGGACTGATGGGCGGCATCTGCAACGGATTTCAGGCGCTCATTAAGCTCGGGCTCGTTCCTTACGGTAAGATCGTCGATACCGACGAAAACTGCCCTACGCTCACCTATAACGATATCGGGCGGCACCAGTCCCGCATCGTGCGCGTGAGAGTGTCTTCCGCGAACAGTCCCTGGCTCACGGGTGTAAAGACGGGGGACGTAATTTCCGTTCCTATTTCACACGGAGAAGGAAAATTCGTTGCGAGTCCCGAACTAATTAAAGAGTTGGCTATAAAAGGTCAGATCATGACGCAATACGTCGACCTGAACGGAAAACCCACGATGGACGTTCGTTATAACCCCAACGGCAGTATCGGCGCGATCGAAGGGATTCTTTCGCCCGACGGAAGGGTATTCGGAAAAATGGGACATTCGGAACGCACGGGTTTCGGACTGTATAAAAACGTTTTGGGCAACTACGATATGAAACTGTTCGAAAGCGCGGTCAAATATTTTAAAAACGAAATCAACTGAATTTTTTCAAACGACGGATAAGAGAAACTAATAAGTAATTTATCGGAGGGAAATAACATGAAATGCAAAAATTGCGGAACGGAGCTTGATCCTGCAAATGCAGTAGAACGTCTTCTTACTTGCGAGGTCTGCGGAACGTCTGTTGTATTAAATCGGGAATCGACGAACGAAGAGGCGGTCGAACTCATTGCGAAGGGCGCAAAATCGCTCGAAATCGGTGAATTCGACGAGGCATACGAGTGCTATAAGCTTGCTTCGAGAAAGTCGAGCGCGGAATCGGAAACCTATTTCGGAATGGCGCTTGCAAAGTTTCACGTACAGTTCAGAAAGGACGTTTTAAGGAACTGTCTGCAACCCGTCTGCCGCGGAGCGGTTCCGGGCAGATTCCAGGACAGTATGGATTATCAAAAGGCAATGCTCTTTGCTACGCCCTCGGTGCGTAAAGAGTATCACCGTCTTGCTTTGGAGATAGACGGAGCAGAAGTAGAAGACGCACCTACGCCTGCGCCTGCTCCGACGCCTGCTCCGACGCCTGCGCCTGCTCCCGCGCCTGCGCCTGCTCCCGCGCCTGCTCCCGCGCCTGCGCCTGCTCCGGCACCTGTGCCTGCACCCGCGCCTGCTCCCGCACCCGCGCCTGCGCCTGTGCCTGCGCCTGCTCCGGCACCTGCACCTGCACCTGCACCTGCTTCGACGCCTGCGCCTGCTCCGGCGCCTGCACCCAATGTTCAGACGTCTCCCGCAGGTATGCCTAATAACGTATTTGCCGAAAGACCTATTCCCATCGAGGAATATGCAGATAAACCCATCTCCTTTGACGAGTTCGAAGATACGCTTGCAGAAGAGTTTGAGGAGGATCTTCCCGCAGAAGAACTTCCTGTCGATGAAGTTGCCGAAGAACTTGAAGAAGAACCTGTTCCCGCAGTGGAAGCTCTTGCGGAAGAACCCGTCGCGGAAGAACTTCCGACCGAAGAGCCTGCGCCTGCCGCAGAAGCGCCTGCGGCGGACATTCCCGTCGAAGATCTTCCTATCGAGGAAAATAAGGGCGATGTAGAGGAAATCCCCATTATGCAAGCGCCGAACGGCTTTGCGTCTCCTATGGGTCAGCCCCCCATGGGTCAGCCTATGCCCGGTCAGCCGCCTATGA
>CAJUET010000003.1:26659-40034 GCA_910585595.1 uncultured Christensenella sp. | reverse complement strand
CTATGGGTCAGCCCCCCATGGGTCAGCCTATGCCCGGTCAGCCGCCTATGAACGGTTTTGCCTCTCCTATGGGTCAGCCCCCCATGGGTCAGCCTATGCCCGGTCAGCCGCCTATGAACGGCTTTGCGCCTCCCATGGGGCAACCGCCCATGAACGGTTTTGCCGCACCCGGCGCCCAGCCGAACGGTCAGCCGCCCATGCCCGGATTCGCCGCGCCCGGCGCTCAGCCTTCCATGCCCGGCTTTGCCGCACCCGGAAGTCAGCCGCCTATGAACGGTTTTGCCGCACCCAGTGCTCAGCCGAACGGTCAACCGCCTATGAACGGTTTTGCTACGCCTCCCGGCGGAACGAATCCCGAAGAGAGGAAGGACGACGGTCACGAGCCGCAGAAGGAATTTGAAATCGTGAACGGCGAAGTGGTCAAATACATGGGGTCAACGAGCCGCGTTGTAATTCCCGTCTCTGTAACTTCTATTAAGGAAGGCGCTTTCGAGGGAAGCAAACACATCTCGAACGTAACGATTCCCGACAGCGTAAAACACATCGGCGAGCACGCATTTGCAAGCTGTCCCTCTTTGAGAGTGGTGTTCATTCCCGAAAGCGTAACGGAAATGGATAAAGAAGTGTTCCTCGATTGCAGCGATATTCTCGTGATCAACTGCACTGCGGCTAAGGAACCGAAAAGCTGGGATAAGAACTGGAACAAGAAGGGCAAAGGCACGTTCGGCGGTCACTTCAAAGCGATTTGGGGATATAAGGGCTAATGGTTAATTTAAGCGTCGACCTTTGCGGAAAGAAACTCAAAAATCCCGTGATCCCCGCATCGGGCACGTTCGGATTCGGAAGAGAGTTCGACGAACTCTACGATATTTCCGTGCTCGGCGGCGTGGCGACGAAGGGACTTACGCTCGCACCCCGTTTGGGGAACGCCGTTCCCCGCATTGCGGAGAGCCACGGAACGATCCTCAACGCCGTGGGACTGCAAAACCCCGGCGTGGACGCGTTCTTGAAAAACGACCTTGACTGGTTAAAATCAAAGACGCGCGTTCTTGCGAACGCCGCGGGGAGCACTCTTTCCGACTACGGCGAAATCTGCAAAAAACTCAACGGAAAAGTTGATTTTATCGAATTGAATATTTCCTGCCCCAACGTAAAGTGCGGCGGCATGGCGTTCGGGATCAAACCCGAAAGCGTAGAGGAGGTGACGAGAGTCGCCAAAGAAAACTGTCCCGATACGCCGCTTATCGTTAAACTTTCGCCGAACGTAGAGAGCATTGCCGCGAACGCACAGGCGGCGGAGCGCGGGGGCGCGGACGCCCTTTCCCTTGTGAATACCTTCACGGGAATGGCGGTCGATATTGAACGCAGAAAGCCGATCCTTGCCAACAACACGGGCGGGGTATCGGGCGCGGGCATCAAGCCGATCGCGGTGCGCATGGTATACGAAGCCAGCTGCGCCGTCAGAATCCCCGTCGTGGGAATGGGCGGTATCGTTACCGCGGAGGACGCGATCGAATTTTTAATGGCGGGAGCCGTCGCCGTGGAAGTGGGCACGCAGAACTTTACCGATCCGCTCGCCTGCCCCAAGATCATCGCGGGGATCGAAAAGTGGTGTAAGGCACATAACGTAGAAAACATTTCCGATCTCACGGGAACGCTCACGCCTAATTAAAAGGGGAAGATATGAACGAGTATAAGAAAGACTTTATCAAGTTTATGATCGAAAGCGAGGTGCTTCGTTTCGGCGATTTTACCTTGAAGAGCGGAAGAAAAGCGCCCTATTTCGTAAATACGGGCAAGTACCGTACGGGAGGGCAGATCTCCCGCCTCGGCGAGTATTACGCAGAAGCATACCTCGAACACAAGGTATCGGCAAAGACCCTGATAGGTCCTGCCTATAAGGGAATTCCGCTTGCCGTTTCCACAAGTATTGCGCTTGCGCGCAAAGGAGTGGATACGGGGTTCTGTTTTGACAGGAAGGAAGTCAAGGACCACGGCGAAGGCGGCTTGTTCGTAGGACAGGAACTGCATGACGGAGATAAGGTCGCTATCATAGAGGACGTGATGACGTCAGGAAAAGCTCTTAAAGAGGTACTTCCCAAAATCAAAGCGACTGCGAACGTAGAGGTCGAAGCGATGCTGATCTCGGTCGACCGCATGGAGAAAGCGCTTGATAGCGGCAAGTCCGCCGTACAGGAAGCATACGACGAATACGGAATCAAAGTATATTCCATCGTGTCCGTGCAGGACATTATCGAAGCGATCGAAACGGGCGTTGTTGAAGGGAAAGAATATCTTTCGAAAATGAAAGAGTATCTTGCAACTTACGGCGCATAACAGCGAATAAAACAAGTCCCCGTATTTTGAGTACGGGGACTTAACTTATATTAAAAATTTATTTCTCTGAATCGGCGTAAACAGTCTATGTTTATGCCGATTTCATCAGTTTTACGGCCACTACGGTCATATCGTCTTCCGCTTTTCCGCGGTAGCGCCCAAGTGAGTTTTTCAAAACTTCCTCAGCAAGGGACTGCGGGTTCAGGGGATGCAGGGCGCTTAAATATGCCAGAAGGTCTGCGGAAGAGCCGAATGCCGTCGAAACGCCGTCGCTTAAAAATATGAGGAAATCATTTTCCTTCATCGTCACTTGCAGAGTGGCGGGGTGCACGGCTTCGAGCATACCCATCGGCAGAGATTCGCCCTCCAAAACGCGAAGTTCGTCTCCCGAAAGGAGGTATCCCGCAGGCGACCCGATTTTTACGATGTCGGCACTTCCCGTATCGAGGTTGACCGCCGCCAAATCGAGACAGGAAAACTTTTCTTCCGAAGAAAACGCAATCAATTTGTTCACGGTATCGAGCACGGTGTCCGAAGGCATCTTTGCCTTGTAAAAGCTTTCGAGAAGGGAGAGCGCGCGATCTGAGACGGATCGCGCCTCTTCGCCGCTGCCCATGCCGTCGGAGAGGGCGACGAGGAATCGCCGTTCGTCTATCTTCATGACGGAGTGCGTATCGCCGCTTGCCCGTTCTCCGTGCTTGGGACAGGAGGCAATGCCGAACGCCGCGTCGAAGTTTGCCTTGCGCTTCAACACATAGCACGCGCTTAGAGCGGTAAGCGGTATTTTTTCGGCAAGCGCAAGAGGAGTCTTTAAGGCGGCGCTTGCAACGTGCACGAGTTTTTTCGCGTTGGTCTCCGCAGGAAGCGTGACGGATACCGTCAGATTGGCGCCTTCGCCGTAGAGAAAAATCTCCGACGCGATAAAGCCTGCCGCGGAGAGGGAACGGGAGAGCTTGCGTTCTCCGTCCGAAAAGAGATATTCTTCGCTCTGTTCCAGTGCGATGTCGCGTAAAATCTCGCTTACGCCGTGCGCCTGACGGGCAAGCAGTTTTCTGCCTTCCCGCGCCGATTCTATATCCGCAACGCAGCGGCGGTACTGTGCAAGCAGTTTGTTAAGGGAGAAGAGCATTCCCGCCGTGTTCGAGCAGTGCGAGGTGACGTCCTTCGGCAGATCGATCAGGTTCACGCGGCCTTTGGCTTTGCCCACGGCGACGAGTTTATCCAAACTTAAATACAAATCGTCGTGTTCGCACTTTCTGCGGTGCGGGCATGAGGAACACAGAACGTTTACAAGTTTTTCCCTTATCTGATCCCCGCCGTCGTCGGGGGCTTCTTTTTCCTCGAACGCCGCTTCGATTTCGCGGAAGAGCGAGGAGACTTCATAGAGCTGTTGCCCCACTTGTCTGCGGTTTCGGTTCACGGCAATGCGGGGCAGAGAGCGCTCCTTGTAAAAGAGAAGGGTGCGGTTGAGCTTTGCATAACACTTTTCGGGAATAATAAGAACACATAGGATCGGCAACAGACAGGCAAGAAGGGTGAACACGATATCTATGACCGGCGCAAGGTAGAGTCCGTTGACGGTTTGAACGCACAGATAGAGCGCAGCAAGCGCAATCGATGCCGAAACTTTTCCGTAGGGGACGAAGAGAAGCGCCGCCGCAGAGTATAGGCAATATAGGGCGATCGGCGCAAGCGAGCCGTCGGCAACCGCAAGCGGTGCGGAAACGACGATAGCGGCGCATACCGAAGAGGCGTTCTTTACAAAGAGAACCGCGAATATGAGGGCAAAAATACTTATCGCGGTAAAAACGGGTCGGGGAAACGCATTCAAAATGCCGATCCCCGTAAGTATGCACAGCAGGCAGATCTCTACAAGATTGGCTACCGGCAGTCGGCAACGGAACACACGGTATAAAAGCGCGCCGAGCGCGCTTTCGAACAGAAAGGATAAGAGCACGATAAGAGCTGCAAGGACGACCTTTTGCAGAACGGGCGCAAAGGAAAACAGCGCGTAGCCCTCGTGCGGAAACAGAAAGATAAAGGGGAGTTGTGCCAGCAGGGCATACAGGACGCGCTCGATCCCCATGCGCTTTTTGCAGCGGCGATAGACGGCGAAAAGAATGATAAGGAACGCTGTCTGCACGCCGGCAGACAGCAGGGCGTAAAGACTGAGCGGAGGGATCGCGCTTATCAGATAGCCCGCGCCGAGCAAATAGGGATTCAGTCCCGCCGAGAGCGCGGCGAAAAAGAGCCCGAAAGCGAACGGTTCGTAGTAGGGAAGGGCAAAATTAAGCAGAGCCATTCCCGCAATCAGGCTTAAATAGAGCGCCGTCGCTTTCAGCGAAATTTTGCCGCGATGAAGTCTTATTTTTTTCATGATAGCACCTCGGAATCGTTTTTGCCAATTATAGAAAAAAACATTACGGAGAAGCAAAAGAAAGAATGTCGCTATTTGACTAATTTCGCGTAATTGTACTGCGCGGAGGTAAAAACAACGGAACTGTGAAAAAAATATATTGTTTTTTTACAAATGTACTTGACTTTTGCAAACGGGGGGGGGTATAATAGTTATAATGAAAAATAAGGAGAAAAAACAATGAAAAAGAAAGCGATTGTTTCTACGGTTGCAGGCATTGCGCTTGCGGGAGTTATGTGCGTCGGTTTTGCGGCGTGCGGCGGCGGTGCTTCGGCTAAGAGCGTCGAGGGCGAAGAAATCGATGCGGCGACCTGGGACGCAGCGTTCGAGAACGAGGAAATTTACAAAAACTTCAAACTCGACGCTTCCAGCACCATGATAACGGAGATGACGGCAGGTACGGAAAAAATCAAAGCAACGATTGATGGCACGGCTACATATTATTATGCGGATCAGAAGACGCATGCCGTTAACAATATGAAAACTACCGTTTCCGGAAAAATTCCGGAAGGAACGCCTGGAACGCCCGTAGCGGGAACGGTTAAAACGGAGTATTATCTGGATGAATCTGTTACGCCCTACGTATGCATCGATAAAGTCGACGGAAAATGGGCGAATGTTACGTTGACGCATGATAATTCTCACAACTACGCTTCCGCGATGAATACGATCGAGTACGGAATTTTGAATTTGTTGCCTTCCGAAGCGTTTGCAGATTATGTATATAGCGCGGCGATTCAGGGCTATGTTGAAAAAGACGCTCAGGAAACCGATCCGTTGGTCGTTGTGAAATTCAAAGACGGAAAGTTGAAGGCTGTTTATGCCGAAGGTAGCGAAGAATTAAACGGCGTGAAGACTACGACTACTTATTCTTTCGTGATCACCTATGGCGGACAGAGCGTTACGCTTCCCACGGTTGCGTAAATCGGAATGAAACGAAAATCCCGTGCCGTACGGCGCGGGATTTTTATTTGTCTGCAAAAAGGAAATCTCCGCGCAACCGCACGGAGATATATTTTTATTATTCAGTTGTGCGGGCTGTTCCGCACTTCGGCTCTTCGTTTCTGTTCCGGATCCTTCCGATTCGCCCCCGCAGGCTTGCGATTGTATTTAGCCGACCGCTTTTTCCGCCCTTATCATATAGTGGTACATTGGTCTGTCCTCCCGTTAACTGAGTTTTCTCCCCGTCAACCATTTCATATCGTCGTACCTCCGATACTTATTTACGAACTTCTTTCCGACATGAGACACGAACTTTTCCGTCCGTTATTTTGGTGCGATAGAACCTTAATTCAGTAGTGCATCGGTCTGCCCTCTTCTTGTTTGAAACAAACAATTTTTGTTCGTTTGTTTCTTTTGTGCCTTTATTATAACATATTCCGTTAATTTGTCAATAGTTTTCCGAAAAATTTTTTAAAAATTTTATTTGGCGGTTTTTACGTTGATCTCATAGGTCACGGGCACCACGGAGAGAAGGGTATCCTTCCATTCTTCGTATTTTTTGGCGGAAGAGCGGTAGAGCGACTGATTGAGCTTGAACAGATCGCAGCCGCTTTTCCGGCTCGTTTCAAATACTTTTTCCACCGTTTTAAGAACGGTCTCTTTTGCATTTTCTTTGAGTTTGTCTGAAATTTCGTTTTTTGCCACGTCTTCGATTTCAGAGGGGATCGCGCGGTTGAAAAGGCGCACCGTCAATTCAACTTTGACGGTAACTTTCGGAGCGCCCTTTGTGTTGAGCGAAACGTCGCCCTTGTCGTTCAGTACGGTCAAAGATACGGGCTTGCCGTCCTCTTCCGTAAGCAGACTCCCAGTAAATACGTTGCTTTTAATCAGACTGAAAGCGAACGTTTCGTCCGGACCCAAGAGCGCGACTTGTTTTCCTTTTGAGAAGAGCGCCGTTCGTTCCGCACAGTAAATTTTGTATTCCGTTGCCTGTTCTCCGCCTCCCTGCGTCGTGTTGTTTCCGCTGCTGTTTTCGTTGGTTTCCTGTTTATGCTGTACGATGTAGGGCATATATCCGCTCTCCGTCACGCTGTGATAACCCATTGCGAATTCCCTCAGCGACATTTTCATCGCCTTTCCCGATTTTACGTTTGCATTGGAAAACAGCTTGGTGATCGCCATGGAAGAGGTGTCGTCGATTGCGCTTTCTGAATTGAGCAGCTCTTTTGCCGTTCCCTGACAGGTCGCGATAAAGCAGTTGTCGGACATATATTCGTTGCGGAGAAAAAAGTCGAGCGCGTCGAAAATATTCTCCGTCTTAGCCGTTTCATCGCCGATCACGATCAGATTGCAGAATACGAACTTCGGGACCCAGCCCGTCTTGCAGTAAATATCGGATACGCAGTCCGCGATCGTTTCGCCTTCCGCTACGAACTCCACACTCGAAGTTCCGCCCGTGGTACGGTCCACGCCCTTGGGTACGGCGATCTGCGCGGTCAGAGTGTAGCCCTTTTCCGCGTTTCTGTCGATTCCTGCCGCAAGAACGATCGCAGTCTTCTGAATATCGACAAGTCCGAAGTCGTTTGAAATGAAGGAAAAGGCGACGATCGCAGCGAGGAGTAGCCACAATTTAAGGGGTACGGTTTTTAAAAAACGTGTAAATTTATTTTGTTTCACGGCGTCTCCTTATCATAAACAAAAGCGCAAGCGCAGGCAAGAGCAGGCAGAAGATCGGGAAGATCCAGAAGAGCGTTCCGTTGATCAGATTGTTCAGCGAAATATAGCGGAAGTCGAAAAGGAGAGTGAGCACGAGCAATACGGCGTTGACTGCAATCGAAAGGATCGCGGGAAGGAAGCGTTTTTCCCTGCTTCCGTATGCTTGCCGTAAAAAGTCGATTCCCGCTTGCATGGGCATGATCGCGTAGAATGCCATAACGAGCGCGAGAGAATAGATAAACAGAAAGTCGATCCTTCCGAGCGTATCAATTCCCGAGAAGTATTTGGAGGTTTTGGTAAACGCAAATTCCTGATTGATCGCAATACCTTGAAATATGCCGTAAAAGATCGCCAGAAAGAGTAGTACCGCCGCCGCGCCCGCCAGATAAGAAAGGAGTCCTTTCCAGGGGAGACCTTTTTTATAGTCGATCTTTCCGAGGAAGGAAAGGAGGATCGCGGAATCAAGAAACCAGCCCATGTTATAGGCGAATCCGCGGAAGATCTGTCCCGCGCCCGATTGAAGTGCAGGGGCAAGCGCACCGAAGTCGGCGGAACCGACGGAAAAGAAAATAATTCCGAAAAAGGCGGCGATCGAAAGAGGCGCCAGAATGTCCCACGCGCGTCCGAAGGAAGAGAGGGGCTTGGAGCACAGATATGCGGAAAATACAAAGAAGGATGAAAACGACAGAATCGAAGGCAGCGTATCGTAAAAACTACTCTGTACGAAAATTTTCTGTTCCAGAAGCGGCATGAGCGATGCAAAAAAGAAGAACAGAGCAAAGAACGTAAGAATAATTTTTGCCGTGACGTTTCCTAACTTGTCTGCGATCAATTGATAGAATGATTTGTCGTTCTTCGCAATCAGCAGTACAAGGAAGATGACTGCCGCCTGCAATAAAAAATTCATGGCGGCGGGGAAGAGCAGGTTGTTTTTCGAGAAGTAAATAAGGTTCGTTGGCATGAGAACGATCTTGCCCACGGGAGCGATCGCCGCCAAAAAGAAACAGAGCTGTCTTGTTGAAATTTTATTCATGGCGAAGCCTCCTTTTGTTTTTGCTGTTGAGCGAGACGGGTCGGGTATCCAGCGAACCGAGATTGTACTTGACGAGAGAATCACGTAGATCTTTTCCCACCATGGGGGAGAAGGGAGCGACGAGCGGAGAGCCGAACGTATCGGTCGTCACAAGATAGAAGATGATAAAGCCTGTCGCAAGGATAATGCCGTAAGTTCCCACGCTTCCCGCAACGAGGAGCATGACAAGGCGTACGACCGAAGTTTCTTCGATCAGGTTCGGCACGGCGTAAAGTCCGATCCCGCTGAACGCAATAATGATGATCGCGGGCGTGGATACGAAGCCCGCGCTCACCGCCGTTTCACCCAATACGAGCGCGCCCACGACGGATAGCGCCATGCCCACGTACTTCGGCATCCGGATGCTCGCCTCGTTCAGAATTTCCAGAACGATCAACACAAGGAGCATTTCGAGAGAGGGCGAAAGGGGCAGATCGCGGATACTGCCCGAAATCGTCAGCAACAGTTTGATGGGTATGAGTTGCAATTTGAAAAGCTGCGCCGCCACATAAAAGGCGGGCAGATAAATGGCGACGATAAGAGCAAAGAGTCTTATGAGCCGCGTAAAAGTCGCGCGGTAACTCGGAACAAAGTAATCTTCGCTCGACTGAAAGTCCTCTACGATGAGATAGGGTACGGTAAGCGCAATGGGCGAGCCGTCGACCAATATACCCACTCTTCCCTCTGCGATCTTTGCGCAGAAAATATCGGGCTTTTCCGTCGTGCCGACCTGTTTCATAAGGGACTTTGGGCGCGAAGCGAGAAAGTGCGTAAGATAAGAGGAATCGGGAATCACGTCTATATCGATTTTTTGAAGTTTTTCCTTGACCTCGTCAACGACTTTTTGCACGCTCGTGCCTTCCAGATAACAGACGGCGACGAAGGTCTGCGAGCGCTTTCCCACGTTCATATATTCGATTTTCAGTTCCCCCGTTTTTAAACGGCGTCGCACGAGCGAAGTGTTTACTTTTACGTCCTCGATAAAGCCCTCGCGCGGACCTTTAATGGTGACGTCGGTGGGCGGCTCTGCAATGGAGCGTATAAATACTTTTTTCGTGCCGACGATCAGACCTTCGTCCATGCCCTCCCAAAGCAGCACGGGGTTTCCCGCAAGGATCTCTTCCGCGAGTTTTTCAAGGGAGGTTTCCTTTCTCAATTCGGGGAAAGAGAGCCGCTTTCCGATTTCTTCCGCCTTCATTTCTCCGTCGTAGCTTTGAAGAGGTGATACGACTAGGTGACCCAAAAGTTCTTTATCGGTGATCGGGTCGGTGAACAGAACGACGAATTCCCCGCCCTTTTCCGTTCTGAACGAAAAGTCGAGAATATCCTCCGCCGGGATCAGCTTTTTCAGCGCTTTTTGATCTTGTTTTAAATTTCCCGTTATTTTTTGCACGATAAAAGTATGAGGAATATTCGGGCAAGTATGCAATTTTAAATATAATAAAAAACCCCCGCGTTCGGCGGGGTTTTTGCGGTCACTTTTTTAAACCTAATATTTCGTCTGCGGATACGTCGAGAATTTCGCATAAATTTGCAAAAGTATCGATCGCAGGGAATTTATCTTGGTTGAGATATTTACTCACGGTCGACGGATTTATCCCTAATTTTTGTGCGATTTCTTTTTGCGAACGGGGGCATGCTTTGATTTCTTCCCGCAATCGCTTTTGGATGTCTTTCAGCAAAATCATAACCCAACAATAGCACATTGTGCAATTTTTGGTTGACAAATGCACATTGTGCCATTATAATTATTTACGGTATCGCGCCGCGCCGTAAAAAACCTTTACAGACGGATCTGCTTTCCTGTTGAGGCGACAAGAAAGAGGGATCGCGTTTTGGCAGCATCTCCAAATTTGCTCGGGGCGGATACGATACGGCAAGGCAACGGAAGTTGCCTTGCCTTTTTTAACGGGCGGGGAATCGCGGAGGCTTGACATTTGAGCGCGGTTATTCTATAATGATTCCGTTATGAAATTTACGGAACTGACAGTACATACCACCACGGAGGCGAGCGAGCTTGTCGCCGACGCCATGTGGGAATTTTCGCCGCACGGCGTGACCGTGTGCGACGCAAACGATATTATTTCGCTGCAAAAGAACAGCGCCGTCTTTTGGGATTACATGGACGACGGGTTGTCGTCTTCCTCAAAAGACGTGCTCGTCAAATGTTATTCCGAACCCGACCGCGCGGAAGAGCTGTTTTCCTCGATCATGCGCGAGATCACGGCGCGCAAAGAAAATTCCGCGGGCGCGATCAATTTCGGTACGCTCGAAGATACGAAGCGCGAGATAGAAGGGGACGATTGGATCGAAGTCTGGAAGAAGCACTTCCGTCCCATTCGCTTGAATAAGATCGTAGTCGTGCCCGAATGGATCGACTATCAAAAACAGGCGGGGGAGGAAACCGTGCTGCTCGATTCGAACATGGCGTTCGGCACGGGCGAACATGAAACGACTTCCATGTGCGTGGAGCTTTTGCAGGAATACCTCAAAGAGGGGGATACCTGTATCGACGTGGGTTGCGGAAGCGGTATTTTGGGAATTTCCGCGGCGAAGCTCGGCGCGGGGTATTGCTATTTGAGCGACCTGGACCCGATCGCCGTCGAAAGCGCAACGCACAACGCCGAACGCAACGGCGTTGCGGACAGGGTGTCAGTCGTAGGGGCGAATCTTTTGGAGGGCGCTCTGGTGCAGGCGGATATTGCGCTTGCCAATATTACGGCGGAGGTGCTTATCCTGCTTGCTCCCGCCGTCGTCGACCATGTAAAACCGAACGGCGTACTCATTTTAAGCGGTATCATCAAAGAACGTTTGCAAGCGGTAAAAGATACTTACGAAACGGCGGGCTTTCAGGTGATAAAAGAGCGCGAAAAGGGCCCGTGGCTTGCGCTCGTTTTAAAGCGCAAGGGAGAAAGGGTATGAGCGCGCCCAAGCGGTTTTTGGTAAAAAATATATCCGAAGAGACCGTTCTTTGCGGCGAGGAATTCAATCACGCCAAAAACGTTTTGCGGCTTTCGGAGGGAAGCGAGGTCACGCTCTTCGACGGGAACGGCGCGGAGTACGGCGCGGTCATCACCAAGATCGGAAAGTCCGAAATGATCCTTCACACCGTTAGAAAGGGGATTTCCGAACGCGACCCCAAGGCGGATATGTATCTTCTCGTCGGCGCCCTCAAAGGGGATAAAACGGAGCTCGTCGTGCAGAAAGCGACCGAACTCGGCGTACGCAAGATCGGCGTGTTCTCTTCGAAGTATTGTTCGGCTTATATGAACGAGAACAAGTTTTCCCGCTTGAACCGCGTTGCGGCGGAGGCGAGCAAGCAGTGTTTCAGAGCGTCCGTTCCGGAGATTTTCTATTTCGATTCCCTCGAAAAGGCGGTGCTCTCCGCCGAAGGGTACGGCGATAAACTTTTTGCGTGCGAATTTATTTCCGAAAGTGAAAAGGAAATCGGAGAAATCGGAAAGAGCGTCGCGCTGATCGTAGGCAGCGAGGGCGGGTTTACAAGAGAGGAATTCGAATTCGCAAAGGGACAGGGCTTTCAAGGCGTGACGCTCGGCAAACGCATTTTACGCGCGGAAACTGCGGCGATTGCCTTTTTAAGCGTTGCCGCATACTTTACGGGTGAACTTAAATGAAGGCGTGCGTGTTCACACTCGGCTGTAAAATGAACGAGGTCGAGAGTATGTCGCTCGCCGCGGGACTCGAAGAGCGCGGTTACGAGGTGACGGACGTCCTGTGCGAGGCAGATCTTTATCTGATCAACACCTGCGCCGTCACCAAAGAGGCGGAAAAGAAGAGCCGCCAAGCGGTGGCGCGGGTCAGAAAGTTCAATCCGCTTGCGCCCGTTGCGGTGTTCGGCTGCGCCGCCTCGAACGCCCCAGAATCGTTCTACGAAAAAGAGGGCGTGATATTTGTATCGGGCGCACAGGGGAAGAACAAGGTGCTCTCCCTTTTGGGGGAAAGAGGAATTTTTCCCGATTCGAACGAGCGCGTTTTTTCCGAACTGCCCGCGCCCAAACAGTTAAAAACGCGCGCCTTCGTGCGCGTACAGGACGGGTGCGACCGCTTTTGTTCCTACTGTCTGATCCCGTACTTGCGCGGGCGTTCCCGTTCGCGCAAAGCGGTGTCGGTTTTAAAAGAGGCGAGCGCGGCGACTGCAAAGGAAATCGTTTTAACGGGAATCGATATTTCTTCCTACCGCGACGGCGAAACGGACTTGGGCGGACTTCTTGATTCGTTGAAAGAACTGCCCGTGCGCGTGAGATTGGGTTCGCTCGAACCGCAGATCATTACGGAGCAATTCCTCGGTCGCGCGAAGGGCGCGGGCAACGTTATGCCGCATTTTCATTTATCCTTGCAGAGCGGAAGCGACCGCGTTCTCAAATCCATGAACCGTCACTATACGCGCAAAGAATATTTGGAAAAGTGCGCTCTGATCTATGAGTATTTTCCGAACGCCGCGATCACGACGGATATGATCGTCGGCTTTTCGGGGGAGACGGAAGAGGACTTTCAGGATTCCGTTTCGATCATTAGAGAAGCGGGGCTTGCGCGTGTGCACGTCTTTCCTTATTCCCCGCGCGAGGGAACAACGGCGTTTAAAAAAGCGGATACGCCCGCGGAGATCAAAAAAGACCGCACGGCGCGGCTTTTATCTGCGGCGGATAAGGCGGAACGGAAGTTCCTTGAAAGACAAATCGGTACGGTCGTTAAGGTGCTCTTCGAAGAGGACGGAGGATATTCCGAAAACTACGTCCGCGTATATGCCGAAGGGGCAAAAGAGGGCGAGCTTAAAAAAGTGAAGATCACTTCCGCCGCCGAACACGGCGTGTTCGGGGACGCTGTCGATTAAACGGATCATTTTATTAAAACCCCCGCGCGGCATATGCCGG
>CAJUET010000003.1:0-26649 GCA_910585595.1 uncultured Christensenella sp. | reverse complement strand
CCGAGATCTACACTCTTTCCCTACACGACGCTCTTCCGATCTCGCGGGGGTTTTAATATGTTGTTGTAAGCGTCTTGACAGAATTAAGCGGTTATGATATAATTCGGCTTATCAAAGAGGAGTAAAGTATGAACGACTGCATTTTCTGTAAAATTATCGCGGGAGAAATTCCCTCAAAAAAGAAGTACGAGGATCACGAAATCGTCGTATTCGAGGACATTGAACCCAAGGCGAAAATTCATCTTCTGTGCGTACCCAAAGAGCACTTTGCTTACCTTGCGGATATGGACGGAAACCGCGCCGCGCTGATCGGAAGGACCCTTCAGAAAGTCGCCAAGCTGGCGCCCGTATTCGGATTGAAAGACGGATACCGCGTAATTATCAATCAAGGCGATAACGCAGGGCAGACGGTAAAACACCTGCACATACACCTGTTAGGCGGTGAGGAATTACCCTTCTGATTTTTCCCTGAAAAACTTTTCCGCCCGTCTGACGAGCGCGTCGCGGTCGTTGCGTGCGCCGTCTTCAAGCGCAAAGAGCAGAAGCTCGTTGAGGGCGTATCCGATTTTTTCGGGCTTTACGCCGATTTCAAGCAAATCGTTTCCTTTGACTTTTAACTCTTTCAAAGAGCGGGGCGCGCCCTCGCTTTTCATTTTATCAAAGATTTTTTGCCACTTTACGGCAACGGGAGCGGGCGATAAGTCGTCCTTACAGGCGGAAAAGTCCGCTTGAAAGAGCGCAAGCAGGTCGGAAAAAAGTGCGTAATTTTCGGCAATCGCTCTGCGCACTTTGTTCTCTTTCATCGTCAGATCAAAGTCGCGCATGTGCAGGGAGATCAGCTTTTTCGTTTCGGCGACGAGTTTTACGGGCGCTTTCAGGCGGTTAAGAATTTCGCCCGCAATGCGCGTTCCCTCTTCGGGGTGGCGGTAAAAGTTTTTGTCGCGCTCAAAGCAGAAGGGTTTGCCTACGTCGTGCAGAAGAGCCGCAAAGCGGATCTGCTTTGGGGAATAGCGCACGCAGCGCAAGGAATGCTCCAACACGTCGTATTTGTGGAAGTCGGCGCGCTGATAAAGTCCGTCGCCCGAGGCGAGCTCGGGCATGATTTCTGCTAAAACGCCCGTGTTTTTCAGAATGCAAAGTCCAAAGTAGGCGTTCTCACCGTCCGCATTCAGAAGGCGCGTCAGTTCGGCAAAAATTCGTTCGGGCACAATATCGCGAATGAGCGAAGCGTGCTTCTTCGCGCCCGCAAAACATTCTTCGTCGGGCGAAAACCCCGTTTGGGCGGCAAGGCGGGCAAGGCGCATAAGGCGCAGTCCGTCCTCTCCGAATACCTTTTCGGCAGGCGCGACGGTGCGGAAGATCCGCTTTTGAATATCGGGAATGCCGCCCAAGGGGTCGATGAATTTTTCCCCGACCGCGTCGTAATAGACGGCGTTTGCCGTGAAGTCGCGGCGCGCCGCGTCCTTTTTAATGTCTGTTGTGAATTCGATCTCGGCAGGCGCGTGCAAGCCCCGAACGTACTTATCCGAGCGGAAACGGGTAAATTCGTACTTGATACCGAGCGGGTCGGAAAGGCGCACCGTGCCCGTGTTTTGATACACTGCGTCCACCTTAAAGCCTGCTTTGCGGGCGGCGGAAATCAGCTCTTCGTCTTCACCTGCGCCCGCAATATCCCAATCGGCGTTCTGCATTAGAGTTCCGCATAAAAAATCCCGCACGCTTCCGCCCACGACGAGCAGGGGAAAAGGGGAAGCCGAAGCAAGGCGGATAAAGTTTTCGGGTAGAAATTTTTTCAAAATTGCGCTCCGCGGTTAAATTAACAAAATTTTCTTTAAAAATCATTATAACTCTTTTCCGAAAAAATTGCAATTCCCGAAAAAATATATTATAATAAATAAGTAACTTTTCGGCTTATGCGATTACAAAAGAGGAACGGGGCGGAATGTTTGATATTATTCTTTATCAAAGAACCTTAAAGAGGGGACGAAAGCTGTTGGCTTCCGTCGAGTCCCGTTTAAAAGGAAGCGGAACGGAATACCGCTTACATATTGCAAACAGGGAAAAAGGGGCGATAGACATTGTAAAATCGCTCACCGAAGCGGGTGCAAAAAAGCTCATCGTATTCGGCGGCGACGGTACGCTGAACGAGGTTTTAAACGGAATAGCCGATCCCGCAAATTGCGAACTCGGTCTCATTCCCGCAGGCACGGGGAATGATTTTTCCGTAGCGGCAAAGATTCCCAAGGGCATGGCGGCGCTTGATCTGATTTTGAATGGTGAGCCTAAGTTCACAGACTATATTCAGTTCGACGACGGAAAAAGAAGCGTCAATATTGCCGGCACGGGGATAGACGTGGATATTTTGCAGCGCTGCGCCCGCAAGAAGTACGGCGGGAATAAGAGTAAATATTTTTTCAGTCTGCTCTCCTCACTCGCGCACTATAAGGCGGTCGAGCTCGAAGTATCGGCGGATGGCGGCGAACCTGTGCGCTATCATGCGCTCATAGCCTGCGTGTGCAACGGAAGCCAACTCGGCGGTGGAATTCCCATGTGCCCCGATGCGGTTATCGACGACGGCAAATTGGAACTTATCGTAGCGGATTCTCCACCCCGAAGAAAAATACCGGGAGCGCTTGTCAAGCTCATGCGCGGAAAGGTTTTAACGCTTCCCATAACGCATAGGGTAAGTTGTACTTCGGCGCGGATCACCGTGCCTTCGGGCGGTTTTCTTGCACAGTACGACGGCGAGATCATGGCTTGCGAATCGCTTACGGCGGAGATCGTAAGCGGAAAATTGAAAATGTTCCGAGGTTGAAATGCGGAGATTTTTCAGAACGGTGCTCGATAAAATCCCGACGGCGGTGATCGTCGTGGATCAAAAGTTGAGAGTGCGCTTTACCAACCGCGCGCTGCTCGACTTTTTCGGCACGCAAAAAAGAAAGGGCGAAATGCGCGACTTGATTTCCTGCGACGAACGCGCAAAGGTGTGCGGTACGGGCGAACGCTGCCGCGAATGTCAGCTTCGCCGCCTTTTTCTCTCCGCGCAGAACAACAAGGGCGCGGCGTTCCGCAGGATCGTCGTCAACGCCAAAGAGAACGGCGCACGCATTACCTGTCCTTTCAGGGTATCGCCCATGGGCAAAAAATACCTTGTCGCCATGATGGAGAGTGCACACGAAGCGGAAATCACGCGCGAGCTGTATACGGCGCAGTCCATTCAGCAAAAACTTCTTCCGCCCCCGCACAACTGGAACGGAACGCCCTATTCCTATATGTACATACCCTGCCGCGCGATCGGCGGCGACCTTCCCGACGTGTATCAGCTCGAAGGGGATACCATGGGATTCCTTGCCGACGTTTCGGGCAAGGGTATTTCCGCAGGAATGCTCTCCGCATTCGTGAAAGCGGGTTGGAACAAATCGGACAGTTCTCCTTCGCAGGCGCTTCGCGGGCTCAATTCCAAGTTTCAGGAGCTCAATCTCGACGAAAGCAACTACGTTACCGCCGCGGCGATCAGGATCGATAAAACGGCAAGGCAGATCCGTTACTCGCTCGCGGGGCATAACGCCCCCATGCTCTTAAAGAGCGGCGCGGGGATCAACGAGATCGAAATGAACGCTCCGCCCGTATCCAACTGGATTCCCGATTTCGGCTATGAGGATCAATTTATCAGTTATCATAAGGGGGATATTCTCGTGATGATGACGGATGGAATTATCGAGAGCAAGAACCAAAAAGGGGAGATATTCTCCCTCGAACGCGTGGAAGATCTGCTGCGCAAAGCGGAGAGCGCGGAATCGTTTATCGAAAGTTTAAAGGCGACGATCACGTCCTTTTGCGGAACGTTCAGCGATGATTTAACGGCGATCGCCTTCGATCTGCAATAAGAAGTGAACTTCGTTTGAGGTGCTTATAAGAAGCGATCGTAAAGGATAGCGCGACGAATTTACGGCAATTTAAGTAAAATAAAAAGTTAAGGAAAAATACCGGAAACGATTTTGCGATTTTTGGCTTAATTTGGTTGCAAAGCATGAAAAAATCGTATAAAATGTAGATATGCAATATTCGGAAATGGTAGCGAACAGGATCATAGAACAGCCTTTGCTGTACCGCTACAAAAAATTTAACGCATATCCTATGCTGTGCTTAAACGGGTGCAGGATCGAAAAAGTGAAGTATAACGATTCCTATGTAAATCTCGTGTTGAAGGACGGCTTTTTAAAGAGGATGGCGGGAAGAACGACCGATGCAATGCTTTCGATCGAGGGAGACGAGGAAGTCATGTATATCTTTCTTACGGAAGTGATTCCCAAAGAAGATCAAGCCCCCGTTTACAGAACGAAAAGACTGGATATTGAAGATTTTATCAAACGTTTACAGACGAGCGAAGCGGTCATTATTGAAGAATATCATTCCGCAAACCGCATTATCCTGCGCGGAGAAATGTACAGACCTGCAAAATTCTACGAACTCACGCACCATCTTTTGATGTTTGAATTGCAGTTCCGCACCAAGAACGATTTACGACTTTTTTATTACTTTAATGATAAAAACTGAACGCTCATTCCGAGCGTAGCATAAAAGTTTTGCAAACAATAAAAAATCCCGCGCATTGCGCGGGATTTTCTTTTCTTTAATCTTAGGTCAAAATAAGTTTCTTCTGGATCAAGCACGAGAAGATGTCGATCCAACCGAGTAAAACACCGGTAGGAAGAATCGCAAAGATAAGAACGAGAATCTGAGCAAAACCCTTTCCGTGAATTCCCGCCGAACAACGAACGATAACTTCGGTAAGCCAGTTGACGACAGGGATAAAGAGAAGGATGATCTGAATTAATCTCGGTAGTGATTGAAATTTTTTGTTGATGGATGCCATAACGAAACTCCTTAAATTTATTTCTTGATTTTATTTTACATAACCTATGTTCGATTGTCAAGAGTTTATGTAAAAATTCCTGTAAAATATTTAGCTGTCCATCAATCTCGTCATAAAAGTTTTACCTGTTTCAACGTCCTTCCAGGTTAATGTCCCGTCCGTAACCAGAAGGCAGGAGTGTGGGGAGTTTTCTTTGGGGATCGATACGGATCCGCAGTTGATATAAATGCAGTTTTCGCGTTCTTCGAAGGCGGGAACGTGGAAATGTCCGTTGAATAAAAAGTCGCCCTTTCTCAGATGTGCGGGTACTTTGTGCCCGTGCGCGGCGACTGCGCTATGTCCCGCAACGGTAAAGTAGGCAAAGTCCGCCTCGACGGGGAATTCCAGAACGAGCGTATCGACCTCGCTGTCGCAATTTCCCTTTATGCAGAGGATATGCTCCTTTGCGCCGTTTAAAAGCTTTGCGGTTTCCGTTGTGGAATAGTCGCGGGGCAGGGCGTTTCTTGCGCCGTGGTAGAGCAGATCGCCCAAAAGCAGAAGTTTGTCCGCGCCCTCCTTTCGGAAGAGCTTCAACATTTTCTCGCAGTAATATGCCGAACCGTGAATATCCGAAGCGATCATGAGTTTCATCTCAGTTTCTCCTGTTCAAAAAATTTCTTTGATTTTAAGTAGTACGCCGCCCTTTGTGTTTGCGGGCACGACGTTTTGAATGAGTTTTTTCAAAGGGGGATAAGCGTTATCCGTTACGAACGCTTTTCCGCATTCCAAAAGCATTTCGTAGTCGTTCATATGGTCGCCGAATGCGGCGCATTCCTCTTTTTTAAACGAGAAGCGTGCTTTGATAAAGCGCATTGCGTCGCCCTTGTTCGCCGTGAGGGCGGCAACGTCGCACCAATCTGCGCCCGAAAGGATCGTTCTTAAAAAAGGAATTTTTTCGGGAAGATATTTAATGGAGTTGTTGTGTGAGCCGAGCGCGTCGTAAATTGCGATTTTGCAAATGGGTTCTCTGCCGATCACGCCGTTTAACGAACCGACCTTAATGCAGTTGTCGTAGGAGAGACGCGCGCAGGTGTGAAAGGGTTCTTCGGTATTCTCGATATACGCGTTTTCGCTTCCGCAGAGCATGGGAAAGACGTGCGGAACGGAGCGTATCGCGTCGAGCGCGTCCCCGATGAGTTCTTCGGGAATGGGGTTCAGGTAAAGGGTTTTATCCCGATACTTGACGAGTGCGCCGTTTTCCGCCATAAAAAGAACGTCGTTCGCAACGGGCGCGAAGAGTTTTTTCAGATTCGCGTACTGTCTTCCGCTTGCGGGGCAAAACAAAATTCCCCGCTTCGTCATCTCGCGTATGAGGGGGAATATTTCTTCGGGAATGCGGCGCTCTCCGTCGAGGAGAGTTCCGTCTAGATCAGATGCAATAAATTTCAGCATGGCGCAATAAATTTCCCGTCCCCATTCCGAGGACGGGAATCCGCTCAAAATAAATTAAAGATATGAATGCAGAAGGTGTCGATCGAAAAATCTTCCTGTTCGTTGTCGAAGAAGTCCGAAGGATTTGCGATCGTCTTCATAGTGCTCTTCAATGGTTCGAGGTTGATCGCGTTGTTCACGATCAGATTGATCGAAGCTTCGAGCGTACCGTCTGTAGAGGGATCCGAAACGAAGCCGAAATTGACCTGTTTGCGGATCGCATACCCCAGATCCGCCGAGAAGCCCGATCGGTCGGAGACGCAGCCGACGAGCGTTCCGCCCCGTGCAAGCAGCATTGCGGGCAGAACGGGATCTTCGCCCGCGGTCTTTACATATACCGCCTTATCTGCAAGCCTGCCGCCCGTGACGGAGGCGACCTCGTCTATCACGGAGCTGTCTGCGGTCATCGTATAGTAAACGCCGCATTTCTTTGCAAAGAACAGCCGTTCGGGATGGGAGTCGATCAGAATAGGAGAAATCTGTTGATAAATGAGCAACTGCGAAATCAGGATCCCCAAAAAGTCCGCTCCGATAACCGCGACGCGGTCGCCTTTTTTCGCATTGAGCTTGTCGATCGCCGTTTTCGCGATCGAAATGTAGTGCACGAGAAGTGCGTCGACATCGCTGATGGAATCGGGCAGGGGGGTCATGTCGTGGGGCGATACGTTGATGAATTCGCGCATGAAGCCGTTCGCCGTCATACCGCATACGCTCACGTCCTCTTCCGTAAAGTCTTTGGTTATTACGCCCAGATTCGGCGTTTCGCGATAGGTGTGGAAGAGCACGCGCGTATTTTTGGGAAAGAGCGTATTGTCGTTCTGAACTGAAATCTGTCCTACGGCAAACCGTCCGGGAATGAGGGGCAATTTCGCCGTTACGTTCCCGCGATAGATTTCGGCGTCTACTCTGCTTAAAAGCAGTTTGGTCACGCGGACTCGGAGTTTGCCCTCTTCCTGTTCGGGAACGGGGAGTTCTTCCTTAATAAGTTCGCGCGGTCTGACAAGTTTCCAGGAATTCATGGAAATCTCCTTAAACGAAAAAAATCCGCTTTGCAGCCGTTAGGCTTAGTATATTATACTTCTTTTTCCGAAAATTGGCAAGCAATTCACGCAAATTCTCCCGAAACCGTAAAATATAAAAAAATGAACGTCTAATACGCAAGAATTTTCGTTTGTATTCCAAAATCAGTTGACGAAAGATAAAAAAACGGATATAATATCATTCGTAAATCAGTATAATACCGAGTGAGGTGAAAAATATGAAAGCTGACATTCATCCGAAATATCACGAAGTGCAGGTCGTTTGCGCTTGCGGAGCGACTTTCACGACGGGTACGACGAAGGATTCCGACGTGCTGAAAGTTGATATTTGCAGTAAATGCCACCCCTTCTTCACAGGCAGACAAAAACTTGTGGATACAGGCGGACGTGTCGATAAGTTCAAAAAAAGATACGGAATTTAATCGTGTGCAGCCTCTTATCCGAGAGGCTGTTTTGTTAGGAAATCTTTTTAATACGTCTTCGGTAATGCGGATATGAAAAAGAAAACGCAACGGACTTATATCGGCGGGCAGGCGGTTATTCAGGGCGTCATGATGCGCGGAAAGAGCGGCATGGCTACCGTCGTGCGCGACGATAAAGGTGAAATTCATATGGAAGCTAAGCGCATCGCTTCTCCCGAAAAAAGGAGAAAGTGGTCGCGCATTCCTTTCGTGCGCGGTATTATCAGTTTCGTGCTTTCCTTAGTCGACGGGATGAAGGCGCTGCTCCGCAGTTCCGAGGTTGCCGTTTCGGAGGACGATCAATCGGGCAGCAAGTTTTCCGCCTGGATCGAAGAGAAATGGAAGGTGAGCGCGAGCGATATCGTTACCTTTATCGCGACCCTTTTCGGGATCGTGATCGCCATCGGTCTTTTTGCGTTCCTGCCCAATTATTTGACGAAGCTCGTCGACGAAGCGGTGCGCCGCGGAGCGAACGGCGAACTCAACGACTTAAAGAATTGGGGTCAGGGCGGTATTTACTATAATCTGATAGAGGGCGGTTTCAGGCTCGTCATCTTTATCTTTTATATTTTGTTCACGCTCCTCTTTAAATCTCTGCGTGAGACGTACCGTTATCACGGTGCAGAGCACAAAACGATCAACTGTTATGAATACGGACTTCCTCTCACAAAGGAGAACGTGAAGTCCTGTTCCCGTCTGCACGACAGGTGCGGAACGACCTTTATCTTTATCGTTCTTTTGATCTCCATTTTAATGTTTGCGCTTGCGGGGTATCTCGTCGTAGGGCTTGCGGGCATGACGACGGGGAACTCCACCCTCGACGTATTGATCATGGTGCTCATCAAGTTTGCGTGCCTTCCGATCGTTGCGGCGGTTTCGTACGAAATTTTAAAACTGCTTTCGCTTTCGAATTCTCCCTTGCTTCTGCCACTGAAAGCTCCCGGCTATTTAATGCAGATGCTCACGACGCGCGAGCCCAGCGACGACATGATCGAATGCGCCATAGAGGCGTTCGAAAAGGTGCTTGAAATGGATCGCGATCCCGAATCTCCCGAAAAGACGTTTGCGACCGAAGAGAAGCTTTCCAAACTGCTTGCCATGATGAAAAAGGGCTTTGCGGAAAGGGAAATCGACGAGACGGACGCGGAGTGGATACTCGCTTTAACGCTGAATATTCCGAGAAGCTCTTTGAGTGAAGAGCGGATCGTCAAACAGGAATACTGTAAACGCATTCTCGATATTTACGAATCACGACTTACGGGCAGACCGCTGTGGTATATCTTCGGCGATACGCAGTTCTACGGCTACCGCATCAAAGTAGATGAAAGAGTGCTTATTCCCCGTCCCGAAACGGAGATACTCGTAAGAGAGGCGGTCGCTTCTCTGCGCGAGGGGGACGCCATTCTCGATCTCTGCACGGGCAGCGGCGCGATCGCGATCGCGATCGCGTGCGAGGCAGCAAAGGATAAAATGGTCTCCGTAACGGCGACGGATATTTCCGAGGAGGCGCTCGAAGTCGCGCGCTCCAACGCCCGTCTCAATAAGGCGAGCATCAATTTTATCAAGACCGATCTTTTCAACGGCTTGCGCGGAAGATACAATCTTATCACGGCGAATCCGCCCTACATCAAGCGCGAAGAAATTTCTTCCCTTCAACGGGAAGTGAGAGATTTCGAACCCCGTATCGCTTTGGACGGCGGCGTCGACGGACTTGATTTTTACAGAAGAATTGCGCAAAAGGTAAGCCGTTACATTGCGCGCGGCGGAATGCTCATTCTCGAATGCGGTGAAAACCAGGCGCAGGAGATCATTAAAATTTTTACGTCGGTCTCCCGTTGCGATTACGCGATGGTCGTGCGCGACCTTGCCGGCGTGGAACGCGTCATCAAGATAGGTTTTTAAATGGACGCGAAGCTGCTTGCGATCGAAAAACGGTACGAGGAGCTCGGCGAACTTCTCTCTAAGGCGGAAACGGTGTCCGATCCCGCTCTCTTCAAAAAACTCTCGAAGGAGCGTTCGGAGTCGGAGGAGATCGTGTTCGTCTGGCGGGATCTCTGCAATGTGAGATCGGAGTTCGAAGCGGCGAAAAAAGAGGCGGAAAACGAGTCGGGAGAGATGAAAGAACTTCTCCTCGACGAATGCGGGATCCTTAAAGAGAGGGCGCTTGCGCTTGAAGCGGAACTCAGAATTTTGCTTCTTCCCAAAGACAAGAACGACGAAAGGGGGTGCGTTCTCGAAATCCGCGCGGGCGCGGGCGGCGAGGAAGCGGCTCTCTTCGGCAGAGTTTTATATAGGATGTACGAAAATTACTGCCTTTCCAAACGGTTTCGCTTCGAGATCGTCGACCTCAACGAAACGGAGCTGGGCGGGGTCAAAGAGGCGGTCGTGAACGTGAGCGGCAGGGGCGCGTATGCTCGGCTCAAATACGAGAGCGGCGTGCACCGTGTGCAGAGAGTTCCCGAAACGGAATCGCAGGGCAGGATACACACCTCCACCGCAACCGTTGCGGTGCTCCCCGAGGCGGAGGAGTTCGACGCGGAAATCAAAGATGAAGATATCAGGATCGACGTGTTCCGTTCTTCGGGCGCGGGCGGGCAGAAAGTCAACAAGACGGAGACTGCGATCCGCATTACGCACTTTCCCACGGGAATCGTCGTGAGCTGTCAGGACGAGCGCAGTCAGTTAAAGAACAAAGACAAAGCGATGAAGGTTTTGAAAACGCGGCTCTACGATCATTACAGAATGCGTGCGGACAGCGCAGAAGCGGCAAACCGCAAAAGTTTGGTGGGCACGGGCGACAGAAGCGAGCGGATCAGAACGTATAACTATCCGCAGGGGCGTATTACCGATCACAGGATCGGACTGAGCCTTTTTTCCATGGAAGCCTTTTTGGGCGGCGAGCTCGACGAAATGGTCGACGCGCTTGCACGGGCGGACAGGGAAGCGCAGCTGGCGGGCGGGGAAACTTGACCTTACGAGGTATCTTATGATAAAGAACGTACTTGCGAAGAGAATTACGAGCATATCGCCTTCGCTTACGCTTGCGATCAGCGCAAAGGCGAAGTCCATGAAGGCGGCGGGTGAAAAGGTGATTTCGTTCGGCGTGGGAGAGCCCGATTTCAATACGCCCGACTACATCATCGCGGCGGCGGAAGAGGCGCTCCAAAAAGGTTTTACGAAGTACACTCCTTCCTCGGGTATGCCCGATTTAAAACACGCGATTGCGGCAAAGTTCGAACGGGATAACGGGCTATCTTACGAGCCCTCTCAGATCATCGTTTCAAACGGCGCAAAACATTCCATCTTTAACGTGTGTTACGCGCTGATCGACGAAGGGGACGAGGTCGTTATTCCTGCGCCCTATTGGCTCACCTATCCCGAAATCGTAAAGGTGTGCGGCGGCTTGCCCGTTATCGTAAAGGCGAGCAAAAAAACGGGCTTCAAAATCACGCCCGAACAGCTCCAAGCCGCAATCACACCCAAGACGAAACTTTTTATCTTCAACTCCCCCTGTAACCCGACGGGCGCGGTATATACGGAGGAGGAAGTGAGAGCGCTTGCCGCCGTCTGCGAAAGGGCGGGGATATACGTTCTCTCCGACGAAATTTACGAAAAACTCGTTTACGGAGACGTGAAACCGTTCTCTATCGCGGCGTCCTCCAAATACATGAAGGAGCACACGATCACCGTCAACGGCGTTTCCAAAACGTACGCAATGACGGGTTGGCGTATCGGCTATCTTGCGGCGCCCAAGGAGATCGCAAAGGCGATCGACTCCTTCCAGAGTCACGCAACGAGCAACCCCAACTCGATTGCGCAGTATGCCGCCGTCAGAGCGCTCAATTCGCCAGAGGCGCAGGTCGACGAAATGGTCGCCCGTTTTGCGAGAAGAAGGCTCACGATGATCGAGCGTATTTCCGAATTCAAGGGCGCATATTGCATCATCCCCGACGGTGCGTTCTATGCGATGCTCTATGTAAAGGACTTTTACGGCAAGAAGTTCGACGACCGCGTGATCACCGATTCCGCAAGCTTTGCCGACGTTCTTTTGGATGCCGCAAAAGTCGCGGTCATTCCCGGAGCGGCGTTCGGCGCGGACGAATGCGTGCGTCTATCTTATTCGCTCTCGATGGAAGAGATGCTCGAAGGGCTCGATCGGATCGACGCATTTTTAATGAGCTTGGAATAAAATAATTTTTTTTCGAAAAACTCTTGAAAAGTGATTAAAAACTTGATACAATAATATAAAGAAATCGCCTTAGGCGAGTGGAGGAAGGCATGATCAAAATTATTTGCGGAACGAAAGGAAGCGGAAAAACCAAAAAAATTATCGATGCGGCAAACGGCGCGATCGAAAAAGCAAAGGGACATCTTATTTTCATTACGGACACCAAGCGTTATATGTACGACTTAAAGCGCGATATCCGTTTTATCGACGTCAGCGATTATTCGATCGCAGGCGAAGAGGCGCTGTGCGGCTTTATCAAGGGCGCGATCGCAGGCGGATACGATAACGAATATGTATATATCGACGGTGTCACGCGCATTGCGGGAAAAGATATTAAAGACATGGCGCAGCTCTTCTATATGCTTGAAAAAGTTGCAACGCTTCGCAGCCTGACCGTGACCCTTACGTGCAGCTGCGCGGAAGAGGAACTTCCCGACTTTGTCAAGAAGTATCTTTAAGTTCGTTTCAGCTCAATTTAACGTTAAAAATATCCCTTTTCGTAAGGGATATTTTGCACTGTAAAGAATTACATACGAGGAGAAAAGAATGAAATTCATCAGTACGCGCGGCGGAGAAACTGTTTCGGGCGCAGAGGCAATCGTAAAGGGGATCGCCTCGGACGGCGGTCTGTTCGTTCCCGAAACTTTTCCGAAAATTTCGGACGAAGAAATGGAAGCCATGCTCGGAATGGACTATGCGGAGCGCGCCGCAACCGTTCTTTTCAAGTTCTTTGACGAATTCGACAGGGAGGAACTGCTGCAATCGCTGAAAGAGGCATACGCCCGTTTCGACGGCGATCCCGCGCCTCTTGTCAGGATCGACGAGGGAAAGTATATTCTTGAACTCTTCCACGGCCCTACCTGCGCGTTCAAGGATATGGCTCTTTGCATTCTACCCTATCTTCTCAAAAAGAGCTCCGTGCTATTAGGAATCAAAGAGGACGTGCTTGTTTTGACCGCTACGAGCGGCGATACGGGAAAAGCCGCGCTCGAAGGGTTCAAAGATCGGGAGGGCGTAAAGATACAGGTGTTCTATCCCGAAGAGGGCGTCTCTCCCATGCAAAAGCTTTTTATGACGACGCAGGAGGGGAAGAACGTCTCCGTCGTCGCCGTCAAGGGGAACTTCGACGACTGTCAGTCGGCGGTCAAAAAAATTTTCACCTCCGGAGAATATACAACAAAAATCAAAGAAAAGGGATATCTGTTATCCTCTGCGAATTCGATCAATATCGGAAGGCTGCTTCCGCAGATCGCCTATTACTTTTCCGCCTATTGCGACCTTGTAACTTCCGAGCAGATTCAGACGGGCGAAGAGGCGGACTTTACCGTGCCGACGGGGAACTTCGGCAATATTCTTGCGGCGTATTACGCAAAAAAAATGGGGCTTCCCGTGGGAAGGCTTCTGTGTGCGTCCAACAAGAACAACGTTCTGACCGATTTTATCCGCACGGGCAATTATAATGCGAAGCGCACCTTCTATAAAACCATGTCGCCCTCCATGGATATTCTTCTTTCCTCGAACCTCGAACGGCTTGTCTACGAGCTTTCGGGCAGGAGCGCGGAGCTTACGCGAGAGCGAATGGATACGCTCTCCGAAACGGGGAAGTACTGTATTTCGCAGGAGGAACTTAAAAATCTGCGCTCCGAATTCTCGGCGGGCTTTACGAGCGAGGACGACACGGTCGAATGTATTTACGAATATTTTTCAGACTACGGTTATCCCATGGATACGCACACCGGGGTGGCGATGAGCGTTGCCGACCGCTATCTCGAAAAGCGGGACCCGCTCGCGCCTAAGCGCGTGATGATCGTCGTAAGTACGGCGAGCCCTTATAAATTTCCGCAGGACGTTTTGTATGCGCTCACGGGGAACGATGTAAAGGATTCCTTCAAATGTATCAAGCGTATCAATCTTGCAACGGCAATGAAGGTACCCGAACCTATCAAGGACGTTCGCTATAAACCCGTTCTCTTTAAAAAATGCGTCGCGCCCAAGGACATCGGCGCGGAAGTTCTTAAATTCGCCGAATGATCGATAACAGTAAAGCTCCGCCTCAGGCGGAGCTTTTTGTCTGTTTTTCGGTTTTTGTGTAAAAGGCATGAAAAGCGGACGGAAAGCGCCTTATCCGTCTTGATTTTTAACAAAAACTATGTTATACTGTTAAAGTTATGGAAGGAAAAACGTTGTATTCGGCGGCTCAGCCGAGCGGAAATTTAACGATCGGGAACTATGCGGGCGCGATCCGTAATTGGGTTTCCCTTCAAGACGGTTACGACTGCTTTCTTGCGATAGCGGATATGCACGCTATTACCGTTCGGCAGGAGCCCGCGCTTTTAAGGCGGCGCACGCTCGAACTTGTAAGTTTGTATCTCGCCTGCGGGATCGATCCCGAAAAGTGCACGCTCTATGTGCAGTCGCAAGTCCCCCAGCACGCGGAACTTACCTGGGTTCTCAATTCCGTTGCCTATGTAGGCGAAATGGAGCGCATGACGCAGTTCAAGGATAAGAGCCGCAAACACGCCGATAATATCAATATGGGTCTTATGGATTATCCCGTGCTCATGGCGGCGGACATCCTTTTGTATCAAACGGACTTGGTGCCCGTCGGCGCGGATCAGAAGCAGCACCTAGAAATTGCGCGCGACCTCGCGGTACGGTTTAACAACCGTTACGGGGAGACCTTCCGCGTACCCGAACCCTATATCATGAAAGAGGGCGCAAAAATCTGTTCTTTACAAGAGCCCGATAAAAAGATGAGTAAGTCCGACGAAAATCTGAATGCTTCCGTTTTTCTTTCGGACGACAGGGATACCGTTATCCGTAAATTTAAGCGTGCCGTCACAGACAGCGGAAACGAGATACGCGCTTCCGAAGAGAAGAAGGGCGTGACCAACCTTCTGACGATCTACGCGGCTTTTAAGAATTGTACGGTAGCCGAGGCGGAGAGAGAGTTCGAAGGAAAGGGTTACGGCGACTTTAAGCTTGCAGTAGGCGAAACGGTTGCCGACGCGCTCGCGCCCGTGCAGGAAGAACAGAGGCGGCTGCTTGCCGACAGGGAATATGTCTCTTCCTTCCTCAAAGCGGGGCAGGAGCGAGCGTTCAAAGCCGCCCGCAGGACCTTATCGAAGGTTTACCGCAAGGTGGGCTTCTATCAGGGGGACTGATGTTCGGTTACGTTCGTTACGATTTGCCAAATTTATATATCAAAGACTTCATGCTCTACAAAGCGATGTATTGCGGACTGTGCAAGGGGATCGGAAAAGCGTGCGGCAGTATCGCGCGCATGGGGCTCACCTACGACGTTGCGTTTTTATCTGCGCTTCTTCATAACATTGCCGGGATCGACATTAAAATAGAGAAGTCGCACTGCGTTCAGCACTCCGTCAAAAAACGTCCGATTGCATGCGTAGATGCGCTTACGGAGGAACTCGGCGCCCTGAATACGATACTTTTGTATTATAAACTCACTGACGACGTTGCGGACGGCGGCAAGGGGCGCGGCAAAAGGCTGTTCTTCAAGCGTGGATTCAAAAGAGCAAAGAAGAAGTATCCCGCGCTCGTCGGGATCGTCGACGGTTACATGAAGGAGCAGAGCAGAACGGAGAAGGCTCAAACCGCTTCCTGCGACAGGGCGGCCGATCCTACGGCGAATATGATGCGTGCGCTCTCCGATCACTTTCTCAAAGAGAAGAAGAGCGAAGCGACGGGGCAGCTTTTTTACGGACTGGGCAAGTGGGTATATCTCATCGACGCACTGGACGATTACGAAAAAGACGGAAAGAAGAATAACTACAATCCATTTGTGTTAAGCTACGGCAAGGCGAGCTTAACACAGCTCATGGAAAAAGAAGGGGATGAGATCCGTTTTCTCTTTGATACGCTCTTTTATTCGATACGGGAAAATCTTGCAAAAATCCCGTTTGCGTTCAACAGGGATCTGACGGACAATATTATTCTTTTGGGACTGCCTGCCGAAACGAACCGCGTGATGCGGGGCGAAAAGAGGGAGAAGCAGGAAAAGCTTGAACGGACTGTGAAAAATTAAAAGGAAATATTATGAATCAGGAAAATTACAGAATTTTAGAAGTGGACGCAAGCGCGACTGACGAGGAAGTTAAAGCTTCTTACGAGCGTTTAAAAGAAAAGTATAACGAAGAGAAGTGGCAGGAAGGGGAAGCCGGAAACGAGGCGGCGCGTATGCTCGATAAGCTTGACGCCGCTTACCGCGAAGTCATGGACGAGCGCAAAGAAAACTCGAAAACGACGAGCGGCGAAGACGCCTATACCGAAGTCACAAACGCGATCAAGGCGGGAAATATTCCGCTTGCACAGGAGCTTTTGGACGGATTCAACGAACGGAACGCCGAATGGCACTATCTGCAATCGGTGGTGTTCTATAAAAAGAATTGGTTGGTTGACAGTAAAAAACAGCTCGAAATCGCCATTCAGATGGACGGCGCGAATACAAAGTACAGAGACGCGTTTGAAAAGCTCAACCGTCAGACCGATTACGCTTCGCAGACGGGCGGTGCGCCGAATATCAACCCCAACCCCGCGCCTCAAAACGAAATGGGCGGCGGAAATTGGTGCTCGACTTGCGCAAGTATGTGCTATACTTATATGTGCGTGAACTGTCTTTTTAATCTCTGTTGCGGCTGTCGTTAAATGAAAAAAACTAGTAAAACGTTCGAAATCGTTCTTTCCGCGATTGCCTGTGCGGTCGCCGCCGTCGCTCTGACGGTGGGCTGTTACATAAACGTGCTCTATGCGGCGGGGATACTATTGGCGGTATTCGCGATCATGGTGCCGCTCTCCAAAGATTTTGTGTGGGGCGCGGCGCTCGCTTTTTTGGGCTCTGCGCTCCTTGCATTTATGTTTTGCGCGTTTTCGATCTTTAAGCTCGTTCCCTTCCTTCTCTTTTTCGGGGTGCATCCGATCATCAATCATATTCAGCTCAAATATGTAAAGCGGAAGTGGATTCATCCGCTCGTCCTGCTTGCAAAAGCCGTTTGGTTTATTCTCACGATGTGGCTCTCGTTCGAGTTGCTTGCAGTCAAATTTTTCGGATTCGATCAAACGACTTGGTATGAATGGGTGATGCGGTATTTCCACTACGTTTTGTGGCTGGGGGGAGCCGCCGTCTTTGTCGCATACGATATTTTAATGTTTCTCTGTCAGCATTCCGTGAACGCGCTTATCAAGCGGATTCGGAGGTGATTATGCAAAAGAACGATATTTTAACCGTCACTTGCGAACGGCTGGGTTCGAACGGCGAAGGGGTTGCGCGCTTCGGCGACACGGTTCTTTTTATTCCCGGGTTCCTTACGGGGGAAAAGGCGCGCGTAAAGGTGCTTGCCGTCAAGGATAAAATCGCCTACGGAAAGGTAGAGGAACTGTTGACGCCTGCGGAAGCGCGCGTCCGTCCCGTCTGCGCGGTGTTCGGAAGGTGCGGCGGCTGTCAGTTGCAGCATATCCGCTACCGCACCCAGCTCGCTTTTAAGACGGAGCTCGTCAAAAATACGCTTAAAAAAATCGGCGGGATCGATGCGGAAGTTTCTCCTTGTATAAGAAGCGACAGGGAGTACGGTTATCGCAATAAACTCATTCTCCCGATCGGGCAGAAGAACGGAAGAACGGTCGTCGGGTTCTATGCCGAGCGTTCGCACCGCATTGTCGAAACGGAGGAGTGCCCTATTTCGGAATGGACGGACAAGGTTATATACGCCGTCAGGAATTTTGCGGAAAAGTGCGGGCTCGACGGCTACGACGAGGAAACGGGGAGGGGGCAGCTCCGCCATATAGCCGTTCGAAACCTCGGTAAAAAATTTATCGTCGTGCTCGTCGTCACCGAAAATATCAAGGGCGTAGACTATTTCGTTTCGCTTCTGGACGGTATTTTCAAAGAGTATAGCTTTTTTTTGAATTTCAACAAACAAAAAACGAACGTCGTGTTCGGCAAAGAATACCGCCTTATCAAGGGCGAACCCACCTATACCGCGGAGGAGGCGGGGATTTTTTATGAGGCGGGCGCGGAGACCTTTGTGCAGGTCAACGAGAACGTGCGCAAAAAGCTGTACGAGGCGGCGCTTTCTCTTACGGACGGGGAAGAAACCGTGATCGACTGCTATTCGGGCGGCGGACTTCTTACCGCTATGTTTGCAAAAAAATGCAGGAAAGCATACGGGATCGAGATCGTAAAAGAGGCGGTAGAGTGTGCCGAACGTCTTAAAGCGGCGAACGGGTTAAGCGATAAAATGGTGAATATCACGGGACGGGTGGAAGAGGAACTCTTTCCGATTTTAGATAAAGAAAAGAACGCGGCAGTCGTCTTGGATCCGCCCCGCGCGGGCGCGGATAAAAACGTTATTTCCGCTCTTATCGATAGCGACGTCAGAAAAATCGTCATGATTTCCTGCAATCCGGCAACGCTTGCGCGCGATCTGGGACTGCTTACGGGCACGCTCGTATGGGACGAAAAGGGAAATTTAATCAAATCTTCCGCGCCAACGGGCAAGTACGAGATCTGTTCCGTTCAGCCCTTTGATATGTTCCCGCAGACCAAGCACGTCGAAACGCTCGTTTTGTTGAATCGGAAGTCGGACGGTAAAGGTACGGATTTTACGGTATGACCGTAAAAAAGGATGAAAGGATATGTTTGGAGAAGTATGTAAAAATCTCGGATTCGGCTGTATGCGTCTGCCCATGAACGGCGATGAAGTAGACTATGCCGAGTTTAACAAAATGATCGATGCGTTTATAGAAAGCGGTTTCAATTATTTCGATACGGCACACGGATATATCGGCGGAAAGAGCGAAACCGCTTTGCGCGATTGCCTTGTAAAACGATACCCCAGGGGGAAATATATTCTTGCGGATAAGCTGACGGAGACCTATTTCGAGACGGAAGCGGACGTCCGTCCGTTTTTCGAAAGCCAGCTGAAAATATGCGGCGTCGATTATTTCGACTTCTATCTTATGCACGCGCAGAACAGGGAAAACTTTGTAAAGTTCAAGCGTTGCCGCGCTTACGAGCAGGCGTTCGAATTCAAGGCGGAAGGGCGGATAAAGCACGTCGGGATCTCCTTTCACGATACGGCGGAAGTATTGGATAAAATTCTCGGCTGCTATCCGCAAATCGAAGCCGTGCAGATTCAGCTCAATTACCTTGACTTCGACGATCCCTCCGTTCAGTCGCGCAAGTGTTTGGAGATTTGCAACAAACATGACAAGCCCGTTATCGTAATGGAACCCGTAAAGGGAGGGAATCTTGTAAACCTTCCGGAAGGAGCAAAAAAGTATTTCGAAGCGCTCGGAAGCGCAAGTCCCGCAAGTTATGCCATTCGTTTTGCCGCAGGCTGTAAAGGGGTGTTTATGGTATTGTCGGGGATGAGCGATACGGCGCAGATGAGAGATAACCTTTCTTATATGAAAAATTTTAAACCGCTTGACGAAAGGGAAATGCAATCCGTCATAAAGGTATGCGCCGCATTCAAAGGTATGAATTTTATTGCCTGTACCGCTTGCAGATACTGCACGGCGGGCTGTCCGAAAAAGATTTCCATTCCCGATTTATTCGCCTGTATGAACAGCAAGCGTATCTATCAGGATCGGAACGCCGATTATAATTACGGTCAAGTGTATAAAAAAACGGGCGGAAAGGCTTCGGAATGTATCAAATGCGGAAAGTGCGAAAAAGCGTGTCCGCAGCATTTGCCCATACGCGATTTATTGACGGACGTCGCAAAGGAGTTCGAGAAGTAACGGGTCTTGTATCGAATTCGGACGAAAATAGAAATGACTGATTTACAAATTGCGAAAAACAATCTGACGGGACATACGATCTGTCTTTGCAAAGGAGAGCGTTGCATTTTCAGTGAAAAGCGGGGGATCGCTCCCATGATGGATTTGATTGCGGAGGGGACAAGCCTTGCGGGATATTCCGTTGCCGATACCGTAGTCGGCAAGGCGGCGGCTCTTCTGTTCGTAAAGTGCAAAATAAAATGCGTCTACGCGGAAACGCTTTCGGAAAAAGGAGAAAGAATTTTGCGCTTGTACGGTTTGGACTTTGAGTACGGAACGCTTGCAAAGTGCATTATCAATCGCGCGGGCACGGATATTTGTCCGATGGAAAAGGCAGTGGAAGATACCGACGATCCCGAGGAAGCGTATTTGCTTTTAAAAAATCAGACGGTCGCACTTAAAACGCGAGGTACGGCATGAACGCAAACCGTATTATATAAGGTTGAAATAAGATTTTTCTTGACTTTATTTAAAAATAAATTATAATATAAACGAAACAGGAGACATTCCATGAACGATTTTATTTACTACAATCCCGATAAAATTTATTTTGGCAAAAACGCGCTTGACAGCCTCGGTGCGGAACTCAAAAAATACGGCAAAAAAGTATTGCTCGTTTACGGGGGCGGATCCATTAAAAAGAACGGCTTGTATGACGAAGTCGTAAAGGCGGTCAAAGAGGGCGGGTTAAAACTTTTCGAACTTTCGGGCGTAGAACCCAATCCCCGTCATACCACGGCAAACGAGGGCGCAAGGATCTGTAAAGCCAACAAGGTGGACGTCGTTCTCGCGGTGGGCGGCGGATCGACCATCGACTGCGCAAAAGGGGTCGCGGCTGCGGCAGTTGCCAAGAAGGGCGATATTTGGGAAATCGTAAAGAGCGGTGCGCCCGTTGAAAAGGCTCTCCCCGTGATCGCCGTCCTGACGAACGCGGCGACGGGTTCGGAAATGGACGAGTGGGCGGTCATCTCCAACATGGAGACCAACGAAAAAATCGGGATCGGCGGCGAAGGGATCATTCCCAGAGCAGCGTTCGAAAATCCCGAATACAGTTTTACGCTTCCCGCATATCAAACGGCATGCGGCGCGTTCGATATTTTCAATCACGTGCTCGATAATTACTATCTGGCAGGCGAGGCGACCTTTGATCTGATCCTCGAATTTCAGGAGGCAGTCATGCGCGCCGTAGTCAAGTGGGCGCCCGTTGCGATCAAAGAGCCCGAAAATTACGAGGCGCGTGCAAACCTTATGTGGGCTTCCTCAATGGCGCTCAACCACGTTCTCGACGCGGGCACGCTGCACGACTGCGCCTGCCACGCAATGGAGCACGAACTCTCCGCTTATTACGATATTACGCACGGACACGGTCTTGCGATCGTCGCTCCGCGTTGGCTCACTTATATTTTAAACGATAAGACCGCGCCTCAAATTTACCGCCTCGGCGTAAAAGTGTTCGGGCTGAAAGAAGGAATGGAAGTTTTTGCGGGCGCGAAGACTGCAATCGAAGCGCTTGAAACTTTCTGCTTCGAAACGCTCGGTTTAAAGAAGAATCTGAGCGATCTTAAAATCGACGAAACGCATTTCAAAGCAATGGCGGAGCACGCCTGCGGCGGCGGTACTATCAACGGTCCCAAGACGCTTACGCCCGAGGACGTAGAAGAAATTTATAAAATGTGCCTTTGATTTGAAAAAAGGTTACTTTCAAAGAAATTGGAGATAATCGTATTATGCAGAATTCCCTTTTGATCGATAAAGATTTGTATTACGTAGGCGGGAACGACAGGCGCATTCCGCTTTTCGAGAGTGCGTATCCCGTACCGCGCGGTGTTTCTTATAATTCCTATCTGCTTTCAGATGAAAAGACGGTGCTCTTCGATACCGTGGATCAATCGGTTTCGCAAGAGTTCTTTGAAAACGTCGAAAGCGCGTTGGGCGGAAGAAGCCTTGACTATCTTGTGGTGCACCATATGGAGCCAGACCATTCGGCAAGTTTCGAAGGAATCGTAAGCCGCTATTCGAACGTGAAGGTCGTCGTCAATCAAAAGACTGCGGTAATGCTCAAAAATTATTTTTCGTGCGATTTGCCCGAGCTCGTCACGGTAAAGGACGGCGATTCGCTCTCGTTCGGCAAACACAATTTCCGCTTTGTATTTGCGCCCATGGTGCATTGGCCGGAAGTCATGATGTCGTTCGACGAAACCGCGGGAACGCTGTTTTCAGCAGATGCGTTTGGAACCTTCGGCGCGCTTTCGGGGAGTCTGTTCGCGGACGAGACGAGCTTTCGGGAGGAATTCCTCGATGACGCAAGAAGGTATTACTTCAATATTGTGGGCAAATACGGCGTGCAGGTGCAGAACGTTCTTAAAAAGGCGGCGGCGCTTCCCATCAAAAAGGTGTGCCCTCTGCACGGTCCTGTTTGGAGAGAGGATTTTAATTGGTATTTGAAAAAGTACGACACATGGAGCAAATACGAGCCCGAAGAGGAGGGAGTCGTAATATTCTATTCAAGTATTTACGGACATACAGGCAACGCGGCGGAAATTCTCGGCTCCGCGCTTGCGGAAAACGGTGTCGTAAAAGTCAGAACATACGATACGTCTTACACGCACTATTCCGAACTCCTGTCCGAGGCGTTCCGCTATTCGCACGCGGTTTTTGCTTCTCCCACCTATAACAACGGAATTTTTGCGAGTATGGAGCAGTTCTTAAACGAGCTTGTTTCGCATAACTATCAGGGAAGAGCGTATTCTTTGATCGAGAACGGGAGCTGGGCGCCGCAGGCGGCGAAGCTTATGCGCGAAAAACTTTCTCCGCTCAAAGGAATGCGCGAGATCGGGGAGAGCGTTACGGTGCTTTCGTCCGTGAAAGAGGATACGAAAGAGAAACTTATCAAACTTGCGAAAGAGATCGCGCTTGATTTTAAAAATTAAAAGGAGGTATTTTATGAAATATATTTGCAGCGTATGCGGTTACGAGTACGATGAAGAGGCGGGCGATCCCGCGAACGGAATCGCGCCAGGCACTAAGTGGGAAGACGTCCCCGACGACTTTTCCTGCCCCCTCTGCGGTGTAGGAAAAAACGAATTCGAAGAAGCGTGATATTAAAAATCCCCCTGTCAACGGCAGGGGGATTTTTAATATCGGTAAATTTTATCGGCATAAAAAAAGAAAAAATGTCATTATATTTTATTACATAGTTGACAGAATGAATATGATTGAGTATAATCTTTTTTAGCGGGTAAAACCGTAACTAAGGAGAAGTTATGAAAATCGCAATGACGGGAGCGAGCGGCAACATGGGGCGCGAAGCCTTAAAACAGACCCTCGAACTTGATAACGTAGAGTGGGTAAGAGTGCTGCTCTCCTTAAAAAAGAAAAACAACAAACTTGCAAAGAATTTAAAAAAGCAATACAAAGACCGTATTCAGATCGTTCGCGGTTCCGTAAAGGACGAAGCGGCGTGCCGTGCGCTCGCGGACGGCGCCGATTACGTAATTCATATGGCGGCGGTCATTCCGCCCGCTTCCGATAAGAGCTTTCAGGAGAGCGAGGACTGCAATCTGACGGGTGCGGTCAACATGGTGAACGCAGTCAAGGCGCAAGCCAAACAGCCCAAGTATATCCACGTTTCCACGGTTGCGCTATACGGTCACCGCGACCAAAATCACCCGTGGGGAAGAGTGGGCGATCCGCTTTTGATCAGCCCTTTCGACGCATACGCCATGCACAAACTCGAAGGGGAGCGTTACTGTCTGGAAGCGGGGCTCGACTGCTGGGCGGTGCTTCGGCAGACGGCTATGCTCTATCCCGAAATGATGTCGGCGAATACGAAGGACGGGCTCATGTTCCACACCGCCGTCAACGCCCCTCTCGAATGGTCGACCTCGCGCGACAGCGGTCGGCTCGTCAAGCATATCTTAGAGCGCGACGGTAAAGGCGAAGTGGATGGTTTCTGGAAAAAGATCTACAATATCGGTGCGGGGCTCCGCGGAAGAGAGACGGGTTACGATACCTTCAACGACGGATTTAAGATGATCGGCGGCTCTTCGGAAAAATTCTTTAAGCCGAATTGGTTGGCGACCCGCAACTTTCACGGCGTATGGTTTGCAGACGGAGATGAGCTCGAAGAGCTCTTCCGCTATCAGCAAGACGGCGTGAAGGAGTATTGGGAGGAGACCGCAAGCCGCCATAAGATTTATAAAATGGGAAAGATCGTTCCCAAGGGGCTTATTTATCTGTTCCTGTTCAGAAAACTTCTTCACCACAAAAATTCTCCGTTTGCATGGGTCAAGAAAAAGGACGTTGCACGCGTGCAGGCATACTTCGGCGGAGAAGAGGAATACAAAAAGATTCCGAAAAAGTGGAAGGATTTAAAAATTATGGCGAAAGGAGCATTCGGCGATTACGACGAAATGCGCCGTATCGAATACACCCGAAAAGAGGGCGTGCTTCTCTCCCACGGATATGATGAGGGAAAGCCGCAGAGCGAGTGGTCGGACCAAGAGATGCGCTCTGCCGCCGAGTTCCGCGGGGGCGAGTGTATTTCCGGATATACGGGCGACGCCTATAAGCCCCTCAGATGGAAATGTTGCGAAGGGCATGAATTCGAAATGAATCCGTATACCGTTTTACGCGGCGGGCATTGGTGCCCGAAGTGCAGCCCCATGCCGTGGAAGTTCGACAGCCTTGCAAAGAAGATGCCCTTTTATGCACAGCTTTGGTATGATACGCACGGCAAGGACGAAAACTATATTTATTCGATGACGAACGAAAGCAAAGCCTCTCTGGGAGGGGGTAATACATGAGAGCGATTGCTTACTATTTTACGGGAACTGGCAATACAAAGCGTGTTCTCGAAAAACTCAAAGCGGAATGGGAAAGGCGCGGGCACGAAATGACGCTCGTCCGTATTCTGCCCGATACCGTACCTGTCTTTGAGGGATACGACCGCATGATCGTAGGTTATCCCGTGCACGGGTTCAACGCGCCCGCGCCTGTTTTCAAGTTTTTGAAGGACGTTCCCTTCCGGACGGAGGGAGCGTCGGAAAAAGTATTTCTTCTGCGTACGTCGGGCGAACCGCTTTCCCTCAACCACGCCTCGGGGATCGCGCTCGAACGCATCTTAAAAAAGAAGGGATATTCCGTCGTCGGCGAGTTTGCTCACGTCATGCCCTATAACATCATCTTCCGCCATCCGGACGGCATGGTCGCACGCATGGAAACTGCGAGCAATTTAAAGGTTTTACGGGATGCGGACGATTTGGAGGCGGGCAAAGGCTGGCGCGCAAAGGTCGATCTTTTCAAGCGGGCGTTCTCCTTTATGGTAAGGATCGAACATTCCGCCATGCCCGTGTTCGGGATCAGTTTTCACGCAAAGAAGAATCTTTGCGTGGGGTGCGGTCTGTGTGCAAAGGAATGTCCGCGCGGGAACATTACCATGAAGGACGGCAAACCGAAATTCGGCGGTCACTGCGTGGGGTGTATGGGCTGCGCGTTCCTGTGCCCCAAAGACGCGGTGCGTCCTTCGATATTCAATGCCTGGCGGGTGAACGGCAAGTATAACTTCGACGGCGAACCCGTTCAGGACGAAAAGGTGATCCGCTACTGCCGCCGTCATTATTTAAAGTATTTCCACGAAGCGGAAGCACTTGCGGCGTTTCCCTCGGATGAAGTTGCAAAAGAAGAATGAAAGAGGGACTGACAAGAGCGCAAAGGGCGAAGCGTTATGCCCTGATCAAAAAAATCGTTACGGCGTTATTGACGGCAAGCATCGTTCTGTTTCTTGCCGTCTTTTTTTCGTTCGTCCCCTTTCGCCTCATGCTGCCCGCCTATAAGATCGCGGCGAGAGAGGAGGGAGAACTTCGTCTGCATTTTTTGGATCTGAAAGGCGGCGTGACGGTCGTAGAGTTTCCCGACGGCGAAGTGGTCGTCGTGAATGCGGGGGACGGTTCGTTTACAGGCGATAACACGATTTGCAGATTTCTGCGCGCGCTCGACGTAACTTCGATGAGCGTGCTTGCAACGAGCGCCGCTTCCTCCCATATCGGCGGAATGCCCGCTCTCTTTGAAACCTTTCCGATCGATAAGGTGTATCTTCCCGTATTCTCTTCGGATACGGGCGCCTGTCGGCGCTTTCTTTCCGCTATGGAAAAGGCGGGGAGCGAGCGGGAAGAACTCGTCCGCTACGGCACGCTCGTAAACGGATCGGGTGCGTATGCCGTGTGTATTTCTCCCTATTCGGGGGAAGCGGACGCGACGGAAAACGACGCGTCTGCCGTCCTGTATCTTTCCTATTCGGGCATAAACGTTGTGCTTACGGGCGATTTGACCGCGAAACGGGAACGGCGGCTTGTAAGCGAATACGCGATTTTGAACTCCGTTTTCGATAGCGGAAATTACCGCGTGCGGCTGGATGAAACAGACATCCTGCTCGCGCCCTCGCACGGTTCGGACAGCGGATCTTCGGAGGCGTGGCTTTCTCTTTTAAATCCCGCCGCTACGGTGATCTGCTGCAATCAAAACGAACGCCCGTCGGACAGCGCACTTTCGCGCATTGCGGCATATTCGGACAGCGTGTACCGCACGGACGAGCTCGGCGCGATTACGATTACCGTCAAAGAGGGAATGTTTAAAACGAAAACGCACGTGATTTAATAAAAAAACGCCCGTGCATTTAGGGTAATTCCCATATGGAATTTAATAAAATGCAAATAAAAAGATTTAGGCATAGCGTTAAGCTGTGCCTTTTCTGTACTTTTTTTCGTGGACGAATTA
>CAJUET010000002.1 GCA_910585595.1 uncultured Christensenella sp. | reverse complement strand
CAGACACGGCATCCATACAAACAAGTTTTTATTGATTTGAAAAATGTTGTTTGTATGGATGCCGTGTCTGGGGCTTTGAAGCGCCGGGTAAGGAATATTATTCTATTGTCGAAAACTTGTTAAATGCGAAATTGCAGTATGATGCTTCGGCGAGGGGTTACGTTGAATTAGAATTAGTATTTAATGACGGAAAGCAAATTGATACCTACCGTTTGCATAGAGAATGGGAAAAAAGGAAGAAGGGAGTTAACGAATCGTTTTTAATTTACAAAGATGATGAATTGCTTGATAACGAAAGCCAATCCAATTTCATAAATTATTTGTTATCCATTATTCCGCCGGATATGTTTAATTTCTATTTCTTTGACGGCGAATCTATCGCTGATTTCTTTTTGGGAAATGGTGGCGGTAAGAATTTCAAGAACGCTTTTTTGAAGTTATATGGGCTTGATACATTATCTCTTATGGTGGAAAACTTTGAGAGATATTTTAAGAAAAAAGACGGAAGTAATACGGCTTATTTTGCTTATCAAGAAGCGAAGAAAAAATTAACCTCGTGTGAAGAAGAACTTGAGAATATGCACGAGCAACTTAAGAGTCTTGAAAACGACACTGATTTATTACAGATCAAATTACAAGCGTTGCATAAAGATTATTCAAAATCTGGTGGCGTGAGTTTGTCTGAATGGAAAGAAATAAGCGCCAATCTTACAAAGGAAGAAGCGAAGAGAGAAGAGATCAATAGATGGTTGAAAGAAATCGCCAACCATTATTTGCCGTTCATAATTGTAAAAAAACAGATGCAGGATCTTCTCGCAAGGTTGGAACACGAGCAAGATATTAAAAGCCATAAGGCGATTTCCGAAGCGTTGCAAGAAGAAAATATCCAAAAATCGTTATCGGATTTTCTTAACGAAAAAGGAATTGCCGAATCTTCTTCCGAAGAAATTGTGCAGTTTCTTCGCGCCATCTTTGTTGGAAGCGGAGAACAAAAGGTATTATTCGATTTGTCGAATAGCCAGATAAATAGATTGATAGCTCAAATCTACGAGAAAATAGATTTTGAACAACAACTGATTATAAAGTCTAATAAGGCATTAGCTGCTTCGTTAAAAACGACAAAGAGATTAAGAGAGCAACTTTCCGCAAGTTCGATTGATGGATATGAGGAATACTCCGAGCAAAAAGAAAAAATCGAAAAAGATTTGTTGGACTTGAAGTTGCGCACTGAAAAGTTGGTTCAAGATATTACTGTAAAAGATGCCGAGAAGATGCAGCTTAATTCGGAGTTTAATAAAGCAAAAGAAGTTTATGAGAAGATGCTGAAATCAAAATCTATTACGGAACTTTCTTCGAGGGCTATAGGTGTATATACATTACTTGAAGAAGAATTGATTGCTCGACAAGGTAAAATTTTACAGCAAGCATTTATTGAATGTTTCTCGTCAATTATCAATAAAGACAACTTTATAGACGGAATTGTTATTGATAAAAATATTAACGTGATTCCGTATAAGTTTATTGACGTAACCTTTTTGCAAATTGAGAACTATTTGCAAGCAAATGAGAAAACTCATTTCTTGGAAATGTTTGATACAAAATACTTAATCGAAATCAACAAATTGCGTTTGGGCGAAAAGGAAACTATAGTATTGCCTTCGCCTATAACTGCGCCGTTCTCGCAAGGGGAAAGGCAGGTGTATATTATGTCTTTGTACTTGGCATTGTTAAAGACAAGTAGAAAAGATATACCGTTCTTCATTGATACGCCTTTTGCAAGAATTGACTCTAATCATCGTGAAAAGATAGTGGAGGAGTTCTTTAATAAAATTTCCAATCAGATGTTTATTCTTTCTACGGATGAAGAAATAGTTGGTGAGTATAAGACGCTTGTTGATGAAAAGATATCCGATCGTTTTATGCTATCAATAAATGACTATGGTAATACTACCGTCGTTCCAGCAAAGTATTTTGAGGTGTAATATGGTATTTAAGTTAAAAACATCAAAAGAAACCATGCAGGTTTTCAATGACATTAGCGCGAGTATTCATTTACAGCCGTTTGCGTTGGCTAAAATTGCGATAGCGCTATCAATTAGAGACAATACAGAGTTGGACGCGGATAGTTTTAATACTGATACCGATGGGCTTGAGCTTAACCGTCAAACGATTACAGGTGAGTATGACGATTTATTTAAGACTCTTATTGTAAATAAAAATGGTTTTGATTTATCCGAAGAAGAGTATTTTCCGAAGTATCTTAAGGCTCATTTGGATAGGGGCGCAAAATTACTTTACGCAGAGTATAAATATTCCGGTAGTAACTTTTATAATCACCTTGCCAATCTCGACAAAAGTATATAATAGAAATACAGCAGAGAATCCTTTATGACGAATGAAGAATTTATAACGGCAAAGAGAAAAGCTAAATTCAATTTAATTTGGGATAGTTTGATAAATCGCTTGCCCAAAAGTAGTAAATCGGCATTAGAAAAAAACTCTTGTGCTTTTAATTCTCAACTTATAAATCATAAAGAGCAATATGTTGTATGTCGGCGTGTCAGCCTAAAATATTCTACTTATATTTACTCCGATAAAATATATATTAGCAAATTTGATCTTGAACAGATATTTTTGGACTATCAGTCATATTTGACCGAAATTAGGGAATATAGGTTTAGGGCGCAGGAAAGGATTGATAACGGGTTGGAGGTTTTTCAAACCGACATAGATCGGCTCGAATCAACGTTTGAAAAGGAATATAGACGACTTAAGAATGAAAAGCGCTATGTCGAAACACTAATAAAAATAGGTGGCGGTTCGATTAAGACTGAAACTACCATTGATAAACTTTCTTTATATTCGATAGGTAATTATGTAAAAGATAATAGGGCAAAGCGGAAATTCAGTTACATATACTTTGAATTTAAGGAGTATGGTATTGAAAAAATATCGCAGCTTGTTTGGCGTAAGTATAAAGTTCAAGATATTCTCATTGAACAAAAGGTTAGTCAATTCCTTGAGTTCTGTAATAAGCAAAAGATAATAGATATATACGATTTAATATTGATTCCGTATTATTCAAAAAGTCTTTTGAGAGAGTTTGGTGCTGAATGTATGCAAGCTGTTATCAATTCAATTATAGCATTTATTGATTTGCAAACTTTTGAGTACACTAATATATCGTTTGATGATTTGGAGTAGTCCTCAAAATCGAGTAAATAGAATTTTTACAATTAAATAAAAAACTTTTCACTGTCCGTAAACCGCCACGCTGCGCACTTGCAATATTGCGGTTCTTGTGCTATACTCTATTTATATAACGAAACGGACAGTTTTGTTATAATGCAAAGGATATAAAATGAGAGTTTTAAGCGAAGAAACGAAAAACGCCATAGCGGAGTACAACGTAGAGTATCAAAAGCAACACGGTATATCGCCGAGCTTTCGTAACATAATGAACGCTCTGAAGCTCGGTTCTTTGGCAACCGTGCAACGGTATATTAAGCAGTTGGCGGCGGAAGGACGTATCGAACGCACGGATATAGGAAACATAGCGCCACTTGCAAAATTGTGGGGTGGCGAAACCGTAACTGTTCCGCTCATCGGTGAAATCGCTTGTGGCGAGCCGTGCTTGGAAGTAGAGAATATAGAAGAAAGTTTTGCGCTTCCTTGCTCGATCTTCGGTAATAGCGAAATGTATATGCTTCGTGCCTTTGGTAACAGTATGATAGATGCTGGAATAAACAAAGGCGATTTACTTGTTATCCGCAAGCAGAAAGAAGCTCTGGACGGTGAGATAGTGGTTGCACTTGTCAATGGCGAAAATACACTAAAACGCTTTTACAAAGAAAAGGACAAGATAAGGCTGCATCCGGAAAATAAGACAATGCAGGATATTATCGTAAAGAATTGTGAAATACAAGGCATTCTTGTCAGTTGCATTAAAATGTATTAACTGCGATTTTGCCCCGAAATCGTTGTTATATAGGACTTGCAAAAGATAGATTACTTCCGTGCCGGAGTTCTCAACCGCATAAAGGCAGTTTTCTAAATACCATCTATTGCAGGCGAGAGAAAAGGAGTAGAATAAAGATAATGCCAAAATTTAGCTACGAAAAGCCCGTGCCATTTGTGTGCGTCAACTGCCACCAAAAGACAATCGGGATAAGGGACATAAACGGTTTGACGAAAGTCAAGTGTCCTCACTGTGGTACTGTAACAATATCACGGGTAATGAGCAGGCGGCACGTTTCATTAGACGTTTACGCACCCGAAGGGCAAACAATTATGCAGTAACGAAAGAAAAATTACAATTTATAGTCTTTATGACAATATACGGCAAGACGCTTGGTCGGTCTGAAACAGAGGCATTGTAAAGCCAAGAGGTCGAACTGTATATATCGGATTGGTTTAACCGAACCTTTGTAAGTAATTACAATAACACGAGAGGCCGCCGAATAGCGCAAAGCGCATTTACTCAATGGGAGTAGTGCGTGGCACGCTACTCGGCGGCTTTTTATTTTTCTCAAAAAAATTAAAAAAGTTTTTCTAATAGGAAAAAAACCTTCCTATTTGAATTTTAGAATAACGCCAAGAAAAGCGAAAGGAGGTGAAATCGGATATGACGTCAAGCGAACGAAGAAATGCCATATTGGAAGTTCTTTGTATGCGTAGATTTGAAACAGTTGCAAATCTGGCATTCGAGTTTAACGTAACAGACAGAACAATCCGCAATGACATTTTAATATTGTCTTTAGATTATCCGATTTACACTTCAAAAGGCAATGGAGGTGGAATTCGTGTAGATGAAAATTACAGGTTGGGTAAGTCCTATCTCAAGGACGAACAGCAGGAATTATTACAAAGGCTTTTGCCCGAACTCAATGGCAAGGATGCCGAAGTGATGAAATCAATCATCAAAACTTTCGGTCTGAAAGGAGTAACCAAATGAAACAGAAAGTAGAACCAGCGTATGAAGTTCAAGTCAACGGTATGCCGGACTACGGCAAAATACCCAAAGCGACTTTAGAGCCAATAGCAAAGAAGTTTCTTGAGAATATTCTCAAATGGCAAAAGGAAAAGAAATCGGAGGATTGAATATGGAAGAAGTACGCAACAGTCAAGGCAAGCTCGTGTGCCGTGTAGATAAATCGAGCAAAACCGTCGAGATAGTATTGAAAGGCTGTACCACGCTTATATGCTTTTCGGACAACGGACAAATCAGCGTAACCAACAAAGATAAGGCGGCGTAGATCGCCGTAACAACTCAATAATATCCGCAGACCGCAAGACGGCAATGGAAACAAATTCAATCGTTTCTATGCCGTCTTTTAGTTTGCGGAAAACTCGGCTCTGCGGATTTCACTATCAAATTCAAGGAGTCAAAATATGAAAACTTATACTTACAAATTTGCGGACGGAACTAAAAGTGTTGTGGAAGTAGAGGACGAGCTTTACGACCTTTTAATTGAAATGGACAAGGAAGAAAAGTACGGGAATCGCCGTGAAACTCGCAGGCACGTTTCTTTGGAAACGCTTACCGAAATGAACGTCGAGCCGTCATATACGGACGAATATAATTTCGATGAGATTTTCGGCGGTATGGAAAACGAGCGATTGCAGGAAGCAATTTCGCAACTGTTACCTACGCAACAAAGCCTTCTCAATCGCTTGTTCGTTGAAAGACAAACGGTGTCCGAGATAGCGGAAAGCGACGGAGTTGCGGTGTGCAGTATCAGCAATAGATTGGCACGAATTTATAAAAAACTCAAAAATTTTTTGTAAGACCGAAAACTTTTGCCCGTTTTCGTGGCTATAAGTGTAGGGGTTATGAACGAGCGCCTACAAAATAAATCAAGCAAGGAGAAAGACGATGTGCAAGATGAAGGGTGCGCAAAGGAACGCAGTCGTGCAGTTTTACCGTGTCGAGTGCAATCGCGGCAGTAAATACTTTGCCGACGAGGACAAAGCAAGTGCGTATTGCGACTATAAGACCGCTTGTGGCTTCAATGCGGAGCTGTGGTTGGTTAGACGATACTACGACGAGCAAGGCACGCTTGTAAAAGGCGAGCAAGTTCTTTTGGGAAGCGAACCGGACGAGAGCATTTTAAGCCTACTCAACTAATCGAATGTTACACGGCGCATAAATAAACGGCGATTGTGTTCAGCGTGAATTTCATAAAGGTGGCCGCCTACGCACGAACAGATCGACAAAGTAAACATATCAGTGCCGGTTTGACAGATAAGCTGTGCTATCGGTTTCACGGGCAATATTAAAATCAATAGGAGATTTGAATATGGCAAATTACAATACGGAAAGACGTTGGACTACCCCCAGCAAGCGTGCGGCGAGTTACGTTGAGGAACGCAGAGCAAAGGTGCATCAGCACGGACAGAAAGAAGGTCAGCCTTTGAGCGACTACGAAGCAGGACTCCGTTCGGGTTACTTGCAGTGTCAGAGCGATCACGCCGGACTGTTCCGCTACAAGCAGGCTATGGACGCCGGTCTTTCCAAATCGGAAGCAAAGAAGTATTCCAGAGAAAAAGGCACGAAGTTGCCGGTAAAAAAGGGCGGAAAGAAATCCGCATAACAGGGAGGTAAAGAAAGTATGGCAAAGAACAACATTAAGGTAGAAAAGGGCGCATTCGAGTATAAGGGTAAAACCTATTCCGAGTATTTCATCTGCGGCAATGTCCGCGGCAGGGACGTGAAAATCAAAATCGCTCCGCCCGATAAAAACGACAAAGGCGGTTACACGGTTTTGGATATCGTGTTCGGCAACGAGGATAAGGCGGATTTCATCGCCGAACCTTTCGAGTTCACCAACGGCGAAGGCAAGCCCGTTACCGGTACGCGCTTTCTCGTCCGCACGGTGGATAAGGAAACGGGCGAAGTTTACGAGTGCGCCGTTAAGCCCGCACGCAATTCCGACAAGACTTTGCTTGCAATGCTTATGCGCTAATAGTGAGGTGTTCCGATGAAGAAATTGATATTGATACTACTTGTAGTAATCCTTGTGGTGCTGGTCGGAACGTGGCCGTTATCAATTCTCGCCAAACTCTTTGAATGGATTGCATACGGCTTACGTTGGCTTGCCAAAATGCTCAACTTCTTCGGCTGGAACGGCTTACTGTAAAACCCCAACAACGAAGGCGCTATTTAGACGGAAAAGTTTATTTAGCGCCTTTTATTCTAACAAGGAGGTACAAAAAATTTGAAGGTCTTAAAAACAATAGCCAACTGTTGCCTTGTATTTTTGTGTGTTATCAGTGTGTGCGTTATTATCGCCTTTATCTATTACCACTACTTTGTGAAGGATATAACGATAGGCGTAAACAACATTGATAACCAAGTCGGTTTGGATATCCAAGAGATAATCAAATCTGATGATCTGACGGAAGAAGAAAAAGACGAACTCAAAGACCGTTATTTCCTCGAAGTAAATTATTACAGTAACGACAAAGGCAACGGCATACAGTTACAAGAACTCAAAATGAACTACTTTACCACGACGAGCCTACTCTCGACGGATTACCGCTCAACGGGTATGCAGTATCTGGGTGATTATCAAGGACTGCCGCTCGACGTGTGGGACGGCAATACAAGCGTCAAGTTTATTAACCCGTTCGGAAACAATGACCGCTATTACGGCACGGATGATAACGCTATGAAAATCGTAAACAGTTACGTCGATAAGTCTTTCAATTATTACGATTATACCAACGGTATAAATTGGAACGGTGTTACCAACGAAAACGGCAGTATCGCAACCGAACTCAAACGCACAACCGAATTTATTATCAAAATCGACGACCGAGCGTTCGCAATTTCTCTTAACAAGTATTTCGACCGCGACGTCGGAGATCTACGCAATTTCTTCGGTATCGGCTGGAAAGTCGGAGACATTTACAATCGTTATTACTACACCTACGGCAGTTTGTTTCAGTCGTGTATGCAGGCGGTAAAAACCAACAGCGCAGGTTACGGTGATTATTACATTACGGTTGACCTATCGTCGCTTTTCTCTATCAAGGAATACGATTATGAAACAAAGAAATTCAAGACAGACGACGTTACGGACATTATCAAGACGTATTCGGTACTCAAATTTCATTACGACGAGAACGGCGCACGCAACAGCACGCAAAGTATGTTCGGTATTATCGACAACAATTCAAAGTACGACGTTTCGGAAGATAAAATCGACACGAGTTATTGGCAGGAACGAATGACCTACAATCTCGACGTTACGAGCAAATTACGGGGCGAAGATATTTTCGCCTACCGTTACAGCGAAGTTTACGACGGGTATTTTGTTTCTCTTACTATGGACGCCAAAAAACTGTTCGCGGAAATTCCGAGAGCCAAAATCAATATCACGCTCGATTTGAACGCGACCTATCTTACGCAAAAGGAAATCAATATCGTGGGTTTGGATTACAACGCTTTTGAGAATTTGGAACTCGACACGCTTACCATTCGTGGCGGAACGCAGACAGTTTATTTGCTCGAAAAATCTCTGTTCGGTACAAACCTGCAAACGCTTAACAAATCAAGCGGAATCACATTCGACGGACTGCAAAACGCATTCGACGGCGAACTTACGGGGGTGATGGTATGAAGAAAATCATAGGATTGGTTATTTTGTATATTCTCGCCTTCGCGCTTATCGTTGCCGGCGTATTCTGCGGCTTGCAACTGTATAAGGAAATCAAAGCCGAAAGTTACGTCAACGGCAGTATCGACATAAGCAACCGTTTCTCACAGGAAAGTTTTAAGTACACGTCAACGAGCGTCGTTTTCTATCACGACCTATACGACGACACGGACACCTACTATTTCGAGAAAGACTTGCTCAAAACGGAGAACTTCGACGGCGAAAACAAAAAGTACAACGTAGTGCTGAACGATTACGTTTTACTCAACTGCGAAATTAAAGCAGGCTCGGTGTATGCAACAGTCAATCTCGACTTTTACAATACAGACGGGCAAATCGTAAATCGCTCGGTTATGAAAATATCCGTCAAATTTTTAAGCGGCAAAACTCAACTCACGCTTGCGACTACCGGAAACGAAAATGCGTCCTTCTTGGAACAATACTTTTCGGACAACGGTATGCGCTTGCAAATTATCGAAATTTTATAAGGAGAATTATCTATGTCAACGACAAAAAAAGTATTAACAATCATATTCAGTATTCTCATTGTCGCCGCGTTCGCCTTCGTGCTGACGTGGGGCATCATAAATTGGTCTAAGGTTAAGGAAGGTATGGCGGGCAACGGTCTTTATACGCAGGACGACGTTCAAAACGCCTACGAAGACGGCTACAATACCGCTCTTACCGACAAGGAAGAATACGACAATCTCATCAACAGTTACCGCGATACGATAACTACGCAGAACGATTTAATCTCGCAGTACACGAGCGAAGCCAACGCCCTGAATAACAGCATTAAGGATTATCAAGGGCAAATCGGAACGCTTAACGAACAGAAAACCGCTCTGCAAACGCAAATCGACACACTAAACACTATCAAGGCAAGCAATGAAGTGACAATCACAGATTTGAACGGACAAATCGCTACGCTCAATAATCAGGTGCTTTCTCTCTCCGCAAACAAAGACGAGAACGAACGACAAATAGCGCAGTTAAACGAACAAATTTCCAATTTGCAATCACTCAATAATCAGTTGCAGGAAACCAACGAACTGAACACGCGCACAATTAACGGACTGAACGCACAAATCGTAAGCCTTAATAATCAGATTTCCGACCTTACTCTGCAATCGCAAAACAATTCTGCGGTAGTCAACGCTCTTAATGTCAAGATTGCGGAATTGCAAAAATCGGTAAGTTACTATGAACAGTATCTCGCTTCATTAGAAAGCGGCGAACAAGTTGTCGCTACGTTCGAGTTCGACGGCAGCGTGTACAACATTCAAGTTGTCAACAAAAACAGTCTTTTAACGGTTGCAACGCCGCCGTCCACCGCATATCTCATTTTCAACGGTTGGACTGTGGACGGAGAACCTATCGACCTTGCCACCTACCGCATAACGGCAAATACCAAAATCGTTGCCGACGTTACGCGCAAGTACGAAGTCAACTTCATATCCGACGGCGAAAATCATAACAGTCAAATTGTACTCAAAGACGCAAAAGTTAACGTACCCACTAACCCGACGAAGAACGGTTATGTGTTCGACGGTTGGACGCTCGACGGCAATAACGTAGTCAATCTTGCAAACTACACCGTAACGCAGAACGTAACCTTTACGGCAAAATTCACAAAGTTGTATTCGGTAGTGTTCAAGTACGAAGATACCACGCTGAAAAACGAAACCGTCAAGAGCGGCAACTATGCAACCGCGCCTGCCGCTGCAAGCACGGCATATAAAGTTTTCAACGGCTGGAAAGTCAACGGCGTTATGACGGACGTAAGCGAATACCGCATTACGGCAGACACCGTTTTCGTTGCCGACATCACCTACAAATACGACGTCAAGTTTATGGCGGAAGGCAGTACACACAATACGCAACTCGTTGTAAAGAATGGAAAGCCTACCGTGCCGAGCAATCCGACAAAGGCAAATCATATCTTCGTCGGTTGGTCGTTAGACGGTACAAGCCCCATTGACGTAAGCAATTATATCGTTAACGAAAACGTAACTTTTACCGCTATCTTCCGTATTCAAACTTATACCGTTACATTCAAAAACGACGGTAAAACGCTGTCTACACAGACGATAGAACACGGGAAATATGCAAGCAAGCCGAGCGATCCGACGAAAACGAATTACGTGTTTGTCGGCTGGTCTATCGACGGAACGAACACTGTCAACGTAAGCAGTTACGCAATTACGGGCAACGTTACTTTTAACGCCGTATTCCGTATTGACAAGCTCACGGTTACGTTCAAGAACGGCAACACAACCCTTTCGACGCAACAGGTACAAAGCGGCGGTTATGCAACCGCGCCTACGTTCAGTAGCGATACTTTCAAGGGCTGGACGGTTGACGGAACGAATATCGTGAACGTCGCAACTTATAAGATTACCGCTAACACAACCTTTACGGCTAAACACGGGACATGGAAACTTTTATCTAACGAACAGCAATACGTTTACGGCGACAGCAATACACATAGTGTAGATTTGCAAGTGAGCGGCTTGAAGAAAGGCGATAAAATCAAGATAACCGCCAACTTTATGCAAGCCAACATTAGTGATGACGGTAACAATAGTTTCTGGTATAACTCGTCTGATGGCAACGGCTGTTACGGCTGGCAGTTCGACGGTAACGAATGGTTTGCGCTCGACAGCAGCGGTATGAGTTTCGACCACTATCCGGGCGAAAAGGTATTGACAAGCACTACGCCGTTCTCGGCAACGCTCGGTGTTGTGGATTACGGAACACCAAACACATTTACTATTACCATATCGTGCAAGAAAGACGGCGTATTAACTGTCGAATGGTCTGACAATGCAGGTTTCTACATTGAAATGATGACTATGTGGGATTTGTACGTTTTAAGGTAAGCCTATGATAACGATAATTTTCGCACCGCCGCGAACGGGCAAGACCTGTTTTATGACGCACGTTGCAAACGGTTATGCGTTTGACAAGGTTCGTAATCGGACTATGGCTCGTGAGATTATAGGGAAAAGAAATAGCGGCTTTGAAAACTTGGGGACTGTGCCGATTCACTGTGTTTCGGCTAACTACGATATGACGTTTAAGCGCTATCGGTACAGCCCCCGATATAGCCGCCGAATTAACCCTTACCGTCTGGGCTTTGCCAATCCGTTTGTGCAAACGCATTTTAATTTACCTTATGAGGTTATCTGCATTACGGAAGCGCAAAAGTACCTTAATAGCAGATTATCTATGTATTTTCCGGATTGGCAAAGTAGATGGTATGAACAGCACGGGCATAACGATTTGGACGTTTATCTTGACACGCAAAGACCAATGCTAATCGACGTCAACATTCGGGAATTGTCGCAGTTCATAGAGATAATAAAGTTAGACAAAGAATACAACGATTTCGGCAGACCTTGCCGCCTGACGTGGCATATTCGCCGTATAGAGAACAGCAGCTTATTCGACAAGTATATGTCGAGTGGCAAACAGGATAAGAGTTGCTATACGGTAGAAGTGGTTACAGCGGACTACAATGTATTTGAATGCTATGATAGTCAATGCTGCAAGCCGAAGTTCTATCAAGGACACTTTAATGAGGACTTCGATTATCAGCAGTCAGAGCCTACCGAGCAAACGCTTGAAGGCTATATCCGTTATCTCGAAGAAAACGACGACGAGTTGCCCGAAGGATACTATCAAAAGAGAGGTAAAGTCGCATGATTAACTACAACAAAAACAAACTCATAAACGCTTGCCTTATTAAGTATTACGAAACCTTTTCGCACACGCTCGATACCGCCGACTTCGTGCCGGACAAATTCAACGATAAAATACTCAATTATATTTTTAAGAATATGAAGAAATCGTTTAAGAAAATCGACAAAGAAGATCGGCAGTATCAAAAGAAAAAGCTCAAAGAACAGCAAGTGAAAGTCAAGCAAGAAAAGCGCCGTTTGAAACTTGAAAAGAAGCAAGAAAAGCGAAATAATAAACTCGCCAAAAAGCAAGCCAAGCTCGATAAGTTGCAAAAGAAGCGCGAACCCAAACTCGCTAATAAGCAGGCTATACGAGAACAAAGACTTGCCCAAAAGCAAGCGAAGCGCGAGCTTAAGCTTGCTAAAAAGCAGGCTATACGAGAACAGAAACTTGCCAAAAAACAGTTGAAGCGTGAGCGTAAGCTTGCTAAAAAGCAAGCTATACGAGAACAAAGACTTGTCCAAAAGCAGGCGAAGCGTGAGCGCAAACTTGATAAAAAGCAACAAAGACAATTAAAAAAAGGAGGTAAGTAAGCGTGGGATTTTTCACTTTAAGGCACAAGAAATTGGCGCATAAATATTCCGTAAGCGAACTCAAGAGTGGCTATCATTACAGCGAGAATGAATTGCGTGAAGCCGCCGAGAACGGTGATAAAAAGGCGCTCAAGCGAGCAATGAAAGTACACGGCAATTTCGAGTACGCTCTACTTTATAAGAATACGCCCGAGTATAACAAGCGGCGTAAATAACTTTATAAGACGGTTATCCCTCGTTAAAGTCAAAATGCCATTCGGAGAAACCAAAGTGTATTTTGACGGATCGCATTACATAGCGATACCGCATACGGAACGTCCACAGCGTTACCGTCCGAAACCTATAGAGGAAGTAATAACCGTCGCAGAAGCAAAAGAAGAAGGCTTCGACACCGATAAGGCGCCGGAGCCTTTAATTTCTTGCGAAAGCGACGGGGGCGAAGCTGACGAGCAAGTAATAGCGGAATCACCAAACGAGCCGTTAGAAGCCAATACACAGCCGCTACGAGAACGTCAGATGACGCGGAAGGAGTTGTTTGAAGAATTGTATAACAAATACATTGACTTGCCGAGAGCGCAGCGGCATTTCAAAGTTATGGAAGGTATGGAGGCGTATTTTGACAGTATAGAGCAGTTAAAGTGGTATGTCGATTTAGGGTTTGAAAGGAAGCATAGGAACATAGTGAGTAGGCGTGTTCGTATGGTGCGAAAAGCTAATTTGGCAAAGTTTAATTACTTCTGCACGTTTACATACGATGACAAAAAGCACACCGAAGAAACATTCAAAAAGAAGCTGAAGAACAAATTATCATTGCTTGCATATAGACAGGGATGGAAGTATATGGGCGTATGGGAACGATCACCCGAAAAGAAGCGGTTACATTTTCACGGTTTATTCAACGTGCCGGACGATGCTATGGTCGGCGAACTTGTGGAAAAGACCGATTTCAGCACGGTGTCGCATACCATGCAGACGATAACGCTAAATACCTATTTTGCGGAACGATTCGGGCGCAACGATTTCAAAGTATTAGATCCAAACTTATATGGCGAGGCACTCGCTTATTTAATGAAATATATAGAAAAGACAGGCGAAAAAATAGTGTACAGCAAGGGGCTGTACCAATACTTTATATCCGACATAATGGACGAGGACATTGTATGCACAATAGGGCAAGAGGATAAGAAACTACTATTATTCGACGATTTCAACTGCTGGGACGAGGGCTTATATATGGGAAGGGTAAGCCCCGAAGTAATAGCGCAAATGCGTAAAAGTAACTAATGTAGCGACGGCGAAAGAAAAATTCGGGCGGACACGGAAAGCCTGCGCGTGTCGCCCGAATTTTCGCCGTCGCTATTTGTTACTATGGTTTTCGTTGGGTTGGGTTGCGCAGGGCGTGTGCTTGTCGGCGGCGCGCCAGCGCCGCTCTCGTATCAAGACAAGCACACGCCCTGCTGTCAGTTAGCGGTTTTTAGCGGTGTTTAACCTTTTGATGTATTACAATTCCTATCAGAACAATTAAGGCGATAAATGCGATTCCACCTATAACAGAACAGCAGATAATCAAAGCCTTATTATCGTTGCTGTTAGTAGGGAACGTGGCACTTTGGGGCTTTTCGGACGAACTGAAAACGAAGTAATAATCGTCGGCGGTTTCGGCACTATATGTAAGTCCGTCTTTAATGAATTTGACGCTTGATTCAATGATATAGGGTATTTCATTGTTTAGTTCAGCAATGTAGAATATAGGGTAGTTTCCTAAATTCTTTTGCTCAAGCAAATATATCGTTGGAGTAAAAGCAAAATTGCGTTGTATGTTTACAGGAAGTTCGTAATTGATGAGTGTAGTCGTATCGAGCTGTATAGAAAACTTATATACGTTATATCTTTGTGTATTTATAGAATTAAAGAATAAATCGTCATAAACTACGCTTTGCTTGTTTTGCAATAGCAGATTAAACATTGAATAGAGAAAATCAACGGCAATCCCGTATTCATCGTAAAGTTCTTTCAAGTATTCATATTGACGATCAATGTAATCTTTGCAAGTTATTGTTTCCGTTTGATATTCACTGCTGCATGAAAAAGAGTGGTTGGAATTTTCGCCAAGTATGAAAAATTTATATTCGGGTTTTATAAAAGCGTTTTTCAAAGTCCAAGTGTAAGTTCCGCTGGCTGAACTTGATGCCGATAATTGATTAGAGGTTTCATATATGAAACTACTTCGTTTGTTTTCGGCAAAAGATAATTCAATCGAAATCGTTTCATTGTCTGGTGTTATTGTATAGAGCGTTCCTTTTATGGCTTTATCAATATCGGTTGAATATGTATCGTCAATAAGGCTTTCAAAGTCTGTATCTTCATCGGACGAAAAGAAGGGGTTTCCGTACCAAATTGAGCAGTCGATTTTTTGCTCATTTGCTTTAATAGAAAAGAGTGGGGCATTTTCTGCTGACGATATAAAAGGTATTACAAATTCAACTGTGCGATTAACTGCCGCAATTTGATAACTTGATTGTATTGAGCTTTTTCCTTGCGCAATGGTTTCGGCATCCGATAAATCGTATTTAACAGTGCCAGATTGTATAATGGTTTCATCTTTGCAGTATAGACCAAAGGTAGGAATATGTTGCTCAAATGTTTGAGCCTGTGCTGTATGAATTTGTAGAAAAGTAGTACAAGTGCTTAACACGATTAAAAACAGTAATATACTGATTGTGAATACGGACATTGGTTTTTGAATTTTTCTAAACATATTTAAGCCTTTTATACTTCAATGAATGTATTATAAATTTGCTTCTTCTTTTGAACAGCGTAAGCGTAAGCGATTGCTGTACCGCTTTTAGGTTGATAGTCGGGAAGAAATTTATTGGCTGCTTTCCGCTTTGGCGGTAGATAGTCTTTGTTATAGTAGAACACGCATACGTCGCTATTGTCGATCATTTCTTGATTGCGCATTATGTATGCGTTTTTGTTTGCGTTAAGGGATTTCTTGGAACTGACGGATTCTTCGTAGTCAGTATAATGAACTTCGTGCTTAACCATTTGAGAGAAAAACTTTTCAAAGCTTTCTCGTTCTTCTTTAGAAGTGAAGGCAGTTTCGTGGTGTGCATTATAGCTTATCCGTTTAAGGTGGGGGCATTGCTCTTGCAGATCGGTAACGACCTCCCAACATAGGATATCAAAATCACTTCTGCTGCCGAATAAAAAAGTATCTACTCCGTTTGAGATCAGATTTGAAACGATTTCGATTAGCCGAGTTTTAATTTGTTCGGCGTTAGTTATTTTTCTATGACCTAAAAAACACACAACCATATTTATCGTGGAACTCCGTGAAATATTATAGCAAAATTGCAGTAGCAAGTCAATATCGTGGAACTCCACGAGAGATAATTTTTCAAATTTCATATACTAATCGTGGAATTACGATAAGGAGTTTCACGATTATGAAAACGAACGAAGCAATCTTAAAACGTATTGAGGAGATCTGCGAAGAAAAAGGTAAGAATATTTGTAAGGCGTGTCTAAACGGTGGCAAATCGCCTTCGGCTCTTTATGATTTAATGAAAGGAAGAACTAAGTGTCCGAAAGTAACAACTATCAAGAGTTTTTGCGAGGGTGCAGGCATTACCTTGTCAGAGTTTTTTGATAGAGATTACTTCAATGATTTAGAAGATGACGATTAACACAAAAAAAGCCCAGACTCCGAAAGGAATCCGGGCTTTGACTTTGTATTCGGTTATACGGTTTGCGTTCTATCGGGTATGTAGATTTTGTCGGCAACTTTTACGGCTTTATATGTAATGCCGTTAATCGTCTGGGTGGTGTATACGGGCTTGCCTTCGGCGTTTGCTCGTAAAAATACTTTTTCGTTGTTTTCGTCTATACGGTCTATATTGCCGTCCATAAACTTTGTGTCGTTACCGACCTCCAAGACTTTTAAGCCTTTTTGTATGAGCATAGAGCTGAATTGCCATAACTTCTCATACATACCGTAGCAGTCCATAATAAAGCAAAAATCTTTTTGCTCGCAGTAACCTGTAACTCTATAATAATTGTTCATAATTTTTACTCCTTTGCGGTTATGCCGCTATTTGTATTTTCTTTAATTGTCTGTTTGCGAACGGTAGCCATTTTTTGTTTACGAACTCCAAAACATTGTCGTTCGGTTTGTGGTCGTGTTCGCCATAACATTGTAATATCTTTTTGTTCTTGAGTGAATATTCCATTGTAACGAATGGAATATGGGGTTCGGATGCGTTTCGGACAAAGAAAATAAGGCTTTCTTCACGCGCAAATTTTTGGTCGTAATTCATTCGTCCCACGCAGTGATGCAGGGTATCGCCCTCGTGCATCAAATCGCTTGGACTCCTTGCTATAATGACGATAAACGCTTCTCTGTTTCGCTGTAAGCTCAAATACTTTTCGGCAACGCTGGCGAACTTCGCATACAGCTCTTTGCGTTCTTCGGCGTCTTTCATTGCCTTTGCCGTGTGATATTGGTCTATGCGCATATTGTGCCAATGCTTGAAGTTGTGGGGGAATACGTTTTTATCTTCGCTCATATCCAAGCCCAGATAATTGCAAGCATTGAAGTAATCGTTGTATGTTGCGATGCTCGTATCTTGCTTTTGTATGTATTCCAAAAACTTAATCGTCTGTCCTTTGAAGAAACGCCGTAATTCGGGGTAGCTTCCGTTTTTATTGCAAAAGCTTTTCTTCTGTCTTTCGAGCTGCTGTATATGGTCTAACGGTTTGCCCGTTTTATAAGAAGATAGAATGGTGGTTACATAGTAGTACCTACCATGCAACTCACTGCTGTTTCTAATCAGCCATTTACGGAACTGCTTGTCCTTTGCTGATTTTTCCAATAACTGCTTGCTTAACGCATACGTCGATAAACCGAATTTCACGAACATTTCCGCTTGCGGATATTTCTCGTAAACACGCAAGTATTTGAATAAGTCAATACCGCCGTATTGCTTGTAAGCGCTGTATTTGTATTCAGGCAGTTTATCTATGACTTCATAATTTACGATAGGTGCGTAGGGATCGTAATATTTATCGTCTGCCCAGCACCAGCCGCGCTCGTACCATTTATAGTATTTTTGTATGCCTTCATCAAACCAGCCTACACGATAGCCCATTGCGCCCATATAGTTATATTCCAAATCTTTGATATAGCATCTTTGTGCGTGCAAGCCGTGAATAGCAACTATCTTCATATACAGTTTTCTGCGATAGTGCTTTGCTGCAACGGTAATCTTTATAAGCTCTTTGCGTTTCCATAATGCAAGATAGGCGTAGAACCTAATGGATTTTTCTGGAGTCGGGTGTTTCTTAAAATCAGCTTTGCGAATGCGCTCTGTCAGATACTTTGGTATCGTCAACTTTTCAGCATCTTCAATCGTCATAATGTTCACCTCACGCTATATCCAATTTGCCGTCGAGCAAATCGTAAAGATAAATCATCGTTTCTTTGTCAAACGAAGAAAGGGAGTAGGGAGTTCTTTCATCGTCTTGCGCATCAACTGTTTTTGGCTCGCCTATGTCGCCGTCGAACTGTCGCATTTCTGCTTCTGTAAGTTCTTCTATATCATCGTCAAGAACTTCGCCTGTTCCGCTGTCAACGGCTTTTCCGTCTGCGGTTACTATCTGTGCAAGCGTTTTAATGTCGCTGTTTGATTCAATAATTACGACGTCGTGATTTTTGCGTATTTTGGCTATGTAAGCGTCAACCGAGTGAAAGGGGAAGCCAATCATAGGCACACGCTCGTCATCGGTTATTTGACGGCTTGTGAGCGTCATATTGAGTTCTTCGGCTAATGTTTCGGAATCGCTGTCAAACGCTTCGTAGAAGTCGCCCAAGCGGATAAGAACGATACCGTCGGTGTGTTCCGAAAGTTCCAAATATTGTGTATAGAAAGGGGGATAGGGCTTCGATAATTGAACAGGCTTTTCTTCTACAGTCGGCTCGTTAATTTCTTCGGCTTCTTTGGCAAGTTCTTCCGGAGTGTAATCGTTATTCAGTTCTTCGCCGTCATCGTCAGTATCGTCTATTACTTCGTGGTCGTCGGCTTGAACTTTTACGGGCTTTTTATCCGATTGCTCAATCATATCCCACAAGGACGCTTGCTGTTGTTTCGGTTTGGGTGGCTCGACCTTAACGGGTTTCGTTGTGGTTCTTGGTGTAGTCTTCACAACCGATTTGTACTCTGTGCCGTCCTCATTGAAAAGTTTGCCTTCGATGTTATCTTCTTCAAAGTAGTGGATAGCCCAGCCGTAAACGACGGTATCTTCTACGCACGCCGATCTTGCGTTTTTCTCGGCGAGCTTCTTTGCTTCACCGCTCGCAAAGGTCATAAACCCGTCGAGCGTTTTCTTGTTGATGAGTTGTTTGCCGTCTTTCGTGAACGGCGTACCGCTGTTAATCTTTTCGGCAAGAACGTCGCTTGCGTTTGCTTGCAAGTAGGCAAGGATAAGTTCTTGCGCTTTACCGCTTGCGGTAAGGTTGAGAGTAGTCATTATAAATCTGCCTCCTGTTTTAAGATTTTGAGAATGTCTTGTTCGTTGTAACCGAAAGAGCAAAACCAAATAATAGTCGCCAATTTTTCGAGTGGTGCGCCCTCTCTGTTTAGTTTGAATAACAAGTCGTATTGTCGGCAGTCGCCGTTAGTGAACCATTGATACTTGTTGCAAAGATAGTAAAGTTTGTCTGTTGAGATTTTCATTGTGTATAACTCCTTATTTGAATTTTGTAGATAAAAGAAAAGACGCGGTTATCCGTATTCAGAACGGACAACCACGCCAACGCCATTTATACTCGAATAGCGTTTTTATCGGGAATATATCCCATATTACGTTTTCAATCGCTTTACCTGTAATTCTGTTCTTGGGCGGATCTCGCTCGTACCAACGCACACTCCATAATGCGCTGTCGTATGAGTTCGTTACGAGATAAACTTTCCATTTACTTGAACCTACCTGCTTATATCGTACTGTGTATCCGTATTCATTGTTTGACGTCATAGGCATTACCGTTTAATCGTCCTCGCAGAATACCGCCGTGCTGTGGTTAAGCGCAAGATAGTAGTGTCCGTTACCGCAGTCTTTATATTCTTCACTGTAGAAAGCTCGGTTGCGTTCGGGGTTATAACTGAAGCTCACGTCGTAAGTAGTTCGTATTCTCGGTATGGTGTATTGTCTATGTTCAGAAATGGCTTTACGGATTTGTTCTTTTTCTTCCGTATTGTTATAGCCGAAATACATAGATTTGAGTTCGCAACGGGATAGTTCCCATATATAATCCGTGTCGAGATATTCCTTACCGTCTTTGTCGGTTTTGATCATAAAGGGGTAGTGTTCTTTGCAGTAGGCAATGGTCGCTTCACGATTATCCCAACTCATATCGTAAATCTTTCTTTTTTCGTCGAGCGTAACATATTTGTAAAGGTTGTCCCATACGACAGCGAGTTCCGCCCATAGTCCGCTTTCACGGCAGAGATTTACGGCACGTTTCAGTCGCTTTTTCCATTGCAAATTTTCATCGTTAGGTATTAACGGTGTATAGCATATTAAAAACTGTTCTTCATTGAAGCGCCAGCCGTAGCGCTTTTTATTGTGAGCATACACAAATATGTTACCGTCGCTTTCTATGTAACACCTATAAGCCTTATTATCGCTGATATTTACTGCCTTAAATTTTAGCAGTCCTTTTGCTTTGAGTTGTTCCAAGATTTCATTGCTTTCCATCAATCTTCCCATCCTTTTTCTTTGAATATAAGTTCAATTTCGTTGTAGTCCGTAGGTGCTTTATCTTCTATGCTTATTTCGTCCCAAGCCCATGCGCCGATATATTCTTCCGAACTGTCGGCAGTGGGAGAGTGGTAATCGCCACCGCCCAATCCGTTGCCGATGCAAGTCAATAGCGGTAGAGGGTGCATACACCAATCGCCATATTCTTGAGAACGCATACAACCGTTTTCAAAGTATTGCGTGCCGGTGAAATATTCTTTCTTCGTGTGATTTACGATAAACTTTCCGTCTAACGTAAATTCGGTAGGCTCAACTGCAACGCCTTCGCAATCCCAAGTCTGATTGCAAAGCCTTTTTATTTGCTTTTGCTTCAAGCCGTTGAAATTGTCTTTGCCGATACTTTCTAAATAACTTTCGGCATAATCGCCAATCCAAGCAACACGGCGCTTTTCTTTGCTTTCGTATATTGCAAGGCATACTGCATTTACGAAATCGTTTCGCCACCACGAATGCTCGGTAAGTTTAGCCATCATATATTTGGGCTTGCCGTCTTTCATAACATAGCGGTTATATACGACGTTGCGCTTGTTTTGCTTTTTGACTATTGCTCTGTAATACTGTCCCATTAGTTTACCCTCCTATATAAATCGTCTGCGAAGTACGCACACACAAACCAATTAAAAAGGGCATGACAGCGCACGCCCTTATAATCTACTATGTAGTCGTTGTCGCCGACCTTTTCAAGCACCGTTATTTCGTCTTTGTGTGTCGGGGTAATTAAGCCCTTGTTCAGAGAACTTATATAAGCCTGTGTCTTAAATCCGTTCATTTCTTGTATTCCTCCAAATATTTATTGAACTCGGTATCTAATTTGAGTAATTCGTTTACTTGCTGTTCGATAGTTTCTTTTGTCTGTCCGATACAAGCGATAGCCAGCAAGTTCGTGTTAGCGCCGAATAATCTTCTGAACGCATAATCACAAATCAGGTCTATTTGTTTGTCTTTTTCGCCCACACGGTTAAGGCAATAGATAGCGGTAAGCAGGGGCTTAATTTCTTTCGTGTTTCTCATAATTGATCCTCCTCGCAGTAATCTTCCAAATCGACGTGTAATGTCAGAGCAGTAGGGGTGTCGAGCGTACCCATTGAATAATCGTAATTGTAATAATAGGCTGGGTATGACCGTAACGCTTCGAGTATATGTATAGCCACATTGAAGCTGTCGTTTTCTACGTTCATAACAGCAAACGATTTCAGCGTTTCGTAAGTGGTTATACAGTCATTTGTTTCGCATAACTTTTCTGCCGCTTCGTTAAATGTCATATCGTAAAGTTCTTTCTTTGTCATTACTACATAACCTCCATAACAAGCAAGTCTATATTCGAGTATTGATACCAATCGTTCTTATCGGTAATGTGCCACCAAACTTCGGATTCGCCCGAATTGTTGTCCTCGAAATCGAACTCGTAGTGATCGTCAACGGGATAGCCTTCGTCATCGAACTCAACGTCGCCAACCCACGAATTTTCGGGTTTACGCTCGGCGCATATAAGTTCTTTGAATTTGTCGTAAGCCTTGTCGTAACTATCGTAAACGTAAAGGTCAACGTCGCTTGCATCGGGAGTTGCCCAATCGAATTGTACAATATATACTTTCTTCATTATGCAACCCTCCGAATACCGCCACCGAATGATTGTACGGTAATGCTTCCGAACTCGCTGCAATCTTCGTCTGACTTGTTCCAAACGTAGGCAAATACCGTATGTTTATTTCCTACGCTGTAAACGGAATCTTCCCATTCTTCAGGATAGTTCGTTACGATAAGGAAATCGTACAGTTCCCCAAAGTCGGTAAATTCGTGCGTGATTGCGTAAACTTTGCATTTGTACTGTTCTTCAAGTTCACGCATCTTGGCTTCTATTTCGGGTTCTTGATAAACCCAAAAGCCGCCAAAGCCTTCAAAGAAGCAAACCTTGTCGGATTGCTTAAAGCCTTCTATGTACGGCTTGTAGATGTCGAGAGTGTGCATAATCTCGATTGCTTTGTTCTTCTTTTCTTGAAGGGTAGGTTGAGTGTTGGTTTCCATTTTAATAACTCCTTATTGATTTTTTATTTCGTAAAATTTGTTTACTATAAATATCTTGTCTTTGTTGTGAAACTCGTTCCACCAATCGGTTATAAAGGTAGTAAACGGCTTTAACGGGGCATTGCAACAGTCTGTTTTATGGCATTGTCGGATAAAATCAATGAATGTTATAATATCCGTTTGCAGTTTTTCTTCAATGCCCATTTCAATACCCAACCCGAATATGTATAATTCGTCGGCGGTGTTCAAACAGTATGTCTTACCCTTGTGTAAAACAGTAAAGTCCATTTTTCCAAAACCTCCTTATATTTTTTATCTAATTTCAATCACGCCGTTTGACGTTTCCGTGTATCCGTCGTAACTCAAATCCCTTGCAAATGCGTTATAGTCGAAATAGCTGGCAAGATTTCCAAGCATCTTTTCCAAGTTGTAACATTCGTCTATAATTTCATAAGCCACGTCGAGCATTGTCTTATTCTTGTAAAAGACAATATCTCTATCCCAATTTTCTTCGTAATCTGAAACGAGGTCAGACCATTCATTGAACGATCTAACCTCGCAGTACGCTTCCATAAGCTCGTATTTATATTCATTGTCCAGAACGCCGGACTTTTTCATAAGCTCAAATATCTCTTTGGGGTGCGTGTTATCCCAATCGGTGCTTGAAGTAGGAACGCCCTCGATGTCCTGCACAAATAGTTCTTCGTCGACGCCATCCAGCTCAAAGCCTTCTTTTTTAAGTTCTTCTACGATTTCGTCCCAATCGTCGTAATCGTCGAAGTCCAGCCATTGACTGCCTAACGCTCGTTCGTTACATTCGTTGTACGAACCCCACGAGCCAATTACCATTGCAACTCTGTTCATATTTCCTCCATAAGTTTTTTATAGTCTTTATAATCGTTGATAGATTTCATTTGACGAAGGTAGGGGAGATATACATTCACGCCCTTATTTATATTGATTAAACGCAGTATGTTCGCTTGCGTGCCTCTGCTTTTTCCGTCCCATATCATAAAGCCGAAATTACAGTCGGTACTCATTGCAAAGTCTTTATATGTATAGAACTCTCTGCCGTAAACGTCGCTCGGAACTTCAATAGCTTTTACTTTCCAAAGCCCGATATTATTTCTTGCTCGTCCGTTACTTGCATAGACCGTTACGTTGCGATACCCGTTTTTATCCAAATACTTCTGAACGAGCTTATCTACTCCGTAAGCATCACCTACAAAGATTTCAAGTTCACCGTTCATATACTTGTCTAACTCGTCCGTTATGGTATAGTCGAGATAGTCAAAGCTGATAGAACCGCCAATAAATACGTTCATTATCTGTCCTCCTTGTTTTCGCACCAATCTAACAGTGCCGATATAAATTCGTCATCATCGGCAAAGTCTTTCGGATAGTCTTGCTTCATTATTTCCATGTAAGTCATTTCGTCCATTTGAAATACCCCTTATAAGCACTCAAAATCGTTTATGTAAATTTTGTCTTGATATAAGCCAAATTCAAAGTAACGATTTTCGCAAATGTCTTTTAATGCTTCATCTTCAAATAAATTGAAAGTATCGTGCGTTATACGACCTTGATTAGATATTGCTACCGTAACCGTTTCGTCATCATCATCTATTTCAACTATATCGAACGTGATAAAGTGATCACCGTCAAAGAAATCATATTCAAACATTTTCAAGCACCTCAATCAATGTATTTGAACCATATATAATAGGTTGTTTCTACGTAATCCAATGTATCGTAATGATTTTTCTCTTTATTGAATACGTGGATATTTTCGTAAGCGACCGTAACGTAACCTTTGAACTCGTTATCCGTGTCTTTTACGGCTTTGCATTTTTCGGTAACATCTTCAAATACTCTTATATAAGCGTTACCTTTGCTGGAAGTAGAGGGGATAAGTAAGTTACCTTCAACCAGATAACCTACACCTTTCAACTTCTCGTCTTTGTTTACCTTTGTTATTGAGTAAACTACTTTTTTCATTTCTTTTTATCCTCCAAGATTTTATTAGCCTTTCGGCAAAGGGGCAGTGTAGCACTGTTCGGACAAAGGCTCGCTAATGTTGCAATCACGCTGTAAATGTAAACGACTTGCTTACGTTCTCGGAGTGCTACCAAAAAATCATTGCATTTTAGGCAAAATAAAAAAGCCAAACATTTCTGTCTGACTTCTTTCATTATTATTTTAAGTGATGATTTTTTGCCGTTTACATTTACGAGAACTGTGCTACAACAACACCCCGAAAGGCAAAATCTTGGAGAACCCTCAACCCTATATAAATATGGGTGTTCTAACACGGTTAAATAAAGGTGCGTTCAGCGGTTGCAGCAGTCTTAACAGTTTGGAAATACCTGCTTCCGTAACGCAAATCGCGATAAACGCTTTTAACGGCTGTGAAAGTCTGAAAAGTATTAACGTTGATGAGAACAACAAATATTATTGCGATATAGACGGGGTATTGTTCAGCAAGGATATGCGTCGAATCATCAAGATGCCCGAAGGATCTGATATTGCAAATTATCATATTCCAAATGACGTAACACAAATCGGCGAAAGGGCGTTCCGTTATTGCGCCGGTCTTGAAAACGTGGAAATTCCCGATACCGTCATCCAAATCGGCGAAAGAGCATTTCACTATTGTAAAAATCTTGCAGGTGTCGAAATTCCCGATAGCGTGCTTTATATAGGCGAAAGCGCGTTTTACGGCTGTAAAAGTCTTGTGCGTATTAAAATACCGGGCAGCGTGACGCAAATCGGAAGGGGCGCGTTCGTCTGCTGCGACAGCCTTGAAACGATCACCGTCGATCAAAACAACAGGAATTTTTGCGACAGAGACGGGGTATTGTTCAGCAAAGATATGCGTCGGATCGTAAAAATGCCAGAGGGGCGCGACGTTAAAGCGTATACCGTTCCCGACGGCGTCACGCAAATCGGAGAGGACGCATTTGCCTGTTGCAAAAACGTTGCGCGCATAGATATTCCGCTTGACGTAACGCAAATGGGAGAGAATGCGTTTGCCTGGTGCGAAAATCTGAACGAGATCAAATTACCCGACGGCATAACGCAAATCGGCAAAAGCGCTTTTTTGAACTGTAAAAGTCTCGACCGTTTGGAAATTCCCGAAAGCGTGAGCCAAATAGGCGAATTTGCGTTTTCCGATTGTAAAAGTCTGAAAAGTATAAAAATACCCGACGACGTAACGGAAATAGAACGTCACACGTTCTACGGCTGTGAAATGCTTTCGGATATCAAAATACCGCAGGGAGTAGATTATATCGGCGAAGCAGCGTTTCATTTTTGCGAAAGTCTTAAACGCGTTGTTATCTCGGATGACTGCGAAGTGGCGGAAGGCGCGTTCCCTGAAAATTGCGAAATCATAAGAAGATAAAATTGCAGATTAAAATATAAAATTCCGAATCGAAAATTCGATTCGGAATTTTTCGGTAAATTATAAATAGGAAAGCCGAAACCAAAAATTTTATAATTCGGATAGGAAATCGCTTGACACGGTTCGATTTTTAGATATAATAAAATATGCTTTGGAGAAGAGGTTGCAGACCTCTTTGATTTAAAAAGCAAAGTATTTGGGAGTCATATTGAGGTGTAGCGCAGTTTGGTAGCGCGCTTGGTTAGGGACCAAGAGGTCGCGTGTTCAAGTCACGTCACCTCAACCACATCAGGGGTATACGAACACTCCGAGAAAGAAATCGCATTTGCGGTTTCTTTTTTTTCGTTGTTTTTGCTTTCGATTTGCGCTAAAAGCGTAGCGGAAATCTTGTCGCGTAATGAACAATCCCGAACTGTGGCAGAAGATCATGGACGAAACGCTTTTGCCCAAATGGGCAAAAGCGGAAGAGATCGCCGAATGAACTTATTTCGTAACGGCCTTCAACCGTTCTATGCCCGCGCAGGATATTTAACCGACAACGGTAAGCAGTCAGAAATGACGTTGTATTTATACGTTGAATCTGAATAGAACGACGTCGCCGTCTTTCATCACATAGTCCTTGCCCTCGGAGCGGACCTTGCCTTTTTCGCGCGCGCCCACGAGTCCGTTGCAATCGAGAAGCGTTTGCCATTCCACGACTTCGGCGCGGATAAAGCCCTTTTCGAAATCGGTATGAATTTTTCCTGCCGCCTGCGGCGCTCTCGTGCCGTTTCTGATCGTCCAGGCGCGCGTTTCCTTTTCGCCCGCCGTAAGATAGGAAATAAGACCCAAAAGCGCATAGGACGCGCGCACGAGCTTATCGAGTCCGCTTTCTTTGAGCCCGAACTCTTCGAGGAACATTTCCTTGTCCTCGCCCTCCATTTGCGAAAGTTCCTCCTCCGTTTTGGCGGAGACGGCAATCGTCGCCGCGCCGTGCGCCTTTGCGTATTCCTTGACTTTGACGACGAGGGGAATTTCGTCCTCGTCCTTGCCCATATCTTCCTCCGAAACGTTCGCGCAGTAGATGACGGGTTTCGTCGTGAGCAAAAACAGATTGTCCAGAATGTTTTTTTCGTCTTCCGTTGCGGGATAGGAATAGGCGGGCTGTTCGGATTCCAAATGCTTTAAAAGTTTTTCGAGGAAGGCGTATTCTGCCGCCGCGTTTTTATCCGCGCCGCCGCGCGCCGCACTCTTTGTCTTGTCTATGCGCTTTTGCACGGCGTCCAGATCGGAGAGAATAAGCTCTAAGTTGATCGTTTCGATGTCGCGCACGGGGTCGACGGAGTTTTCGACATGGGTCACGTTCGCGTCCTCGAAGCACCGAACGACGTGAACGATCGCGTCCACCTCGCGGATATGAGATAAGAATTTATTGCCCAAACCCTCGCCGCGGCTCGCGCCCTTTACAAGCCCCGCAATATCGACGAATTCGATGACGGCGGGGGTAACTTTTTTACTGTCGTAGAGGGCGGCGAGCTTGTCAAGCCGCTCGTCGGGCACGGCGACCACGCCCACGTTGGGCTCGATGGTGCAGAAGGGATAGTTCGCCGCTTCCGCGCCTGCGTGTGTGATCGCATTAAACAGAGTGGATTTTCCTACGTTGGGAAGTCCCACGACTCCGAGTTTCATGTGTGTTGTCTCCAAAGATTCTTTTTGATTATTATAGCGTATTTTGTTAAAATGTTCAAGCCTTTCGTTTGCCTATTTTTTGAAAATGTGTTAAACTTATCTGCGGAAAAAACGGAGTACATTGTTATGGATTATAAGCATTATATTGCCGAAAGGCTCAAAATCGACGGCGTGAGCGTAAAGGAGATCGAAGAGGACCTTGCCGTTCCGCCCGATTCTTCGATGGGAGATTATGCGCTCCCGTGCTTTAAGTTTGCAAAGGTGTTACGAAAAAGCCCTGTCGCGATCGCAGAGGAGCTTAAAACAATATTTCCCGTCGGGGGTGAAATTCAAGAAGTTTCGGCAGTCAACGGTTATCTTAATTTTAAAATCGATAAGCAAAAACTTGCCCAAGACGTGTTGGAGAGGATTCTCAACGAAAGGGAAAATTACGGCGCGGGCGACGAGGGAAAGGGGAAAACGGTTTGTATCGACTATTCGTCGGTCAATATCGCAAAGCCCTTTCATATCGGGCATCTCTCTACGACCGTTCTGGGCGGCGCACTCTATCGCATTTTCAACTTTCTCGGATATAAGGCGGTCGGCATCAACCACCTCGGCGATTACGGAACGCAGTTCGGCAAGCTTATTTGCGCATACAAGCATTGGGGCAATAGAGAGGAAGTCGAAAAGGGCGGTATCCACGCGATTAACGACCTGTATGTAAAGTTCAACAACGAAGCCACGGAGGAAATGGAGAGGGAAGCGCGCGAGTACTTCCGCCTGATCGAGAGCGGGGACAAAGAGGCGAACGCTCTTTTCGAGTGGTTCAAGGAACTCACGCTTGCCTATGTAAAAACCATTTACGGAAAACTGCATATCCAATTCGACAGCTACGCGGGCGAACGGTTTTATACCGATAAAATGCAGCCCGTCATCGACGAGTTGAACGAGAAGGGACTTTTAAAAGAGAGCGAGGGCGCAAGGATCGTAGACCTTGAAGCCTTTCATATGCCGCCCTGCTTGATCTTGCGTTCGGACGGCGCGTCGCTCTACGCGACCCGCGACTTGGCGGCGGCGGAATACCGTAAAAAAACTTACGACTTTCATAAATGTCTTTATGTTGTCGCCTATCAGCAGAATCTGCACTTCAAGCAGGTGTTCAAAGTGCTGGAACTTATGGGCAAGGCGTGGGCAAAAGATTTGGTGCACGTTGCCTACGGAATGGTCTCTTTGGAGGACGGGGCGATGTCCACGCGAAAGGGCAAGGTCGTCTGGCTCGAAGACGTCATCAATAAATGCGTGGAAAAGGCGTATACTGTAATCGACGAGAAGAACCCCGCGCTTGAAAATAAAGCTGACGTTGCCGAAAAGGTGGGCGTGGGCGCGGTGGTGTTCGGCGCGCTCTATAACAATAAAATCAAGGATATCGTATTTTCCTATGACAAGGCGCTCTCCTTCGAAGGGGAGACGAGCGTCTATGTGCAATATACTTGTGCGCGCGCCCGTTCGGTTTTGGAAAAGGCGGCGGCAGAGGGATACGACAAAACGCAGGCAGAAGCTGTCGAGCCCTGCGCTTCGGAAGCGGAGCTCGTAAAGGCGATTTCGGTGTTCCCCGAAACGGTAAAGGCGGCGGCGGAAAATTACGAGCCGAGCTATATCGCGCGGTTTGCCGTGGACGCCGCGCAGAAGTTCAATAAGTTTTATATCGACTGTAAAATTTTGCAGGCGGAAGAGAAGGAACGCGCATTTCGCCTTCGGCTCACGGAAGCGGCGCTCGTTGCGCTTACAAACGCATTGACGCTGTTGGGGATCGGCGTGCCGGAGAAAATGTAAAAAACGGATAACGGTTATGATAAAAGCAATATTATTTGATTTAGACGGAACGTTACTCAACACGCTGCCCGACATACGGCGGCACCTGAACGACGCGCTTACGGCGCACGGTTATCCCGCGATCAGCGAGGAACAGGCAAAGCGTTGTATCGGCGACGGGGCAAGAAAGCTCGTGGAGAGGGCGTTTCCCGCAGGCGAACGGTTTTCCGAAGAGGTGTTTGAAGATTTTTCGAAAAGATACGCCGCAAACGACAATTCGCTCACCTGCCTTTACGGCGGCGAAACAGCATTTTTGGATCGGCTAGTAAAACGGGGCGTAAAATTCGGGATCGTTACAAACAAACCGCAGGACGCAACGCTCGGCTGCGTGGAAAAATTCTTTAAGGGCTATCCGCTCGAATTCGTAGGCGGCGAAAGCGGAGCGTTTCCCTGTAAACCCGATCCTTCGCTTGCGCTGTACGCGTCGCTCACGATGCGCGTGCCCGTTGGCGAATGCGCGTTCGTCGGCGACGGCGAAACGGACGCGCTGACGGCGATCAATGCGGGTATGTTCGGGGTTTCCACGCTGTGGGGATACAGAACGGAGGAGCAGCTCAAAAAAGCGGGGGCGACGCGCTTTGCAAGCGACTTTGAGGAACTGGAAAAAATTCTGTTCGCACAGGAAAATTTTACCTGAATATCTTGTAATTTTCAAATAAATGTGTTATAATTCAGGTAATTTCATTTAAGGAGATTTTACTATGAAAAGATGTGCAGTATGCGGCGAAGTCGTCGCGGACGACGTAGAGGTTTGCCCCGTTTGCAAGGCGAAAAAGTTTGTTCCCGTTGAGGAATCCAAGTTCGCTTGCGAACATCATGTCGGCGACGGTAAGGTCGAAGATAAGGAAGTCATGGACGGACTTCACGCCAATTTCGAGGGCGAGTGCTGCGAAGTAGGTATGTATCTTGCAATGGCAAGAGTTGCAGAGCGCGAGGGCTATCCCGAGATCGCGGAAGCGTATAAACGTTACGCTTACGAAGAGGCGGAACACGCAAGCAAATTCGCAGAGCTTTTGGGCGAAGTCGTAACCGATTCCACAAAGAAGAATCTGGAACTTCGCGCGGCGGCGGAAACGGGCGCTTGCGAAGGAAAGCTCGCGCTTGCAAAGCGTGCTAAGGAGCTTGGCTACGACGCGATCCACGATACCGTGCACGAAATGGCAAAGGACGAGGCAAGACACGGCGCGGGCTTTAAGGGACTTTTGAAGAGATACTTCAACTAAATAGTTTATTAAAAAAACGGCTTGTCGTCAAGCCGTTTTTTTGATTGCCTTACAACCGGCAGATCATCGCGTTCGGTGTGCGGTCAAGGGCGGGAAAATGAAGGGGAAAATACATAATTTTCCATCGTCCGCCAATACTGAACGTATGCGAAAAAAATCTTTGATTGTTTGTCTGATCGGTATTTTGTGCGCGCTTTTCTTATTCTGCGCGTGTGAAAAAGTGGAGGACATGGGTTCGCTTCCCGATCTTTCAAAGCCCTATACGGGGGAATACACACTTAAAAAACTTACGCTCGGCGGCGAAGATTTTACCGATAAATTCGAGTCCGTAAAACTCAAACTCGGCTACGACGGAAAGTTCGTGCTTTCTTACAAAGAGAAGGAGGGGCAGACGGGCAGTTATGCGGGAGAATACGCGGTATTGACCGAACGCGAAGAAATTACCTTTTCCGCAAAAGCGGGACTTCGCTCCGTAAAGCGCACTTTTCCCATGAAGGACGGAAGCATCTTAATTGATCTGAATATGGGCGCAAGGCTCTTACACGCAGAGTTTGCTTTTCCCGAATAAAATTTAAAAACTTTAAAACGAATGTTTGCAAAGCGGACTTCCGTATGCTATAATTAAAATATGGAAGAACTCACTCCCGATCAACAGGACGCGGAAGCGCTGATCAAAGAATGGTTTTTTAATCTCGGCACGCAAATTTTCGTGTTATGCGGATATGCGGGCACGGGGAAAACCTTTCTCATCGATCATGCGGTGCGCGCGCTTGGGCTTACCCCCGGAAAGAGCGCGATTTTCGTTGCGCCCACGGGGAAGGCGGCTTCCGTACTTCTGCGATCGGGAACGCCTGCGGGCACCGTGCATTCTTTAATTTATACGCGCGAAGAGGACATCGAAGTTGACGAAAACGGCGAGGTGATCTCCGAGCGCTTTTTGCGTTTTGTAAGAAAGGAAAAGATCGATCCCGAAATCAAATTGATCGTCGTGGACGAAACGAGCATGGTCTCGGACGAGGTATTGCGCGATCTTTTGTCTTACGGGGTGAAATGTTTGTTTTCGGGCGATCCCGCGCAGCTTCCGCCCGTCGGGGGCACGAATACGCTTTTAACGATGCCGTGCGTCACGCTGACCCAAATCGTGCGGCAGGAGAAGGATAACCCGATCGTAAAGCTCGCGTCGCTTGCGCGGGCGGGCAAAGCGCTCCCTTACGGAAGCTACGGGGAAAGCGTGCAGGTGATCCCCAAAAACTCTTTGACCCCTGCGGAGCGGCGGCAGCTCTTTTTAAAGGCGGATCAGATCATCGTCGGCACGAACCGCACGCGCGAAACTATCAACCGCGAGATTCGTTCCTATCTCGGTATTTCCGCTTCGGCGGTGTTGCCCGTGGACGGCGAAAAACTGATCTGTACGCTGAACGATTGGAGCAAAACCATCGACGACAAAGGGGAGTTCCATTTGGTAAACGGCATTATCGGCGTATGCTGCGGCGTCGAAGAGGGGGAGGACGGGCTTGCAAAGCTCGACTTCAAGGCGGACTTTCTCGATAAACAGGTAGAGGACTTGCCCTTCGATACGGGTATTTTCCGCGAGGGGCGCTATTATCACGGCTACGGCGGAAAGGCCTGTTTTTTACAGAACGGCGCGCTCGTGTATGAGAATAATCGCGAAATGTTGAAACGTTTCAAGGTGCGGCGCGAAGATACCGTATGCCGCTTCGAGTTCGCCTATGCCGTCACCTGTCACAAGGCGCAGGGTTCGGAATACGATTTTGTGGTCGTGTTCGACGAGAGCCGCATTTTCGACGACGGCGCGCGCTGGCTGTACACTGCGATCACGCGGGCAAAAAAGAGGTTGGTGATTTTAAGATAAAGAAGGACGGCATTTTCCGTCCTTCTTTATATCGTTTTTTAATGTTATTTTTAACTGCGTTCCCAATCTTTGTCGGCGTAATTGTTGATGAGATAATTTGCGGCTGTTTCGGAATCGGTAATATCTTTTGAAACGTCTTTATCTTCATCATTATCGCCTCCTTTTATTACTTTCCAACCGTTCGCCGTTATGAAAACCGCCTTTTTCAACGCGGAACAGGCGGAAAACGCATTTGCTCCGATTTTGGTTACGCTGTTCGGAATTGTGATTTGATTGAGCGCGGTGCAGAAGGCGAACGCGTTCTCGTCAATCTTATTTGTTGTTATTCCGAGAGCGACGCTTGTAAGCGCGTAGCAATGGTGAAACGCGAATTGCGGTACGGCAGTGGCGTTGTACGTTACACTTTCCAATTTCGAACAGGAGCGGAAAACGCCTTCGCCGATGCTTGTGACTTTTTCGGAAACGGTGACACTTAAAAGATCCGGACATTCTGCGAATGCCCAGTCGCCGAGAGCCGTAAGACTGTTCGGGAAGAAAACGCCCGTCAGTCCGTTGCAACGGTAGAATGCGGCTTTGCCTATTTTTGTTACGCCGTCTGGAACGGTGAGCGTTCCCGAAATCTGACTGCCGCCGATATGTAAGATTTTTTGCGCGTTGCCGTAGCGCATGAGTCCCGAAAGGTCGGTCTTGGCGCACCAGGACGCAACGTCGCCTTTATAATAGATATTCGTCAGCTTTGAGCAGTTGTAGAACGCGGAGGTACCGATCGAAGTTACGCTTTGCGGAATCGTTACGCTTTCAAGGTTTCTGCAACCGTAAAAAGCGTCCTGTCCGATTTTTGTTACGCCGTCGGGAATGGTTACGCTTGTTACGGTGAGGTTGTCTTTAAAAGCGGATTGCCCTATGTCCGTTACGGTGTGCCCGTTATAGGACGAGGGAATATCCAATTCTTTGTCGACGACCGTACCACCTGAAACCGTGCAGGTTTCGTCCGTGAGGTCGTAGCTGAGAGTCGTTTGCTTGTCTGTGTCTTCGCAGGCGGCGAACAGGGAGAAAAGACAGAGTGTGCAGACGAGAGTACATAGCGTGGTAACAAGTTTCTTCATAATTTTTCTCCTTTTGCAGGGCAATAAAAAAGCGTGTCCCTTTCGGAGACACGCCCTGCATCAGTATCTCCGATTGTTACCACGCAACCATTCCGCACACAGGAATATAGAGATACAAACAATGCCGGTTTGTACCCTGTGTGCAAAAATTATTCAGTTGCGTGGTAAGGGTAGTATATCAAAATAGCGAAAAAATGTCAATAGCTTTCTTTCATTTTCTTGACAACGGGTGGGGAACAGGCTACAATAATGAAAACGATATATAGAGGATAAAACCATGTTTTATAGAACGCACACCTGCGGGGAACTCAGAAAAGAGGACGCGGGCAAAAAGGTGAAACTTTCCGGCTGGCTCGATTCTAAGCGCGATAAGGGAGGCTTGCTCTTTGCGGTCTTGCGCGACTTCTACGGCACGACGCAGGTCGTCGCAACCGAAGAACCCTGTCTTTCGGCTTTAAGGGATATTCCCACCGAATCGACGGTCAGCATAGAGGGAACGGTCGCGCTTCGTTCCGCGCCCAACGAGAAACTTCCCACGGGGCTTATCGAAATTATTCCCGAAAAGGTGGAAATTCTGGGCAGACGCTCGGTGCAGGCGCTTCCCTTCGAGGTCAACCGTTCGCTCGACGCGGGCGAGGATATACGCCTTCGTTACCGCTTTCTCGATCTGAGAAACAGCGCGGTACGCGATAAAATTATTCTGCGTTCCCAAATCGTTGCCGATCTGAGAAAGCTCATGACCGAGAGGGGCTTTTATGAGATCACGACGCCCATTTTAACGAGTTCTTCGCCCGAGGGCGCGCGCGACTATATCGTGCCGAGCCGCCTGTATCCCGGCGAGTTCTACGCGCTTCCGCAGGCGCCGCAGCAGTATAAACAGCTTTTGATGTGTTCGGGATTCGACCGATACTTTCAGATCGCGCCCTGCTTCCGCGACGAGGATGCAAGAGCCGACCGCTCCCCCGGTGAGTTTTATCAGCTCGACATCGAACTTGCATATGCAACGCAGGAGGACGTGTTCGAGGTGCTGGAAGGGGTGCTTCCGCCCGTATTCGCCAAGTATTCGGGCAAACAGGCGGATAAGCCGCCTTTCCGCCGTATCCCTTACCGCGAGGCTTTGGAAACGTACGGTTCGGACAAGCCCGACCTTCGCAACCCGCTCGTGATCAGGGACGTTACCGACTTATTTGCCGACGGCGAATTTACGGCGTTTCAGGGTAAAGTCGTCAAAGCGATCGCCGTGCCCGATTTTACGGGTGCGAGAAAGTGGATCGACAAGACCGCAGAGGACTTCAAGATCAAGACGGAAGGGGGCGCAATGTTCTGGTTCCGTCTGGACGAGAACGCGCAGCCCGTGGGCGGAATCAGCAAATTTTTAACGGAGAATTCAGAGGAAGTCAAAGCGCGCTTGGAGTTGAAGGCGAATTCCTTCGTCGCGCTTATCGCGGAAGAAAAGCTTTCGCTCGTGCAAAAGCGTGCGGGAATTTTGCGCACCATGTTGGGCACGGGGCTCGATCTGCTTGAAAAGGACGTGTTCCGCTTCTGCTGGATCGTCGACTTTCCCATGTATGAAATCGGCGAGGAGAGCGGGCAGCTCGAATTCTGCCACAATCCGTTCTCTATGCCGCAGGGGGGAATGGAGGCGTTCAAAAAAGATCCGCTTGAAATTCTTGCCTATCAGTACGATATTGTGTGTAACGGAATCGAACTTTCTTCGGGCGCGGTGAGAAATCACGATCCCGAAATCATGCTCAAAGCGTTTTCGCTCGTCGGCATGGGGAAAGAGGAGGTCGGGAAAAAGTTCCCCGCGCTCTATCAGGCGTTCGAGTTCGGCGCGCCTCCGCACGCGGGCGTCGCCCCCGGCGTCGACAGAATGGTCATGCTTATTTGCGAGACGGCAAATATCCGCGAGGTTATTCCTTTCCCCATGAACGCAAAGGCGCGCGATCTTCTTATGAACGCGCCCTCGCCCGTGGAGGAAAAACAGCTTGTCGAAGCGAATATCCGCGCGGTCATTCCCGATAAGAAATAACGAATAAATGAAAGCGCCGTCCCGGATGGACGGCGCTTTGATATTTTATGTAATTATTCTTTCAGGCTTTGTTTTGCTTTATGATCCTTTCTCGTTTTCCAGAGAACGGAGGGGATAAAGAGAAAGACTGAGCCGAGGATTGCGACCACGGCGAAGAGCACGGTCGTTACGACGAATACGATTGCCGCAAGAATTCCGAGAAAGAATTTCGCTACGATCATCCACAGCAGAGAGTCGATGTCGAGCGTGATGATGAATCCCGGTAATTTAAAGGTGAAACCTCCCGCCGTAAATATTTCTTTGACGACTCCGCCGTACATAAACTGGCTTACGAACGTGAAAGAAAGTATCATGCTCATAAAGAGCAGTATCAGACAAAACAGGTCTGCGCCCTCGTCCGAGGTGAAATAGAGGGAGAGGAAAATCGCAAGATTGACGGCGGCAAAACACGCTCCGACAATCAGCGACAGGTTGCGCGTATAGGCTTCGTCGCTGTCACGGTTCCGCCATTCGCTGACTGCATCGACGACGGCGTGCGTGCAGGCAAAAACAGCGAGGGGACACAGGAAAGTCAAAAATCCGTAGAGCATGCCGTCGTCCGACGATTGGTTGAGAAAGGTGACTGCGGTGAGCGCGACGTAACAGACGAACGCAAGCACTAACGATATGATGAGCGGTACGTCGAATCCGTGTCCGAGAATCTCTCTTGCGGAAAGCTGTTTGTCGAGTTTCCTGTCTTCCTCCGCTTTTTTCTGAGCGTTCAGCGTTTCCTGTTCTTTTCGTTCCGCGCAAGATTTACAGACGAGCTTGGGCGTGTAAGATGCGACTTCGCTCTCTTTCAGTAATTTTCCGCAGACGGTGCAGTTTCCTGCGGTCGGATCTTCGGCTTGTTCTTTTTTGATGCCTTCCGTAACTTCCCGCGTTAATTCTTCCCGAAGTTCTTTTTTAACTTCTTCTTTGACTTCTTCCTTGATAGTTTCTTTGTCGGACTTTTCTTCCGTTTCGCTGTCCTCTGCAAAATATCCGAGCGGGACGTTGAACAGTTTGGCGATTTTCGTCATCGTCTCGAAATCGGGCTGCGATTCGTCGCGCTCCCATTTTGAAACCGCCTGATACGAAACGTTCATCGCCTTTCCCAGATCGTCCTGCGTCATACCGCGTTTTTTACGCAGTTCCGCTATCTTTTCTCCACAGTTCATTGATTCTCCTCCGCGCGTTTTATATGATCATAAATAAATTATACAAAAATCGGTTCAAAATCTCAATAATATTTTCTCAACTGTTGGTTGAATTTCTAACTTTTTCTTTGAATCCGAATAAATTTGAATTTTTGCCTGCCTTTTAGTATAGGACAAATTGTAAAAAGCATAGGATAAACAAACGGAATTTTTGCGGGGTTTCCTATGCTCGGACTCATTTGCGCCGTGTTAACGCGGCTATTCTTTTTTACGGGTTCTTTTTCGGACGGAACGTCTTATCCAAAGCCTCTTTCGGCGGCGGAGGAAGAGAAATATTTAAAGCTTGCCAAACAAGGGGACAAACACGCAAAAGATATGCTCGTCAAACACAACATGCGGCTTGTTGCCCATATCGTAAAAAAGTACAACGGAGCGGCGGAGACGGACGACATGATCTCGGTGGGCAGTATCGGGCTCATCAAGGCAATCAATACTTACGAGGTGGGGCACGGCACGCGGCTTGCGACTTACACGGCACGCTGTATCGAGAACGAAATTCTCATGCTTATCCGCGCGGGAAAAAAGCATAAAAAGAACGTTTCCCTCTCAGACCCCGTGGGATGCGATAAGGACGGAAACGAGCTTACCCTCATGGATCTGCTTTTTGAAAAAGAGGATAAAGTGTTCGGGAGCGTGGAGCAGTCGCTCATGCAGGAAAAATTTTTGTGCGCAATCAAAAAACTTCTCTCCGAACGGGAGACCGTCATTATCTGTATGCGCTACGCCTTGGCAGGCGGCGCGCCCATGGCGCAGAGAGAGGTTGCTGCAAAACTTAAAATTTCCCGCTCCTATGTTTCGCGTATCGAAAAGAAGGCGCTTGAAAAACTTCGGGAAGGACTTTCGAGAGAAGATTTTTTATCGGAATAGTTGTTTTTCCCGTAAAGCTGTGATATACTAAACTGTATGGACGAGCAGAGCGAAAAAATCAAAACGGAAGCGTCGGAACTTGAAGGGGAACCCCAAAAGCAACCTGAGAAGGTACCGCAGGAAGGGAAAAAACAAAATCCTTTTCTCGCTTTTTTTTACGATATTTTGAGGGGGATCGGAATCGGGATCGCATTTATTATTCCCGGTTTTTCGGGCGGTTCGGTGGCGGCGATCCTCGGCATATACGAGCGGCTCGTGGGCGCGATCGCCGATATTTTCAAACACTTCAAAAAGAGCGTCGTGACTCTTCTTCCCATTCTTATCGGTATGCTCGTGGGCATTGCGGCGTTGATACTGCCCATACAATGGGGGCTCAGGCATTATCCCGTTCCCACGGTGACGCTGTTTGTGGGGCTTGCGATCGGCGGAATTCCGTCCATAGGGGAAAAATTGAAGGGCGCAAAGTTCAACTGGAAGTATGCGCTTGCCTTATTCATTCCTTTGGCTGCCGCCGCCGCGCTCTGCTTTTTGCCGCTTGCGGGGAACGTGAATTTATTTGATATGAACGCGGGCGGATATTTTCTGCTCATTCTGATCGGCGCGGTCGGCTCGTGCGCGCTCGTCGTGCCCGGAATTTCGGGTTCGATGCTGTTGCTTATTTTCGGCTATTATAATCCTGTCGTAGAGCTTGTGACCGTGTATTTACTGCACGGGCGAAACGTTGGGATATGTTTTGCTGTTTTGGGCTGTCTTGCGATAGGGCTCGTTGCGGGCTTCTTTGCGATCTCCGTGCTTATGAAAACGCTCTTGAAAAAGTGCCCGCGCGGAACTCATTATTCCATTTTAGGTTTTATAATCGGTTCCGTTCCCGCCATTTACGTCTCCACCCTTCGGGAAGCGAAAACCGAAATCGCGCCTACGGTTTTATCGGCTCTCAACGCTTCCCCGTGGTATTGGGTCGTAGCGGTCGTACTGTTGTTTTCAGGCTTTGCGCTTTCGTTCGGCTTTTGGCTTTATTCCAAAAAGAAGAAACCGAAAAAAGAAGAGAAAACCCCTTGACGGGGTTCTTTTTTTATGCTCGCAATATATTTGTTCGGCTAAAAAATTTCTGAAAAAATTTTGTTGAAAACGCTTGACAAATAATACTATGTAATGTATAGTATCAGACAAAGCGGGGTATTCAATGGATGTACAGCTCAAAAAGGGAATATTAGACGTATGCGTGCTCTATGCGTTGAGCAGGGGCGAGAGCTACGGCTATAAAATCATCAGCGACTTAGAGGGAGTTATAGAAATTTCCGAAAGTACGCTCTATCCTATTTTGAAGCGGTTGGAAGTCGGCGGTTATATTACGGCGCGCACGGCGGAGCACAGCGGAAGGTTGAGGCGGTATTACAAGATAACTCCCTTGGGACTGAGCAAGCTAAGATCGGGCAGAGAGGATCTGTTGGAGATACAAAGTATTTACAAAGCGATTTTCGGAGGAAAGATATGACGTATACCGAATGGAGAGACGAATTAAAGAGCAATCTTCTTTGCGTTTCTCAAAGCGAACAAAAACGCGTTTTGGAGTATTATGCGGAAGCGTATGCCGATCGCCGTGAGGCGGGCTATTCCGAGCGGGAGATCATAGAACAGTTCGGACCTCCCTACGACGCGGCGCAGCGCATTCTGAACGAGGACGGAGGCGCGTATGAAGTACCCGAAAGAAAGGAGCGGCACGAAGTGCCGCCAAAACCAGCACCCGCGCGCGACGAATATTTCAGCGAACCGCCGCGTGTGTACGAAGCAAGACCATGCGCTAAGGAAGAAAAGAGGGCAAAGCGAAAGAGTAAGGGCAAGACTTCTTGGGTATTTATTTTGCTTTGCATTATATTTGCAATTCCGATTTTCGGCATAATTCTGGCTTTGAGTGCGGTCACGGTTGCGGCGTTCCTTGCACCGTTTGCGGTTCTGATCGCGGGGATTGGCGAGATCGGATTGGGCGTCGGCACGTTGTTTTCAAGCGTTCCCGACGGGCTTATGCGCGTGGGCGCAGGTTTGATTCTGTTCGGCATAGGCGTGATTCTGATCAGCGTTCTGCCCCGTATAGCTAAGCTCTTGTGGACGTTTTTCAAAAAGATAGGCGGCTTTATAAAATCGTTATTTACCGCGGAGGAGGCGTAAAATGAAGGCTGTTATCAAAGCGATCATCGGGGGAAGCGTGATTATCGGGATCGGACTGATCATTCTGGTCATAGCGCTTGCGCTGAACGATTGGAAATTTATGCCCGAATTCGAAATGAAGCATTACGTTGCCGAAGGGGAAATCACAGAACTTAGAATCGACAACTCTGTCGGGAATATCAAAACGGAATTTTACGACGGAGAGGAGATCACCGTAGACTATCCCGTATCGAACAGATATTCGGGCTCAGTCGAAGAAAAAGAAGGCTTGCTCACGGTAAACGGTCTGAACAAAAAGCACTGGTACAATTTCACTTTTCTGCCGATCGTTCTTCCCGAAACGCTCGTAAAGATTCCGCGGAATACGGTTCTCAAACTTACCGTCACGGTCAATGCGGGAAAGGTGGAGATCGGCGAGGGAGAATTCGAAAAGGCGCAGATCACTGTGAATGCGGGAAGTCTCACGGCGCACGGCGTGGTTTGTGCGGAATTAAAATGCAATGTAAATGCGGGGGCGATTTACGTCAAATCTCTTGAAAGCGCATCGCTCGACTGTAAGGTAAACGCAGGTGCGTTTAATGCGGAACGCATTGCCTGTCCGCAGATCCGCGTGAACGTCTCCGCAGGCTCCGCGAATTTTAAGGTTGCAGGCAACAGAGAAGATTATACGATTCTTGTAGACAAGAGCGCGGGTTCCTGTAACGTTTCCGGTCAGACGGGTGCCGATCCAGATAAAAAACTCGATGTCGGCGTTTCCGCAGGCTCCGTGAGCGTATCGTTTATTTAATATGGGAAAAGACCTTCCGTGAGTAAGGTCTTTTTTCGTTAAAGCCGAGCGATTCGTTTGATTAAATCGGGAGATTATGGTATAATAACCGCGAAATAAAAATCGGGGTGCTGAGTATGTTACAGGTTACGGGCGTCAGTCTTCAATACGGGAGCAAAAAACTTTTCGAGGACGTCAACTTAAAATTCACAAAGGGGAACTGTTACGGGATCATCGGCGCGAACGGCGCGGGCAAGTCCACCTTCTTAAAAATTCTTTCGGGTGAAATCGAGCCCAACAAGGGAAGCGTATCTCTCGATAGGAACGAGCGTATGAGCGTGCTTGCGCAGAATCAGAACAAGTACGACTTCGAATCGGTGTTGCGCACCGTCATGCTGGGACATAAGCGCTTAGTTGAAATTATGGACGAGAAGGACGCGTTATATGCGCACGCGGAATTCACCGAGGAGGACGGCATTCGTGCTTCCGAGCTTGAAAGCGAGTTTGCGGAACTCGGCGGCTGGGAGGCGGAGAGCGAAGCGGAAATGCTTTTGAATGCGCTCGATATTCCCTCGGAATACCACTATATGACGATGGGGGACTTGGACGCAAAACAGAAGGTGCGCGTACTTTTGGCACAGGCGCTCTTCGGCAACCCCGACGTTCTTTTATTGGACGAGCCTACGAACAACCTCGACTTAAAGACGGTGCGCTGGCTGGAAAATTATTTGCTCGATTTCGAGAATACGATCATCATCGTTTCGCATAACCGCCACTTTTTAAACAAGGTCTGTACGCATATATGCGACGTGGACTTCGGAAAAATCAATCTGTATTTGGGCAATTACGATTTTTGGTATCAGACTTCGCAGCTGCTTGCCCGCCAGCAGAAGGATCAGAACAAGAAAGCCGAACAGCGCGCGCAGGAGCTGAAAGAATTTATTGCGAGGTTCGCGGCGAATGCAAGCAAGTCCCGTCAGGCGACTTCGCGAAAGAAGGAGCTTGAAAAACTCACGATTTCCGATTTTCAGCCCTCGCTCAGGAAATATCCGTTTATCGACTTTAAATACGAACGCGAAATAGGCAACGATATTCTGATTGTAGAAGGACTTACGAAAGAGGGATATTTCAAAAACCTTTCGTTCACCGTGCAAAAGGGGGATAAAATCGGAATCGTTTCCGATCAGTCTACGGCAATCACGATGCTCTACGATATTTTAACGGGCAAGGCGGAACCCGACGCGGGTACCGTGAAGTGGGGCAAGACGATCATCTCCTCCTACTTTCCGCAGAATAACGGTGAATATTTCAACGGGTGCGAGTTGTCGCTCGTGCAGTGGCTTTCGCAGTTCTCGAAGGATCACTACGAGGAGTATTTACGGGGCTGGCTCGGGCGAATGCTCTTTTCGGGCGAGGAGGCGCTTAAAGAAGCGAGCGTTTTATCGGGCGGCGAAAAAGTGCGCTGTATGCTTGCAAAAATGATGCTTGAAGGGGGGAATTTCCTGATCTTTGACGAGCCGACGGCTCACCTCGATCTGGAATCGATCACCGCGCTCAACAACGGTCTCGCTTCGTTCAAGGGCTGTATGCTGTTGACTTCGCACGATCAGGAGCTTATGAATACGGTTTGTAACCGCATTATCGTTTTGAACGGTACCAAGATCTTTGATAAAAATGTGACGTTCGATGAATACGTAGACCTCATCGAAGGATAAACTTTAAAATAGAACATCGCCCCTCCCGTTTAGCGGGAGGGGCGATGTTCTATTGTTTTATTTTGCAGTATTCCGCGCTTTCTTTTTGACTCCTGCGCGGGCTTCGGCGGGTACCGAATCGCCCCGTCTGTCCTTTCCCGTAAAGAAAAGGGCAAGTGTACCGGGTCCTGCGTGCGCGCCCGTACAGATGTCGTAATATTCGATGATGACGTCTTTTACGCCCAGCTTTTTAACTTCCTCTGCAAGCGCGAACGCTTCCTCTTCGCAGTCGGCGTGCGTAATTGCCACGACCTGTGTTTCGGGTTCGATTGCATTATCCGTAAAAGCTTTCAAAACTGCCGAAATCGCCTTTTTTCTGCCGTGCTCCCTGCCGCAGACCGCAAGTTTTGGAACCGGACCGCCGTCCGCTTTGATGATGGGTTTAATGCTCAGAAGCGTGCCTGCGATCGCAACGAGGGTGGAAATTCTACCGCTCTTTTTAAGGTATTTCAAATCGCTTACGGTGAGATAGCTGTTAAGTTTATATACGTTTTCCTGCAACCATTCCGCCGTGGCAGAGCAACTCTCGCCCATGTCTCTCAAATCGGCGGCTTTAAGCGCGAGAAGTCCCTGCCCCATAGAGGCGTTTGCGCTGTCGATTGCAATCACGGTGCGTTTCGGATATTTTTTCGAGAGGGCTTCCGCCGCTGCCTGCGCTTGATTATAGGTACCGCTGATTCCGGAGGCGATCGTAAGAAAGAGAACGTCCTTTCCCTCTTCCAACAGGGGTTCCGCCGCTGCGGTGAACTGCGCCTCCGATACGAGGGAGGTTTTAATGTCTGCGCCCGATTTTAAAAGTGCATAGAATTTTTTTGCGCTCTCCCGAAAGGGAACGCCCTCTTCAAGACAGGTATACTCAACGCCGTCTGCGATATAGCGGAAGGGGACGACGTGAATATTTCTGTCTATCCTGTATGAATCGGGAAGATTTGCTGCGGAATCCGTAACGATTTCGAATGAATTCATAATATTTGCACCTCGGACTGTTTTTAGTGTATACCACTATTGTAGCTATTTTTTAAATTTTTACAACAGCTGAAAGATAAAAAAACGTCTATTTTGCTTTTTTTGCGCTCCATTTTTAAAATTGTTAATTCTACTGACAAAATTTCAATTCTACTCACAGTAGAATGAGTCTTATTTCATGAATTTTCCAAAAATCGTTTTACAAATTCGGCCAAATCAGATATAATATGAAAAACGAAACCTAAAAGAGGGAGTTATGTATAAAAAGGTATCTACTTCGCTCGATTTCGTGGAGCGCGAAAAAGAGATCGTAGAGTTTTGGAAAGAGAATGAAATATTCGAAAAAAGCGTGGATAAGAACGAGGGAAGGGGGGAATTCTCCTTCTACGACGGTCCTCCCACGGCGAACGGTAAGCCGCATATCGGGCATATTTTAACGCGCGTCATGAAGGACATTATCCCGCGCTTTCAGACGATGAAGGGCAGGCATGTTTTGAGAAAAGCGGGCTGGGATACGCACGGACTTCCCGTGGAACTCGAAGTGGAAAAAACGCTCGGACTCGACGGCAAAAAACAGATCGAAACTTACGGGATCGAGCCGTTTAACGATCAGTGCAAGAAATCCGTTTTCAAGTATCAAAACGAATGGCAGAAGATGAGCGAGCGCGTAGGTTACTGGGTCGACATGGAAAATCCTTATGTGACTTATCACGACGACTATATCGAATCGGAGTGGTGGGCGCTTAAAGAAATTCATAAGAAAGGACTGTTATATAAGGGGCACAAAATCGTTCCCTACTGTCCGCGGTGCGGCACGGCGCTCTCCTCGCACGAGGTGGCGCAGGGATACAAGAGCGTAAAGGAGACTTCCGCGATCGCGCAGTTCAAGGTCGCAGGAAGAGAGAATACCTATATTCTTGCCTGGACGACGACCCCTTGGACGCTACCCTCGAACGTGGCGCTGTGCATGAATCCCGACGAGGACTATGCAGAAATCGAATCGGACGGCGTACGGTATATTTTGGCGGAAGTGCTTGCTTCGAAGTTCTTTGAAGAATATAAAGTGATCGACCGCAAAAAGGGAAAGGGCTACGAGGGGTTAAAGTACGAACCCCTGTTTCCCAACGCTGAGAGCGATCTCGAAAATACTAAGAACGATTGGAAGCGCGTTTACGAGGTCGTATGCGATACCTATGTTACGCTCACCGACGGTACGGGCGTCGTACACATTGCGCCCGCGTACGGGCAGGACGACTACAACGTCGGTAAAAATTACGGACTTCCCGTGATCGCGCTTACGAACGAACAGGGGAAATTCGACGAACGCTTCCCGGAAATCAAGGGACTCTTTATCAAAGATGCAGACAAAGAAATTCTGAAAATGCTCAAAGCGCAGGGTAAGCTCTTCCGCGCTCTGAGTTTCGAGCACGATTATCCGCATTGCTGGCGCTGCGATACGCCCCTCATGTACTATGCGCGGTCGAGCTGGTTCATTAAGGTGACCGCAGTCAAAGACGCGCTCATTGAATGCAACCGTTCCGTAAATTGGATGCCCGAAACCATCAAAGAGGGCAGAATGGGAAATTTCCTTGAAAACGTGATCGACTGGGGACTTTCCCGCGATCGGTATTGGGGAACGCCGCTTCCCGTTTGGGTATGCGGCGACTGCGGCGAAATCGAAGTCATCGGTTCGCGCAAGGAACTTCACGAAAAGTGCGGCGCTCCCGAAAATATCGAGTTGCACCGTCCTTACGTGGACAGGCTCGTTTGCAAGTGTTCAAAGTGCGGCGGAAACATGAAGCGCACGCCCGAAGTCATCGACTGCTGGTTCGATTCGGGTTCCATGCCCTTTGCGCAGTATCACTATCCGTTTGAAAATAAAGAACTGTTCGAAAAGACTTTCCCTGCGGACTTCATCTCGGAAGCCGTCGATCAAACGCGCGGTTGGTTCTATACGCTTTTGACGATTTCAACGATTCTCTTCGATAAAGCGCCCTTCAAGAACTGTATCGTCTTGGGGCATGTAAACGATAAGAACGGTATCAAGATGAGCAAGCATAAGGGCAATGTCGTCGACCCGTGGTCGGTCTTGGATAAGCAGGGCTCCGACGCGGTGCGCTGGTATTTTTATACGAACAGCTTCCCTTGGATCCCGTCCCGTTTCGACAGTGAAGCGGTCTCGGAATCGCAGAGAAAGTTCCAGGGAACGCTTTGGAACACATATGCATTCTTTACGCTGTATGCGGATATCGACGGATACGATCCTTCGGAGTACGATTTAAAAAAATGCAAACTTACGCTGATGGATAAGTGGATTCTTTCCTCCTTGAATTCGCTTGTAAAAAAGGTGAATGCACTTTTGAACGATTACGACATCACGACGGGCGCGCGTGCGATTCAGGATTTTTCGGACGTGCTCTCGAATTGGTACGTGCGTCGCGGACGCGACCGCTATTGGGGCGGCGGCATGACCGATGATAAGGCGGCGGCGTATACGACGCTTTATACGGTGCTTGTAACGCTTACAAAACTGCTTGCGCCCTATACGCCCTTTATGGCAGAAATGATCTATCAGAATCTTGTACCCGCATTTTATAAAAAAGCGCCCGTTTCGGTGCACCTTTGCGAGTATCCCGAAGCGGACGAAAATCTGATCGATTCTGAGCTCGAACGCGGCATGGACGACGTTTTGACCGTTGTCAACTTAGGCAGAGCCGCACGCGGCGCGGGCAACATCAAGAACCGTCAGCCGCTTTATGAACTTGTCGTAGCAAGTGAAATGCCGCTCGACGTTCATGACGAACTCAAAGCTGTCGTTTTGGACGAGCTCAACGTAAAGAATTACCGCACCGTAACGAGCGCGGAAGAACTTGTTTCCTATAAGCTCAAACCGCAGTTGAGAACGCTCGGACCCAAGTACGGCAAACAGTTGAAAGCGATCTCGGATTTCCTCGGTTCCTGCAACGCGGCGGAAATCGTAAAGGCGGTAAGGGAACGGGGCGAAGCGCAAATTTTAGACGGAACGGTGACTCTTACCGAAGAGGATTTGCAGATTTTTACGGAGTCTGCGGAAGGGTACGCAGTCGCCGCGGACAGAGGCGTGACCGTTGCGCTCGATACGAAACTTACGGAAGACCTTCTCTTCGAGGGGACGGAAAGAGAGCTTGTCTCCAAGATCCAGATGATGAGAAAGGAGGCGGGTTTCGAGGTCGTCGACCGTATTGCGGTTTACTATTCGGATGCCGAAGGAAGAGCGGAAAAGGCGCTTCAAAAAGGAGCGTTCGCGGGCGACGTGTTGGCGCTCAAAATCGAAAAGAGCAGCGAAAAGGGATACACGAAGTCTCTCGATATTAACGGGGATAAGGTCACTTTGACTGTTGTAAAGCTGTAAAAAGCAATCAAAATAAAAAGGGCGAGCCTTAAAAGGTGCGCCCGTTTTTTATGGTTTTCCGTATTATTTTGTGAGCTGCCTGACTGCTTCCGAATAGATTTCGAGCATGAGTTTAACGCGGTCGATCGTGATATATTCGTTTATTTGGTGAATAGTAACTTCTTCGCCCTCGATTTCAGGACCGAACGCGACGCCGCATTTGAGCGCCCGCGCATACGTTCCTCCGCCGATCGCGATCGGCTCGTGTTTTTCGCCCGTGTAGTCGTCGTATACCTTTTGCAGCGTCTTAACGAGAAAGTTGTTCTTATCCAGAAAGAGCGGTTTTTGGAAAGACACCGTTTCGATCTTCACGCCGAATCGATCGAGCTTTTCCGTGACTGCCGAAAGGGGAAGGGTCGCGGGATAACGGATGTCGACGAGTACCGAAAGAACGCCGTCTTTATAAGAGATCACGTCGGGCGAAAGGGTCAGATTTCCCGTTTCGTCTTTAAGCGCTTTGAGTTCGTAAATATCCTCAAAAAGGCAATCGAGAATGCGTTGCAGTCCGAAATATTCAAGCATAGGCAAAATGGCGTTCACGCCCTCTTCGGGGGTGGAGCCGTGTGCGCTCTTTCCCTTGGAAATCAATTTTCCGTCCGCGATTTCAAGCCCTAAGCGTTTCGCCTTTTGGGGATCGGCGGGGAAGAGGGGGATCGCCTCGCAGTAGTCGCAAACCATATTTACGCGCTCCCCGCCCGTAAGCGAGGAAAATAGATTTTTCTCTACGGGAAAATCGGCGCGGATATGCAGGATTCCCTTTTCCGCATAGATCACGGGGAAGTTCGCGTCGGGCGAAAAACCTTCGTCGGGCATATGCGCGACTTTATTGTAATGCTCGATGCACTTCCAACCGCATTCTTCGTTGAGCCCCAAAATAAGTTTGATTTTTTTCTTGGGAACGAAACCTTCGTCTTTGAGTTTTTTGAGCGCAAAGAGAGCGGCAACGGCGGGACCCTTGTCGTCCATGGCGCCCCGTCCCCAGATTCTGCCGTTTTCGACGAGTCCGCGGAAGGGCGGCTTCGTCCAGCCGCTTCCCGCGGGCACGACGTCGAGGTGCGCTAAAATCGCAAACTCCTCTTCTCCCTCGCCGAAAGTCACTTCGCCGATGTAGCCGTCGTAATTTGCGGTTTCGAATCCGAGGCTTTCCGCAAGATTCAAGAAATGCGCAAGGCAGTCCGCCGCGCCCTTGCCGAAGGGCGCGCCTTCGAGGGGCTCGCTGAGAGAGGAGTCGAATTTGATGCTTTCTGAGATCGCCTTTACGGCTTGATCGAGATAATTTTTCATGACTCTATTTTAGCATTGCTTATTTTGTTCGTCAACTGATAAATGCGCATAAATATCATGAAAAAACGTTGCTTTTTTTAAAGTGCTGTGCTATAATTCAAGAAAAAAATTATAAAGAGAGGTAAATTTTATGTCCGGTGGAAACAAAAACGATTTCACGAGAGCTTGTGCGTTTTGGGGAATCCTCGTTACCGCGATATTGTTCGTTGTAAGCGGTATTTTGAATTGGTGCGGCGTCGGCGCGCAGATCGTAAACATATTCGATTTGCTTGCAAAGATCGCGCTTTTGATCGCGGTTGCGCTTCCCGCTTACGATTGGGTCAGATATAGAAAGACCGGTTGGAAAGTCGTTTATTGGATTGCCCTCGTCATTTATGTGTTCGGCGTCGTATTCGGTGTCATCAGAGTATACATTAAGTAATCGGATCGAACAAAAACAAAAAACGGCTTTCGAGCCGTTTTTTCTTTACAAGAAAGGGGAATTCGTTTATAATAATACCGTTATGAAAAATCCCTTGATTGCAATCGTGGGCAGACCCAATGTAGGAAAGAGCACCTTCTTCAACCGCGTTGCGGGGCAGCGAATTGCTATAACCGAAAACAGACCGGGGGTCACCCGCGATCGGATATATGCCTCGTCGGAATGGCGGGGCAAACCCTTCACGCTCGTCGATACGGGCGGGATCGAATTGAAATCAAACGACGATATGCGCCGTCAGATCGCGGTACAGGCACAGCTTGCGATCGACACCGCAGACGAGATATTTTTCTTTACGGACGGAAGAGAGGGGCTCACTCCCTCCGATTACGACGTGGCGGAAATTCTGCGCCGTTCCCAAAAGCCCGTGTTTCTCGTAGTCAATAAAATCGACGAATATTCCCCCGATAAGTTATTCGAGTTCTATTCGCTGGGGCTTGGTGAACCGTTCGCCGTCTCTTCGGAACATTCCCGCGGAATCGGCGATCTATTAGACGCGGCGGTCGAGAATTTCGAACAGGGGGAAAACGACGGTGACGATTCCTTGAAGATCGCAGTCGTCGGAAAACCCAACGCAGGCAAGAGCTCGATCGTCAATAAAATTTTGGGCGAGGAACGCACGATCGTTGCTCCGGTTGCCGGCACTACGCGCGACGCGATCGATACGCCCTTTACGCGGAAAGGAAAGAAATATACGCTCATCGATACGGCGGGGATTCGCAGAAAGCGCTCCGTCGAGGACGACGTGGAATATTATTCGGTGCTCCGCGCATTCGAAGCGTTAAAGCGCGCCGACGTCGTCGTTTTAGTCGTAGACAGCACGGAGGGGCTTACCGAACAGGACGTCCGTATTATCGGAATGGCGCACGAAGAGGGAAAGCCTTCTTTGATCGCAATGAATAAGTGGGATGTCATCGAAAAGGATACGCATACCATAGAGAAATTCGAAAGTAAACTGAAAGAAGATTTAAAGTTTATGGACTATTTCAAGTCGGTATACGTTTCGGCAAAGACGGGGCAGAGGATCGATAAAATTCTTTCGCTTGCCGGGGAAGCATACGGGAATGCGGGGCGGCGTATTACGACGGGCGCTTTGAACGATCTTTTATCGGACGCAATGCGCATTTCCGAACCGCCTTCCTATAACGGAAAGCGCATGAAACTCTATTTCGCTTCGCAAGTTTCGGTGAATCCGCCGCTTTTCGTATTGCAGGTGAACGATGAAAAACTCATGCACTTTTCCTACGAACGTTATCTTGAAAACGTTCTCAGAGGGGCTTACGATTTTTCGGGAACGCCCATAAGAATCGTGACCCGCACGAGGAAGAAGGAGGACTGACGCATGAAAGAGATTGCGCTTTCCGAGTGCTGGTATTGGTTCTTGCTGGCGGCTGTCGTCAGCTATTTGCTGGGGTGTATCAATTTTGCTGTCATGATCTCGAAGGCGCGGCATAGGGACGTGCGCAAGATCGGCAGCGGCAATCCCGGCACCATGAACATGAGCCGCGAGTTCGGTTTGAAGGTAGGGCTTGCAAATTTCCTGTTCGACTGTTTGAAAGGGGGAATTCCGGTCATAGCCGTTTACTACATTTTTGCAGACTATCGGTTTGCGGGAACGGAAATTTCGGTTTCGGATACGGCGCGTTATGTTGCGGGTTTGTTTGCGGTCATCGGTCATATCTATCCCGTATTCTTAAAGTTCAACGGCGGCAAGGGGATCGCGACCACTTACGGCGTGTTCTGGTTCGGGATCGGTTGTGAAAACCCGTGGTATTTTGCAATCATGCTCGTGGCGTTCATTTTGGTGCTTCTCTTTATTTTGATTACCGAAATGGGTTCTATGGGTTCTCTGTTGGGCGTTACGGCGTTTTCGGTCTGGCAAGGGACGATCTTTTACGATCGGTATGTAAGCGTAATGAGTTCCTGCATGGGATATATCGCCGTGCTGTTTACGCTGTTGCTGCTTATCAATTTTTTAACTTGGTTCCGCCACGGCAAAAATCTGGTCCGTCTCTTTGCGGGCGAGGAACACCGCACTTCCGTCAAAAAGCTGCACGGCGGAAAGCGCGGCATGGACAATATGTAATTTCGTTTGTTGATGAAGCTCCGCGAATGATTCGTTCATGATAAACGGAATATTCTTTGTGATTTTTTATAAGTCCGCGTCTTGTTTCCGAGGCGCGGCTTTTTTATGCGTTCGTTTGCTTGCCAAGCATAAGACGAAGTGGTATAATAGCGAGGTACGAAAGGAGAAGATTTATGAATTACAGAGAAGAATCTTTAAAAAAGCACGCGCAGTGGCGCGGTAAAATCGAAGTCGTCCCCCGTGTAGAGGTGGACAGCCGCGAAAAGCTCTCTCTTGCCTATACCCCGGGCGTTGCGGAACCCTGTATGGCGATTCACAACGATCCCGAAAAGAGTTTTACGCTTACGAGGCGCTGGAATACCGTGCCCGTCATAACGGACGGTACGGCGGTTTTGGGGCTGGGCGATATCGGACCCGAAGCGGGTATGCCCGTCATGGAGGGGAAGTGCGCGCTCTTTAAGGCGTTCGGCGACGTTGACGCCTATCCGTTGTGTATCCGTTCCAAGGATACAGAAGAAATTATTCGGAATATAGAGCTTTTGGCAGGTTCGTTCGGCGGGATCAATTTGGAAGATATTGCAGCGCCCCGCTGCTTCGAAATCGAAAGAAGACTCAAAGAGGACTTGGATATTCCCGTCTTTCACGACGATCAGCACGGCACGGCGATCGTTACGGCGGCGGCGCTTTCGAACGCTTTAAAACTCGTAAATAAAAAGCGGGAGGAAGTAGTCGTCGCGCTCAACGGCGCGGGAGCGGCGGGAATCGCGATTGCCAACTTTCTTTTGAAAAGCGGCGTGAAGGACGTCGTTCTCTGCGACAGCAGGGGAATCATCTGCGAGGGTGATTTAAAACTCAATCCCGTCAAGGCGGAGATCGCAAAACGCACCAATCGCCGCCGTCTTACGGGCGGGCTCGAAAACGCCATGAAGGGTGCGGACGTATTCGTGGGCGTTTCGGTTGCAAACTGCGTCAGCGAAGATATGGTGCGCTCTATGAAGGACGGCGCGATCGTGTTTACCTGCGCGAATCCTACGCCCGAGATCGCGCGGGACAAGGCGATAAAAGCGGGCGCGGCGGTCGTCGGCACGGGTTCTTCGGAGAACCCCAACCAAATCAACAACGTGCTTGTATTCCCCGGACTCTTCCGCGGCGCGCTCGACGCAAGAGCTACTACCGTCAATTTCGAAATGATGTTTGCGGCAAGCGAGGCGATCGCCTCCTGCGTGAGCGAAAAAGAATTGAATCCTGATTATATTCTTCCTTATGCATACGACAAACGCGCGCACGAAGCGGTAGCGAAAGCGGTAGCCGAGGCGGCGAAAAAAACGGATGTCGTAAGAAAATAAAAAATTTTTGAAAACCCATTTCAAACGATTGACGAAAAAATGCATTTCGTTTACAATAAACGGGTGCCTTATTAAGAAGCGCCTAAGAAAAATTTTTCGAGGAAAATCGGATTATGATTACACACGGTAGCGAAATCAAACTGTTTGCGGGAAGTTCCAACCGTCCCCTTGCCGAAGCGATTGCAAAAAAGCTGAATACGACTTTGGGTGGAGTGGAAACGGGAAAGTTCTCCGACGGGGAAACAAGCATTCACCTTGCCGAAACGGTGCGCGGAAGAGATTTGTTCATTATACAGTCGACTTCCGATCCCGTTAATGACAACTTAATGGAATTGCTCATCATGATCGACGCGGCTAAGCGTGCGTCGGCGGGGCGTATTACGGCGGTGATTCCCTATTTCGGATACGCCCGTCAGGACAGAAAGGCGCGTTCGCGCGATCCTATTACCGCAAAACTCGTTGCTGATCTTTTGACCGCTGCGGGCGCGGACAGAGTTCTTACGATGGACTTGCACGCGGCGCAGATTCAGGGTTTCTTTAATATCCCGCTCGATAATTTGTTGGGCGGACCTACGCTTTACAATTATTTTTCAAATAAAATGGACGATTCCTATATGGTCGTCTCTCCCGATATCGGCAGTGTGAACCGTGCAAGAAAGGTCGCGGAACGTCTCAACTGCCAGATGGCTATCATCGACAAACGCCGTCCCAAGGCGAACGTGATGGAAGTCATGAATATTATCGGTAACGTCGAGGGGAAGAAGTGCCTTCTCGTAGACGATATGATCGATACTGCGGGAACGATCGTGCAGGGCGCGCAGGCGCTCGTCGATAAGGGCGCAACCGAAATTTACGCTTGCTGTACGCACGCCGTGCTTTCGGGACCCGCGATCGAACGTCTTGAAAAATCGCCCATCAAAGAACTCGTTATGCTCGATACCATTCACCTTCCGGAAGAAAAGATGTTGCCGAAGATGAAGATATTAACGACGGCGGATATCTTTGCCGCGGCAATCGAGAACGTATATCTCGATAAACCGATGAGCAAGATTTACGACTGATTTTCAAACGCTATGCCGCCGCTTATGCGGCGGCTTTTATTTACGGAGCGCAATTATGTTTTTGATCGTAGGACTCGGGAATCCCGAAGTGAAGTATGAAAAGACCTTTCATAACGTGGGCTTTTTGGCGGCGGGGGACTGCGCCGCGCTTTTGGGCGCAAAATTCAAAAAAAAGGAATGCGAGGCTTCCGTTGCCGAAGCGTTTATAAAGGGCGAAAAGGTGCTTGTTGCCCGCCCCGTCACTTATATGAACGCTTCGGGAAGAGCGGTCAAACAACTTATGAATAAATATAAGCTGACAAAGGACGAGCTCGTCGTCGTTTACGACGACTACGATTTACCCAAGGGAAACGTGCGTATCCGTTCGGCAGGGAGCGCAGGCACGCACAACGGAATGCGTTCGATCATTGCCGAACTCGGATTTTCTGATTTTGCGAGGATCCGCATCGGAATCCGCGACGAGGCGCGGAATATTCCGCTCATCGACTACGTTCTTTCCGACATTCTCAAAGAGGACTACGAATTATTTTCAAACGCGACAAAGCGCGCTGCCGAAGCGGCGGTTTTGCTTGCGGGCGGCGAAAAAATCGACCGCGTGATGGGAAAGTATAACGGATGAGTTTTTTCGATTTTGACAACGTAATCGAATTTTCCTTGCTCGGGCGTGACATTCAAAGCGGCGCGCCCGCGTCGTGTTACGGTCTTTCCGACCCTATGAAGTACTTAATTGCTTCCATGACCCAAGGGCGTGCGGTGTATATCACGGCGGACGCGCTCTCCGCACAGCGGGCGGCGGAGTCGGTCGCCGCGCTCTCAGATAAGAGAGTCGCGCTTCTTCCCGCCAAGGACGAGGTGCTCTTTTATCGCAAGGCGCTCTCGAAGGACGCTTTCAACAAACGGCTTTCCGCGCTCTTCGAATGGCAGACGGGAGCGGATATTCTCGTCGGCGATATCGAAGCGTTTATGGGGCTCGTGCCCGCCCGTCTTCCCGTGTTCATGTTGCGCACGGGGCAGAATTGCGATATGCGTAAATTTGCGGAAGAACTTGTCCGCGCGGGCTATGCGCGGGAATACGCGGTGGAGAGTAAGGGCGTGTTTGCGCTCCGCGGCGACATTCTCGACATTTATCCCGTCAATTCGGAGCACCCCGTCCGGATTGATTTCTTCGGTGACGAAATCGAGAGTATTAAACCCTACGATGAAATCACGGGGGAGCGCCTTCCCGTCCTGAATCAAGTCACGATCGCTTCGGCAACGGACGTCGTGCCCGAAGAGGGAGAGGAAGAGACGCTTTCCGCAATCTTTAAAAAGGAGCTTGCTTCCGCTCCCTCTTCCGAGGCAAGACGTAGGCTTGAAAACATTTTCGGGGAAATCAGGGCGGACGGCTTCCGTTCGGAATTTTTAATGCCGCTTCTCAAAAATTCGGCGTGCTTTTTCGACGTTCTCGGACGGGACGTGCAGATATTGTTTGACGAAACGAAGCAGATTTCCGATCGTATGGAAGGGCTTTATAAAGAGCACGCAGAGCGGTTTTTGACCCTCAGAGAGAGCGGAGAGGTCGCTTCGTTTTCGCAGGATCAGTTCGTTCCGCAAAGTATCCTTTCCGATTTCAATGGGAGAAAAGCGGTCTCTCTTTCGTCGTTCACGGGCAAGACCTATTTCTTTGATCCCTTAAAGACGCACCGCTTTACCGCCGTGCCCGTCCGCCGCTATATCAACAGTTTTTCCGATTTGTATAACGATCTGGCCGCATGGAAAAGGACGGGCTACCGCGTCGTTCTCTGCTGCGGAAATGCAGAGCGGGCGAAAAAACTTGGCGACGCGCTCGACGAAAACGGCTTTACGCCCGTCGCGCTTTCCTCTTCCCTTTTGAATTTTAAGGGGATCGCGGTCACGGATAGCCCGCTTTCGCACGGCTTTATTCTGCACGAGAGCAAGATCGCGGTTTTGGGTTCGGACGATCTGTTCTTAAAGGCACCCAAGGAGCGGCGCATTAAAAAACGCAGAGGGGACTTGTTCGTTGCTCCCGAAGTGGGCGATTACGCCGTGCACGAAACGCACGGGATCGGCAGGATCGTCGGTACGAAAAAAATCGAAACGACGGACGGCGTAAAGGAATATATCGCGCTCGAATATAAGGGCGGAGATACGCTTTATGTGCCCGTGGAGCAGATGGACGCGCTCAGCAAATACATGGGCGAAGAGAACCCGACCCTTTCAAAGATCGGCGGCGGAGAGTTCGAACGGGTCAAGGCGCGCGTCCGGGCCTCGCTCAAAAAGATGGCGTTCGATTTGAAGCAACTCTATCAGGAACGCACTGAACGGCACGGATTTGTCTTTCCCGAATACCGCGAGGAGATGGAGGAGTTCGCGGCGGCGTTTCCTTACGAGGAAACGGCGGATCAGCTCGTTTCCCTCGAAGAGATCGAAAAAGATATGTGTTCGGATAAGGTGATGGACAGACTTCTTTGCGGGGACGTGGGCTTCGGCAAGACGGAGGTCGCCCTCCGCGCCGCCTACCGCTGTATTTTGGCGGGAAAGCAGGCGGCGCTCATGTGCCCTTCGACCGTCCTTTCCGAACAGCACTTCCGTACGGCGACGGAGCGAATGAAGGACTTTGGCGTGCGGGTCGAGGCGATCAACCGTTTCCGCTCCGACAAGGTGCAAAAAGAAATTCTTTTCGCGCTCGAACGCGGAGAGATCGACCTTATCATCGGCACGCACAGGCTGTTGTCGTCCGATATAAAATTTAAGGATCTGGGACTTCTTTTGCTCGACGAGGAACAGCGGTTCGGCGTGGAGCATAAGGAAAAGATCAAGAATATAAAGCGGAATATCGACTGTTTGACGATGACGGCAACGCCCATTCCGCGCACCCTGCATTTGTCCCTTTCCGGCATTCGTGACATTTCGACCATTCAGACGCCTCCGCGCGCCCGCCTGCCTGTGCAGACTTACGTTGCCGAGGAGACGGAGTCCCTTTTGCGCGACGCGATTTTAAGAGAGGTGTCGAGGAAAGGGCAGGTGTTCGTTCTTTACAACCGCGTGGAGAGTATTTTTACCTTTGCCCGAAGGTTGCAGGAGATCGTGCCGGAAGCGCGCGTTGCCGTCGCGCACGGCAGAATGGATAAGACGACGCTTGAAAATTCGGTGTTCGGTTTTTACCGCGGCGAGAGCGATATATTGGTGACAACGACGATCATCGAAAACGGGATCGACCTTCCCAACGCGAATACAATCATCGTGATCGATTCCGACCGTTTGGGGATCGCGCAGCTCTATCAGCTCCGCGGAAGAGTGGGGCGGGGAGCAAGGCTTGCGCATGCGTACTTTACCTATAAACCCGAACGGGTGATGACGGAAAACGCCGCTGAACGGTTAAAGGCTATTATGCAGTTTACCGAACTCGGCTCGGGCTTTAAGATCGCCATGCGCGATTTGGAGATCCGCGGCGCGGGAAGCGTTTTGGGTGCGGAACAGCACGGGCATATGGATAAGGTGGGCTACGAACTCTATTCCAAAATTCTCAAAGAAGAAATCACGGGAGAGGCGGAGACAAGCGTTGATTTGGATATCAAGGCGACGGCGTTCATTCCCGAAAGCTATATCGAATCGGCGGCGGGGCGCATGGACACCTATAAACAGATTGCCGAAATCAAGAGCGCCGCTGACTATAAACGGGTTTGTACTTCCCTTGAAGAGACTTACGGAACGCTTCCGCAGGAGACAGTCAATTTGCTCGTGATCGCCGTCTTAAAGAGCTACGCGGCGAAATTCCGCGTCAAAAAGATTTCCGTGGGGGCAAACGGCGGGGCGCTTGAATTTACCTCGTTAAAAACGCTCGGCGACAGCAGAATCTCCGCCGCGATCGATAAATATGCCCGCGATTTGAGTTTCGATATGACGAGCGCGCCCGTTTTAAAGTTCCGTTCAATGGGCAACGGCGGAAAAACCATGATTTTTATGACGAAATTTTTAAAATTTGCGGCATCTTTTACTTGATTTTCACGAAAATGACTTGCGCGAATTCGCATTATGCGCTATAATAAGTAAGTGTGATTGTGGGTTTTTGTATTCCTTTCACGGAAAAGTTCGGAGTAAATTATGAAGATTAACAGAAAAAAAGCGGTAGCGGTAGCGGTTGCTGCAATCATGAGTTGCGGAATCTTCGCGGGGTGCGACCTCGTAATCCGTAACGAAAAAAAGAATCTGGCTCAGACCGTTGCGACAGTCAATATTGCGAAATCCGATAACTTTAAAAAGGAGTTCAAAGATTTGGACGACGACCTCGTTGCAAAGGTCATAACGTCGGCGTCCGTTTCTAAAAGGGACTTGATTGCCACGTTTATCAATTCCGGTTATTCCAATGCCAATGTGAATTACGCGGATCTTTTTAATGCGATATCCGAATCGCTTGCTCAGCGCCAGATTTCCATTCAGTATGCAAAGGCGTATTTTCTTGCGAACGGTTGGCAGGACGAGGAGGATAACAAGAAGCCGTATACCTACAACGACCTTGCGGCGTTCAACGAAGCGGTTAAGGATAAAAGCGGCGTAGATTACGATATTGCGGCGACTGCCTATTTCCTTACCGACGAGGAGATCAAAAAAGCGGACTATACGACGAGAGTCCTGTTCAATAACTCTGTGGACTCTTACGAAGATCGGTTTATCAAAAAGGAAGAGGACGATAAAGAATACGATTCCGAAGTGAGAACGACACCCTCCGGATTGAATACTTCGGACAGCGATTACTATTCCGAAGATTACAGAGTATATACGGGTACGGGAAAGCAGAGCGGCGTGCATGTATACGAACCCAAAGACGGCTCTACGGCGACCACGCGTCTTCGCGGCTATAACGAATTTTTGTCGGATCTGGAAGCGAACGGACTCGTGCAGAAAGGGGATGATACGAGCGATATCGAATCGCTTGAATATTTCAAACGCGAAAAGAAGTCGGACTACGAGGACGCTCTCATCCAAAAATTGATCGACGTATTTTCAAAACAGGCGGAAGAGACGATCACAGAAACATATCTTACCGATAACTTTAACGAAACGCTAGAAAATCAGAGCAATATATACCAAAAGTCGTCCTCTGCTTTGGAGAGCGATTTGGATTCCGTTTCCGATTCAAAATTTGTTTTAACGGCTACGGGAAATTCGGATGAGGAGAGCGCGTTCGGTTTCGTGATCAATATTCTTTTGCCCTTCTCCGCGGCGCAGACGGACGAGCTCAACTCCGTTACGCAGGACTTCGGCGATACGAAGGGAAATAAGTTTGCAACGCGCGCACAGTTATTAAAAAAGATCAAGGCGACCGATCAGCGCGGCAGCTGGTTCCGTGGCGAAACGGACTATTCGTTTAAGGCGACTGCGGACGTCGGTGCATACGGCTATAATACGACTGACGATAGCAAACCGAAGAGAGAATGGCTCTTCTTCGAAGATAACTTTAACGACAGCAATGAGCCTTCAAAGTATAAGCGTTTGAAGAACTATTACGGCAAGTACACTTATAACGGAACGTGGAACGAGGAACTGCGTAAATATAAACCCAATCAGATTACGATAGACGGCTTCATCAATGAGATGGAAGGGTATCTTGAAAGCGCAGGCGCGACCGTTCAAAAAGGGACGCCTTTGGGAGATTCCTATTACAGTACCGATCCTAAAAATTATTACAAAACCAACGGCGACGTTGATTACGGGAAGTTCGTCTATTATAAGGGAAAGGTTACGTTTGATGGCGGCTTTAACGCAAATCAGATGTTCAAAGCGGGCACTCCCGAGAATACGGCAATGTCCGTCATAAACGAATTGTCCTTTGCGTATAATACGGATAAAGGCGGGCTGAATTCTTACCTCGGCTATGCGGTCACCGCAAACAAGACGAGTTTCGTGAGCGAGTTCGAGTATGCGGCGCAAAAGGTGGTAAAGGAAGGCGCGGGCAACTACATCGTCGTTCCTTCCGATTACGGTTGGCATATCATTTACTGTACTTTCTCGTTCGTAGACGGTAAGGATAACGGAAGCGGTATCAGAACGCCTTTTGAATTCAATTACGGATTGATAAAGGACGAGGGGACTTTCTCCAATCTCTACTACGAGGCGCACAAGGCGGACACCGCTTCTAAGGACTCGACGAACCGCCACTCTTTGATCGTTTCCTACTATAAGGAAAGCGCCACGATTTACGAAGACCGCTATTCCGATCTTGCAAATCTCGGTAACAACTAAAAAATAACAAAACGTTTTGTACGGAGTTTAAATTGGGAATTTGGGAAGCTATCTGGAAATCTGCTGTCTTAGGCACGGTGCAGGGACTCACGGAGTTCCTGCCCGTTTCTTCAAGCGGACATTTAACGCTTTTACAGCAGATACTGGGCTACAATTTAGGCGTTGCGGGAATGACCTTTGTAAACATTCTGCTGCACTTCGGAACGCTTTTATCCGTCATTTTCGTATTTTGGAAGGATATTTTAGCGCTCTTTAAAAAGCCCTTCAAAACGCTTCTTATGCTGATTGTCGCAACAGTTCCCGCAGGTGTTATCGGGCTGTTGTTCAACGACAAGATCGAAGCGCTTTTCGATCCCGAATCCAACGCCGCCTGGCTCTGTTGGCTTGCGGTGTTCTTCGCACTCACGGCATTTATTCTGTTGTTGACTGAATTTATATCGTCCCGTAAGAAAAAGACCGCGCCGCTTAGTTGGAGACATTCCGTTCCCATGGGGCTTGCGCAGGCGGCTGCGCTGTTCCCCGGGATTTCGCGGAGCGGTTCTACGATCGCGGCGGGCGTAATTTCGGGCGCAAAGAGAGAACAGGTCGCAAGATTTTCCTTTCTCATGAGTATTCCCGTGATTTTGGGAAGTCTCGCCGTAGAGGTCTTTCATGTCGTCAAGTCCGACGAAGGAATCGCCGCCGTCGGAACGGGCGGAATTATCGGGATGGTCGTGGGAGTGGTTTTCTCTGCGGTCGCAGGATTTTTTGCGATCAAAGTCATGCTCAAAGTCATCAGTAAAGGGAATTACAAGTGGTTTGCGGTATATCTTGTCGCGCTTTCGTTTACCTGTTTTTGGCTGAACGCCCTCGGCGTTTTGTAACCGTATAAACTTTCGTTTTCTCCGCATACTTTCAATATCGGAGGATAAACATGAGATTGCATTGCGGAGACACCTGCCCCAAAACGGGCGCATACAGAATCGTGGACGGCGAAGGCAGGATCGTAAATACCATTTATGTGGGGGAGGGAGAATCCATGCCGCCCACGCAAGACGCTAAATGCCATTACGAATCAGAATTATAAAATGAGGAGAAACCCATGACGAGGGGAGAGATCGCAGAACAAAAATTCAGAGAAGGCTATAACTGTGCGCAGGCGGTCGTCTTTGCTTTTATAGACGATACGAAGGCGGATAAAGAGACTCTGCTTGCGGCGGCGCATCCCTTCGGCGGCGGAATGGGCAGGCTTCGTTTGACCTGCGGAGCGGTCACGGGCGCCGTGATGTGTTTGGGACTCTTTTTTTCTCAGCTTAAAAAGAGCGAGGTCTATGCGATCGTACAAGAGTACTGCCGTCGCTTCGAGGAAAAGAACGGGAGCGTGATCTGCGGAAAGCTCCTTTCGGGCGCCGGAATCGGGGTTGATTCCTCCCCGAATGCAGAACCGCGGACGGATGAGTACTACAAAAAGCGACCCTGTCCTTTGCTGATCCGCGACGCGGCAGATCTGCTTGAAGACTTGTTAAAAGAACGCGGAGTGCTTTCCTGAGAAAAGGGAGAGCATTTTTTATTTTGCTTTTCGGAAAAAACTCTTTACAGTCGGCGCAAATTGTTATATAATAAAGAATGAGGAGAAAGAAAATGCGTATAGTATTCGGAAATTGGAAATACCTTTTTAAAAATTTCTGGTATGTACTCGCCTGCGGGTTGGCGCCGGCGGTTTTTATTGCGCTCTCTTTCGACTATACTGCGATCTCGGAATTTGTGCACGGGTTTTTTAAAGGAACTCCGCGCACGGACTTTTTGGATATGCTCCGCGCCTTTGCTCCCATAAGGATCGATTCTGCGCTCGGCGGGGTATACACGGCGTGCGCGTATATATTGTCTTCGGTTTTTGCGGCGCTTCTTCTCACCATGATAGAAAAACATATGCGTATCGGAAAGCGAACGCCGAGCGGCATGGGAGAGGGAATGAAGAATCTTCTTCTGCCTTCTTTTCTGATCATTCTTCTGTTTTACGCGCTCGGCGAAATTGCGTCGATCATTCTTGCGGCGCTCATGTTTGCGATTTTTTCGATCCCGTCTACCGCGCTCGTGTATATTCTTACGGCGCTTGTGTTTTTCGTCGTTGCATTTATGTTTCTGTATGCGTTCGAGGCCTTTTATCTGTGGTTGCCCTGTATGCAGATCACGGGCTTCCGCCCTTATCATGCCTTTCTCTATTCCTACCGCCTCTCCATAGGAGTAAGATGGAAACTCATCGCGGCGCACGCGCTCTCGGTTTCGCTCGCGATCGTTTTATTGGGCGGAACGGCGTTTCTCTATGAAATCATATTCCGCGTCGTTGCGCTTATCCTCTCTCTTTTCCTCTACGCGGGAATGTTTATCCGTATGGAAACCGTCTATTTCGAAACGGACAAATTGGACAGAGAGGACGTTATTAAAAGCTATAAGGATATTTGAATATGAGATTTCGTAATGCGATCCATATTACAATGGATAATTTTTCAAGCGTATTTAAACTTCTCCTGTATTCTGTACTTACGGGTGCGGTATTTATGAGCTTGGGTTATTTGATTCTGCGTTTGGGGCTTGACGGCATTATTTCGGGCAGTCCTACCAAGACGGTCGCGGAACTGATCAAAGGTTTTTTTAATGCGATCGTCACGGGCAACTCCGCATGGATACAGGATACTTTTCAGAACAGCTTTGCCGAAGCGTTCGGCGAATTAAAAGAACTTATCCGTAATTCCACGGGCGCGATCGTGGGGACGGGCGTGGGAGTTGCCGCGATCTATCTGCTGTCGCGTTTTATGAACGGACTCGGTCGCTTTGCGGTTGCAGGAACGATGAACGATCGCATGAGCACTTTTTCCCGTACGCGGTTTTCCGGCTCCTATTTTAAGAATCTTGCAAAAGGCGCTCTGTACGAAATTATCTATGTACCGCTTATCTTTCTTTACGATTTGATCGCGGTTCTCGTCTGCTGGTTTGCTTTCTTCTGGCTGCCTGCGGCGTTCTCGATCAGCGGTTGGGTTTCGATCCTTTGCTCGCTTTCGTTGACGGTAACCGCGTTCGCCTGTTTGGAAGCGCTTAAAATGACGCTCGTCTCCGCATGGATCCCCGCAATCGTTGCGGGCGAAAAAAAAGTTGCGCGCGCTTTCCGCGAAAGTATCTGTGCCAAAAAGCACTTCGGCAGGCGCTTTGCAAGCTTTTTGGTCGCGGCATATCTTATAATGGTCGTGAATATACTGTTTGCGCTCTGCACGTTCGGGAGCGCGCTTCTCGTAACGCTTCCTTTGAGTTTTGTATTCCTGCTTTCTTTGCAGTTCGTACAGTATTACGAGGATAATTCGAAAAAGTACTTTATTTCTTCGCGTACCATTGCGGGCGGAGAGGAGAAACCGGACGATTTAAAAGAATAAATTTTGCGCCGTTGCAGCGCGTAATAGGGAGATAATATGTCTTATAACGAAAATTACGAACAATGGCTGAACGATCCCCGTCTCGACGAAGAGAGCAGGGCGGAACTTCTTGCGATCAAGGACGACGAAAAAGAAAAGGAATACCGCTTCGGCGGCGAGCTCGAATTCGGCACGGCGGGTATGCGCGGCATTATCGGGTGCGGCATGAACATGATGAATGTCTACACCGTCATGCGCGCGAGCGAAGGTCTTTCCCGTTATATTTCTTCCCTCGGAGAGGAGGCGAAAAAAAGAGGCGTCGTCATCTCATACGATACGAGAAGAAAGAGCCGTCTCTTTGCCGAAAAGTCTGCGGGCGTGCTTGCAAAGAACGGGATCAAAGCGTATCTCTTTTCCGAAGTGCACCCCGTGCCCATGCTTTCGTATGCGGTGCGCTATCTTAAAACGGTAGCGGGCGTTATGATCACGGCTTCTCACAATCCCAAGGAATATAACGGGTATAAGGTCTACGGCGAGGACGGCGCGCAGATGTCGCCCGAGGCGACGGAAGTCGTCGTGAAGGAAATCGAAAAAATTACCGATTATCTTTCGGTCGGGTGCGACGAAAAGAGTCCGCTTATTTCCGCAGTTTCCAAAAAGGTCGATAGAACCTATTTGAAAGCGCTTTCCAAACTGACCCTTTCCAAGAAGGCCATCAAAAAATGCGGTAAGGATTTAAAGCTTGTCTATACCCCCGTGCACGGTTCGGGCTACGTTCCCGTAACGAATATTCTTGCGCGCCTCGGGATCAACGTAACCGTCGTCGAAGAACAGAAGAATCCCGATACCGAATTTTCTACCGTCAAAGTGCCCAACCCCGAATTTAAGGAAACGCTCTCTATGGGCATTGCTCTTGCAAACAAAATTCATGCGGACGTAGTGTTCGGCACCGATCCCGATTCCGACCGCCTCGGCGTGGCAGTCAAGAACGACGAAGGTGAGTTTATCGCGCTTTCGGGCAATCAAGTCGGAATTTTGCTCCTCGATTATATCCTCAACCGCCTTAAAGAGGAAAAAGCATTGCCTGACAATGCCGCCGTCGTCAAATCATTCGTTACGACGGGTATGGCAAAGGCGATTGCGGACGATTTCGGAGTCAAACTCTTTGAAACGCCCGTCGGCTTTAAGTTCATCGGCGAAAAGATCAAGGAGTGGGAAAAGAGCGGAGCATATACCTATGTGTTCGGCTTCGAGGAGTCCTGCGGTTATCTGCGCGGCACGCACGCGCGCGATAAAGATGCGGTGGTGGCAAGCATGCTTGCCGCGGAAATGGTCTGCTACTATACTTATATCGGTAAGAGCGTTTACGCGCGGCTCATGGAAATTTACGCCAAGTACGGTTACGTTCTCGATAAAAACATCTCCGTTCAGTATTCAGGCTTGAACGCCATGAAGGAGATGAACGCCGTCGTTGACGCGTTAAAGACGGTGAAAGCCGACTCGTTCGGCAATTTCCGCGTTGAGGCGGTTCGTGATTATTCCGCTTCGAAGAGAATGACCGCGGACGGCAAAGAGGAGGTGCTCGATATTCCCAAGTGCAACTGCGTGTATTACGAACTCGATGGGGGATCCTTCATCTGCGTGCGCCCGTCGGGTACGGAGCCTAAACTTAAAATTTATTATTCAGTGCGCGCGGAGAACGAAGAAAAGGCGAACGAAGCGCTTGAACAGGCGAAAAAGTCTGTCGAAGCACTCTTGCAAAGCGTTAAAAAGTAATTATCCGCATTTCCAGACAAATGAAGAATATGACGAAAAATTTATTAAAAAAGACAGGCACGGCCGTATTTTCGGCTGCTTGTCTTTTTTCTCTTTTTCTGCCTTTGCCGAAAAAGATCTCAAACCGCGAATTTTACGATTGTGTTTGGGCGGACGGGAGCGTGACGGAGGAGAACTATTCCTCCGCTTATAAAAGCCTTGCGGGTATGGACGGGGAGAGCGTAATTTTATTGCGCGAGGGATTAACGGGAAAAATCGAAAGCGAAGCGAGTGCGGTTTTCGCCACTCTCGAAAACGGAAATTTTGCCCAGATAATTGCGTGTAGGGCGGAGGGTACGCGCATCGACAGCGCGGCGCTCTACCGCGAATTTTCCGATCGGGTTTGGTATAACGGCGAATATTACGTTTGGACGGGAAATAAAATCGAGCGCGTTTCGCGTGCGAGTCGCAGCGAGATCGTCTTTTTGGAGGGGAACGTTTCGCCCCGCGTCCTCAAAGAGACGGACGCTACTGCGGTGTATCTTCGCAAAGGAGCGGAAGTCAGTATTACGTCGTTTGCGGAAAGTAAAGTCGAAAACGTGTATACGGAATCGCCCTACGCGGAACGCGACGGGGCAGTCTATCTGGATACCGCGGGCGGAAAGAGGCTCCTTGCGGCGCTCGGCGGCATTCGGGGGCTTACCTTATGCGAAGATCTGTCGTTTGCTGACGAGGGCGCGCTGATTGCCTGTCAAGCGCTTGCGTCGCTGACCGTTCCCTTTTTGGGAAACGCAAAATCTCCCGCAGGATCGGCGTATAACGGCGAATTTGCGCACCTGTTTTCGGACGGCAGGGAATATCGCGTTCCGAAAACGCTTTCGCGCGTCAGTGTGACGGGCGGACGGATCGTTTCGTATGCGTTCTATGCCTGCCCGGATCTGAAAGAAATCAACGCCTGCACGGTGCCGAAAGGCGAAATTTCAAAAACCGCCTTTTCGGGGCTTTTCTCGCTCGAAACTCTGCACACGCCGAAAAGTGACGTAGCGCTTACGGGAAAGTTTACTTCGCATACGGCTTCTTGCGGCTGTACTGTGTATACGCGCCTATAATAAAGAATTTCCTGCACAGCATTCATGCACAAAATCATGCGCCCTTCCGATATAATGATAACGTTATGCGGATATGTTTTGTGACGAGCGGAGACCTCAACGTATATGCCGAAAAGCAGGCGGATTTCGGAGCGGACGTCGTGTGCTTTTCGTTTATGGCGTTGGGAGAAGTCAGCTACGAGAGGGAACTGAAAGGGGAAACGAGTTTGTTCGAGGACGTCGCGCTTCTTTCAAAGGAAGGGCAGAACGTCGTGGTGTGCGGTTGCTATTCCGATTCGCGCGGAATCAGGCGCAAATCGGTCGTGGTCGCGGACAGGGGCAGGATTTTGGGCGTTTCCGATATGCTCAATCAACTCGATTCTTCCGAATACCGCCCCGGCGCGGGTATTAAAATTTACGATACCAAGGCGGGTAAAATCGGGATCGTCGTTGCCGAAGATTTATACTTTCCGCAAGTCGTCGAAACGATTTCTCTCTGCGGAGCGGATTTGACTGTGTGTATTTTCGAAGAGCTCAATGAAAGTTTGGAACAAGTGCTCATTCGCGCAGATGCGTATCTGTACGGTGTGCCCGTGTGCCTGTGCGCCTACGGTTATGCGGAAGCGGCGGATATAGCGGGAAAACTTGCCTATGCCTCGCCCGCAAGCCCCTGCGTTTACGAAATGAAACGGGAACAGGAATATCATATCGTCGAAACCCGACGGAGAGGGTTTTATCTGCATAAAAAGAGCGGTTTTTGAGTTTTCTCTTGAAATCCGTCCGTTTGTATGTTATAATTGAAATATGAGTAACGCGCTTGAATTTATTGCCGCTTATAATTTGATCGACGCCCGTATGCGGGCGCTCTATAAAGGGAAAGGTACGCTCGGTTTTGCCGATCTCGTCCGCCGGCTCGCTCCCATGCAGTCCGCTTTGGGCAAGTATGAGGACGAGCTTATTGCCTTTGCACGGCTCAGAAACGCTATCGTGCATAACACGACGACCGACCGCGTGATCGCGGAACCCACCGACGAGGCGACGGCGACGATTTGTCATATCGCGAAACTTCTTACTTCGCCGCCTAAACTTGCGGAACTGAAAAAGAAGCCCCCGGTCGTGGGGATTGAAAGCCATGAGAGCGTAGGGAATGCCGCCAAGCTGATTTCGAAAACTGGCTATTCCAATTTGCCCGTATATAAGAGCGGGAGATTTTTGGGCATCGTCAATAACCGTTCCATCGTGCGCGCGCTCGGCGAAGCGCTCACGAAGGGTGAAAGTGCCGACGCGTTTTTACGGCAAAAGACGGAGAATCTTTTATCGGAGAGCGACGCGCTCTATTATAAGGTTTTGCGTTTAAACGATACCGTAGAGGACGCGCTCGACGCATTTTCGGAAAATCGCAGACTGCTTGCGGTGATCGTAACGGACGCTAAGGGGGAGATCCGGAAGATCCTCACCGCCATGGATATTCCCAGGCTGATCTCCATGCTCGACGGGGAAGTATAAACTCCGCTTATAGTCCATATAAAAAATTGCGAAGGTTCGGACGGAAAAATTTCCCCGAAAACCGCGCAAATTTTTTTTGATCTGGTATAATGATAAAGTAAGTTACAGCACAGGAGATCATTTATGAAATACGTTGAAAAAGTCCTTGCCGAAGTCAAGGCAAAAAACCCTAACGAAAGAGAATTTCACCAAGCGGCTACGGAGATTTTAACGAGCCTCGAACCCGTTGTTTCGCGCCACCCCGAATACGAGAGCGCCGCGCTTTTGGAGCGCTTCGTCGAGCCCGAACGCGTGATCTTGTTCCGCGTGCCTTGGGTGGACGATCAAAATAAAGTACATGTCAATAAAGGGTATCGCGTGCAGTTCAACAGCGCGATCGGACCTTATAAGGGCGGTCTGAGATTTCACCCGACCGTCAATCTTTCAGTGATCAAATTTTTAGGACTCGAACAGATCCTTAAAAACAGCTTGACGGGGCTTCCGATCGGCGGAGGAAAGGGCGGTTCGGATTTTGACCCTAAGGGCAAGAGCGATAACGAGATCATGCGCTTCTGCCAAAGCTTTATGACGGAACTTTACCGTCATGTCGGCGCGGATACCGACGTTCCTGCGGGCGACATCGGCGTGGGCGGAAGGGAGATCGGTTACCTTTTCGGACAGTATAAGCGTATCTGTAACGAGCACGTCGGGGTACTTACGGGCAGAGGGCTCAGTTACGGCGGGTCGCTCGCGCGTACCGAGGCGACGGGTTACGGACTCGTGTACATGACGGAAGAAGCGTTAAACGTGCGCGGCGACGGTTTGAAGGGAAAGACGGCCATCGTTTCGGGTTCGGGAAACGTTGCGATCTACGCTACCCAAAAAGCGCAGTCGCTCGGCGCAAAGGTTGTTGCCATGTACGATTCAAACGGCTACGTTTACGATAAAAACGGCATCGATCTTGCAGTCGTCAAGCTGATCAAGGAAGTAGAGCGGGGGCGCATTTCGGAATACGCAAAGCGTGTAAAGGGTGCGGAGTATCACGAGGGCTGTAAGGGAATCTGGAATATTCCCTGCGACATTGCTCTTCCCTGCGCAACGCAGAACGAAATAGACGCGGAGAGCGCAAAGGCACTTATCAAAAACGGCGTAAAGCTCGTCGGTGAGGGAGCGAATATGCCCACCACGCTCGAAGGGATCGCTGCGTTCCAAAAAGCGGGGATCGTTTTGCTGCCTGCAAAGGCGGCGAACGCGGGGGGTGTTGCCACGAGCGCGCTCGAAATGGCGCAGTCGAGCGGGCGGCTGTATTGGACGTTCGACGAAGTCGATAAAAAGTTAAAGGATATTATGGTAAATATTTATCATAACGTGGATTCTGCGGCGGAGGAATACGGCTTAAAAGGCGACTACGTTGCGGGCGCGAACATTGCGGGCTTTAAAAAGGTCGCTCAGGCAATGACGGCGCAGGGAATCTGCTAAATAATAACATTCGGTATTAGCCCCGCGTTCTGCGCGGGGCTTTGAATTTCCGTCCGTAAGGGGAGAAAATATTTTTAACAAATTGCTTTAAAACGAATGACAAACAGCCGCAGTTCCTGTTATAATAAAAAAGCGGGCTTCGCTTATACGATAGAGGAATATTATATGAATTACGTCTATATTATTTTAGAGATTTTAGGGGGTATGGGAGCGCTTCTGATCGGCATGAAGCTGCTCTCTGAAAATCTCACTAAACTTGCGCACAAACCGTTAAAAACTCTGCTCAATAAAACGGCGAAGAACCGTTTTGCCTGCGTGGGGATCGGTACGGCGGTCACAGTACTCGGACAAAGTTCTTCATTCACCACCGTCATGGTCGTAGGACTTGTGAATGCAGGTATCATGACCTTGTTCCAGGCAACCGCCATGATCATGGGCGCGAATATCGGTACGACGCTCGTCACCTGGATCGTTTCTTTGGCGGATATTCAAATTACGACCTTTTTCCTCGCCTGCTCCGCAGTCGGCGCGCTCATGCTTATGATTTTCAAGAAAGATAAAGTAAAATCGATCGGCAGCGCGCTTGCGGGATTCGGTTTGATTTTTGTGGGACTTCTTGTGATGAAGGATGCCTTCCCTCAGGAAGGTGAAGAAGCGGAAGTTATGATGCGCGTATTCGGTGCGAACATACATCCGTTACTACTACTGCTCATCGGTATGGTCTTTACTGCGGTCGTACAGTCGTCTGCCGCAACAAATGCGATTGTTATTTCGTTATTGGCGAGCGGAATAACGGTCGGCGGTGATTCGGGTAATGCGCTTTATTTTATTATAATCGGTTCGAACATAGGAACGTGCGCTACTGCACTTATTTCTTCGTTTGGAACAAACAGTAATGCAAAGCGTGCGGCGCTGATTCACTTTTTGTTCAACGTTTTCGGGGCAATCATCTTTGCCGTAATACTCCTCGCGTGGAAGGGCTTCGCGGCGACTTTGCTCGATCCCGTATTTCCTGTGAAAGAGGCGATCCCCATGCGTGTCGCGCTTTTTCATACGATTTTTAACGTCGTCGGAACGCTCGTTTTTATCCCGTTTATCAATCTCTTTGTAAAGCTCGCCAATCTTTTGGTACGAGATAAAAATAAAGGGGAAGAAGCATTGCCCGAACTTGCGTTGTCCGAACTCGATGAAAGGCTTCTCAATACTCCTTCGGTGGCGCTCGGACATTTGTTTAATGAAACGGGTGAAATATTTTCCTATGCTATGAAAACGCTTGATTTGTCTTTCGAGGCGTTTTTAAAAAAGGATATAGAGACAAAAGAGAAAGTGATCGAACGCAATGAGGAACTTTCTTTGGCAAATAAAAAGGTAGTATCTTACCTTATCAAGCTTTCCGCCTCTCCGCTTACGATCGACGAAGAAAAGACGGTTTCGTCGCTTCATTACGTATTGAACGACATTATGCGTATCAGCGAACTTGCCGATAATGTTACGAAGTATACGGGGCACTATGTGAACGACAAACTTGTATTCTCTCAGGAGTTTTTGGCGGGACTTGAAGGGATGTTCGATAAAATAAAGAATCTTTACGAACTTTCCCGCGACGCCTTTTTAAACAGAGATGTAGCAAAGCTCGAAGAAGTGGATATTCAGGAGGACGCAATCGACAAGGATCGCCGCAAACTCGTTTCCACGCATATCGAACGTTTGAACGAGGGAAAGTGCCAACCGCAAAATTCGAGTGTGTTTATTAACCTTGTGGGCAATTTAGAGCGTGCCGCCGATCATATTACCTATATTGCACATTCGATCGAACAGTCGTCCGAAGGCAAAGAAATTCCGGCGTGACGCAAGGAGCAATTATGAAAATTCAATTCACTCGTGAAAATAAAAGAACCGTTACGAAGGGAACGATCGGACTGTTTCTTGAAGATATCAATTACGGGCTGGACGGCGGTTTAAACGCCGAGATGCTCGAAAATCCCAATTTCGAGGCAAAGGACGCCTACGGAAAACCAGGCGACTATACCGCCGCTTTCGACGGGGGTTATGCATGGGAAGCGTTTCCGTGCGGGGACTCGGCGGCGCTCAAAGTCAAAACCGATCGCGCGCTCTTTCCTGAAAATCCGCACTATATGCGCCTTGCTGCAACCGCAGCAGGCGGGGGAATGAAGAACAAGGCATTCGACGGAATTTATCTTGAACAGGGCATGAAATACTGCGTTTCGTTCTATGCGCGTTCCTACGACTATAAGAGCGGTGCGCTTATCGGCGTTTACAGGGACGGAGCACCCGTGCTTGTCAAAAAAGTGAAATTCAAAGCGGACGGTCATTGGCGCCGCTATCAGTTTACGTTAAAAAGCAAAGTTTCGTTGGAGCGGGGTGACTTCGCAGTGACCCTGTTAAAGAGCGGCACGGTACATTTCGACTTCTTTTCGATGATTCCCGAAAATGCGGTGCTCGGCGTATTCCGCCGCGACCTTGTGAACCTTATGAGGGAATTACAACCCGGTTTTCTACGTTTCCCCGGCGGGTGCGTTGTCGAGGGGAACACGCTCGAAAACAGATATCTTTGGAAAAATTCGCTCGGAGCAAAGGAACGGCGCAAACATAATTGGAACCGTTGGGCAGTGCACGGCAACGACGAAAGCAACGGCTTCCGTTCGCAGTATTCTCATTACGGGCAGACGCTCGGAATCGGTTACTTTGAATATTTCAGACTGTGTGAGTATTTGGGCGCAAAGCCCTTGCCCGTCGTCAACGTCGGCATGGCTTGCCAATATATGTCGACGGAGATCGTTCCCGTGGACAGTCCCGAATTTGAATCTTATATTCAGGACGCACTTGATATCGTCGAATTTGCGCGCGGCGGCGTAGATACCGTTTGGGGCAGGGTGCGCGCAGAAATGGGGCATCCGCAACCCTTCGCGCTCGAATATTTCGGCGTGGGCAACGAGCAATGGCTCGATAAAGTGAACGGCAGGAGCAACGAATTTCACAGGCGTTTCGAAATTTTCGAAAGCCGTTTGCATGAAAAATATCCCGATTTGAAAATTATCGGCACGGTGGGACCCAACGTCGGAACCGCGACGCATAAAAGCGCTTGGGAGTGGACGAGGGAGAATTTAAAAAAGAATCCCGATTTTGTCTACGCTTCCGACGAGCACTTCTACGTTGCTCCCGAATGGCTGTATAAAAACGTGCATATGTATGACGATTATCCGAGGGACGGAAAGGTTTGCGCGGGCGAATACGCGGCTCACGTACCCGAAGCGTGCGGCGGAAAATTCAATGCGCCGCAGGCGAACTGCTGGGAAGGTGCACTTGCCGAGGCGGCTTTCATGACGGGCATGGAGCAGAACGCAGACGTTGTTGTCATGGCGTCTTATGCGCCGCTTTTGGCACGGATCGGATATGCGCAGTGGAGTCCCGACCTCATTTGGTTCGACGGAAAGAGATCTTACGCGACTGCAAACTATTATGTGCAAAAACTCTTCGGCATTTATGAAGGGGACTTTGCTCTTCCCACGACTGCGGAAGAAGATAAAAAGCTATATGCCTCAGCTGTCGAACGGGACGGAACGGTGTATGTAAAAGCGGTAAACGCCTCTGATGAGGAAATGGAAGTGGAGATCGAAGGCGACTTTGACTTCGGCTCCCTGACGCGCATTCAGCGATTGGAAGGAAATCTTGAAGATTACAACACGTTGGATGATCCCGAAAAGATCGTACCCGCAGAGGTTGCGCCCGCCGCCGAACGGCTCGTTACGCTTCCACCGAGAAGTCTGAGCGTGCTCGTATTTATGAAATAACGGTTTCCCCGCTTCGGCGGGGAAATTTTAGTAAAGGGGTTGCAATTTCCAAAGACGGATGATAAAATAGAAGTATGAAAAAATATTTCCGCAAAACTTTTATGATCGTAACGGCGTTGCTGTTTGCTTTGCCGCTATTATTGCTTACGGTTGCCTGTAAATCGGTAGAACCCCGTTACGAGTCAGAAGTTATTCCCGATTCCCTCGGTGCGCCGGAAGGACTGTGGCTGTATAAGGGAAATTTGCGTTCCCGCACGGACGGAACGGAGGAGGAAGCTCTTTTAACTTCGCTCACCGTCGGCGAAACGGAATACGGCGCGGAGGATTTTAAAATTGTTTCCTATCAGTACATAAGCGGAACTTACGAAATTTTTTATATCATTCAAATCGAATCCGATTGCAGGCTCTGTCATTATAATTACTTTACGAAGGAGTCGTCCGATTTGTACGATTTGCCCGATACGGAGGATCCGCAAGATTATAAAATTAAGGTTTCCAATTCGCTCGTGTATGTTGTAAACGAAGGGTATCCTCATTTCGGCGTGATTTTCTCGCGTACCGCAGAGCTTCTGCATGAAAATTTCTACGGAGAGCTCGACGGGGATTGTGTATACGCTATTGAGGACGGAGGGTTTGAATATTATATCAAAGGCGGAGAAAAGCACGCCGTTCCTTTCGACGATCTTTCATACGAAGTGTATCAAAGGTGCGGAAAATACGTCTATTTATTCGGTTCGAAAACATACGCGATCAATCTTGAAACGGAAGAGTGCACGGAGCTTTCCGTATTCAATGCAGAAAGCGATATGGAATATAGATTCGAAGATTTTTACTGCGTAAACGGTAGTCTTTTCGTTATAATATTATTTTATAGGAGAAATTCCGACAACGATGATCGTATTTATAAGTTTATTCGCGTTACGGGCGGTTCTGCGGCGGTTGCTTACGACTTCGGAGATGTTCCCAACGGCGTAACGATGTTAATAAACGGCAGTACGATTTATCTCGTGAAAGGAGATATGGGGCGGTGGTGGACGAAATATTACGCCTACGACTGCAAAACGGGTACAACGAAGAAGGTATCCCAAAAGACGGTCAAAAGCGGAAAGAGTACGGACGAGCTGAAAAAAGAGGCTGCGGCAACGGAAAAAGAACTTGTTGTGGGAGAATACTCTTTCTATGTGACAGCCATCGGCTATGACAGACAATCGGGTTTTATGACTTCTTATTATGCTAAAACCTGCTACTATCTCATGCGCAGGTACGGCTCGCAAGAAGAAGAGGTCATGCAGTACAGCCTCGATAAAAACAACGGCTACTTCTTCGACGATATACGGGAGTTTTAAGAAAGAAGCGTTTCCTATAAGGAGGCGCTTTTTGTCAATTTTTCGCAAAAAACCGTTTCGCCTTAGAATTTACTTTACTTTCCGTTTATTTCCGTTTATAATAAAAAGAAAAAACAGTGTCCGTAAAAAATAATTATCATTTGCGGGCGCGGTCAATCAATTATGATAAAACTTGCTGATCAATGGAAAGATTACTCCGTCATTGCCACGGGCGACGGATATAAACTCGAACGGTGGGGCGAAATCGTTTTGCTCCGTCCCGATCCGCAGGTCATTTGGGAGGCGCAGCGCGATCTTTTTGCCTATCCTGCGCACGCCGTTTATAAGCGGAGCGAAAAGGGGGGCGGTGGTTGGGAGTATAAAAAAACCGTACCCGAGAGCTGGAAAATTTCCTATCGCGATCTCACGTTCCGCATAAAACCCATGGGCTTCAAGCACACGGGACTCTTTCCCGAACAGGCGGTAAATTGGGATCGTTGCATGGAGCTTATCAAAAACGCGAACCGCAGAATCAAAGTGCTAAACCTGTTTGCTTACACGGGCGGCGCGAGCGTCGCTTTAAGAAAGGCGGGCGCGGAAGTTACGCATGTAGACGCCGCAAAGGGCATGGTAGAGCGTGCGGGAGAGAATGCAAGGCTTTCCGGTCTTAACGAGGGGATCCGCTATATCGTGGACGACTGCATCAAGTTCGTGCGGCGGGAGATACGGCGGGGCAACAGGTATGACGCAATCGTCATGGATCCGCCCTCTTACGGCAGAGGACCGAACGGAGAAATGTGGAAGATAGAATCCGATTTGTTTCCGTTCGTAAAACTTTGCGCCGAACTTATGTCGGACGAGCCGCTGTTCTTTTTGATCAACAGTTACACGACGGGCTTGCAGCCTGCGGTGCTCGATAATCTCCTTTCGCTCGCGCTCGGTGGCAGAAAGGGGAGAACTGAATCTTACGAGGTGGGGCTTCCCACGGAAGAAGGCTTGGCGCTGCCTTGCGGCGCGGGAGGAATTTTTATTCATGACTGAACTCGGAACGGAAGCATTTCCCATTCTCTTTGAGGACAATCATTTGATCGTTGTGGTGAAACCGCAGAACCTTGCGTCCTGCCCCGACGAGAGCGGCGACGACAACGCCCTCGACAGCGTAAAGGCGTATCTCAAAAAGACTTACGATAAAAAGGGAAACGTCTATACGGGGCTCGTACACAGGCTCGACCGCCCCACGGGCGGGGTCATGGTGTTTGCCAAAACGAGCAAGGCGGCGGGCAGGCTCTCCGAACAAATGCGTACGGGCGACTTTGATAAGCGCTATCTTGCGGTGCTCGTGGGCACGCTTTCTCCCGAAGAGGGAAAGATGGAGAACTATTTAAAAAAGAACACCGTCAACAATATGGTTTATCTCTGCCCGCAGGGAACGGACGGGGCAAAATTTGCTTCGCTCGAATACCGCACGGAGGGCGTGCAAAAAGATTTAACGCTCGCCGAGATCAAACTGCACACCGGCAGAAGTCACCAGATCCGCGTACAGATGGCGGGATTCAATCATCCCGTATACGGCGATATGCGCTACGGCGGCGAAAAGGCGAAAAAGGGCAAGCTGGCGCTGTACGCCTATTCGCTCTCTTTCACGCATCCCGTGACCCGCGAGCGTATGCGTTTCGTGGCGGAACCGCCCGTAGACGAAGCGCCGTGGAGTCTGTTCGACGATTCCGCGGTGATAAGACGGGTGCACGGACAGTGAAATTTTCGTTTTTTTCGGACAAGTGCCGAATACCGCTTGACGGGCAGATAAATTTCGTGTAAAATATATAAGATACTCGGACTATATGTCCATGCGGAGTTATTCATGAGTAAGGTTAAAAAACGTTATATCACAATTATATCGCTGTTTGCGGCGCTCTTTTTGATTTTGGGGCTTGGATTCGGCTTGCCGAAGATATCGGCTTTTGCAAGCGACTATTTGCCTTCGGGTATCTTTTTTGCGGGCACGAACGGCGAAGTGGGGAAAAGTGAGATCGAAGGGGCAGATACGCAGTACGTGCAGTTTACTTTTTCCAATGCCGATTTGTCCGACGGAAATAACGGCGGCAAGGTTTATTATCGCCGTGATCTCGCATTGAAGTGGTACGAGAAGAATAAAGAAGAAAATGCCGCAACGGAATCGAGCGTACAGTATTTTTCGATGCAGTTTGCTTTCGGCGACATCAAGTTTGAAAAATTTACGATTGATTTTGAGAGTGCGGAAGAGAATATTTCCAAAGACGGAAAGACAACGAATTCGATCGTATTTACGAAGAATGTAGACGGTACAAATCTCGACGTTGCCGTAAACGAACAGGAATCGAAAGTTTCTGTTGATAAAACGGGCGACGTTACGATTAAATTCAATGAAGACGGCTGCCAGAGCGGCGAGTTTAACGTGCTTGTAAATGACAGCGAGGCGGGCAGGTTCGAGAATATCGGCGGTTACTATTTGGAATACCGTTCATCCTCTTCCTCTACGCCCAATACGCCCATCACCTTTACGGCGACCTTCCCCAAAGAGAATGAGACGGAAGAGGAAACGGATAAGGATACAAAGCAGACTCTTCTCATGAAGTCGCTCAACAACCAAGGGATGAACCTCAACAAGAATGACCGGGTGGAAGATACGGCGCCTGCGGTGCTTGTACTCAACGAAGAGGTTTATGCGTTTAAGCTCGGGCAGAAGTTCTCCCTTTCCTACAAGGCGATCGACGTGTGCGACGACAGCGTTACCGTAACGCGCGAATACTATATGCTCAAAACCAAAGTCGATGGCGAAGAGAAAACGAATTATTTGCCTAACGATAAGGAAATCAAGACGCCTTCCGACGCGGACGACGATACGAAAAAGGAATACGCGGAATACGAAAAATACAACTACAAATCGCTTACGACTTCCACTTATTTATTGCCTTCGCAGGAGAACGCCGCAAGGCAGGAATTGGTCTCCATTCGCTTTAAGTTGCACGACGACAACAAGGAGAACGATACCTACGTCTATTTAAGTTGGTATGCGCACAAGAATGCAACGGAACCGGTAGAGGGAACTGCCTATACTGAACAGGGCGAGGAAGAAAAGAAAGTCGAAAGCACGACAGCTACGCTTAATTTCATTAAGGTTGACCGCCAAAAAGAAGGTCCCTATTATGAATACCTTAAAGCAAAAGACGACAGCAATATTGTCGAAGAAGCGGATAAAGCGGCGTTTGATAAGGCAGTCGGAGATTACCAAAAGGATCTTGACATAGCGGCGGAAAAGACGAGCGCGGGTACGGGCGCGTACATTTATCTTCCTTCCCTGCGCAATCTCATTAAGAGCGATTATGCGGGTTACAGAAATCTGAAGTTCAGTATTTATTACTTCAAGCCGAGCCAGAGCGAAGGCGCTTCCGCATCGTCGCAGACTTCCCTTAACTACAATGCGTTGAAGATCGAAGTTACCGAAAAAGGGGTTTATAAATTCCGCGTGCTTGCGCAGGACTCTTCGAACAACGCGATGCAGTATTATTTGGACGGCAATCTCGTGAACGTTACGGGCAGTAATATTTGGGACATCGAAGGAATCCCCGAATTCAGTTTCACGATCGACTACAAAGGACCTACGATCGAGGATACCGAAGAACAGAGTCTCGGTTACAGAAACGATACCTATAAATTCGGCAGTTTTGATGTTGTTGCGCTTACGGGTTATCAAACGGAGTACAAGCTCTATCGTTATAACAGCGCGAATGCAACTGCGTCAAACGGTTATAACGGCGAAATACCGAGTTCTTATTCCGACTTCGTGAAGAATTCAAAGAAATATATTGACTTGTTTAAGGCGTTTGACGAGAAGCAGCCTGATAACGACAAAAAGATTCTCCGCGAAATCAGTACGTTTGATAAGGACGTCGATGAGGACGACGAGGCAAAGTGGAACAGAACGGATAACGATTATTATTGGGATCCCGATTCCGCGCTCTCCTTTGTTCCGCAGGAAGCAGGGTTCTACATCCTTACGCTGAACGTCGAAGACAGCGTGCTCCCCGGAAAAACCGCGGAAGGCATTCAGGTAGTCGAGGTCAGAAACCCGATCGATACCATTCCCAGCCAGTCGCAGTGGTTGGAGGAAAACGTAGTTTCCGTCGTACTGTTTGCGATTTCGGGCGTGCTTGCTATTATCGTTGTGGTGCTCTTCCTTGTGAAACCCTCCGATAAGAAGGTTGAAGAAGTCGACCTTGAAAAGCTTAAAGGTAAAAAGAAAAAGACCGATAAGAAATAATCAAAAACCCGTCTTTCGTCTGGAAGGCGGGTTTTTTGCATAATACACCTCCGATTGCAGATACTCGTATTTGGAGGCAGAGATATGGTTATAGCAAATCTTATTTCTTATATTCTTGTTCTTCTCGGCGCGGTAAACTGGGGGCTTTACGGAATTTTCGATTTCAATCTTGTTTCCGCAATCTTTATGGGACCGCGCAGTGTGGGTGCAATCATCGTATATTCGTTGATCTTGCTTGCCGCGATTTGGCTCATTATTTCTCCGATCCTCACAAACGGAGCTTTGAAGTTGAGAGGGAACAGAACGGTGCGTGAAACTAACAATGCATAAAAAACGCGAATGCGGACAGGGCATAAAAAACGCCCCGTCCGCATTTTTTATATTATGAACGTTTGCGATATGAAGGCAGGGGAAGAGGCGGTTATTAAGGAGGTCGTTCTTTCGGACGGGGTGCGCGAAAGACTGCGCTATCTGAACGTTACGGCGGGTGCGCCGCTTGTTCTTCTCAAAGTTTCCTTTTTTAAAAAAACTTATCTCATTCAGGCGCGAAGCGCAAAATTGGCGATCGGCAGAGAGGTAGCCGAAGGGATAAAGATATGCAGGAAGTAAAATTATTGCTTGTAGGAAACCCCAACGCGGGCAAGAGCACGTTTTTCAATAAGCTGACGGGCGGGCACGCAAAGGTGGGAAATTGGCACGGCGTTACGGTAGGTGTGCTCGAAAAGAAAATTTCATTGAAGAGCGGCAAGGTTACGGTGTGCGACCTTCCGGGTATTTATGCCGAGGATGCGCTGAGTCTGGAAGAAAAACTCGCCGTATCATACATAAAGGAAGAGGAAAATGCGCCTCTTGTATTCGTTTCGGAGTGCGCTTCTCTCGACAGGTCGCTTCCGCTCTTCAATCGGCTTGCCGAGGGGCGCAGAGCAATGCTCGTACTGACCAAGGAAAAACGTTTTCTGCGTGGGGGCGGTTTTGTTGATATGAAAGAACTTGCGAATCGTTTGAACATTCCCGTTATTTCCGCGGAAAAATATCATAAAAAAACGCTTTTAAGAGCAATGGACGAATTTCTATTTTTGCCGCAGAAAGCGTTTCACGGAGGCGAAAACGTCATAGAACCTTCCGTATTCCGTCCCGAAAAGGCGGGACTTTCCCGCGCGGATAAGTTGCTCACGAACGGTTGGTTTTGTTTTCCCTTTTTTCTCGTTCTGCTACTTTCCGCTTTTTTTATTACGTTCTATCCGAATCTATTGGGCGACTTTTTAAAAAGCGGGCTTGAATCGCTTTTTACCCAAACGCTCGCTTCCTTTGCCGATCGGATCAATTCGTCCGTTCTGCGTTCTTTTGTAAAAGACGGAATATTGTCGAGCGTGGGGGGAGTTTTAGGGTTTCTTCCGCAGATCGCGCTGTTGTATCTGTTTTTGATTCTTTTGGAGGAGAGCGGACTCATGTCGCGCCTTGCGGCGCTTACGGACGGCGCTTTTTCGAAAGTGGGTCTGAACGGCAGAGCCGTATTTTCGCTCTTAATGGGCTTTGGATGCACTGCGGCTGCAATCGCCACAACGCGCGGTCTCGACGATAGAAAAATGCAAAGAAGGGTCGTTCTCTGTCTTCCGTATATTTCGTGCAGCGCCAAACTTCCCGTCTATCTCGCGCTGTCCGTATCATTTTTTAAAAACCCTTTTATCGCGGTCGTTCTGCTGTATGCGCTCGGCGTGGGGCTTTCGTTCGTCGCCGCGCTTTTTTTAAAGGAAAAGAAGCGCGAGCCGTTTTTGCTTGAACTTGCGCCTTTGCAAATTCCGCGCCCCGCATTCGTTGTAAAATCCTTGCTCTTTCAGGTAAAACAGTTTATAATAAAGGTGGCGACTGTCATATTGGCATTCTTCCTGCTCTCGTGGTTTTTATCTTCTTTCGATTTTTCGTTCAGATTCTGCGGAGCAGAGGGGAGTATGCTTTCGTCGCTGTGCGGGGCGTTCAAATATCTGTTTGCGCCCATAGGCATGAACGATTGGCGCGTAGCTTACGCCGCGCTATCGGGGCTGATTGCAAAGGAAAACGTTGCGGGATCTCTCTATATGTTTTTCGGCGGCGCGTTCCCTTACGGCGCAAGAAGCGCGTTCGCATTCGCCGTGTTCATGCTTGCGACTTCGCCCTGCATATCTGCGATCGCGGCAAGTGCGAAAGAGGTGGGAAAGAGAAGAGCGCTCCTCTACGCCGCCTTGCAGACAGGAAGCGCATTGCTCCTTTCTTACGTAACTTATTTTGCGCTCTCGTTCGGAACGGCTTGTATCTTTATTTTGCCCGTTCCCTTTGCAATCTTGATTTTGGGGAAAAAGACTTTTGAAAACTTACGAAGCAAAAGAAAACGTAACCTTAAAAACGTTCACCGATAACGTTTCGGCGCAAGCTTCGTTCCGCTTCCGCATTCTTTTAAAAGAGGGCAGGATTAAAGTGAACGGCAAACGCGTTTTAAGCGACTGTCCGCTCATGGCGGGCGACCGAGTCGATTACCTTCTCACCGCCAAAGAGGAGGCGAAGGAGGCGTTTTCCGTGCTCTATGAGGACGGTAACGTGGTTGTCGTCGATAAGGCGGACGGGGTCAATTCGGAGGCTGTCTTTTCTGAACTCTCCGAGAGGGGCGAGGCATATTTCATTCACCGCCTTGACCGCAATACGGCGGGCGTGATGATCTTTGCCAAAACGAAGGAGGCGGAAGATGCGCTTCTCTCTGCGTTCCGCAACCGTCGCATACAGAAGATCTATTCGGCGCTCGTCGTGGGGCGTATGCCCGAAAAGCACGCCGTCGAAGTCGCGTATTTGGAAAAGGACGAAAAAAAATCCCTGGTGCGCATTTCCAAGGACAGGGGCGAAAAGATCGTTACCGAATACGAGGTTTTGGAAGAGCGGGAGGAGACGAGCCTTTTGCGTGTGACTTTGCATACGGGTAAAACGCACCAAATCCGCGCCCATCTTGCCTATTTGGGTGCACCCGTCGCGGGCGATACCAAGTACGGAAACAACGGGTTCAACCGCACTCACAATCTTACGCGTCAGCGCCTTATTGCAAAGGAGCTGCGTTTGGAGCTTACGGGTGCACTTTCTTATTTGAACGGAAAGGCATTCCGTTCGGAACGCGAAATAAAAATTTAATATTTTTTTGGAAAAACGCTTGACAGGCGTTTTTTTCTGTGCTAATATATGAACAGTTATTCATATAATAATATAAAGAGGTAACGTTATGGAATGCGATCACGAGGAAGCGCACGCGCTCGCCGCAAAGCGCGCTAAGGAAAATATGCCGACGAATGAAAACGTCGAAAGTCTTTCGTCGGAGTTCAAGGCGATCAGCGAGCCGAGCAGATTAAAAATTTTGCTTGCGCTCCGCGAAGGGGAGATGTGTGTATATCACATTGTCGAAGCGGTGGGCGGTAATCAAAGCGCCGTGTCGCACCAGCTCCGTATTTTGCGCGACAATCGCATTATAAAAGCGCGGCGCGACGGACAGAATATTTTATATTCTCTCGCAGACGCGCATATTCTCGCGGTGTTGGAACTTGCGCTCGTGCATATTGGGTGTAAAGAAGGGGATAGTTTATGAAAAAAGTCATTCTGATCCGCAACTTAGACTGTGCGGCGTGTGCTATGGAATTATCGGACGAACTCGAAGGGATCGAGGGCGTGGAGGAAGCGCAGGTAGATTTTGTGACCCAGCGCGTCAGTATTATTCTGAGAGATGAAGGGGCGGAAGAGATCGAGAAACGGGCGCGGGAAGTCATATCGCATTTTGAAGAAGTGGAGATCGTCGAGGCGGGCGCGCCTGAAAAGAAAGAGCGGCATATCAAAGAAATCGTCAGCCTTGTCATTGCGATCGCGTTTTTTATTCCCGCATTAGTCGTTTCCTTTTTCGAAAGTGTCAACGGGTGGGTGAGTTTCGGGCTGTATCTCGCTTCGTTCGCGGCGGCGGGCTGGCAGGTCGTGTGGACGGTGATTACGAATGTCCCTAAAATTTTCAAAGGCGGGTTTCATTTGGGAATTTTATTGGACGAAAATCTTTTAATGACGGTTGCGGCGGCGGGTGCGTTTGCGCTTAAAGAAAGTATGGAAGGAGCGATCGTTATGATCCTCTACGGAATCGGCGAGCTGTTGCAGTCGATTGCGGTGGGCTCGTCGCGCGGAGCGATCAAAAAGCTTGCTTCGCTCAAAAGCGACGGCGCGATCCTTCTGAAAGACGGAAAAGAGGAAGAGGTGCTTCCCGAAGATCTGAAAGAGGGCGATATCATTCTTTTAAGGAAGGGGGATAAAATTCCCGCAGACTGCATGCTCTTATCCGACGGCGCCGAAATTGACGCGAAGTCCATGACGGGCGAGGCGTATTTACAGGAAAAGCACAGGGGCGACGAGCTCTTATCGGGCTGCGTAAACGCAGGGTCGGCGGTTACGGCGGAAGTGTTGCGCCCCGAACGAGAGAGTGCGGCGGCAAAGATTTTGGAGCTTGTAGAGAACTCTTCCTCCAAAAAGGCGAAGCCCGAAAAGTTTATTACGAAGTTCGCAAGAATTTATACGCCAGTCGTTGTGCTTCTTGCGATCCTCGTGGCGGTCGTGCCGCCCCTGATTGACGGTTATAACTTTTCTAAGTGGATCATGGCAGCGTTGAATATCCTCGTCATTTCTTGCCCGTGCGCACTTATCATCTCCGTTCCGCTCACCTATTTTTCGGGCGTGGGAACGCTTGCGCGGCACGGAATATTGACGAAGGGCGCGGTATATCTCGATATTCTTGCGGGCATAAAGTGCGCTGCATTCGATAAGACGGGAACGCTTACGGAAGGAAAATTCACGGTTGTAAAAGTCAACGGCGACGAACGCGCGCTTGCGCTTGCCGCCGCGGCGGAGAAATGTTCTTCCCACCCGCTTGCACAGGCGTTCAAGGACGTTGAAGCGGCGCTTGCGAGCAGTTGCGAAGAGGTTGAAGGAAGAGGGCTCAAAGCCGTTATAGACGGCAAGAGCGTGCTTGTGGGGAGCGGTCGTTTCATGCAGGAAGAGGGGATCGAGTTTACAAGAGCCGAAACCTCCCGCCTCGTCGTGTACGTTGCGGAGGAGGGAAAGTTTGTGGGCTGTATTGAAATCGACGACTGTGTGAGAGAGGATGCAAAGGACGCGCTTTCAGAGCTCAAAAAAGCGGGCATTCAGGAAATTGCGGTCTTTACGGGCGACACGAGAGCGCGCGCGGAAGAGAACTTAAAGGGACTCCCCGTCGATACGATTGCTTCCGACCTCTTGCCTGCACAAAAGGCGGAAGAGGCGGAGAAGCTTTCTAAAAAGGGGAAACTCCTCTACGTGGGCGACGGAATCAACGATACGCCCGTCATGACGGCAAGCGACGTTTCGGCGGCAATGGGCGCGCTCGGAAGCGACGCCGCGATAGAGGCGAGCGATTTCGTACTTGCAGGAGATAAGCTTTCCGCGCTTCCCAAAGCAGTCAGGGGCGCAAAAAAGACGCGCAGAATCGTAACGCAGAATATCGTATTTTCGATCGCAGTAAAAGTTGCATTGATGGTTTTATCCGTGTTGGGGTTTGTACCGCTGTGGGCGGCGGTTTTGGGGGATACGGGCGTTATGCTGTTAGCGGTTCTCAATTCCATGCGAATGCGTGCGAAATTGAAATAGAGGAATTATGAAAGATTTATATTTGCAGAGTGGAGATATGAGAAAGTCGGCGGAAAAATTATAATAAAGAGAGCGGAGAAAGTCCGCAGGAAAAAATATCGTAAAAGCGGCTTGTAATCGGGTCGCTTTTATGTTATAATCTGATTTATGAAAACGCTGATAGATGCCGCTATGAAGCGGGAAAAATGCGACCTCGTCATTAAGGGCGCAAAGGTGTTCAACGTATTTACGGGGGAAACCGAAGAGGGCGATATTGCCGTTAAGAAAGGCAAAATCGTGGGGGTTGGAAGCGGATACGAGGCGGATGAGATTTATAACGCGAAGGGCGCGTATGCGTTGCCGTCCTTTATCGACGCGCATATCCACGTCGAAAGTTCCATGCTTTCGCCCGAAGAATTTGCGCTCCTTTCCGTAAGACACGGCACGGGCGTGATTGTAGCCGATCCGCACGAGATCGTGAACGTATGCGGAATCGCAGGCGCGGAATACATGAAAGAGGCGTTTGCGCACGTTCGTTATCGTGGCGTGAATCCTTTGGATGTGTGTCTGCAGCTTCCGTCCTGCGTGCCGGCAAGTCCCTTTGAGACAAGCGGAGCGGTACTCAACGGCAGAGAGACGGAGCGGGAAATTGGGCGCGAGCTGTTTTACGGACTGGGCGAATTCATGAATTATCCCGCCGTTATCGGCGCGGACGAAGAGGCTCTTCAAAAAATCGGCGCGGCAGTTTTGCAGGGAAAAATGATTGACGGTCATGCGCCTGCGCTTTCGGGCAACGCTCTTAATGCATATGCGACGGCGGGGATCAAAACCGATCACGAATGCGTGAATTCGGACGACTGCCGCGAAAAGCTTAAACGCGGGCTCTATGTGCAGCTTCGCAACGGTTCTTCCGCGCACAATATCGAAGAGAATGCCAAGGCAATGAATGCATATAACTATCGCCGTTTTATTCTGTGTTCGGATGACCGCAACGCCTACGATTTAAGGACCCACGGCGAAATAGACGATGCGCTTTCAAGACTTGTCCGTATGGGCGTGCCGGCGCCTTGGGCGATTGCGTGCGCCACCCTCAACACGGCGGAGTGCTACGGCTTAAAGGATAAAGGTGCGATTGCGCCCTCTTACGACGCGGACATCGCGATCGTGGAGAACTTGAAGGAGTTCCGCGTTTTAGCGGTATTCAAGCGCGGCGTACTCGTTGCGGAAGGAGATAAAGCGCTCTTTTCCGCAGAACGCTATTCGAGCAAAGACGTCATGGGCACGGTCAAAATCAAAGAGGTCAGGGCGGACGATTTTAAATTCGACCTTTCGGGAAATGTTCGTGTCGTGCGCGTAAAGCCGAACGGGATTATGACGGAAGAGGAAATTGTAAGCGTTACAGGCAAAGACGGCGATGTGATTTTACCGAAAGGCGTTTGTAAACTTGCCGTCATCGAACGGCATTTCGCAAGCGGAAATACGGGCAAGTGCCTTTTGAAGGGATACGGGATCTGCGGGGGTGCGCTCGGCATAAGTGTTGCGCACGACAGTCATAATCTTATTATAGCAGGCGATGATAACGAGGCAATGGCGCGCGTTGCAATGCTTCTTAAAGAGGCGGGCGGCGGTATGGCGATCGTGAACGGCAAATTCGAAAGGGCGTTTGCCCTCGATATTGCGGGGCTTATGTCGGGCAAGTCTTACGAAGAGGTCATAAGGGAGACAGAGGAAATCACCGCGCACGCGCGGAGAATGGGGATCGAAGATGGGATAGAACCTTTTATGTCGCTTGTGTTCTTATCGCTTGCGGTCATTCCCGAACTGCGTCTCACAGATAAGGGACTTGTGGACGTGAATCAATTCAAAATCGTTTCCGTAAAATGCGAGGAGTGAATATGAGTGAGAACGTTATCGTTGCCGCAACAGGCAACGAACATAAATTAAAAGAGATAAGAGAGATTCTTAAAGGCTATACTGTGATTTCCGCCAAGGAAGCGGGTTTTTTTGAGGAAGTGGAAGAGACGGGGGAAACCTTTCTCGCAAACGCATTTTTAAAGGCGCAGGCGGTCGTTAAAAAGACGGGACGTGCGGCGCTTGCAGACGACAGCGGACTTACGGTAGATGCTTTGGGCGGCGCGCCGGGCATTTACAGCGCGCGCTATTCGGGCGGCGGCAGCGCCGAAAACAGAGAGCTTTTATTAAAAAATATGACGGGCGTGTCAGATAGATCCGCCAGCTTTACCTGCGCCGTTGCGCTCGTGTTTCCCGACGGCAAAAAGTATTCCGCAATCGGAAAAACCTTCGGCAGCATATTGGAAGAGGAACGCGGGCAGAATGGATTCGGGTACGATAGCCTGTTTTTCAGCGATGATTTAAAAAAGAGCTTTGCCGAGGCTTCCGACGAGGAAAAGAATTCCGTTTCTCACAGAGGAAGAGCGCTTGCACAGCTTTTGGACGTTTTAAAGGAGGAGCTGTGAAAACCTTCTTGATTGTTTCCGACTCGCACGGAAGAAGAAAAGCAATTGATAAAATCACACCGCTTACGGGAGAGAACGATTATTTGATTCACCTCGGTGACGGTGTGGGGGACTTTCGCGAAATTATGCGGACGTTTCCTGAAAAAACGTATTTGATCAAAGGAAATTGCGACGTGGGCGGCGGAGAGGACGAGTGTGTGATCGAGGCGGAGGGGCTTTCGGTCCTGTGCTGTCACGGGCATAAGTACGGGGTCAAGAGCGGGCTTTCCCGTCTGGCGGCGCGTGCTAAGGAACTTGGCTGCGAGATTGCGCTTTACGGGCATACGCACCGCGCCGCGATTGAGGAGGCGGACGGCATTTTGTGCATCAATCCCGGATCTGCAGGCTCGTATACCGAGCCAAGCTATTGTTATCTGATCGTACATAATAAAAAACCCACGGCAACGATCGTGAGTTTACTATAAAAAAGAGAGACGGAAGTCTCTCTTATTTGGTTTCGGTTTCGCTTTGTTTTTTACGGGCGCGTTTGGCGCGGACGGCGTCGCGGATCATGGAGAATACGCTCATACATACGCCTACGGCGATGTACAGATAGAAATTGGCGAATCTCCAAGTGAATACCACCCAACCGATGACCGAGCTGATTCCTTCGACTGCGACCGTGGCAAAAATCAAAGTGGACGCCGTTTCGAGCGCGCCGCTGTTGCCGGGGGTCGGCACAAGGGAAGCGGCATAGAAGGACATTGCGGTAAGACACCATATCTGTATCAATAGTTCTGCCGTCGGGGCGGCTCCCGAAATGGCGATTACTGCAAAGAAGGGCAAAGAAAGATAGAGCAAGGTTTCCAGGATGGAAATCAGAATCAAAGGTATCAGCATATACCACTTTTTAATAAGCAGTTTTAATGCGTTTCGGTATTCCGTCACTTCGTACACGTATTTTTTCATGACGGGGTACTTGTGCTTGACGATGTGTATTTTATGCAGCACCTTTACGATCCAAACGATAATCTTTTTACCGACTTTGGGAAAGGTAGAAAGCAATACCATGATTGTCGGAATCAGAAGGTTGAAAAACAGAGATACCCAAGCAATTACGATAAAGCTGATGGAAAGCGCATTCGATACCGTGGTGTTGTTTTTGAAATAACCGGGCGCCAAGCCGAGGAAAACAGCACATATAATGCCGAACGCGAAAGTAGACACAATATATTTGACAAGAGGAACGGCTGTCGCAACGCCTGCGGGAACGTTCCGCTTGTGCAGATAGTAGATCTGAAAGGGTTGTCCGCCCGTGCCTAAGGGGGTGATCCCGTCGTAGTATTTTCCGAGGAACATGGTTTTAACGGAGTTTTTCAAACGCCATTTACCGATGGAAATTTTTAAAAGGTAGGAGTACTTTAAACTTTCGAATACGATGAAACAGATAACGGCTGCAACAAGCGCTAAAAAATATTTCCAACTGAAAGTGGTTTTCAGCATTTCGACAAAGCCTTTTTGTCCGTCGCCCACATAACTGCCGAGACCGAACATGATTCCGATCGAAAGACCGATCAATAAAATCATAGCGATCGTCTTAACAGCGGTTTTCCACTTTTTCTTTTTCGTATTGTTGGAGGCGCGGCTTTCCATTTCTTTGGAGAGCCTTTCAAGATCGCGTTCTTTTGCAGACTGATAGCGGGCGGCAAATTCTTTGCCGTCCGTTGCAGTTTCCAACTCTTCCGATTCTCTTTTATCCCGTGCTTCCTCTGATTCTTCGCTCTGTTCGGTCGCCGTTACTGCTTCCGCACTTACGCTTTCGTCAGGCGGAACGGGCTTGTCCGTCTCGGCAGAGGGAACGTTTTCTTCGGGAGTGATCTGTTCGTTTTGATTTTCTTCCATAATATACAAATACATCTTAGCATAATCTTTATAAAAAAGCAACGCGCAAGGAAGAAATTTATCCGCTTTTTATATTATTTTTTTGCGAAAGCTCGTTTTTGCGTGCTTCGCGTTTGCTCTTTTCAAGTCGGTATATAAAATTTCCGACAGCCGCGCCTATGATGACTACATAGCCGATAATGCTCAGCGTTTTGGGAATTTGGTTCAGGAACAGGAAGCCGAGAATTGCCGCAAAGAGCACCTGTGCGTAATCGAATACGGCGATTTCCTTGGCGGGAGCTTGCTTATAGGCGGCGGTGATAAAGAACTGTCCGCCTGCCGCCGAAAGCCCCGCAAGCAGCATATAGAGCCATTGTATTCCCGTCATGGGCACATAATAAATAATCATAAACGGCAGGGATACAAGCGTGGAGAACGCCGAAAAAAAGAAGATAATCATATCGTTCCGCTCTCCTTTTTTGCCGAGCACCCGAACGCAGGTATAGGCGAAGCCCGCGCACGCGCCGCTTAAAAATCCCGAGAGCGCGGGAATGATTTTCATGTCGAAGCGGGGATTAACGACGAGCATCGCGCCTGCAAACGCGATCAGTACGAAGATAATTTCTGGTATGGAGGGTTTTTCCTTCATGAGAAAAACCGAAAAGAATATTGCAAAGAAAGGGGAAAGCTTGTTCAGGATCGATGCGTCGGAAATACTGCCGATATGGTCGATTGCATAAAAGTTGAGAATTACGCCTAAAAAACCGATTCCGGCTCTCAGAAAGAGCCACAGAATACAGCTTTTATCGTGAATGCGGAATTTCTGTTTGGAAAACAGTAGCGTAAAAAATACGATGATCGTGGCAAAAAAATTTCGGAAAAACACCTTTTGCATGAGCGGGAGTTCTCCTGCTATGTTGACGAAAAGGTTCATAAGAGCAAACGACAGCGCCGCTCCTAGAATAAACAGGATTCCGAATATTTTTTTCTTTATTTCTTTTTGCATATCCAAAACATTATATTCAAAAGGAATAAAAAAGTCAAACGGACGGCTACGGATTTGCAGATACTCTGATCACGTCGCTTTAATTCGTTTGCAATGCGCCTGATTTGGAAGTGCATGTAAAGGCTAAAAAAACGCACGCGCGGAGATTTCCGCGCGTGCGTAAATTTTCGGAAGACTTAAATCTTCTTGTCTGCCTTGTAGCTCGTGTGTAAAATTTTGTGAGCTTTGGAGCTGTTGGGGAATTGCAGGTAGTCGTCGTAGATCACGTCCATGACGGGGGAGTCCGCACTGCGGCGAAGGGAATTGTTCACGTCCGCTGCGTACAGAGCTTGCGCTCTTGCCTCTTTGAGTTCTACGCTGTTGCGCACGCTGTCGGAGAGGGTGGGCTGTCCGCCGCCGTTTACGCAACCGCCGGGACAAGCCATGATCTCGATAAAGTCGTACTGCTTTTCGCCCGATTTGATCTGTTTAATAATCGTTTCGGCATTTGCAAGACCGGACGCGACCGCAACTCTCACGGTGTTGCCCGCTACGAGGTAAGTTGCCTCTTTAATGCCCTGCGTGCCGCGTACCGCAAAGAAGTCGAGTACTTGGAAGTTTCCGTCCATCATGTGCGCCGCCGTTCTGAGTGCCGCTTCCATAACGCCGCCCGTCGCGCCGAAGATCGCGCCGCCGCCCGTCGCCGTAGCGAAGGGATTGTCGAACTGTTCGTCGGGAAGCTCCGTAAACTTGATTCCGGCAGTCTTGAACATGCGTGCAAGCTCGCGCGTCGTGATTGCAGCGTCTACATCATCGATCATCTCTTCGCGCTTGCACTCGTTCTTTTTCGCCGTGCAGGGAATGACGGATACGACGTAAAGGTTTTTTGGATCGATTCCGTTTTTCTCGCACCAGTAGCTCTTTAAGAGTGCGCCGAACATTTGCTGAGGCGATTTGCAGGTGGAGAGGTGGGGGATCATTTCGGGATGTTTCTTCTCTACGAATTTGACCCAACCGGGGCAGCAGGAAGTGAACATGGGCATGGGCTTTCCCGTCTTGATACGGTTAATTAGTTCGCTTGCCTCTTCCATGATCGTGAGGTCTGCGGTTACGTCCATGTTGAAAACGTGATCGGGACCGAGGCGGCGGATCGCCGCAACCATTTTACCCTCGACGTTCGTGCCGACGGGTAAATCGAACGCTTCGCCGAGCGTTGCGCGTACGGAGGGAGCCGTGAAGAATACGACTTCTTTTGTGGGATCGGAGATCGCCGACCACACTTCGTCGACCGTCGAACGTTCGGAGAGCGCACCGACGGGACAGGCGACGATACACTGACCACAGCCTACGCAGACGGAATCTTTAAGGGGCATATCGAACGCGCTGCCGATGTGCACGCTGAAACCTCTTCCGATGTGCCCGATCGCGTTTACATGCTGTTTTTCGCAGGCGGCAACGCAACGGGAGCAGCTGATGCACTTATCGTTGTCGCGGACGACTGCGGGAGCGGCGTCGTCGATGGGAAGAACGTAGTTCTCGCCCTGGAAACGATCCTCGTCCACGCCGTAGCCCAAGGAGAGTTTCTGCAATTCGCAGTTGTGGTTTCTCTCGCAGGAAAGGCATTTTTTCTTATGCTTGGAGAGGAGAAGTTCCAAAGTCATTTTGCGGCTTTGGCGGCACTTCTCGGTGTTGGTTCTCACTTCCATGCCCTCCGCGACGGGGTAAACGCACGCCGCGACCAGACCGCGCGCGCCCGTAGCTTCTACAAGGCACATACGGCAGGAGCCGACGCAGTTTACGTCTTTCAGATAGCAGAGTGTGGGAATTTCGATGTGAGCAAGTCTTGCCGCTTCCAAGATCGTCGTTCCTTCGGGAACGGTGACGGGAATATTGTTGATTTTCAGATTGATATTTTTCGCCATTGTCGTTTACCTCACTTTCTCTCGATCGCGTGGAACTTGCAGTTTGCAAGGCACGCGCCGCACTTGATACATTTCGCGCTGTCGATTGCCATGGAGGGAAGTTTGTGCCCTGCGGCAACGTAGTCAGTCTTGGAAATGGCGTTCACAGGGCAGTTCTTTGCGCAAAGACCGCATCCGATACACTTGTCTTTGTCGATCGTGTAGTTGAGCATCGCCTTGCACACGCCTGCGGCGCATTTCTTTTCGTTAATATGTTCTTCATATTCGTTGCGGAAATAGCGCATCGTGGAGAGCACGGGGTTGGGCGCGCTCTGTCCGAGGGCGCAGAGGGAAGAGGACTTCATGTGCGAAGCAAGCTCTTCGATCTTCTGAATATCTTCGGGTTCGCCCTTGCCTTCCGTGATCTTCGTCAAAAGCTGCAACAGCCTTTTGGTGCCGATACGGCAGGGAGTGCATTTTCCGCAGGATTCGTCCGCAGTGAATTCAAGATAGAATTTGGAAATATCGACCATGCAGTTGCTGTCGTCGAGAATGATCATACCGCCCGAACCCATCATGGAGCCGATCGAGATAAGGCTGTCGTAGTCGATGGGGGTATCGATGCACTGCGCGGGAATACAGCCGCCCGAAGGACCGCCCGTCTGAGCCGCCTTGAATTTCTTTCCGTTCGGAATGCCGCCGCCGATCTCCTCTACGATCTCACGGAGCGTCGTTCCCATGGGAACTTCCACAAGACCCACGTTCGTAATGTTTCCGCCGAGCGCGAATACCTTCGTGCCCTTTGAGGTTTCCGTACCGATCTCGGAGAACCACTTCGCGCCCTTCGTAATGATGGGGTTGACGTTTGCCCAGGTTTCAACGTTATTGAGAATGGTGGGCTTGCCGAACAAACCCTTGACCGCGGGGAAGGGGGGACGGGGACGGGGTTCGCCTCTGTGTCCCTCGATCGAAGTCATGAGCGCGGTTTCCTCGCCGCAGACGAATGCGCCCGCGCCGAGACGGACTTCGATATCGAAGTCGAATCCGAGTCCCAAGATGTTATCGCCGAGCAAGCCTCTCTCGTGCGCCTGATCGATCGCGATCTTCAAACGCTGAACGGCAATGGGGTATTCCGCACGAACGTAGACGTAACCTTGATGAGCGCCGATCGCATAGCCCGCGATCGTCATTGCTTCGATCACGCAGTGGGGGTCTCCCTCCAAAACCGAACGATCCATGAATGCGCCGGGGTCGCCCTCGTCGGCATTGCAGCAGACGTATTTGATATCGCCTGCGGAAGCCTTTGCAAACGCCCACTTTCTGCCGGTGGGGAAGCCCGCGCCGCCTCTGCCGCGCAAGCCCGAAGCGAGCATTTCATTGATAACGTCGTCGGGCGTCATGCTCGTGAGCACTTTTTCAAGCGCTTCATAGTCGCCCGCCGCGATCGCTTCTTCGATGTCCTCGGGCGCGATAACGCCGCAATTACGAAGGGCGATACGGAGTTGCTTTTTATAGAAAGGGGTCTCCGCAAAGGGAATGATCGAACCGTCTTTCATTACGGTACCCTGATAAAGGAGTTCCTTTACGATTTCGCCGCCCTTGACAAGGTGCTTTTCCGCGACCGTCTTAACGTGTTCGGGGGTCATCTGAGAATAGAACGCACCCTCCGGATACACGATCACAATGGGACCTAACGAGCAGAGCCCGAAGCAGCCCGTTTTCACGATGAGCACGTCGTCTATTTTTAATTCTTTCAGCGACTTTTCGAGCTGTTCGATGACCTGCATCGACTTCGAGGAAGTACAGCCCGTACCGCCGCACACGAGCACCTGTTTGCGGTAGCCCGTTTTTTTAGCGAGTTTTTCGCCCTCTTCACGAATGACGCGCCTTACCTTGATAAGGTCGCCCTTCGCCTTTCTGATGGATTCCAATTCCTGAATGGTCATTACTTTTCCTCCCTGTAAGAATCGAGTATTCCCTTTACCATATCCGGCGTAAGTTTACCGTAAACCTCTTCGCCGATCATCATAACGGGTGCAAGTCCGCAGGCGCCGACGCAGCGGCAGCTGTCGATTGAAAACAGCCCGTCCGCGGTGCATTCGCCGCATTTGATTCCGAGTTCTTTTTCAACTTCTTCCAAAATTTTGTCGGAGCCCTTTACATAGCAAGCGGTTCCGAGACATACGCTGATGCGGTGTTTTCCCTTGGGTTTCAACGAGAATTGCGAATAGAAGGTTGCCACTCCGTAAACCTCCGAAAGGGAAATTCCGAGACCCTCCGCAATCGTTTTCTGTACTTCCAAGGGCAGGTAACCGTAGATTGCCTGAGCTTCCTGTAAGATGTGCATGAGACAACCGGGAGTTTCGCGTGATTCATTGATCACGGCCTGCAATTTTTTAAGCTGTTCCGCAGTTCCGCACGCTGTGCATTGTTCCATATATGACCTCCTATCTGTTGTGCACCGCATTCAAAAGCGGCGACTTTTGTTCACTCGTTTTATTATAACATAATCTTTTATATTTTTCAATGCCAATTTCAAATTTTATTGTATTTTGTCGAAAAGAATTTTTTGGTAAACCTGCTTGCCTGTCCCAAAAAACCGTGGTACAATGATATTATGAAAAAAATCATAAAAACAGAAGGAATGTGCTGTAAAAAATGTGCGGAGCGTGCCGAAAAAAAGCTGTTGCTGTGTGACGGCGTTTCGGGCGCGCGCGCCAATTATAAGAAAGATGTAATTTTGGTGGAATCTTCGCTCTCCGACGAAGAGCTTATTTCGATCGTAAAGGAGGCGGGGTTTGAAGTGAAGAGCGTTAGCGAGCGCAAAAAGATTTTCTCCCGCTTATAATTTTCTTTCGGAAAACAGTTGACAAGCCGTTGTATAAAAGCTATAATAAATCATACTGATTCGGTAGGATATGAAACGGTGCGGTTATGAAGATTTCTTCCATGGGCAGATACGCGGTCAGAATTATGGTGGAGCTTGCCAGACACGGCGACGGGTTTCTCTCCGTTTCGGAACTTTCGAAAACGCAGGAGGCTTCCGCAAAATACACCGAAAAAATTATCTCGATGCTCTTGAAGGCGAATCTCATATTGAGCGTGCGAGGCGCGCAGGGCGGCTACCGTCTCGTGAGGGCGCCAGAAGAGTACAGCGTCAGAGAAATTTTGGCGGTGACGGGCGATCTTCCCAAGCTTGCGCCCTGTCTTGAAAACAAGTGCGGGCGAATGAACGCGTGCCCCAGCCTTAGCTGTTGGGAAAAATTGGACGGTTTGATCACGGAATATTTGCAGAGCGTAAAGCTTTCCGATTTGATTTCTAAGTAATGATAAGGCGTTATTGCCTTTTATTTTCGTTAATAAATCCTACTTGACGGGTATGAATTCAAAGGAGAAGTTATGATTTATCTCGACAATGCGTCTACGACGAAGCTCGATAAAAGAGTGCTCGATAGAATGCTGCCGTACCTTACGGAAGAGTACGGGAATCCTTCGGCGATCTATAAGCCTGCAAAGACCGCGCGCAAGGCGGTGGAAGAGGCGAGGGCAACGGTTGCGAAAATTTTAAACTGCGAGCCGACCGAAATTTACTTTACCGCGAGCGGTAGCGAGAGCGACAATACCGCGATCAAGGGGATCGCAAGACGGTATCGCGATAAGGGCAAGCATATTATCACTTCCAAAATCGAACACCCTGCGGTTTTGGAAACGTGCAAGGCGCTTGAACGGGAAGGCTTTGACGTCACCTATATTTCGGTGGACGGAAACGGGATCCTCGATTTGAAAGAACTCGAAAATTCTATCAGAGAGGATACGATTCTCATTTCCGTCATGTTTGCGAACAACGAGATCGGAACTCTTCAACCCGTAAAGGAAATCGGGGAAATCGCCAAGCGGCACGGTGTGTTCTTCCACACGGACGCGGTGCAGGCGGTCGGAAGCGAATGGATCGACGTAAAGGAATTGGGAATCGACAGTCTGTCGCTCTCCGCGCATAAATTCCACGGACCCAAAGGAGTGGGCGCGCTGTATGTAAAATCGGGCGTGCGCTTTGAAAGATTTGTTGACGGCGGTCATCAGGAGAAGGGCAGACGCGCCGGCACGGAGAATGTTGCGGGCATTGTAGGGCTTGCGGCGGCAATGGAGCTCTCTTATGCGGAACTGCAAGAGAAGAACAGCAGAGTTCGCGCTCTTCGCGATTACTACGAAGCGGAAGTTGAAAAGCGCATTCCCTATATCAAGAGAAACGGCGATCAGAAAAAACGGCTTGCGGGCACGAGCAATATTTCGTTTGAGTTTATCGAGGGCGAGGGGCTATTGCTCAATCTCGACTTAAAGGGGATCTGTGCTTCGAGCGGAAGCGCCTGTACCTCGGGTTCGCTCGATCCTTCGCACGTATTGCTTGCGATCGGCTTAAAGCACGAGATCGCGCACGGCTCGCTGCGAATTTCGATCGGGAAATACAACACGAAAGAGGAAATCGATTTTCTTGTGGAGAGCCTTGTTGAAATCGTAAATAAATTAAGAGAAATGTCGCCCTTATACGAAAGGGTCGCGGGAGGAAATTGAAATGGATTATTCGGAAAAGGTGATCGATCACTATACGAGCCCGAGAAACGTCGGGAAAATCGACGACGCTTCGGGCGTGGGAGAAGTGGGTAACCCCGTATGCGGGGACATCATGAAGATGTATCTCAAAATCGAAAACGACGTGATCGTCGACGTTAAATTCAAAACGTTCGGCTGCGGCGCCGCCATTGCAACGAGCAGTATCTCCACCGAGATGGTCAAAGGCAAAACGGTGGAAGAGGCGTTAAAGCTCAAAAACAGCGACGTCGTCGAGGCTTTGGACGGACTTCCGCCCGTCAAAGTTCACTGTTCGCTTCTGGCGGAGGAGGCAATCCACGAGGCGATCGCCGACTATTACAGAAAGCAGGGGAAAATGACGGAAGAGGAAATCAAAGAAAAGTGCAACCTTCACCTGCACGACTGCGAACATTGTAAGCATTAAAAATTTACCGCCCCCGACATGACGTCGGGGGCGGATGTTTTAAACATAATTATTCGGGACGGTAGCCTTCGAAAATGATATTGTCGGCGTACTTTCTTGCTGCTTTCTCTTCCTCGGGCGAACGCACCGTCCAACCGAGTTTGGGACCCGTATACTTTTCCGTTGCTTTATTGGGATAGTCCTTAAAGTGATAGCTGATAAAGTCGGGCTTGATGCTGTTGTTAAAGCTCATGTTTTTTACTGCGCGTGCCTTGATTCTCCAAAAGAGCGAGCCGTCGAAATCCTTTTTCGTCGAGCCTGCCGTCGCAAGAATTCCCGCGGGAATATCGGGACGGAGCTTTTTATATTCTCTGATATAAAAGGGCGAAAAGCTCTGAACGGCGTATTCGCCTTTATAATCTTTGAGTTCTTCGCAAAAGAAGGAAATAAAGTCTTTCGTGTTTACGCTGGGCATATTTTTCAGCTCGATCAAAAGGGGCACTTGCCCGTTGACTTCCTTTAAAAAATCGGAAAACAGGGGAATGCGTTCCTGACTGCCGGCAAGGCGCAAAACGGATAAATCTTCAAACGAACAGTCCTTTACAAGTAAATTCGCGCCCGTAACTCTGTCAAGGGAGTCGTCGTGAAAGACGACGATCTTTCCGTCTTTGGAAAGGCGCACGTCCATTTCGATCGGATAACCGCAGGCGATTGCCGCCTGAAATGCCGAAATACTGTTTTCGGGATTATTTTCATCATGCAGACCGCGGTGCGCGATCGGCTTTTTTAGAATAAAATCAAGTTCCATAGTTTTATTTTAGCAAATTTTCCCGAAAAATGCAATAGTTGTTGCAAAAATTCCCGATATTTATTATAATGTACTTACGTTTATCCGGAGAAATTATGGCAAAACCCAATCAAAATATTCGTAACTTCTGCATTATCGCGCACATCGACCATGGCAAGAGCACCATTGCGGATCGGATCATGGAGCTCACGGGACAGGTCTCCAAGAGGGATATGGAAGATCAGCTCCTCGACAGTATGGATATTGAGCGCGAACGCGGCATCACCATCAAGCTCACGCCCGTGAGAATGTTCTATAATGCTCTCGACGGGAACGAATATGTTTTCAATCTGATCGATACACCGGGGCACGTCGACTTTACCTACGAGGTCAGCCGTTCGCTTGCCGCGTGCGAGGGAGCGGTTTTGGTGGTGGACGCCACGCAGGGAATCGAAGCGCAGACGCTTGCGAACGTCTATCTCGCCCTCGATAACGATTTGGAAATCGTGCCCGCGATCAATAAAATCGATTTGCAGTCTGCCCGTATCGACGAGACGAAAAAGGAAATCGAAGAAGTGATCGGACTCGATACGGAGGGCTGTCCCTGCGTTTCCGCCAAAGAGGGAACGAATATCCGCGATATTTTGGAGGCGGTGGTAAAGTCCGTTCCGCCCCCTCAGGGCGATACCGAGGCTCCGCTCTCCGCACTGATTTTCGACAGTTATTACGATAACTACAAGGGCGTAATTCTTTTTGTGCGCGTCATGGACGGAAGCGTGAAGGCAGGGGACAAAATTAAAACGTTTCTTTCAGAAAAAGTGTACGAGGTGACGGAGACGGGCGTGTTTGCACCCCGTCTGCAACCGATCGATTCGCTTACCGCGGGGGACGTCGGCTACGTTGCCGCAAGTATTAAATCCATTCAGGACGTCGCCGTAGGCGATACGCTCACGAATGCGGAAAAGCCCGCAAAGGAGCCGCTTCCCGGTTATAAGAAGGTTCAGCCCGTCGTGTTCTGCGGGATATTCCCTTTAGACGGAAGCAAGTTTCAGGACTTGCGCGACGCCATTCAAAAGCTGAAATTGAACGACGCGGCGCTCACGTTCGAGCCCGATAATTCCGCAGCGCTCGGCTTCGGGTTCCGCTGCGGCTTTTTGGGGCTGTTGCATATGGAGATCATGCAGGAGCGTATCGAGAGGGAGTTCAACCTCGAAATTATTACGACCGCGCCCTCCGTTTCCTATCTTGTGCATAAGACGGACGGAGAGGAATTTTATGTGGATAACCCCTCGCACCTGCCGCCCGCTTCGGATATCGACTATATGGAGGAACCCATCGTCAAAGCGGAAATCTTCACGCCGCCCGATTATTTGGGACCCATTATGGATCTGTGCCGCGATAAGCGGGGCGTGTTCGGCGATATGACCTATCTCGATCCGCGCAGAGTGAAATTGAATTACCGTCTGCCTCTGAACGAAATCGTGTATGACTTTTTCGACGAATTAAAGAGCCGCACGCGCGGCTATGCAAGCTTCGATTACGAGCTTGCAGGCTACGAAAAGAGCAAACTCGTCAAACTCGATATTCTCCTGAACGGGGAAATATGCGACGCTCTCTCGATGATCGTGCACGAGGATCACGCTTATTCGCGCGGCAGAACGCTTTGCGAAAACCTTAAAGACGCGATCCCCCGTCAGCTTTTCGAAATTCCCGTACAGGCGGCGGTGGGCGGAAAAGTGATCGCCCGCGAAACGGTGAAGGCGGTCAGGAAGGACGTTCTCGCCAAATGCTACGGCGGCGATATTACGCGAAAGAAAAAGCTCCTCGAAAAACAGAAAGAGGGCAAAAAGCGTATGCGGAAAATCGGCTCTGTGGAAGTCCCCAGCGAAGTCTTTATGGAAATACTCAAAACCAATAAGGATAAATAATGGCGGAATTTTCGGATAAAGTATACGAATACCTGAAAACCGTACCCGCGGGTAAGGTTGTGACCTACGGCATGATTGCGTTTGCGATCGGGCATCCGCGCGCGAGCCGTCAGGTGGGGAATGCGTTGCACCGTAATCCCGCGCCTATCGTAGTGCCCTGCCACAGGGTAGTCAACCGTATGGGAAGGCTCGCGCCCGAATTCGCGTTCGGCGGTTCGGAGGTGCAGGCTTCGCTTTTGCGCTCCGAGGGCGTGGAAGTCGTCGACGGATCCGTCGACTTGAATGAATATCTTTGGAGAGAATAATGGCGGGAATTTATTTACATATACCGTTCTGTAAACAGAAATGTACCTATTGCGACTTTGCTTCCTTTCCCGATAAGCTCAGCTTTGCCGAATCTTATATGGCTTGTCTCTATAAGGAAATCGAGATGCGCAGTAAGGAGTTGAAAGACTACGTTTTCGATACCGTATATATCGGCGGGGGAACGCCCTCCGTCATCGACCCCAAATATATTTACGGCGCGATGAAGCAGATCACCAAGCTCTTGCGTTTGAACAAAAATCCCGAAGTGACGATCGAGATGAATCCCGGAACCGTAAACGAAAGCAAACTCAGAACCTATTCGAGCGCGGGGATCAACCGCTATTCGGTAGGACTGCAAACGGCGATAGATTCCCAGCTCGAAAACCTGAACCGCATTCACACGGTGCGCGAATTCATGACCTGCGCGTCCCTTTTAAAGGGTAAAAACTTTTCGGTCGATGTCATGCTCGGCATCAAGGGGCAGACGAAGGACGACGTAAAAAAGACGATCGAACTTGCCGCGGGCGTGGGCGCGAAGCATATTTCCATGTACGCTCTGACGCCCGAGGACGGAACGCCGATCTATACGGATTATCTGAACGGCGAGCTTCCCGACGGCGACGAGGTGCGATCGCTCTACGATTTCGGTTACGCGCTTTTGACTGAGAAGGGCTATCAACGTTACGAAGTAAGCAATTTTGCAAAGAAGGGCTGCGAGAGCCGCCATAATCTCAACTATTGGAAGCGCGGGGAATATATCGGCTTCGGCGTTTCGGCAAGCTCCTTCATGTGTGGAAAGCGTTTTACGAATACTTTCAATCTGGACGAGTATATCAAGTGCATTCTTTCGGGCTTTCTTCCCGTCATCGAAAGCGAAACGGTGGAAAAGGAGGACGCGAAGTTCGAATTCGTTATGCTTGCTTTGCGCACGGCAAAGGGCATTTCCGCTTCGGAATACCGAAAGGCGTTCGGCAGCGATTGGAAAGAGGACTTTGCGCAAGCGTACAAAAAAACTTTATCCTATTTGAAAGAGGAAGGGGACTTTACTTTTATCAAAGAAGAATACCTCTACGTCCAAAATCAGATCTTAACGGAGTATATGGAGAACTGAACATATGAAAAGAGAAGAAATTCAGATCAGAGATCCGTTCGTTCTCGTCGAGAACGGCATATATTATTTGATAGGCACGACGGGTTCTGACCCGTGGGGAGGAGGGAGCGATTTGCAGCTCTTTGTCTCCCGCGATTTGGAGGAGTTCGAAAAGAGGGGCGTCCTGGTGACGGACGGCTCGCTCTCTTCATATAAAAATATCTGGGCGCCCGAGTTGCACGAATACCGCGGAAAATACTATCTGATCGTCTCTGCGGACCGCAAGGACGTCGGCAGGGGATGTTTTATTTACGTTTCAGATCGTGTCGACGGCGATTATAAAATGCTGACGGAAAAATATGTGACCCCCGCAGGCTGGGGTTGTTTGGACGCGACGCTGTTCGTCTTTGAAAACAAACCTTATCTGTGTTTTTCCAACGAGTGGATGACGCCGATAACAAAAGACGGCGACGGCAGTTTGTATCTGGCGGAACTCAGCGGAGATTTGACGGAGTTGATCGGCGAGCCGAAAAAAATCGTCAGCGGCAAAAACAGCGGAATCGCAATCGAAGTTCGGGATAAAACAGGAACGGTAAAGGGCTACATTGCGGAAGGACCCTATTTGTACGAAGAGGATGGAAATATCGTTTTGCTTTGGTCTACGGTCGGAAAGAGCGGTTACACCGTCATAAAGAGCGTAAGCAGAAACGGCGTGTTCGGCAATTACGAATTCGATCGGATCGTATTTGAAGAGGACGGCGGGCACTGTATGTGTTTTACCGATTTAAAGGGAAACCGCTATCTTACGTTGCACCAGCCCAACGATACTCCAAATGAAAGAATGAAGATATTCCCTTTTTAAATTAAAACGCCCGCCGCGCATTTGCGCGGCGGGCGTTCAAGTTTCAAAATAAGAATGATTCACCAAAGTTTTTCGAGGTCGAAGCCGTAGACCTGCACGACTTCGAGAAGGGGAGAACGGGATATGTCCTGCGGCGTTACGACGAGTCCGCCGTTCGAATCGATATCGTATCCCGCGTTTTTAAACGCCTGCCAGACAAGGTGGGAACAGTGCGTTGCTTTGGGCGAAGTTCCCTGATCCTTTTTGGTGAAGATACCTGTTACGATCGAGTAGGGAATTCCTTTGAGCTGCGCTTTCGCTTTGCGTGCGATTTCGGTGCGAACATCTTTATCGGCGATTTCGCCCGTATCGGGATCTTTCAGGCGCAATATCATAAAGTTCGAGGATTCGGCAAACCACAAATGCCCGTTTATGCTGACCGAGCTGTCTCTTCCGAGTTCAAAGGACTCCAACACCGTCCCTTCCGTATCGAGCACGAGCGCGGCGTGCCCGTTCCTGAAACCCAGCGTATGCGTAGAGGAATTGATCATGATGTCGCCCTCTTCCAAGGGCGCGACGGGCGCTGAAAATCCCTTCATCAAATCGCGTTTCGATATGTCGGCGACGAGTTCGTGTTCCGTTTCTCCTTCATAATAGAGCGCGTCCTGAAAGATTTTTAAGCGAGCCGAAAGGGGAACAAATTCGTTGTTTTCGTATACGACTTCGCTCTTCATTTTTAATAGCGCGCATTTTCCGAGCCCCGTCTGCCGATATAGAAATCTGATCTCTTCGTCCGTCCATTTTCCCGATTTATCGGCTATGGAGGCAATGTCGGCTCTCTGATAGGAGGGCGTCGTATGCGCGGTGCGTTCGCAGACGGCGTCCGCGATTAGGCAGGAAATAATGAGGGCAGCCATAAAGACAAGCACGCCCAAGAGCACCGCGGTAAAACGGTATAATGTTTTTTGCGCTTTTTCCATCAAGGGCTATTATAGCCGATTTTGAAGAAAAAGTCAAACTTTTACGCTATTCGTGCCTTGCGAGCACTTCTCCGCTCTCGCTGTCGAGGAGCAGGGAAATCATGTTCCCGTCCCGATCGACGATACCGACGTAATAATAGTTTTTGTCGCGCCGTAAGAGCCGCACATAAAATTCGCCCTGAAAGCTTCCGTTTGCGCTCATTCTTTCCAGCGTTGCTTTTTCGTTTGTCAATGCGCGGGACAGCGCTTTTTCGGGGGAAAGGGTGTTTTCCGTTTTAACGGAGGTCGCGACGATTTCGCGTTGCTCGTCCTCCCATTCCACGCGGAGCGTAACGCTCGTTTCGGGGAAAGACTTTACGCCTTGCGAAAAGTAAAAGTCTCCGCGCGTGTTGCGGAAGGACATCTCTCCGCCGATCTGTTCGCCGCCCAAAAGATACACTCTGTATTCGTCGGCTTCGCCTTCGAGCGTGATTTCCACAACGTCGGTGAGAGTGGCTTTGATTCCGTCGTTGTTATAAGGATGCTCGCGCGTGATGCAGGCAACGGTCAAAGAAAATTCTTCTTCGCTTGCCGTGAACAGGTCGGAGCGGAGCTCCGAAACGTGGGAAAAGTAGTCTGGATTCTGTTTGCAGGAGGCAAGGAGAGGAATAAGTCCGGTCAAAAGCAATAAAAAAGAAAATTTTTTCATGCTATACTCTATGAATTTTTCATTTGCCTCATGACTTTTTTGTTGAAACGGTTGCTTTTTTGTAAAGTGTGTGATAGAATAGATAAAATATCCGAACAGCCGATATATTGTATCTTATGAAAAAAACAATCACAAGAACTGCGCTTATCACACTCGGAATCACGCTTATTGTGGCGATAGCCGTTTTCGGAATCGTATCTTTTTGCCTGCCTTCCGTAATGATGGACTTTACGGCGTCGCTCGGAATGAAGAGTCTGAGCGGCGACTACGCTTTTCAGGAATACGAACGCTCGGGCAATATAGACTGCCTTGTCCGTTCTTTCGTGATTGCTGCGGAAAAAGAAAACGACCGTATCGCGGACGACAGATTCGGGATCCTCTACGGAGAGGAGAACAGCGAACAGAGGGATAGATTCGACGTGTACTGCAACGGGTACGAGATCGACTCTTCCGAAGCGGGCAACGTGAACGTTGCGATGCGCTCCTATCTTTTGGGGCTTGCTTCGCGCGTGAAGTACCGCCTTGCAAAAACTTCGGAGGAGAGAAGGGAGAGCGTCTGCGAATTTGCGATCGGGGCTACGGACAAGTCATTCCCTCAGGGGAATCCCGTCGTATATCTTTCGGTCGAGGCAGTCGGAAAGAGGGACGGCGCGTTTTGCAAACTGATGCTTGAAAAAATAGGGGACGCAGGCTTTGAACGCAATGCGGACTACGACAATATCGTAAAATTACTCGAAGGAGTTTAATATGAGCAAAATTGTAAAAGAGGGTTTAACGTTTGATGACGTGCTTTTGATTCCCGAGGCTTCCGATGTGCTGCCTGCGGAAGTCGATTTAAAAACCACGCTCGCAAAGGGAATCGATCTCAATATTCCGATCGTTTCCGCAGCAATGGACACGGTGACCGAAAGCCGCCTTGCGATTGCTATGGCGCGCGAGGGCGGAATGGGCATCATTCATAAAAATATGTCGATCGAGGAACAGGCGAAAGAGGTCGATAAGGTAAAGCGCAGCGAACACGGCGTCATTACCGATCCCTTCTTCCTCGCTCCCGACAATCTTGTAAAAGACGCGGTCTCCCTGATGGAACGTTACCGTATCAGCGGCGTTCCCGTTACGAAGGAAGGAAAGCTCGTGGGCATTCTTACGAATCGAGATTTGCGGTTCGAAACCAATTACGAACAGCCCATTTCCGCCGTGATGACGAAAGATAATCTCGTCACCGCGCCCGTCGAAACTTCCCTGGACGACGCAAAGAATATTTTGGGCAAACACCGTATCGAAAAACTTCCCATCGTTGACGATAAGGGATACCTCAAAGGGCTCATCACGATTAAAGATATCGAAAAGAGCATTCAATATCCGAACAGTGCGCGCGACAAGCACGGCAGGCTTCTTGTGGGCGCTGCGGTGGGCACTGCCGCGAACACCATGGACAGAGTGGCGGCGCTCATCGATGCGAAGGTCGATGTGATCGCGATTGATACCGCCCACGGACATTCCGCAATGGTTCTTAAAAAAATCGCGGAGATCAAAAAGAAATTCCCTTCCCTTACGCTTATTGCGGGCAACGTGGCGACTGCGGAGGCGACGAAGGCGCTCATCGACGCGGGCGCGGATATCGTGAAAGTGGGGATCGGTCCGGGCTCGATCTGCACGACGCGCGTCGTTGCGGGAATCGGCGTTCCCCAGCTTACCGCGGTCATGGACTGCGCGGAAGAGGCGGATAAACACGGCAAGCGCATTATTGCGGACGGCGGTATTAAATATTCGGGCGACATCGTAAAAGCGCTTGCGGCGGGCGGAAGCGCCGTTATGATCGGTTCCATGCTTGCGGGCACGCAGGAGAGCCCCGGCGAAATCGAGCTCTATCAGGGCAGAAGTTTCAAGGTATACAGGGGTATGGGTTCGCTTGCGGCGATGGCGGCAGGCTCGAACGACAGATATTTTCAGGAAAACGAAAAGAAGTTCGTTCCAGAGGGCGTGGAAGGAAGAGTCCCTTACCGCGGAAGCGTTTCCGAGATCATCTATCAGATGAAGGGCGGACTGCGCTCGGGCATGGGCTATTGCGGAAAACACAACATCGATGAACTCCGCAAAAATTCCAGATTTATTAAAATCACGAACGCGGGACTTCTCGAAAGCCATCCTCACGACATTTCTATCAGCAAAGAAGCGCCTAATTATTCCGCGCGCAACTAAATTCATAAACGCCCTTCGCGGGCGTTTTATAATTGATTACGGAGAATACTATGAATCACGAAAAAGTGCTCGTTCTCGACTTCGGAGGACAGTACAACCAGCTTATTGCCCGTCGCGTGCGCGATCTCGGCGTGTACTGCGAATTGAAGCCCTGTTCCATGACGATCGAAGAGATCAGGAAATTTTCTCCGATCGGCATTATTTTTACGGGCGGACCCAACAGCGTATACGACGAGCATTCGCCGCATATTTCAAAAGAGGTATTCGATTTGGGGATCCCTGTTTTGGGGATATGTTACGGCGCGCAGCTTATTGCGCATACTTTGAACGGCAAAGTGGAGCACGCCGAAAAAGGAGAGTATGGCAAGCGCGAATTTTCCTTTGCAAAGGAATGTCTGCTTTCGGAAGGAATTCCGCAAACGAGCGTTTGCTGGATGAGCCATACCGATCTCATCAGCGAAATTCCCGCAGGATTCGAGGTGCTTGCAAGTACGCCTACCTGTCCCGTCACGCTGTTCGGAAACGAGGATAAACGCGTATACGGCGTACAGTTTCACCCCGAAGTCGTTCATTCCGAATACGGCAACGATCTTTTGAAAAATTTCCTCTACCGCGTGTGCCGAGCCGCAGGCGATTGGACGATGAAGAACTTCGTCGGCGAACAGGTCGCGCTTCTCAAAGAAAAGCTCGGCAATAAAAAAGTGCTTTGCGCCATGTCGGGCGGGGTGGATTCCGCCGTTGCGGCAACGCTTGTGCACAAAGCGGTCGGCGAAAATCTTATCTGCGTTTTCGTCGATCACGGCTTACTTCGCAAGGGCGAGGCGGATGAGGTCGTAAACGTATTCAAATACGGGCTGAAAATGAACCTTATAAAAGCCGACGCGAGCGAGATTTTTCTGCAAAAGCTCAAGGGCGCCGACGATCCCGAAAAGAAGCGCAAGATCATCGGCAGTTTGTTTATCAAAGTATTCGAGGAAGAGGCGAAAAAAATCGGGGCGGTCGATTTTCTCGTGCAGGGTACCATTTATCCGGACGTTATAGAGAGCGGCAAGGATAAGAGCGACGTCATCAAGAGTCACCACAACGTGGGCGGACTTCCGTCCGTCGTTGATTTTAAAGAAATCATCGAGCCGCTCCGCGATCTCTTTAAAGACGAGGTAAGAAAGGTCGGCACGGAATTGGGACTTCCCGATTCTATCGTTTACCGTCAGCCCTTCCCCGGTCCGGGGCTTGCAATCCGCATTATGGGCGAGATTACGAAAGAGAAACTTGCAACCCTTCGCGAGGCGGATTTTATCTTCCGCGAAGAGATCAAAAACGCAGGGCTTTCCCGCGAGATCTGGCAGTATTTTGCGGTGCTCACCAACTGTAAAACGGTGGGGGTGCAGGGCGACGCAAGGACTTACGAAAACGTGATCGCGCTACGCGCGGTCACCAGCGTGGACGCCATGACGGCAGATTGGGCGCGTATCCCTTACGACGTGCTCGAAAAGGTCTCCACCCGCATTACGAACGAAGTCAGACATGCCAATAAAATCGTTTACGATATCACGAGCAAACCGCCTTCAACCATCGAGTGGGAGTAAACGCATAATAACGACTGAAAATCATTTTACGGAGGACATAAATATGGAAAACAACAAAAGACCGGAGAGTATGGAACGCATTACGAACGAAAATCTTGCCAAAGCATTTATCGACGAACAGGTTGCGCTTGTTAAAAAGCAAGTCGGAAGCAAGAAAGTATTGCTCGCTTTAAGCGGCGGCGTAGACTCTTCCGTCGTGGCGGCGCTCCTGATCAAAGCAATCGGAAAAAACCTTGTGTGCGTACACGTCAATCACGGTCTTTTAAGAAAGGGCGAACCGGAACAGGTCGTCGACGTGTTCCGCAATCAGATGAATGCAAACCTTGTTTATGTGGATGCGGTAGACCGTTTTCTCGATAAGCTCGCGGGGGTTGCGGAGCCTGAAAAGAAGCGCAAGATCATCGGCGCCGAATTCATCCGCGTGTTTGAGGAAGAGGCAAGAAAGCAGGAGGGGATCGAGTTTCTTGCACAGGGCACGATCTATCCCGACATTATTGAGAGCGACGGGGTGAAGGCGCATCACAACGTGGGAGGACTTCCCGAAGATTTGAAATTCGAACTTGTAGAGCCGTTGAAGTTCCTCTATAAAGACGAAGTGCGCGTCGTGGGCAAGGCGTTGGGACTTCCCGACGGCATGGTATACCGTCAGCCCTTCCCCGGACCGGGGCTCGGGGTGAGGTGCCTGGGCGCAATCACGCGCGACCGTCTTGAAATCGTGCGCGAGTCCGACGCGATTTTAAGAGAGGAGTTTGCAAAGAACGGGTTGGAAGGCAAGGTTTGGCAGTACTTTACGGCGGTGCCCGATTTCCGTTCCGTAGGCGTTAAGAACGGAAAACGCACCTTTGCTTATCCCGTGATCTTGCGCGCAGTCAATACGAAGGACGCAATGACGGCGACCGTCGAAAACGTACCTTTCGAACTTTTACAGCATATTACGGATCGCATTACCAATGAGGTGGAAGGAGTGAACCGCGTGCTCTACGACCTGACCCCGAAGCCTTGCGGAACGATCGAATGGGAGTAAAACCGAATAAAAATTCCGTGCAAAAAACGCACGGAATTTTTTTTATGATTTTTCCGTTTATAGGTCAAAAAAGTTGACGGGGGGGGGTAATAGCTTATAATGTTCCTATCTTAAAACGATAGGAGAAAAATATGAGAAAGAAGTTTGTAAAAAGTGTTTTGATTGTTGCCTGCGTTTCGGGCTTTGCATTGGGGCTGGCTTCGTGCGGCGGCAAAGGAGGAGAGCAGGGTGGCGGTACCGAAGAGCACACGCATGTACTGACGCTTGTCGAAGAATGTGCGGCGGACTGTTTGACGGGAGGAAATAAAGAATATTATGTTTGCGGTGGTTGCGATAAAATTTTTTCCGACGCCGCTGGAACGAACGAAACGAATTCGGAAAGCGTTTTGTTGCAGCCGCTCGGACATGAATGGGACGACGGAACAACCGTTCCCGCCGATTGTACGCACGAAGGTATTACGACCCGTCGCTGCAAGCGCGCAGGCTGTACGGTAACGGACGTGCAAAATACCGACGCGCTCGGGCACGACGTCGGAAAGGAATGGACGCAAGCTGTGAATACGCACTATCACGCCTGCTCGCGTTGCGGTTACAGAGAGGATGAAGCCGATCACGTTTATACCGATTCGGACGATTCCGTGTGCGGAGTGTGCGGGAACATCGCTTATGATACGGCGTTTACCTTTATCGGTCTTGGTTCGAACGGTAATGCGGCGGTCAGCGAAGCCGATATCGTTTCCTATGCCGTATCCGCTTATTCGGGTAGCCGTTTGCGCGTGATGATTCCGCTTACCTATCGCGAAAAGCCGATAACCCGTATTGATAGTGAAACGTTTTCGGGCAATACGCGCATTCTCGCCGTCTCTATACCGCGTACGGTGACCGCAATTGAAGAGGAAGCATTTTTCAAATGTACGTCGCTCATCGACGTGGAATTGCAGGGCGGCGTGACCGAGGTCGGATATAAAGCCTTTTACGGTTGTACTTCCCTGCGGAACATTCAATTTTCGGGCAAAATTTCCAAACTGGGATCGTATTCGTTTCAGCAGAGCGGACTCAGAAGCGTCCATTTTCCCGAAAGTTTAACGGAGATCGGCAATAACGTTTTTGCCGAGTGTGAGAATTTGACAGAGATCACCATTCCCGCCACGGTGACTAAGGCGGGCGATACGCTCTTTACACATTGTACGTCGCTCGAAAACGTAAATTTTTTAGCGCAGGTGGAAGTGCTCGGGAATCAAATGTTTTACAGATGTCCGCTCAAAAGCGTAAAGCTATCTTCTACGATCAAAATCATCGAGCCCATGTGCTTTGGATACACTACGTTGGAGAAAGTCGATTTTCTTCCGGAGAATCTTCAAAAAATCGACGCCCGCGCCTTTACGGGATGCAGTAAACTCAGACAGGTAAAAATTCCTTCCGCCGTGACCTTTATCGGCGTGCAGGCGTTTGGCAACTGCGCCGTGCTCGAAAGCGTAACCGGCGGCGGCAATATCCGAACGATCGAAGGAACGGCGTTCCGCGATTGCAGAGAACTCACGAAGATAGAGGGCACGCGTAATATTGAAACTATCGGTCAGCAGGCTTTTTGTAATTGCTTGAAATTGACTTCTTTCGAATCGGGAGACAAGTTGACGACGATCGGCGAAAAGGCGTTCTATTTTTGCTCGCAACTCACTTCTTTCAACTTCGGAAGTAAGCTGAATTCAGTGGAAAAAAACGCGTTTCAGTGCGCCGCGCTCGATTCAGTGCGGCTTGGGAGTAGCGTTACGACTTTGGGAGAATATGCGTTTGCCAATAATCCTTCGCTTAAAACGGTTGAAATCGGCAGCGGGTTGCAAACGGTAGGCAATTTTGTATTTTACGCGTGTTCGGCTCTTACCGACGTTTCGTGCGATTCCGTGATCGGTACGGGGATGTTTTGGGGAGATACGGCGTTGAAAAACGTTCAAGTCGGCGTAGGCGTTGCTTCGATCGGGAGTCGTGCGTTTAACGGCTGTACGGGCTTGGAGAGCGTTGCCTTTGAATACAGCGGTTGGAAAGCGGAAAAAACGGAGGAGGACGGTACCGTTCAAACCGTTTCACCTTCGGTTTCCGCAGACGGCGCGGCAAACGCCGTGTTATTGAAAGAAACGTATTTGGAACACGTTTGGACAAAGCTTTAATTAACTTAAATATAACAAAGTTTTGGCAAATAAAAAATGCACCCTTTTAGGGTGCATTTTAAATAGTTAGCTGTTTTTATAAATGTTTTTCGAAATACTTTACAAAGAGGGGCGTCCAACCGGCGGCGTAACCCTGGATGGTGGGATGAATATCGTCGCTCCAATAGAAAGAATAATTCTTGTAGTCGCTATGAAATATATCGAGCGGTTCGATCTCCCATTTTTCGCAAATTCTTTTAAAGTCACCGTTCATGTAGTTTTCGTATGCTGTCTTATATCCCCAGCTGCCCCTGACGGCGCCCGCGTAGAATACGACTTTTACGGTGGGGCACTGTTCTTTTGCATACGCGATAATGTGTTGGATCGCGCCCGAAATCGTGGAGGTGTCAAAGTCGGATGACTGCGTTCCGCTTTGTACGCTGCCCGTGGGCTTGTTCTGCGAGAAGTCGTTCGTACTCAGTTGCACGACGAGGAAATCGGGTTTTTCCGCAAAATTCAGTTTTTTAAGTCTTTGCACATATGAAGAAGCTCCGTTGTCAACAAGCGTCGTACCCGAAACCGCTTCCTTGGTATACGGATTTCCTGTAATTTTGTTGACAATATCGCCGAATGCAACTCCTCCGCTGGCAGAACCGTATGTAATCGACGAACCCAAATAGAATATCTTCGTTCCCGCCAAAGGATGGGAAATAAGACGTCTGTATCCGTTGATCGCGGAAGTCTTTACCGTAAAATCGCTGATTTCGCAATTGCAGACAAAATCTTTTATTCCGATGTTCGTCATTTCGATATAATCCTGCGCAATCACGGTACGGATCAGTTCGTTCAAGTTTTTCGAATCTTTTTCGGGTTCCGTGAGCCGCGTCTGATCGGCTTGATTGAAATTGATGTGCGTCATCGTCTGTCTTTGCCCGCCGTCAAGCGAAAGATAATAAATGCCGTTTTCGTAGCCGATCGCATAACTGTGTTTTGTGCCGAACACAGATGCGTCTTTGATTTCCCAACCGTAGTTGATGTACGTCGCGTTCATTCTCACGCCGACGTAGAGCATTTTACTGTTTTTATTGACGCCTAGATATACCCGTCCGAATTCCGAGTAAGGGTTCGCTACAAAAAGTTGCGTGCCTGCGGCGGAACCTGTGAGCAATTTGCCCGTAATGTTGACTTCCCAAGAAGAACTCTCGCCGAAAGGCAGTATCACGCTCTCGCTCAGACGGAGCACCGCGTTGTTCATGACGAGCGAATCGGACGCCGTGCGTGCCGAGCCGCTCTGCACGCCGCCTTTAAAAATACCTTTTTCGATGAGTTTATGTTCGATCACTTCTATTTCCTCTGTGTCTAAAAGCTCTTCCAGCCAGCTTAACCATTCCGCTTCCGTGCCCGTATAGTCGGGATTGTCCTGTTTCCAAAGTTCGAAAGCCGTCTTTGCGTTTGAATCTTCCGATACCTGTATTTCCGTTTTGATTCCGTCCACATAGACGTATCCGTCCTGAACCGTAACGACGGGGGAGTTTGTTTCGGGCGCGCATCCCGCGCCCGCCGCGATCATGCCCGCCATGACGCAAGCAACGGGCAAAGCAAGCCATTTTTTCTTCATAATTTCCTTCCCTTTCCGCGCGGAACAAGACTTTGCGCAGAGTAATAAAATTGTAAACATTTTAATGTAACGGAAAAATGAAGTCAATACGATAGTCCGATCCGCGCACTAATGCACACGAAAATACGGTTTAATTCTCACGTTAAACGTTAAGCTGTTTTCGGAAATCGGAGGGAGATACGCCGACTTTGCGTTTAAAAAGACCGGAAAAATAGTGTTCGTCCGCAAAACACAGCGTGTCGCTGATTTCTTTGACGGACAAATTGGAGTTGTGCAGCATGAGCTTGGCTTGAGAAAGTTTTTTGTTCAGGTAGTAGTGGTAGGGCGACATGCCGTAAATCTTTTTGAATTCACGCGTCAAGATGGTTTTGGAAACAAAGAGCTGTTTGGTAAGTTCATCCACCGTGATATTGTCGAATATCGAATTGTCGAGCAGTACTTTTGCGCGGGAAGCAATTGTCGAGTTTCTCTCGGACCGATAGGATTTGAGGGCAAGCTTATTGAGAATGTTCATTAAAATGCTTGCGATCTTCGTCCATTCGTCGTCGTTGATGCGGTTTCCCAAGGCAGCGAGTTCCACAAGTTTCAGGAAATCCTCTTCGCATTCCGGCGCATGAAATACATAAATGCCGTCAAGCCGGTAATCCGTTTGGATTTTCGCGAATGTGTTGCTATAAAAATTGCACCAGAATTTGCGGTAAGGCTGTTCCGAATCGGCGCAGTATCGGTGCGATCTTTCCGGAGGAAGAAGGTACACGTCGCCCTGTTCCAAAGCATATTCTTTTCCGTTGATCGAAAGTTGACCTTTTCCCTCAGCCACGAATTCGATCACATAATAGTCGGCACGTTCACGGGCGATAAAATAATCTTTGTCGGGATAGGTGATTCCGATCGCTTCGATGTTGAACGGAAATTCCATGTTGCCCTTGAATTCGTATTTTTGTTCAAGGTTCAAATTTCCGTAAACGATATTCTTGAAAGGGTCGATCTGTCGGATATCTTTTTGCGCCACAATAGCCTCCTTACGAAATCAAGGTTTACGAATCCTCACTTGTTAAGTGCCAATTACCTATTTATAAAAAAATAAATTTGAATTATAATGTTAGTATATCATATCATCTTTGAAAATACAACTATTCAGAGTGCGGTGGAAAGGAACAAAAATTGAAAAATTCAAACTAAATTTTTAAGTGGGGGTGTTTTATTTATGAGAAGGGCGGTCAGTATTACAAAATGGATTGCGGTTTCCGTTTTATCTGTGGTCATGGCGGCGTCGGTGATTCTGCCTGCGCTTTCGTCGTTGACAAGTGCGTTTTCGTTTACGAAAGCGCTTGCGGACGGCATTGTCAGCGTAGACGACAGCAACGGCACAAAAAAGTATATTGTCAACGATACGGTGCGCGTAACGCCGCTGTCTGAATCCGTAGTGCGCCTGGAAGAAAAGGGTAAAAACGGCTTTGAGGACAGAGAAACCTTTTATGTGCTCGGACGGCAGTATTTCGAAGAGCCCGAATCAGAATGCAAAGTCGTGGGCGATGAAATTCAGATCACGGCGGGCGGCTATCGCGTGCATATTTCCAGGAACGCAACCGATTTAGACGGAACGTTTGTCACGGACGCAAGTAACGCTACGATATATCGCTATAACGGCGTGAGTTTGCCGAATACTTATCTTCCTTCCCCTTCCGATGATCTGAGGGGCTGGTATTTTTCGGATAATCCCCGTATCGTTCCCGGCGAGAACGGCTATTCCGTGACGGACGACGGACTCGAACTCAACGGCTGGGACTTTGAGAACGAAGCCCCCGACGTGTATGTTTTCGTTCCCGAGAATTATGCAAGTTTCTGCGAAGATTTTGTAACGCTTACGGGCAAGAGCAATCTTGTCGATCTGAAGAATCTCGGATTCTGGGATTCGCGTTGGTATGTCTACGACGATAAATCTGCGATCCAACAAATTCAGGACTATCTTGACAAGGGATACAGCATCGATATGCTCGTGATCGATACCAACTGGCGGAAGGGCGACGTGAACCAGACGCCCGGTATGGATCCTGCCGTAGGAGGCATGGGTTACGAAATCGACGAAGATCTGTTTCCCGATATGGCGCAGTTCCTTGAAAAGGCGCATCAGATGGGCGTGAACGTGATTTTCAACGACCACCCCGAACCCGTAGAGGGAACGACGAACGGGTTGGATAAAGACGAGATCGAGTACAGAAGCGACAACTTAAAACTCATTCTGTCTCTCGGACTCGATATGTGGTGGTACGACAGAAACTGGCATACCGCGCTCAACTCTCCCGATCAGGACCTTTCGGTGTTTGCATGGGGAATGTACGCGTTTCAGTTTATCGAGAACGAATATTACGAGGAGCTTTCGCAGAGCGAACTTCAAGATTATGCGCGCCGCGCCATTATTATGGGTAACGTAGACGGCTGTCTGCACGGGAATTGGAAGTATGCTTCCGATCTTTCTTCGCACAGATATACCATTCAGTGGACGGGTGACATCGGGGTAGACGAGCACGCGCTTTCCCTCGAAATCCGCGATTCTATTTATGGTAGCGTGGAGAACGGCATTCCCTATGTGAGCTCGGATATCGGCGGACACACGTCCTCAGTGACGGACGATATGTATTCGCGCTGGATTCAGTACGGCGCACTCAGCACGATCACGCGCGTACACTGCACGCATGAGGTGTATTGCGGTCAGGTCGGTAGAATGCCCTGGCTCTTCGGGGACACGGCGGAAGAGATAACCAAAGAATACGTCGGTATGAAGTACAATCTTATGCCCACCTATTATTCGCTTGCGGCGGAGAATGCGCTTACGGGGCTTCCCATTTTGCGCCGTCTCGATATTGTGTATCCTCAGTACAGGGAGGCTTCCAGGAACGACGAATACCTGCTCGGCGACGGAATTATCGTCGCTCCTATCAACGAAGCGTACGTCAGTTCGGGTTTTGACGAGGGATTCTTCACTTATACCGACGGAAGCGTTACGAGAAACGGCTTGCTCGGCAGCTATTACGCCAATAAGAACTGTTCGGGAGAGCCCGTCTATACGCAGTCGGATAAATCTTTCATCTTCGATTGGGGTCTTGCAAGTCCCAAAAAGCTTCCCGCCGATAATTTCAGTATCAAGTGGGAGGGGAATTTTAAGGTCGGCGATACCGATATGAAATTCTCGTTCTTTGCGGACGACAGCGTGCAGGTGTTTATTGACAACAAACAAGTCGTGAACAGCTACGACGAAGAAGAGCAGAAAAACCGTTACGACGTTTTGTTCGAAACCGATTATTATAAAGCGGGGACTTCGCATTCGATCGAGATCAGATATGCGGAAGAGGGGAACAACGCGCACTTCTTTATGTACGGCATGGAGAAGTTGACCGCAGGCGCTTCCTATTGTTATGACAGCCGCGACGTGTTCCTTCCCGACGGTACTTGGATCGACGTTTGGTCGGGCAAAGAATATCAGGGTCCGTACACTTATAAAGTGACGCATCCGCTCGAAACTTCCCCGATCTTCGTGAGAAAGGGTTCGCTTGCGGTATTGGCGCCCGATATGAAAAATCTGAACGAAAAAGATTGGAGCGAGCTTACGCTGGACGCTTATCCCTCGGCAAGCTATTCTGAGACGACGCTGTACGAGGACGATACCGTTACGCAGGCGTATAAGTTCGGCAAATACCGTACTACAAAAATTACCGCAGAGGCGGTGAACGGAAAATATACCGTCAACATCGGGAAAGCAGTCGGCGAATTTGAGGGAGATAAAGCATTTACGACACGTAAGTGGAACGTCCGCCTGCACGCGTTCGAAGAACTCGGCGCGGTCAAGAGCGTGACCGTAAACGGAAAACGGATCTCGGGAATGAGTTACTTCACTCGCAACAGCGACGCTTCTCCGTTCTCGTTTACGGGCGCGTCCGCCGATACCGCCGTGTATCAGTTCTCCTTCTCGGGAAGCGTGACGCAGGAGACGACGATCGTCGTTGAGTTTGCAAACAACTCCGCGCTTGCGACCTTTGCCAAGAACGAGGCGTATGACGCGCGTTCCGCTTCGTTCAATATTGCGGCAGAAAATCTGACGAACAACCATATCGATCTCGACAATTCCGCCTATGACGACTGGGCGTATTTCGGAAACGAAACGGCGAGAAAGAGCGGCGCAAACCATGTGATCGGTAATCTTACGAGCGATTTTGAAATGCATTCTTCCCAGACGGCGGCGATTCGTGCGGATTGGACGAACGGCGAGGGCGTATCGCTCGGCGAGGATGTTTCCCGCGGGATTTCCGGTCAGGTCGATGCAAACGTTACACTGAAAGTGATGGGGGGGGGTACTAATAAGGTATACACGCTCTATCTCGTAAGCGAACAGTGTATCGGCAAGCTGACCGTGCGCGACAGAGCGGGCAATGTAAAAACGATCATTCTTGATGACGAGGACGCTTCGCGCGACAAGAGCGGGGCACTCAATAACAGTTTTAACGGCGTAACGGCGAGAAAGGTAACGATCGCGGTTTCGGCGGACGAGGATACCGAAATCTACGTTCGTTACAGTGTGCACTCTTCCCGTAAAGACGCGGGCGCGGGAACGGGTTCCGCTGCGAGAGTGGGCATCAGCGCGATCGTATACGGCGACAGTGCGGCGCAGGACGATACGCTGTCTCTGCCCGAGCTTCCCCAAACGAACATTACGATCGAAAACGCTCCCGATTCCGCAAATCTTTCGGCATCGCAGGACGGCGACGTGCTCGATTGGTATAAAACGAATTACGGCGAAGAAGGCGAAGTCTATATGCAAGACGGCGAAGCGATCCGTTCGGTCAGCTTCACCGCAATGAACAAATTCGGCGACTATAAGACGGTTCTCTCTTGGAACGACGGAGAGAGTACACAGTCTTGCGCGGGCACGCAAAACGGCTATCACACTGAGAGTAACGGCAAGATTGAGCTTGTTTTCAGCGTAGACGAAAACACGAAATACATCGTGTTGTATGCGGGCGCGTGGAAGGGAAGTAATCAGATCGACGTCTTCGACTATAACGGCGTCAGAAAGGGAACCGCAACCTTTACGGCGGGCGGAACTTCCGAGTGCAAAAAAGTCGTGATTCCCGTGAATGTCACGGGGAAAACGAAGATCAGAGTCGTGCTTACTTCGACGGGCGCGTACGAGGGAGGAAACGCTTCTCTCTCCGGCGTTCAGGTCGTCGGCAAGCGGGAAAATTAAATAATTCGGCAAAGAGCTTTATATGATTTCGTATAAGGCTTTTTGTCGTGTTGAAAAAGATAAGGAGAAAATTATGAGAAAAAAAAGCATTTGGGTTTTGATCGGAATGCTGATTGCAACGGTAGCGTTTGCCGTTGCAGGCTGTAAAAATCAGAACGATTCCTCTTGCGTGCTCAGCGAAACGAGCATTTCGCTGACGTTGGGCGAAGAAAAACAACTTTCGATTTCTCCCGTTCCCAAGGGGGCGGTCAGTTGGGAAAGCGACGACGGGGACGTTGCGACCGTTTCGCAAGGTCTTGTTTCGGCAGTCGGCGAAGGCAGCGCAACCGTTACGGCGAAAATAGAGGGAGTAAAGACTCCGCTCACCTGTACCGTAACGGTAACGGAAGTGCCGATCGAAATCAACGGGTATCGGCTCGACTTCTCGTCCGTATCCTTAAAGACGGGCGAAACGATGCAGATTTCCGTCGTGGACGAAGAGGGGAATCCCGCGGGATCGGTAAGCTATTCGAGCGCCGACAGTGCAATCGCCTCCGTGTCCGAAAGCGGACTCATTACAGCGGTTTCAAACGGCGAAACGCTCATAAGAGCGCAGATCGAGGGCGGAACGCTTGTCTGCAAAGTGACCGTGGCACAGGCGTATTCCTATTCGCTTGATAAAACTTCGGTCGACCTCGCAGTCGGCGCGATCGGCAGACTGACGTTGATCACAACACCCGGCGGAAACGCTTCAAACCGTCCGCATACGTTTTCAAGTTCCGACGAATCGATCGTGACCGTGAACGGCGGCACGGGTAAATTGACGGGCGTTGCAAAGGGCGAAGCTGTCATTACCTGTCTTGTAGACGGTCAGGAGCTGAAAGCGAATGTGACCGTTACCAAGTACACGGTCATGATCGGCGAAGAAATCATTACCGATGAAATGTCTCTCCTTTTGGGAACTGAAACGGATATTACGATTACGGCAGACCCCGCGCGGGAAATCTCTGCAAAATACGAATCGAGCGACGAATCCATTGTGACCGTTGCAGACGGACGCATCGTTCCCCATAAAACAGGTACGGCGACGATCAGCGTAACGGTGGGCGGTAAAGAATTCAAGACGGCGGTGACCGTTGAATCCGGTTACGATATCAGTCATAAAAAAGTCACCCTTGCTCTGGGTGCGACGGACGGCTCCGATCAGGTACAGCTTGAAGTGACCCACGGAGACGAAGCGCAGACCGGCGTCGCTTATTCCTCTTCCGACGAGTATGTTGCAACTGTTTCCCAAAGCGGTCTTGTGACTGCGAAAGGTTACGGAACGGCGGTCATTACTTCGCGCTTATCCGAAGAAGTCGTTTTCGAAACGACGGTTTCGGTCGTTCCCTATTCTTCGCTCGGACATAAAGACTTTACGTTCGGATCGGGAGCCGTGAACCTCACCTATCTCGACGCGAACAAGACGATCGACTGGCGTCAGTGGCATACTTCCGAGTCATTCCCTACGCCGGCAAGAATGAAGAACAACGCAGATCTCATCGGAGATTGCGATAAGAAGGGCAATACCGATGAAGGATTCTGGGATTATAAGGCGCCCGTGCTTTTTGAAGATGCGGACGGAGCAAACAGCTTCGGCGCATATACCTACGGAAAAGCGATTCACGGCAGCTTCTCGATTCCCGTCAAAGTGACGAATGAGGTTGCCAAGATCGTGATTCTTACGGGCAGTTGGAAAGAGACGGCAACGATAAGATTCAAGCTCGGCGACATCGTGCTTCAATCGGAAACTTTTGTTGGCGGCGAAAACGCGCTTGCAAGAAAATACGAACTTTCGATCAATACGCAGGGACTCAAAGAGGGCGAGTCGCTTGATCTCACGATTGAAGTCGACTGCAACCGTGAGCACAGCGGTAACGTGTCGCTCGTATCTGTTGCGGTCGTAGGTAAAGAGGCGCACGAACATAGGATCAATGCGACTTCTTCCGCAAACGTTACTACGGGACTTACGGGCGTGCAGAATCTGACGGAGACAGGTTCCGTCGATTGGTTGGCGGCGGACGGAACGAGAAAGACGGGTGTTCCCGCCGATACGGTGATCAATGAAAGCGGTATCGCATACGGCAAGAATGCAGGTCAAGCGACCGACTACCCCGGCGCGACGTTCACCTGGACGGACGGCACCGCGGCGGCTCCCGCAAGTTACAGAACGTTCAAATTCTCCGATACGTTCGTAGTCGTTCCCGTACTGCTCTTCAAGGGCGAATCGACGGTGACGGTGTATACGTCGGGCTGGAATTGCGGCTACCTTGTCGCAGTCTACGACGGGAACGGCAATTTCATAGACGCCTATCAGGTTGCGGATGAAAAAAAGATGCAGAGCGTTTCCGGTAAGGCGGAGATCGTTCTTAATGTAGACGAAACGGGCGAGTATGTCTTTAAGATCATGAAGTGCCGCGGCGCAGGCAACAGCGGTTGGGCGGCGATCTCCGTTTCGGGAGAGAGCGATATCGTTCCCGCAAAATCCGTATACAGCCTTGTTAAAGACGGAAACAACCAAGAGACGATCGTGCTCAGCGGCACGGCTTCCTCCGTAACTTATGCTTCGGGCGATACCGCGATCGCTACGGTCGATTCCGACGGTAAGATCACGGCGGTGAACAAGGGCAAGACCTATATCACGATTTCCGACGGCAAGACGGAGAGAAGGGTTTACGTCACGGTGACCGAGTACACCCTCGCAAGTTCCGAAAGTTTGACGCTTTCGATCGGCGCGACTTCGCAGATCGAAATTTCCGCCGATCCCTCTGCGGAATTTACGGCAGAGTACAATTCGTCGGACGATAGCGTCGTAACGGTGGATGCGAAAGGTAAGATCACCGCAATCAGCGGCGGCGACGCCACGATCACGGCGACGGTGGGCGGCAAGTCTTTCGAGATTCAGGTTAAGGTCGAAGGATACCAGATCAGCGATACGAAGCTCACTCTTCACGCAGGAAAGAATACGCAGGAAACAAAGACTCTTTCCGTTACCGACGGAAGCGGAAATGCGGTGAGCGGGGTGGTGTTTGCCTCCTCGAATGAGCAGGTCGCAACCGTAAACGAGAACACCGGTCTCGTCACTGCGATCGGCGTCGGTACGGCAGTCATTACAGCTCATATCGGCAGTGCGAATATTACCTGTGAAGTTACCGTCGCGATCCCCGATCCGACGAGCGAGCTTACGGAACTCGATATGGCGTTCGAAAACCTTTCGAGAGTTTCGAACGAATACAAGACGATCGACTATAAGCATTGGAATTCGGCAGGTACGGTCGAAATGGACGGCAGAGAAACTTTGATCGGCGAGCCTTCTTCCACGACGGGAAATTTCTGGGATTATAAAACTGCGATCGGATATGAGTTCAAAACGGGCAGCAACCGCAATCTCGGAATGTGTTACGGTAAAACGAGCAACGGATTCCGTCTTCCTGTTACGGTCAACAATCTGGTAAGCGAGATCGTGTTTTACACGGGTGCGTACAACGGCACGGCGACGGTAACCTTTAAGCTCGGCGACAGAGTGCTTGCGAGCAAATCATTCACGGCGAGCGAAGGCATTGCGAGAAAAATCGTGCTTAAACTCGACACTGACAAGATGCTTGCAAACGATACGCTGATTATCGAAGGAAGCATCGAGAAATCGCAGGAAAACGGCAATATTAACGTCGTTGCGGTTGCGGTCGTCGGAAAAACGGCTTACAGCGACGCAGAAGTTCTTGCCGGAACGGGATCGGCAACGGCGGAACGCATCGAAGGAGAGAAAGGAAGCAATAAGGTCAATCTGACCGAAGTCGGTTCTCTCGATTGGATCTATTCGCATTATGAGAATCCAAAAGATCAGACTTTCCGTAAATTCGGCGGTAGCGTACTGACAGACGAGACTTATTACAATAACACCGGCGCGGCAGCGGAAGCTGGAAGAGAGTGGGACGGCTTTACGGCGTTCAACTGGACGGACGGAATCCGTTCCGATCTGATCGGGACGGAAGGCGCTGCGGCGGGAAACAACCCCGTCGATAACGACATTGCGGGCGGCGGCGATTATACGAATAACTATAATACGGCTACGGGCGAAATTCATATCGCCATGAATCTTGCGGCAGGAAAGTACGTCGTTAAGGCATATCTCAACTCGTGGAGAGCGGATATTTGCTCGGCACTCTACGACGGCAATCATAACTTCGTCACAGGAAAGCTGATGATTTGCAACGAGCCGAGCGACGGCTCTGGCTGGGTAGTCACTTACACGATCGACGTTACGCAGGAGAGCACGTTTAATCTCGTTATCGGTAAGAGCCGTTCACACGACGCCTCAGACAGAGCAGTCGGCTGGCAGGCGGTAGCGGTTGCCGAAATCAGCGAATAACGGATCGGAACGGAAGTAACAGTCTTTCCCCGCCGAACCGCGGGGAAAGATGAAATAAATTAAAATCCAAAATATTTTCAAGGAGGATAACAATGTTAAAATTCAAAAAAACTTTCATGGTATCTCTTGCCGCCGTACTTGCGGCATCGTCTGTTCTGGGACTTGCCGCTTGCGGCGGTGACGATTCCGGCGGAAGAACGGACAAAAACAAATTTACAACCATTAGCTTTTGGGGCGGCGGTGACGATAACGAGGTCGATGTGTTCGGCAAGTTGGTGGAAAATTTCAACGCGGGAATCGGAAAGGAAAAGAAAATCAAAGTGACCTATTCGTCCGGTCATGACGATTACGAGAACGTCGAAATGCAGTTGGGCACGACAACCCCGCCCGATGTCGTATACGTTCCCGACCGTCAGTTCAAAAAATGGGCTTCTTCGTTGTTGCTTGCGCCCTTAACGAATCCCAATACGGGCGAAGCGCTTTACGAGGGACTCGACGAGTTTACCGCACCCGGCGTAATGTGGGATTGGGGCATCAATCGCTATCGTATGGATATTCTCACCTCTAACTCGACGCCCGATTCCACTCTTTGGGCGCTGCCCAAGGACATCGGTCCCTCTGTGCTCTACTACAACAGAGATTACCTCAACGAAATGGGTATCGAACATCTGTCTCTTACCGTTGCCGAGGCGAAGGCGCAGGGATTTCCCGAGAAAGGCTACTTTGAAAAGAACGGCAAGTGGTACTTTAACAACAAAGTGCCCATGAGCTGGGATGAGATCACTTCGCTCGGCATGCGCATGCAAAAAGAGATCAATAATTATCAGGCAAACGGACATTCTTTCAACTGTGAATACGGTTATTTTACTGAGTGGTGGTTTAACTACGGCTTCGGTGTGGGCGGTAACTGCGTGGAATACATTTCCGAAGGAAACGATGCCGACGGAAATCCGATGGGTTATTACGACTTCACGCTCGACGATAAGACGGTGAACTGGATCGTCAAGGACGGAGACGCGGGAATCGAGGTAAACGGCAACTCTTATTCGGCAGGCGAACTCATCTCCTATACGGATAAGAAGTCGCTTACGGACGATCAGAAGCAGCACTGCAATCAGCTTCCCTCCATGTACGACGCATTCCTTGAATTCGTTTCACTTACTGCGAATGAGGGTTCGGAAGTCGGCATCATGACGAACGGCAAGAAAGTGTTAGGTAAGCACGTTTCGATGGGGCAGACGAGCATCGGAAAGCAGGAAGCGCGCGACCGCTTCGCGGCGGGTCAAATCGGTATGTTCGTGGGACTTCGTTCTGCGGTCACTTATCTTCGCAGAAAGATCGACGACAAACAGCTTTGGATGAAGAATAACGACAGCTGGGACGTTGCACCTCTGCCCGTCTATAAAGAGTATGACGAAGACGGCAACGTGACCGTACACGGCGTTCAGGCGGGACACAGCGGATCGATGGGGCTCGCTATCTCTTACGGCTCAAAGAAGAAAGAGGCGGCATGGGAACTTGTGAAGTACATCGCAGGCAGAGAAGGGCAGACGGCTCAGTCGGAGGCAGGCTTCGTTATTCCCAATCAGGTAGATCTTGCAAATTCGCCCGTATTCCTTCAACCCGATCAGGCACCCAAAAACGCACAGGTGTTCATTGATGCCGCAAGATATGAGTCGCCCGCTGACTGGTGGTATCTTACCGACTGGCACTGGATCGACGATTGGGCAGATGCTCTTAACAACCGCGTGCGCGAACCGAATGCTCAAAAACCCCTCACGGTGGAGCAAATGTTTGCGGAATTCGGAAATCCTACGCGGCAAAAATTGTATAAGTATACCTATAGCTCGCACAATCCGGGCGCAAAACCGAAATCCTGATAAGGGAGGATTGTTATGGAGAATCAAGAAATGTTAACGGAAGAGGAGAGAGTTTCCGCTATTCCGGAAATTCCCGAAATTCCCAAAAAAAAGGATCCTTCCAAATCGCCAAAAAAACGTTGGACGAATCAGGAAGAGGTGATGGGTTGGGTGTTCACGGGAATCCCCATTTTGGGGTTTCTTATCTTCGGATTGATCCCGCTTGCTCTCTCGCTCTATATTTCGTTTAACCACTTCCCCGGACTCAAACTCTACGAGCAGGTCGATGAGTTTTTCCCGCAGCTCTCCTATAAGATCACCTTCATGGGGTTTAAAAACTTCGGAATGGTGCTCTCCGATCCCGCCTTTTGGAAATCGGTGCTGAACACGCTGTTCGTGGTGTTTACGACGATTGCGTCTCTTGCTCTTTCGATCTTTATCAGCATGATGCTGTATCATTGCAAGAAGGGAAAGAAATTCTTTCAAACGGCGTTTTTCATTCCCTATGTGTGTTCGCTCGTCGCCATCACCTTCATGTGGGAATTGATCTTTAACGCGGACCACGGTCTTCTCAATTCCGTGATCATTGCATTCGGCGGGCAAGCCAAGAACTGGATCACTTACTCTCCGACGCGGTTCAGACTCGTTATGTTTGTCGTCATGCTCTGGTCGGGTACGGGCTTCAACATTATCCTGCTTTCGGCGGCGCTCACGAATATCAACAAATCGTGCTACGAGGCGGCGGATATCGACGGCGCGGGAATGCTCGTAAAGTTCTTTCGTATTACGCTTCCGGCGATCTCGCCCACGGTCTTTTATCTGCTCGTGACGGGAATTATCGGCGCTTTGCAGGAATTTACGCGCTTCCAGATCATGCTTCCGGGCGAGAATTCTTCGGTCGGCGGCGCCAATATTACCGTTGTTTGTTATCTGTATCAAAAACTAACGTCGTCGAGCAGGCTTCCAAACGACATTAAGGGGATCGGCATCGCTACGTCGGTGGGGTGGATCCTGGCGCTTATGATCGGGTTCGTGACCTTCCTGAACTTCAAAATCTCGAAAAAGTGGGTGAGCTACGATGAATGACGAAATGATTCCGACTACAGAAAATACGGAATCTGCGGCTCCCGCGCCGCAGGAAAAGGTCAAAAAACACAAAACGGTTGCAAGCAATCCCGTAAACGTTACAAAGAAGGTGTTCGTATATTTCTTCCTCGTGCTGTTTGCGCTCTGGATTCTCGTTCCCTTTTATATCGTCCTCGTTACGAGCGTCAAAACTTCGGCGGAAGTTCTTCGTCCGAATTTTACATGGGTTCCCACGGAGGGGTTCTATTTCGGCGGCTACAAGGGCGCGTTCGTGCCGGTGCAAGACAGCATGGGCATGACGCTCATCAGAGGATTTCTCAATACCCTTTGGATCGTCATTCCGCCTACGGTGATCGGTCTTACGACTTCGGCGTTTGCGGCGTATGCGTTCGCAAAACTCAAATTCCGCGGAAAAAATATCATCTTTGCCGTTCTTTTGGCGACTATGATGATTCCCGGTATGGTGAGTTTTGTTCCTTCCTTCGTTATCTTCGATAATATCGGCTGGAACAGAACGCCGCTGCCTCTCATGATTCCCGGTATGTTCGGCGCGGCGGCGTGCGTGTTCTATTTGAGGCAGTTCTTTATGGGAATTCCTTCGGAAACGCTCGAAGCGGCACGCCTCGACGGAGTGGGGTACTTCGGAATGTTCTTTAAGATGATGCTTCCGCTCTCCGTACCCGCGCTCATCGCGCAGGGGGTTTTGGGCTTCGTCGGCGGATATAACGACTATCTCGGACCCATGCTGTATGTATCGTCGACGGAATTTGCTACGTTGCAGGTTGTGCTCTCGCAGTTCACGTCACAAAAAAGCGAACAGAACATTCAGATGGCGTGTACGGTGATCGCGCTTCTGCCCACCGTCGTCATCTATCTCGTGGCGCAGCGTTACTTTATCGAAGGAATCGCGGTTTCGGGATTGAAATAAGATTAAGGAGAAATTATGAAAAAACAGTTGATTGGCTTAACAGCCGCGGCGCTCGCACTCGGTATGGCGTCAGGCGCTTTATCCGGTTGCAGCGTAGGCGACGTAAAACTCGAATATCACTACTATCACAGTGAGGTTGATGAACTCGATAATCTGGTCGAACAGGAATACAATCACGATCTTGTCTATCAGAACGATCTGAAAACGCTGGGCGCAGATCCCTCCGCCATCTACATTACGGAGGGCGAGGACGCGGGTTATTATTATATGTACGACACGTCCGATCCTATCAACGCGACGGGGTATCTCTGCTACCGCAGTAAGAATCTGAACGATTGGGAGTGCATGGGCGTTGCCTATAATCCCACATTGTACATTGAAAACGGTACGACTTATTCCGCCTTTGCTACGGCAATGTATTGGGCGCCCGAGGTCATCTACGATCAGGAAATGGGTCTGTATTTCATGTTCTACAACGCGAGTTATCTGTTCAAGGATTATCATTTCTTCATTGACGTTGCGATTAGCGAAAGCCCGAAGGGACCTTTCGTGCAGTATGCAAAATGGATCGCCGATTCCGAAACGGCGACTCCCGAACAGAAGGCGGAATGGGCGCCCGTTGCAGATAACGAGGCGGCGAAAAAAGCGGGACTTGCCGAGGGTAAGCTGAAAGTGTTTATGCCTCTTCTCGATTTTTCGAAGATTCCCGCAGGCACGGAGATTGACGAAAGCTGGCAAAAGGGCGAAGCTATCAAACCGGGCGAGCTTCCCGGATATATGAAAGTGATCGACGCAAGTCCTTTCATCGACGAGGACGGCGAAAAGTATTTGTACTTTACGCAGGATTTGGGCGATCTTCATAAAACGTCGGCGAATTGCGTCATAAAAATGAACAAAGACTGGACGCCCGATTATACGCAGCTCAAAAAGCTCACGGTCGCAAACCAAGCCACGATCGACGGCGAGAAGACTGAACTTTATGAAGGCAGCACGAACGAGGCGCCTTTCATGGTGCGCCGCGGCGGAAAATACTATCTTATGTATTCTGCCAACACCTACCAGCAAAAGGGTTATCAAGTGCGCGTTGCGGTGAGCGATAACCCGATGGGACCTTTCAGAAAGCTCTCGAAATCGGAGGGCGGTTGGTTTTTATACAGCACGGGCGAATGGATGAGCGGTACGGGGCATCATTGCATAGTGAACGCGAACGGTTCTTCCTTTGTCGTCTATCACGCACACGTCGATCGCCGTCTCGGCGGCGGAGAACGCGCCATTGCGTTTGACGAGATAAAGTGGATCAAAAACGAACAGGGGCTCGAAGTGCCGCACGCAAACGGACCCACCTATTCGCATTTACCCGTTGTCGCAGCAGGTTGGAAGAATATCGCTCCCGAAGCAACCGTCAAGAGCACGAACGTCTCCGAGGGAAGCGACGTCAAGTATCTCAACGACGGTGTTGTCAAGATCCATGACGACGTGACCTTCGTTAAAGAGTTCGAGATGGATGCGGGCGCCAACGTGATCACGCTTACGTTTGACGGTTACAGAGAGGTAACGGGACTATTCGTTGTCAACAGTTTCAATTACGATACCTCCGTGGAAAAGATTTCCAAAATAGAGTTTGCTTTCAAAGACGGGAATCGGACGGGAACCGCTTATGTGAAAAATTTGGAGTATGATTACGACAGGTATTATCCGGGCGGAGAATATTATGTGACAGGCGGAACGTTTGCGCTCGAATTCAAGCCTATGCTCGTGAAATCCATTAAGATCACATTGCCCAAATTTAATGAGGCGCTTGCGCTCTCCGAGATCATGGTGCTCGGTAAATAAGGAGGACGGGAATGAAGAAGAAAACATTATTGATTGCAGGATTATCTCTGCTTGCGGCAGGTCTTTCGGCGGCGGCGCTTACGGGTTGCGGATATAAGTTCGAAAAATACTCATTCAATTACGGCGGCGAAAGCGAAAACGATTGGCGTGCGCTCGAATATCCCGATACCGATATTGAAATGGACGGACTTGTGAATGCGGAGGAATACGGAGAGAAGTACCTCAGCTTTTCGGATGTCAACGGCGTCAATATGAAAGTATATGCGCATCTCGGAGAAGAGGGCGTGTTCTTCGGCTTCGTCTCCAACGACAGATACGTCAACTATAATACGAAACATGAGGTGTTCAACAACACGAGCGTGGAGATTCAGGTCGCGCCCAACGGCACGGAAACGCTCAACAGCAATGTAGTGCAGCTCCGTCTCGGTGCGAACGGCACGCCCGACCAATGGGTGGGATTCCCTTCGTCGGACGGGTACAGTTATTCGAATAAGTATATACCGAGCATGGGCGTCGTGCATATCAACGGCGAATTGAATAAAAAGGCGGACGGATATTCGGTCGAACTGTATCTCCCGTACACGTCGATCGGGCTGTCCGAAAAGCCTGAATCGGTGGTATGCGCTCCCTCGTTTAATACGAAGGTAGACTTGTCCAATGAAATGCGTTCGACGTGGACGATGATGCTCGGCTGCGATTTGAGCCAACCCGCTACATGGTACAAGGTCGACGAAACCGGCATGACGTCGCACACGGCGGGATTCTCGAAGAAAGGCAATACGATCACGCAGTCGAAAGGGTATAACGAATTTTATTATTTCGATACCGTTCCGAGCGAAAGCTATTATCTGAAAACGGAACTGACCGTTACGCCTACGACCAAACCTTTCCTCAACGGCGACAATTTTCCCAAATTCGGTCTTGTGAATAAGTCCGAAAACACGTTGCAGGCGTTCTATATCGACGCCGCGGGCGGAAAGGGAACGAATTTCGGGTCGGTATGCGCGATTCAGACGACCGACGGCGGAACGAATTGGCAGTGGAACGATAACGCGTCCACTTCGATCGAAGGGCATTGGGGTAACGGATATATCGGCACAAGTCCGTACAAGAATAAAAAGCTCGAAACGATTTATTACGGAGGCGATCTGTATTTTATACTCGACGGCATTCTTGTAAAAACGATCAAGAATTTTGCGCCGCAGTCGGAGGGCGCGGTTCCGGGACTGATGTGCTTTAATACCAAAGCGACTTTTACGAATAACGAGTTCGTGACGGACGCGGGACAGGTAAAAGCCGAAGTTGAAAAGTATCTTGCAAAAGACGCAAAGATCGACGGCGATCTTTCTGACTGGAATGACGCGGACGTCAACCGTCATTCAAAAACGGTGAAGGACGAAACGAACGGAAATTCCATGACGGTGCGCGCATTCAAAGGGAGCGACGGGTTGTATATCGCTTACGAAGTAGATCACATCGTCAATCTTACGCCCTCCAAATGGGACGCGGGTTGGTGGAACAATACAAACGTAGAGTTCTACGTCAACGGCAACGAAGAGAAAAACCATTATGCTCTTACGACTTTCGGAAACGGTGGGTATATGGACAGCGTGATGATCACGACGCGCAAGCAGGATAGGACGTATTCCACTGTAGCGGAAATCTTTATTCCCTTTGCTTCGCTCGAAAGAGACGGACTTCAAGAGGGTAATATTATCGACGTAGGGTTCGCGTTCAAATCGGCGAACGGAACGGCGGAAGACAAACTTAACGGAACGGATTGGTGGTCGATCGATGGTAATCCCGGAACTGTACGCTTCCCCGTATCGGAAAAGGGAATCGGCAGAGAGTTTACGCTCTCTTATACCGCGGGAGCAGAGAGCGACGTCACGGGCGAAGCACCTGCTCCGAAAAAAGTATTTGAGGGCGACGGCGTTTCGCTTGCGGAAAATCCGTTTACGAGAAGCGAGTATGTCTTTGTCTGCTGGTCGGACGGCACGAGCGTCTATGCGGCGGGCGAAGAATTCGTTATGCCGGGGAAAGACGTGATGTTGACGGCGATCTGGCGCAGAGAGGGCGCTGAGGATACGAAGTACGGCGTAACTTATGCGGCGGGAGCAAGCGATGTGCACGGAACCGTGCCTACGGATTCGAAAACTTATGCGACGGGCGATCTGATAACACTTGCCCAGAATACGCTTACCCGCGAAGAATATCGCTTTGCAGGTTGGAACGACGGAACTAAAATTTACCCCGCGGGCAGTAAGATATATATGGGGGAAGCGGCGATTACGCTTACGGCGGAATGGGTCAAGGTCTATAAGCTTACCTATTCGGCGGATGACGACGTGGAAGGGAATCTTCCCTCGGACGGTAAATTCGCCAAAGGCGATAAGATTCAAATCAAGCACGCTGAAATTACGAAGAAAGGCTACGAGTTTCTCGGTTGGTCTTACAACGGAAAAACGTACACTTCGGGCGAAGAGTTCGTTATGCCCGAACAAGACGTAACGCTTATGGCGGAATGGATTAAAAAGATTGAGATTACGGTAGACGGCGATCTGAGAGACTGGAACGAGGCGAATTTAAAGACGGTCGGCGCGCAAAGCCTTACCGATAAGAGACGGGCGGTCTGGTACGGATTGCTCGGCAACGACGGACTCCATCTCGCGGTTGATATATACCACGATCAATTTAGCTCCGGACAAAACAATTGGTGGGATAACACGAACTTCGAAATCCATCTCGGTCAAGGCAACCAACATAGACAGGAATATGTGTATGTAAAAAACTATGATTCCGCAACAAACACCGTCAGCCTTGGAAAGAGTTCTTCCGAAATGGTCGTCGCATATAAATTAACGCAAGGCGTGAGCGGCGAGCCCAAGTATCGCAGTACGTTTGAAATATTCCTGCCTGCTTCTATTGTTTCGGGACTGAAAGAGAAGGACGGTTCTCTCCGCGTCGGTCTTGCGGTGAAGTCCGCAGGCGGCAGCGAAAGTATCACGGGCGGCTCCCTTAATTACGGCACGGGCGATGCATGGTACGCTCCCTACGGAGTATTGCCGGACGTATACGACGAATTTGCCTACGTCACGGGAGAAGGTATTTACCGTAAGAACGAGTATCTGAACCGCGATATGCAGTGCGGCGCCGAGTCCGCTGCGGAAGACAATGGCGAAATTACGCTTGACGGCAATCTTGCGGATTGGCAGAGCGTTGCGGATAAAACGCTCTCCGTCGTCGGAACCGATCTGTACGCAGGAAAGAGCGTAACGTTCTACGGCAGAATGACGAAGAAGGGTCTGTATCTTGCTGTGGAGGCTTATCATGGTTCGTTCGTATACGGACAAAATAATTGGTGGGACAATACGAACTTCGAACTTCGGATCGGCGAGGTTTTAGGATCGGATGATAATAAGTGGGCAAAGCAATTTTATGTGTATGCAACGGGCACCGCGACGTTTGCGGTAAGCGAAACGTATATGCAGCTTGCAAGCAAAACTGAACAGCTCAGCAGTGGTAAATATCATACCGTATTCGAAGTGTTCATTTCTGCCGAAGATCTGGTGAAGAACGACTATATGGTGCAAAACGGCATGATTCACGTCGGCATTGCATGGAAAACGAACGGCGATAACATTAACAATAACGAACAACTTGACGGTAGCGATACCGCCGCATGGTGGCGTCCGAAGGGAACGCATATCAACACCAAACCCGCGTGCGTTACCGGAGACGGAATTTATACTGCGCAAGAGTACGAAGAGTCCATGAATTAAAAAGGAGATGTGTGCGCCGTAAAACTGCGGCGCACAATTTAAAAGAAATGAAACTGATTGTTCCCGAAAAGGGATCGCCCGTATCGCAGGGTGATCCGTACATATTTAAGGCAAACGGCAAGTATTATCTGTATGCGACGGGTGTTCACGGCGTGGAGACCTATGCGTCCGATCAGCTTTTATCGGGCTGGAAATATATCGGCAGAACGCTTACGGAACCCGACAGAAAAGAGTTTTGGGCGCCCTGCGTCATTGAGCGCGACGGAACCTATTATATGTATTATTCTTCTATGCCCAAAGAGGAGGACGACGTACATTTGCAGGAAATCAGGGTTGCGGTCAGCGCGTCGCCCGAGGGCCCGTTCGTATTTCAAAAGTCAGTTCTGCCTCCGTTTTCCATCGATCCGCACGTGGTCGAGAGCGGAGACGGTTATTATATCTTTTATTCGCTCAACGACGCGGAAGCAGAGCGGGCGGGAACGTATATCGCAGTCGACAAGCTGACGGATATGTTTACGGTCGAGGGAAAACCCAAAGCCGTCGTCCTGCCTACGCTCGACGAAGAAATATTCATGCACGACCGTTTCCGTAAAGGTCAGAACTGGCATACCGTTGAGGGCGCGTTTTATTTCAGAAAAGGCGACGATCATTACGTCACTTATTCGGGGAACTGCTATCAGAACGAAAAGTATTTCCTTGGCTATGCCTATGCGCACGGAAAAGAGACCGATTTGAGAGAGCTGAAATTCGAAAAACAACCGTCCGAAAACGTCTATGCTCCGCTTATCTGCCGTAATGAAAGCGAAGAGGGAACGGGACATAACAGCGTAATCGAAGAGGACGGAACATATTACATCGTATATCATGCCCGTGATTTAACATGCGATAAGACGTTGCCCGATTGCCGTACGGCGCGCATCTGTCCGCTCCATGCCGAAGGAAAATTATTGAAAGCGGAGCGTAGTGCAAAATGAAAAACGGTTTGATATTCAAGCAAGTCAGGATCGGATTTTTCGGAAAAGACATTCTTCGCGTCGAACTGAAATACCGCGGGGAATTCTGTGATGAAAATACCTTTTTCGTGCCGGAGCGGAAGTCGTTGCAAACGGATGAAATGGTCTGTGCGGCGAACGGAAGCGCAATTTGCTTCGGGGATTATAAGTTGTATCTTTCCGCAGGAGACACGCTTTCGGGTTTGCGGTTGGAAAAGAACGGTAAAACCGTTTATTCCTATGCTCCTTTAAAAAACAGCGGAGAACTCCCTTCTCCGCGCTGTACGCCCGAAGTGTTTGCGCTTTCGGATAATCCGAGGATCATTATTCCCGAGGGCGGATATTCCGTCGATCGAAAAGGCGAGTATAAAATTCAGGAGGACGCGGAAGACATCTATTTGCTTTTTGCAAATAAGGATCCCAAAAAGCTACGCCGACTCTACACGGAGCTTACGGGAAGATGCGAACTTGTCCGTCTTTCTACGCTCGGGGCTTGGAATTCCAAATATTACGCCTATAACGAAGAGAAGGCGAAACAGCTGATTTCGGACTATGAACGGTATGATGTTCCGCTCGATAATATGGTGCTCGATACCGACTGGCGCTCTTCCGAAAACGGCTGGGGATACGAGATCAACAAAGAACTGTTTCCCGATATGAAGCGCTTTATCGAGTTTGCGCACAGCCATAACGTTGAAATCATGTTTAACGATCATCCCGAACCCGTAAACGGCGCCGAGGTATTTGCGTCCGAAGAGATCGCGTACCGCGAGAAGAATTTGCAAGCGCTTATGTCGCTCGGGTTGGATACTTGGTGGTATGACAGGAATTGGCATACGCATTTGATTTCTCCCGTGAAGTCAGTCAAGTGGGAATCGTTCGGACTTTATTTATTCCACGACGTCACAAAAAATTTTTACCGTAAAAAATCGGGAGATTCGGAAATATATCGCCGCCCCGTAGTGATGGGTAACGTAGTCGATATTGAGAACGGGGAATATCTCGGGATCTGCGACAGCGCGTCGCACCGCTATGCGATTCAGTGGACGGGCGACATTGCAAGCGAATCCTGCACGCTCGCGCAGGAAGTGCAGAATTTGGTACGCTGTTCCGAGAACTGCATTCCGTACATGAATTCCGATTGCGGCGGGCATACGGGGAACCCCGATAAAGAACAGTTTATCCGTTGGATGCAATACGGAACGCTTTCACCTGTATACCGTCCGCACTGCACGAAAGATGTGTTGCGCTTTCGTGAGCCGTGGCTGTACGACGGGGAGACGCTGGATATTGTGAGGGAATACAACCGTTTGCGTTACCGTCTGCTTCCCTATATTTACGCGGGCGCGTACGGGGCTTACGCTACGGGCGAAGCGCCTTTCCGTTCGCTTTCGCTCGATTATCCGAACGACCCTCTTGCCGAAAGGTACGATGAATATTTGCTTGGCGGGAATTTACTCGTTGCGCCCGTTTGCGGCGCGGTCTTGCAGGAACTTTCCGCGGAAAATTACGTCTCGCCCGTTCGTGTAACTTATTATAACGGGATCGAGGCGAAAGGCGAGCCTCTTGCAACGGACGTGTGGGATAAGATATCTCTCAGTCTGCATCACGAACCGCCCGCCGACGGGGTGCCCGTCTATTATTTTTCCGCCAAGTTGACAACAAAGATCAGAACGGAGAAGAATAAACGGCTGTATATCAAGAGCGACGACGGCGTAACCGTTTACATCGACGGTAAACTTATTCTCGAAGACCGCAACAAGCATTCCTCCACGCTCTTTTCCCTCGGCTCGCTTTCCGCTGGCGAACACTGCTTGGAGATCGAATATTTTCAGGCGGACGGGGACGCGTTTCTCGGACTTTATGTTGCAGACGAAACGTCCGAGGACGAAAGGGAAGTCTATTTACCCGAGGGCAGATGGATGGACCTCTTCGACGGAACGGTCTATTCGGGCGGACAAACGGTCAAAAAACGCTACGATTTGTATTCCATGCCGTTCTTTGTGCGCCTCGGCGCATTGATCCCTTTGGCGGAAAACGCGCAAAATACCAAGCGGCAGAGCTGGCGCAAACTTATCTATGATTTCTATCCCGAGAAGTTAAGTTCGGATCGCGGTTATCTGTATGAGGACGACGGCGAGACGACGGCATACAAGACGGGCGCGTTTTCGAAGAGCAAATATTCCGCGGAATATTCTGCGAAGGAAAATGCTTTCGTGTTGAATTTCCAAGCTGCCGAGGGAACGTTTAAGGGTGAAAGGTTTGTTTCGGAACGGCAGGTTATATTAAAGTATCACTTGTTGAACGGAGTGGAGAAAGTAGTCCGCGTCTCTGTCAACGGTAAAGATACGGCTTTTGAAATGTCGGATCGTGCGGGAAAATATCCGTTGAGCACGGAACGTTGCGCGCCCGACAGTGCAGTCGTTTCCGTCGGCTTCGTCATGAATACGGCAAAAAATTATGCGGTCAAAATTTATCTCGGTCAGACAAATCTTTAATACATTCAAAAAATAAAAAGAGGGCTTTTGCCCTTTTTTTATTTTTTTTTGCAATGCCGCCCCAAAATGATTGACGGGGGGGGGTATATATTTGTTAAAATGGAAAAAAGCGTTTGGGGGAAAGTTCGACTAAATAGTGGGTTCGCCGCGTTTTTTGTCGGAAATTCTAAAAGGCTTCTGCGGAATTTTTGATCGGCAGGGAAAATTTTCGAAAAAAGATTGAAACTTTTTCCCGTATATGTTATGATATATAACTATGGAAGAAAAGTCGCTTGTACTCTTGAAAAAGAAGCTTGACCCGCGGAAGAGGGACGATAAAAAATGGTATCTCGATTTACTTGACCGCGGTATACAGACGGAGTATGAAGAAGAGCATCTCGCGGCAGTTCTGCTCATGCTGAAAATCCGCTATATTCGTACGCGCCTTAAAAAAATCGAAAAGGCGAAAGCGGAGCGAAACGAAATTTTAAACGCAAAGGACTATTCTGCAGAGAGCTACCGCGCTCTTATCGAAAAGAACGCCGAAATCGCCGCTGAAACGAAAAAACTCAACGCTTTTCAGTGTTTCTTTTCCGAGCCATACTTTGCCCGGATCGACGTTATTGACACCAAAGAAGGATATAACGCCTATTATATCGGAAAAAAGGGGGATATCAATCTTTCTGTTGTCGATTGGCGTGCGCCGCTTGCCGTGCGCTACTACCAAAAGAGCCGCGTGAATTTTGCGATCAACGAGTACGAATACCGCACTGTCATGCGCCGCGCGCTATATGTAAAGAACGGTAAGTTTCTCGATTTCAAGAACGAATATCTTTCCGTGAAAGAGGCGCTCTCCGAAGAGGAAATTGCAGGGCGCGACGAAGAAATTTTATTCGATCCGTACCTTCGCAGCATCATTGCAAGCCGAAAAGACGATCTCGGTATCCGCGATATTATCCGCACCATACAGGAGAAGCAGTTTGAAATCATTACCCGTCCCGAACGGGAGAGTTTTGTGTTGCAGGGCTGTGCGGGGAGCGGTAAAACGATGATCCTTTTGCATCGACTGAGCTATCTTATGTACAACAACGAAGCGCTTGCTCCGCGCGACGTGCTTGTGATCACCCCGTCCGATTCATTTAACGACTTTATCGACGAGCTTGCAAAAACGCTCGAACTCGGATTGGTAAAAACAATTACTCTGAAAAATTTTTATTTCCGCGTGCTCGAAAACGAGGGGATCGATTTTAAGGGGAAGTTCAAAGAAGGGACGGACACGGAGACGGACGAATACCTTGCATATCTCTATTCGGAAGCGTACGTAAAGGATGTCAAAAAGAAGGTCGAAAAATGTTACGGCGATATTTACGGGCTCTTTTCGGGACGGGAGTGCAGAGAGGTCGCGGTGCAGGTGCTTGCCGATTGCGGCGAGCGCGCCAAAAGGTACGCAAAAATCAAAAACGCGTCGTCGCGCATAAGACGCGCCGTGCTCGGCGAAATGAAGGAGCGTGCCGACGGCGGATTTGCCTTTACCAAACCTTTCCGCGCGCTCATGAGCGCATTTTCGGAGACGGAAGATTTTCTTGAATTGACCTTGAACGAAGAAAAAAAGACGCCCGATTATTTCTTCCGCCAATTCATGCGTTTTTATAAGAGCGCACGTCTCGTTGCTTCGAATGCGGAAAAGATTTTCCGGAAAGCCGAAGAGGACTTAAATTCTCTTTCCGAATCGGTCAAAAAGGAAATTGCCGATTTGCGCCGTTACCGCGTGCGGAACGCGCAAGGAGAGGTTTATACCTATGCCGACAGGATATTAAAGCGGGAAGAACTCCTTGAGGAAATCGAAGCGGCTGTCAATACGGTTACGGAGATGTCGGACGGGGTAGACCTGTTTTGTGAGTTCTTTTCCGTCGTCCGTTTTACGCGAACGTGCGAGAACCTGGGCAGGTGCGAGAGCGGCGCGGATGTTGCGCGTTGGCTTTACCGCGAAACGGTTAAGAGCTATAAAAAGAAATACGGCGTCAGCGGACTGTGCCGCTCGGACGGATACGCGCTCTGTCAGCTCCTTGCGGCGACGGGAAGAAAACTGACGCCCCGTTACGGGCTTGTGTTTATTGACGAGGGGCAGGATATATCCCTCTCCGAATACAATCTTTTGAAATATATCAATTCGGACGCGGCGTTCAATATCTTCGGCGATCTCAAACAAAACGTCACTCCATGGCGGGGCGTACAGAGCTGGGAAGGCGTGGAACAAACGGAATACCGTTTGGACAGAAATTATCGCAACACCAATGAGATCGTGGAGTTCGTCACAAAGGAAGCGGGGGCGAAAATGATTCCGATCGGCTTGCACGGCGAAAAAGTAAGCTCGTGCGAAAAGAAAAAATTGAACGCTTTTTTCAAGGACAAGCAGGGGCTTAGGGCGGTTATCGCCAAAGAGGAGTATCTTCCGCTCTTTGTAAAGCGCGGCTATTCGCTCCTACAAAAGGAAGGAAAAATTTCCAAAACGAACGTGAACGTGATGAGTGTATATGAAAGCAAAGGACTTGAATTTTCCGCCGTCGCCGTATATACCGAGGGCATGACGGAGAACGAAAGGTATATTGCTTACACCCGTGCGTTAAAGGATTTAACGGTTATTAAATAATTACGGAGTTATATATGGAAGCTGAAACGTTATTTGAAGAACTCGGCGACGAAGTCGTGCGGGCGGCGGAACTGAAAAAGACCTTTCCGCTCTCGCGCAAACAGCGCAAAATCGAAAAGACGGATCTGACGAAGAAAGTGGCAGTGAACGGACTTTCCTTTTCGGCGCGCAAGGGGGAAATTTACGGACTGTTGGGACCCAACGGTGCGGGCAAGACGACCACGCTCAGAATGATTTCCACTCTTATAAAGCCTGATGCCGGCGACGCGTTTGTGTGCGGACATTCGATCGTTAAGGAACCCGAAAAGGTACGCGATAAAATCGGGTTTATGACGGGTGAATTAAAACTCGAAGGCTTTTTTACGCCGGACTATCTGTTCGACTTTTTCGGCGCTATGCACGGCGTGAGAAAAAGTGTGCTGGAGGAGCGCAAAAAAACACTGTTCGAGCGATTCGGGATCAATAAATTCGCTCAGGTGCGCGTCAAGGATTTATCGACGGGAATGTCGCAGAAGGTTTCGCTCGTCGTATCGATCGTGCACGATCCCGAGGTCGTCATCTTTGACGAGCCGACGAACGGACTCGACGTTCTCACGGCAAAGGTCGTAACCGACTTTTTGATTGAACTTAAGCAGATGAACAAGAGCATTCTTCTCTCGACACATATCTTTTCGCTTGTGGAAAAACTGTGCGACAGGGTCGGCATAGTTCTCGACGGTAAAATGGCGGTCGAAGGCACGCTTAAAGAGGTGTGCGGCGAAAAGACGATCGAAGATAAGTTTTTTGAAGTTTACCGCGACATCAAGGGGGAAATTATATGAAACTTCTTGCGCTTATGAAAAAGGAATTCCTGCGCTTCTTCCGCGATCCGCGGCTGATTTTTACCATGCTTCTTCCGGGGATTCTGATTTACGCAATCTATTCACTGATTGGTTCTTTTACGAACAACGAGCCGAAGTACGATTTTAAGGTGCTCCTTTCGGGCGAATCGACGGCAGTCGATATGGTAAAGGAGGCGGTGGATGAAGCGGATAATATGACGGTTACCGTTGAAAACGCGGATGATATCGAATCCGCGAAAGAGAAAGTAAAAAACGGGGAAATAACGGCGCTTGTTGTATTTTCGCCCGACTTCGATAATGCGGTTTCGGCATACGATCCTGCTTCGGATGAGGTTGCGCCTACTGTAGCAATTTATTACCGTTCCGGCGACGGTGAAAGCGCGGCGTTTTATAATCTGTTTGTCGGCGTCATGAACGGATATGAAGAGATGCTTGCAAATAAATTCGACGTTCTTTCCGGCGAAGGGTACGATTTTTCCGCCCCGACCGATTTCGCCGTTAACATGATGAGTGGGCTTTTGCCCTTTATCGTCGTGATCATGATATTCTCTTCGGCCATGAGCGTGACGCTCGAATCGGTCGCGGGAGAAAAGGAGCGCGGAACGCTTGCGACGATTTTGGTGACAAGCGCAAAGCGTTCGCACATCGTCCTCGGAAAAGTGATCCCGCTCTCCTGTATTTCTTCGATCGGCGCGCTTTCAAGCTTTTTGGGGATCGCGCTCTCTATGCCGAAGCTCATGGGAACTTCCCTGGGCATTTTGGGCGGATATTCCTTTTTAAGTTACTTTATGATCTTCTTTTTAGTCGTCGGAATCGTTCCTTTGATCGTTTCGCTCATTTCGGTGGTTTCCGCCTTCGCCCGTTCCGTAAAGGAGGCTTCGGCATATACGGGCGTTCTTATGATAATCGTCATGGTGCTTTCGATAGCGATAAACTTTATTTCGGGGATCGGGAATTGGAGCGTCGCGATTCCGCTTCTTAATGCGGTCGTTGCCATGAATCAGGTGTTTACGCACAGTGTGCCCGTGTGGATGCCTTTCACTGCGTTTGCCGTCAATCTCGTATATACCGCGCTCCTCGTGTTTGCGATCGCTAAAATGCTTTCGAGTGAGCGCATTATGTTCGGAAAGTAAAAAAATCTGTTGACTTGACGGTCGAGTTTTGCTATAATATGGATATGTTGGCGGAGAATTTACGCAAAATATACGCTGAGAGCGGCGCGGAAGCGCTTCTGATCGAACAGGATTTTTTAAGAGCGTATTTGACGGGTTTTTATTCGACGGACGGCTTTGTCGTTCTCGACAAAGACTTTTGTACGCTCATCGTAGATTCCCGTTATATCGAAGCGGCGCAAAAGTCGCTCGGAGGCGGCAATATCCGCGTCGTCGAGGGCGTCTATAAAACGGCGATCGAACTTTTAAAGGGCAAAAAAAAGATTGCCGCTCCCTATCCGTTTATGAACGCGACCCGCTATCTTGCGCTCAAAGAAGAGGGGTTTGAACTTTCCGACTGTATGCCCGCTTTAAAAAAGGCGATGCTCTATAAGAACGAAAAAGAGCTTGCGCTTATCGGCAAAGCCTGCGAAATTGCGGAAGACGGACTTTTATCGATCCTGCCCGAGCTCAAAGAGGGTATGAAGGAGAAGGACGTCGCGGGACTCTTGGAATACAGAATGTGTCTTTTAGGCGCGAGCGGCACTTCCTTCGATACGATCGTGGCGTTCGGGGAGAACGGAAGCGTTCCCCACCATGAAACGGGAGAGAGGAGGCTCAAATTCGGCGATCCCGTTTTGATTGACTTCGGTTGTAAGTACGGGGGGTATTGCTCGGACTGTACGCGCACCTTTTTATTCGGCGACGATAAAAAGCACGAAGAATTCAAGAAAATTTACGCACATGTTTTAAAAGCGCACGAACTTGTAAAAGAAAAACTCGTTGCCGGAATGACGGGCAAAGAGGCCGACGCGATCGCGCGCGATTATCTTGAAAACAAGAATTTAGGAAAGTATTTTACCCACTCTTTGGGGCATGGAATCGGGCTTCAAATTCATGAATATCCCATGCTTTACCCGCGCGGAGAGGAAAAAATCGAAAACGGAATGGTGTTTTCGGACGAGCCCGGCGTGTACATTGCAGGCAAGCTCGGTATAAGGATCGAGGACAGCGTTACGATGAAAGACGGAAAAGTCGTTTCTTTCATGAAAAAGACGGAAAGGAACCTTGTAATATTGTAATTTTTAAGGAGAACAAAAAAATATGGCACAGATCATGGCAGGCGACATCAGAAAGGGAACGACGTTCGAATATAAGAGCGGCGTTTATACCGTAACGGAATTTCAGCACGTTAAGCCCGGTAAGGGCGCGGCGTTCGTAAGAACAACGCTTAAAAACGTCGTTACGGGACAAGTTCTTTCGGACGAAACCTTTAACCCCACGGCAAAACTCGAAACCGCGCAGGTGGAGACGAAGAAGATGACCTACTCCTACAACGACGGAGAGTTCTATTACTTCATGGACGAAGAGTTCAATCTGACTCCCCTCAATCTTTCCCAGGTCGAAGACGCGCTTCGCTATATCCGCGAGAACGATACGGTCACGGTAAAATTTCTCTACGGAAACGCGTTCTCCGTCGAGCCTGAAAACTTTGTGGAACTTAAAGTCATCGAGGCGGAACCCGGCGTTCGCGGCAATACCGCGACCAACGTAACGAAGGCGGCGAAAGTGGAGACGGGTGCGACCTTCCAGGTCCCCATGTTCGTCAACGAAGGCGATACCATCCGTATCGACACCCGCACGGGCGAATATATGTCGAGAGTGTAATCAGATTGTCTTTTACTTTTTACCAACAAAAAAACCGTTCAGCTCGTTTCCGGAAACCGGACGCGGGCTTAACCTTTTTTTTGAAGTTCCGTTTGAAAGAGGCAAATTATGAAGGTGCGTTATCTCGGTACGGGTGCGGCGGAAGGAATTCCCGCGCTCTTTTGCGAATGTGAATTCTGCAAACTTGCAAGGTCGGGAAAAGAGAGAGTCCGTTCCCGTTCGCAGATCATTTTAGACGGGGAGCTCTCCGTTGACTTTCCGCCCGACGCGTTCTATCACGGCGCAGTGCTCGGAGCGGAGCTTTTCAAAATCAAATACCTTCTTATAACGCATTCCCACATGGATCACTTTTACGCGCACGATTTTGTTTTGCGCGGTTATAAATACGCAAGAGCGTTAGAGCCTCTTCAAATTTTCGGGAATGGGGAAGCGCGCGAAGTGTTCGAAGAATGCACGCGGCGGGAAATGCGGGAGGACGTCCGCTCACTCATTCGTTTTCACGAATTAAAGGCGTTCGAGCCTGTCGTGTTCGGAAATTGGCGGGCGGTGCCCCTCAAAGCAAAGCATTCTTCGAAGGATCCGTTCGTATTTCTGATCGAAAAAGGGGACAGGCGCATTCTGCATTTAACGGATTCGGGTATGATTCCCGAAGAAGATTTCGCCTATCTTGAAAGAGAGGCGAAACCGTTTGATTTAATTACGTTCGACTCTACCTTTCTCTACGACTCCGTATCCGAGAGCGCGCGGCACATGAGCGTTTACGAAAACGAAAAAATATTTTCCCGATTGAAAGAATCGGGTTTGGTTCGTGAAGATACGATAAAGGTATTCACGCATTTTTCGCACAATTCCGCTCCTGCCCGTGATAAACTGATAAAGGCGGAAAAGGAGTTTAAAGCGATCGCCGCTTACGACGGTATGGAGCTGGAAATATGAAAACGCTCTATTTGACCGATCTGGACGGAACGCTTTTGCGCCCCGACGGAACGTTGAGCGAATATTCCAAAAACGCGCTCAACGCTTTGACGGAAAAGGGCGTAACGGTTTCGTTTGCAACGGCGCGCTCTTACAATACGGCAATGCCGCTTTTAGAGGGGGTAAAGACGAATACGCCCATGATCGTGCATAACGGCTCATTCATCGTGCGGCAGGATAATTCCGCCGTCTACTATAACGGTTTTACTGCGGAAGAGGGCAAGGGCGTATTCGGAACCTTTCTTCGCTATGGACTGTGCCCCGTTGTTTATTCGGTGATAGAGGGGCGTAACCGTATGTCCTTTATACGGAGCGAAAGCTCACCTGCGCAGAGGGAGTTTGCCGTATCGCGCATGGACGATAAGTTCGATAAAAAGCGGGTGCGTGAGATAGACTCCCGTTCCTCGGCGCTCGACGGCGACGTGTTTTACTTTAACTGCATCGACGAAGAGGAGAGACTGCGCGCCGTATATGAAGAACTTAAAAACAGATACCGCTGTTTTTTCGGCAGAGATATGTATTCGGGTGAGTGGTGGCTCGAAGTCATGCCCGGATCGGCGGGCAAGGCGGATGCGGCAGTCAAGCTGAAAAAGCTGTTGAATTGCGATAAGCTCGTAGTTTTCGGCGACGCGGTCAACGATATTTCCATGTTCGAGGTTGCAAACGAGCGCTATGCCGTTCAAAATGCGGCGGAAGAGCTTAAAAGAATCGCAAGCGGCATCATCGCTTCGAATGCGGAGGACGGCGTTGCGCATTGGCTTTTAGAACACGCCCGATGATAGCAATTAATACGAATCGTTTCGAATAAGGTTTACTTTTTATGAAAATAGTGTAAAATGGTTTTAATAAGGAAAGGCGCGCAATGGGATTTTTTAACCGCATAAAATCGAAATTCAATAAAAAAAGACCCGCAAAATTGGGGCTTGCACTCGGCAGCGGCGGCGCGAAGGGTTTGGCTCATATCGGCGTTCTGAAAGCGTTTGAGGAAGAGGGCATTAACTTTCAGGTTGTCACGGGCACTTCAATCGGCTCTATCGTGGGCGCGCTTTATGTAAAGGGTTATTCCGCGCGTGATATCATCGAGGTGATCGAAAGCCTCAACCGCAAGGAGTTTGCAAAGAATTTACGTCCCTTTGCCGAAATGGATTTTGCCGAAAAATTTATCGGACAGTACGTCGATGAAAACATAGAGGAACTCCCTCTTCCTTACGCCTGTTGGGCGACGGATGCAGAGACCAACGAAGGGGTGCTTTTAAAGAGCGGGAGCGCTGCAAGGGCGTGCACGGCTTCTTCGGCGATCCCTCCCTTTTTCAAGGGTGTGCAGATAGACGGAAAAAAACTTTACGACGGCGCTTTTACGAATTCCGTGCCTGCCGACGTGTGTAAAGACTTGGGAGCGGACTTCGTCATCGCAGTCGATTTGGGTGCGTTTTTAAAGCCCGACGACGAAAAGAGCAGATTTTCCCGTCTGTTGGGTTCCGCAATCAACGCCTTCGTTTCGGTCAAGTATACGGAAGACAGCAAGTCGCGCGGCTACGAAGCGGCGGATATTATGCTCAAACCAAATTTATATAATTATCGTGCGACGGACGTTTCGGTGGAGGCAATGAACGCCATGTACGAAATCGGCTATAACGAGGCGCGTGCGCACATGGACGAAATCAAGAACGCTTTGATAAACGCGGGTATATTGAACGATAAGAGGAAGAAGAAATCATGATCACTTTAACAACAGCGGGGGAATCGCACGGCAAAGGACTGTTTGCGATCGTCGAAGGGATTCCCCAAGGGCTTGTAATCGACCTTGAAAAAATTAACGGGGAGCTTTTCAGGCGTCAGAGCGGTTACGGAAGGGGCGCAAGGCAAAAAATCGAAAGCGATAAAGCGGAAATTCTCTCCGGCGTTCGCAATCGCACGACGCTCGGAAGTCCTGTAACGCTGGCGGTATGGAACCGCGATTATGAGAATTGGAAGGAATTTATGGCACCCGAAGGTTGCAACACGGAGGAGCGCAAAGTCGAAAACGTACGCCCCGGTCACGCCGATCTTACGGGCATGAAAAAATTCGGCGTCACGGACGCAAGAAATATTTTAGAGCGTGCGTCCGCGCGGGAAACGGCGGCGCGCGTTGCGGCGGGCGGAATTTTCCGTCAGCTTCTGGAAGCGCTGAATATAGAAGTCACGGGTTTCGTCCGCTCCGTCGGGACAAGCTTCGACGGAGCTACATATACCTTTGAGGACGTCGTTAAAAAGCGTTCCGCAGAGCTTGCCATGCTCGATCGGGACGTCGAGAAGCGCGCGAAAAAGCAAATCGATTCCTGCAAGGAAGCGGGGGATACGCTCGGCGGCGTTATCGAACTTCGCGTAAGGGGGCTTAAAAGCGGTTTCGGAAGCCCTATGACTTACCGCGAAAAGTTGGACGCGAGGATCGCTTCCACACTCATGAGCGTGCAGGCGGTCAAGGGCGTAGAAGTCGGGTGCGGCTTTTCTTTGGCGGAAATGAAGGGGAGCGAAGCGCACGACGAAATTTACTATGAGAACGGAAAATTTACGCGCGGAAGTAACCGTGCGGGCGGAATCGAGGGCGGAGCATCCAACGGAGAAGAACTCGTTTTTCGGGTCGCGATGAAGCCCATTCCCACCCTTATGCGGGGGTTGAACACTGTGAATTATAACACAAAAACGCCTGCAAAGGCGAGTACGGAGCGGAGCGACGTTTGCGCCGTTCCCGCTTGCGAAGTTGTGTGCGAGAGCGCGCTTTTGGCGGAAATAGCAAAAGTCGTTTCTGAACGTCTGGGCGGAGATACCCTTTCGGAATGGCAAAAACGTTACGGAGAATTGGAATGATGAACCGCTTCGCGATAGAAACGGAGGAAAAATCGACTTCCGAAATTGTGATAGAGCGGGGAATATTTTCCTCGATCGAAGAGCGTGCGAACTTCGTTTTTACCGATTCGAACGTTTACGCACTCTATGAAAATAAGATCAAAGCAAAATTTAAGAACGTACCCGTCTATGCGATGACTGCGGGCGAAGAGCATAAAACGCAGGAGACGCTTTTCGATTTGCTCGGCGAAATGAAAAAAGCGGAGCTTACGCGCGGCGATACGCTCGTCTGTTTGGGCGGCGGCGTCGTGGGGGACGTGGGCGGACTTGCCTCCGCGCTCTATATGCGGGGCATTTCCTGCATACAAATTCCGACGACTCTTTTATCGCAGGTGGATTCCTCGGTCGGAGGAAAGACCGCGATCGATTTCGAAGGAGTCAAAAATATGATCGGCGTGTTTTCTCAGCCGAAAAAGGTGTTCGTCGACTGTGACTTTTTAAAGACCTTGCCCCAACGGGAGATCCGTTGCGGCTTAGGGGAAATCGTAAAGCACGGCGCGCTCAACGGAGAACTTTTTCAAAAACTGAATAAGAACCGCGACCGCCTTTTCGATCTTGATTTTTTAAGCGGAACCGTTTCGGAAAATATCGCAATTAAAGCGGATGTCATTCGGCGCGACGCAAACGAAAGCGGACTGAGGAAATGCTTGAATTTAGGGCACACGACCGCGCACGCGTTCGAACTTCGCGATCGAAAGTTGTCGCACGGCGAATACGTTTTGATCGGCATCCTGTTCGAAGCGGAGATTGCGAAACGCGTCTTAAAAGAAGCCGATGAAATTTATTTGAACGAACTCAAATCGCTGGCAAGACTTGCGCTCGGCGTTGTTCCGGAACTGTGTAAAGCGAGCGAGGCGGCGCCGCTTGCCCGTCTCGATAAAAAGAACCGTGTGCTTGGAAAAGTTTCTCTGACCGTGCCCGTCAGTTTGGGCAAGTACGCGTTTTTGGAACTTTCCTATGCGGAATACGCGGAACTGCTTGTAAAGACGGAGAGAGAAATATTATGTTAAGGCTTGCCGTTATCGGAAAGGACGTTTCAAAGTCGCTCAGCCCCGAAATGCACCGCTTTATTTTAGATCGCATGGGATATGCGTGCGAATATGAAAAAATTTCGCTTTCGGAAGAGGAGCTTGAAAAAAACGGAGAGGAACTCTTTTCCCGTTTCGACGGATTCAATGCGACCATTCCGCACAAACAGAACGTTTTGCCCTTTTTGAAAAAACTCGAAGGAGACGCAGGCGTGTTCGGCGCGGTCAACACGGTCGTGACAAAGACGAGGACGGGCTATAATACGGACGGTACGGGGTTTGTGACGATGCTCGAAGAGGCGGATTTTTCCGCTAAGGGAAAGCGCGTGCTCGTGCTCGGCGCGGGCGGCGCGGGCAGGAGCTGTATTTACGCATTGAACGGGGCGGGCGCGGAAGTCACCGCCTACGAACGGGACGGAGAGCGCCTGAACGCCGTCTACGGCGACTTCAAAGACTTTACGCCGAGGACTTCGCTCGATTTTTTCCGCTTTGATTTTATTGTGAACTGTACGGGGATCGGAATGCACGATACGGTGGGAAAAACTCCGTCCGTTCCCGACGGGAACGGTGACGACTGTATATTAAGGCTCGTTGATAACTGTTTCGCCGTCGTTGATTTGATTTACGAACCGAAAGAGAGCGAACTCTTGCGCCTTGCACGGGAGAGGGGAAAACGCGTTTTGAACGGCGAGGCAATGCTCTTCTTTCAGGCGTACGCCGCCGACTGTATTTTTACGGGCACGGCGCGCGATATGAAATTCGCAAAAACACTTTGGAAGGAATACAGGGAGGAACATTCATGAAATTTTTGGTTTTGAACGGCGTTAACTTGAATTTGACGGGGAAGCGCGAGAAGGGAGTTTACGGGAGCGAAACGCTCGAATCCATTAACCGCGAACTTGAAGAGGACTGCGAAAAGCAAGGTCATAAGGTTGACTTTTTTCAGAGCAATCTGGAAGGGGAAATCTGTACGAAGATTCAGGAAGCGGAAGGAAATTACGACGGGATCGTATTGAACGCAGGCGCATTTACGCACTATTCTTTTGCGATCCGCGACGCGATCGCTGCTATTTCCGTGCCCGTCGTCGAGGTACATATGTCGAACGTGTATGCGAGGGAAGAGTTCCGCCGCAAGTCCGTTTTAACGGAAGTGTGCAAGGGTGAGATTCTGGGCTTCGGCAAAAAGAGTTATCTGCTTGCATTGAGGAGCTTTACGCTATGAATATCGTTCTTTGCGGCATGATGGGTGCGGGCAAATCGACTGTCGGCATTAAGGTTTCCGAACTTACCAAGCGGTGCTGGATCGATACCGATACCGTCATCGAGGGACGTTACGGAAAAGTTCTTGATATTTTCGAATACTACGGCGAGGCGCATTTCCGTCAGCTCGAATCGCAGATCGTGGATGAGTATTGCGCGAAGGACGACCTTGTGATATCGACGGGCGGCGGTCTTGTGCTCAATCGCGAGAACGCGGAAAAACTCAAAAAGAACGGGAAGGTGTTCTTTTTACGGGCTTCGCTCGATACCATTCTTTCCCGCGTACAGGGCGACGACACGCGCCCGCTTTTAAAAAACACGGACGCGAGAGCGAAGCTCGAAAAGCTCTTGGGAGAGCGTACTTCGGTCTATGAATACGTTTCCGATCATACGATCGTAACGGATGACAAGAGCGCGGAAGAGGTTGCGCGGGAGATCGTCGCGATCATGGAGAATTTATGAAACGGGCGCTCGTTACAGGCGGTACGCGCGGAATCGGATCGGAGGTATGCAAACTTCTTCTTGAAATGGGTTACCGTGTGACCGCGCTCTATTCTATGGACGAAAAAAGCGCAAAAGAAGCGCAAACGCGATTAAAGGGCGTTTCTTTTATCCGTGCCGACGTCGCCGTGGAAGAGGACGTCAAAAGAGTTTTTGAAGAAATTCCGTCTCTCGATCTTCTTGTAAACAATGCGGGTGTGGAACTGTATAAACTCGTGCAGGATACCTCCTTTTCGGAGTGGCGGCGCGTTATGGAAGTAAATGCGGGCGGCACGTTTTTGTGTGCAAAGTATGCGGTTGCGAAAATGCTCGACGCAGGCGGAGCGATCGTGAATATCTCTTCCGTTTGGGGACAGACGGGCGGAAGCATGGAGAGCGTGTATTCTGCGTCGAAGGGCGCCGTTATCGCCTTTACGAAGGCGCTTGCCAAGGAGCTTGCGCCTATGAATATTACTGTGAATTGCGTCGCCCCCGGCGCGATCGAAACGGACATGATGCAGCGGTTCAGCGACGGGGAAAAGAGGGAACTTTGCGAAGAGATCCCGCTCGGAAGATTGGGAAGCCCGCAAGAGGTTGCCCGCGCGGTGCTGTTTCTTGCCGAGAACAGATACGTTACGGGGGAGGTTCTTTCCGTAAACGGCGGCTTGTTTATGTGAGCCCGAAAACGAAAATAACGATAGCTTTTCAAACTCTACTTTTACAGTTCTCAAAAGTAGAGTTTATTTTTTTACGCTCTACCCACAGTAGAACCATTGACTTTTCACAAAAATATCTTATAATAGTAGCATGGACGAAACAGAACTCGGTCAAATCATCGGTAAAAATATTACGCGTTTGAGAAAGATCGCAAATATGACGCAGCTCGAGCTTGCGGAAAAGCTGAATTATTCGGATAAGTCTGTTTCCAAATGGGAGCAGGGGAACGGAATTCCGGACGTACGCATTCTCATGCAGATCGCCGAACTGTTCGGCGTCACGCTCGACGATTTGGTGCACGAACAGCGGGAACATAAGCTCATGCCCAGAACTTTGTGTCTTATAAGACGTACGGTCATTATTTCGTGCTCGGCGCTTTTGGTTTGGCTTGTTGCAGTCGTTGCGTTCGTTCTTCTAAGAATTTTGTCGCCGGATCTCGGTTTTACCTGGCTTTCGTTCGTCTATGCAGTGCCCGTGTCCTTTGTCATTGTGTTGGTGTTCGCTTGCATATGGAAATTTAAGTGGCTGAGAGCAGTTTCGGTTTCCGTTATAATTTGGACGGCGCTTGCCTGCGTTTATTTGACGATCTTTGCGTGCAAGGGACTTATCGCGTATACCTGGCTTATTTTCTTCATCGGAATCCCCCTTCAACTTTTAACGCTCTTCTTCCTGTTGGGCTGGAAGAAATTGAAATTTTTCAAGAAAAAATAAGGAGTTCGCATGAAAAATACGAAAGACCTCGACGAAAGCAGGAAAGCGGCGTTTAAACGCAAGCGCATTTTTTGCGCAGTTCTGACTTATGCTTCGGCGATCCTTGCGCTCGTCTGTCTGATTGGGATCATCGTTGGCGTTTTAATGCTCAACTTCGGTACGAGGAGCGCGCATAAAGACCTGATCCTTTATATTTTATCGGGAGCGTGCGCGGGCGGCGCGGCGCTCTTTGCGCTTTGCACCTATCTCTTTTCAAGGCTTATGAGCGCGGCGGCGCAACAAGAACTCGATTTCCGCGAAAGGCTCGACGGGGAGGAGAGCTTTTTCGTCGGCGAAGGGACTTTGCTCACCTTCGGAGAGAAGGGAGTGACTTTGCACGGTGAAACAGGCGGAAGATCCGAACCAGTATTTGTTCCCTACGAAGAGACCCGCTATATTTCGATTTGCACGCGTCGCCGTGCAAGAGAAAAGGGGGCGTGGTGCGTTGCCGTCGAAATGCCCGTGAAATATCTTGTAAAGAAAGGCGAGAAGGCGGAAGGCGAAAAGATATTGGTGCAGGCGGACGCGAAGGACAGGCTCTATAAAGCGCTCGAAAAGCATAATTTATCCCTTCTCGGCGAAGAACGGAAGGAAGGGAAGCAGGATAAAAAGTTCCTTTCTTTAAAGAAATTTTCTCTTCCCAACCGCAAAAAACGAAGAAGTGCAATTATTGCGATCGCGGTCGGAATTCTGCTTGCCGGCGGTTCCGTGCCCCTCGGCATATTCTTATCCGCTTCCGTAGGCGCACTTGCGGGCGCGGCGGGGCTTGTCTTTCTGTTCAGAGGCGTGTGGGGTTACATCCGCGCCAAAGCGGTGTTCGGCGTTTATGAAGAGGGAATATATTGGCGGGAATCGAACGGAAGAGAGAGTCTGTTCCTCAAATGGGAGGATATCGAAAACGTTGCGTTCGAAGAGAAAAAGGGTTTCCCCGTTATCACGTTTAAATGTTCATACGGAAGATATGCGATCCCTGCGGTCGAGGGAGCATACGAATGTATCAAGGAGTTAAAAGAGGAGAAATGCGTTCAAGAGAATTGAGCGTTGAAGAAACGCCCGCCGAATACTCTTTTGCCGAGGGAGAGCATACTTTCACCCTCTGTGCAGACGGCATAAAGTATATTTCGGCAGGAACAGACGGAAAAGAAGAACGGTTTTACTCTTACACGGACGTAAAATTTTACCGCGCTCTCTTTCGTGAAAACGCGTCAGGCGCGGGGCAGGAGAAACTGTATCTTACCGTTCCGGTTTCGATGCTTACGAGTTATAACCGCCGGCAATTCAAAATAGACGATCGGAATTATTTTACGCACGAGTTCAGTCGCGAAGAGAAAGGGAAAATAGAAGAAGCGATCGGGAAATTTCAAATTCCAGTAATAGATAAAAGAAGGGACGCGGGCGCGATCAGAAAATTATATAGAACTTTCCGTGAAGACGGCGGACTTTCGCACAGGATCGTCGCAATATCCGTGTTTGTGATTGCGGCGCTCGTGATAGGCGCGCTCATCATGTATCTTATCAATTACTTTCTCCACACCGATACCGATACTTTGGCGATCGTGTTCGGCATTTTCTGTTTGCCCTGTCTTGCATTTGTCGTTGTCAAGTCACAGGAGCTCGGCAGCAAAATCAAAATTTACGATAAAGGCGTATTTCTTAAAATCAGGAGCAAGTCTGGCTACGGCGGTACAACCTCGCCCTTTGCGATCGAGAAAGCGTTCTTTACATGGGAAGAAGTGGAGTGCGTGGAGAAGGTACAATCGCAGGTCGATTATATTGTTCAGTTCCGCCTCGGTTATTGCATATTTTCCGTGCCTGATTTTGACGGACTGTACGAGTATCTGACAAGACGTTTTCCCGAAAAGTGCGTCAATAAAGAAGCGTAAATTTTTTTGAGGGAGTATTATGGAGTGTTCGAACTGCGGAAGTCCTTCCGCAAAATTACATAAGCGCCTTGTCGACGGTGCCGAAATTCAGATGTGTCTTTGCAGCGCATGTTATGAAAAGCTCTATTCGAAGTCGGACGTTTCGGAGCGGTTTGCCCGTCTCTTCGGAGACAGCGGCAAAAAGGCAAAGATAAAAAAAGTGTGCCACTCCTGCGGGATCACGCTCGAAGAATTCCGCAACACAGGACTTTTGGGCTGTACAGGGTGTTATACGGCATTTCGCAATGAAATCGAAAATTCCCTGCGTTACTGTCAGTGGAGCTCCGTGCACAGCGGCAAAAAGATGAACGGAGCTACGGAAGAAAAATACGAATTGGTGCGCGAATTGGTGCGCGAGCAGGAATATATCAAGGCGCAAATGGATCGTGCGTTTCAGGAAGACGACTATAAACTTGTCGCCGAACTCAAACGCCGTTTGCAGGCGATTCGCAAAAAACTTGCGCTTGCGGGGGAAGAGTGATCATGGACGTAATCGAAAGTCATGCAAGCGTGGTGGCGTCCACAAGAATGCGCCTTGCGCGGAACTTTGCGGACTATCCCTTTCCGAACGTGCTTCTGCAAGACGCGCACGCAGAGGAGCAGGCGGACGAGATCGTAAGTATTCTCACGGCGGAACTTAACCGTTTGGATACCTTTCGTCTTTACGAAATGAGATCGGTGAGCGAGGAAACGGCGGCTCTTTTACAGGAGAGGAATCTTATAAGCCGCGACCTACTTGCAAACAACCGAATTTCCGCGGCGCTCGTTTCCGAGGACGAACATATCTCCGTAATGATCAATGAAGAGGATCATTTGCGGGTGCAGTACTTTATGAAGGGGCTCGATCTCAATAGGGCTTACGAACGGGTTTCGGGCTTTGACGATTTAATTTCCGAAACGATTCCCTTTGCATACGACAGCGAATTCGGGTATCTTACGGCGTGTCCTACGAATTTGGGAACGGGACTCAGAGCTTCCGTTATGCTTTTTCTTCCTGCGCTGTCGCGCCGCGGGCTCATCAAAAAGGCGGTGCCGCAGCTCTCGCGCCGCGGACTTACGATAAGAGGGGCTTCGGGCGAAGGGAGCGGAAACGAGGGTGATTTATTCCAGATCAGCAACGAAATGACGTTGGGGCGTTCGGAGGAGTATATTCTCGAACTCGTGGAAGAGGAAGTCGAGCTTTTGACGGAGTTTGAGATCCGTGAAAGAATGTGCATGAAGCTGGAAGGGGGGCTTTCTCTTGTCGACGAAATCGGCAGGTCTTACGGGATTCTGCTCGGCTGCAAAAAAATCACGGCGGCGGAACTCGCCGCACGCGTGGCGGATATAAAACTCGGACTTGCGCTCGGCTGTATCGAGGGCGAAAAGGACGGTGAAAAACTCATCGGCGAGCTCGACGATTTTATGGTGAAAATGCGTCCCGCAAATCTTAAACGGCTCAGCGGAATCAAGTCCGACGGCGAAGAGCGCGACGCGTACCGCGCCCGCGCCGCGGCGGAAACGCTTAAAAAAATGAATCTCTATCTTTGAAAAGAAGGAAGAATATGGAAACATCACGTTATTCCGAAAATCTCAAAAAAGTAATCGCTGCCGCAGAGGAAATTTCCCGCGTATATAACATTACTTATATAGGCAGCGAACAGTTGCTTTACGGTATGCTGAAAGTACAGGACTGTTTGGCGAATATCCCGCTCAGCAAGGCGGGGATCGACGTCAATACATATTTGCCTGTATTCAAGCGTTCCATCGACTACGGAAATAAGGAAATCGGATTTACGACGCGTACGAAGTCCTTTTTCGAAATCGCAAATAAATATTCGAATGCGGCGCGGGCTTCGAGCGTGGGTACGGAGCACGTGCTTCTTGCGATTCTCGAATGCCGTCCCGCGTGCGTTGCCATGCTCTGCCTTGAACACATCATCGGCAAGGAGAAAATAGCAGCGCTTACGGAGGAGACGCGGGAAATGGTGGGTCGGGTGCCCGATCATGAAGAGCCGTCCCGTTTGGAATACAAAGCCGGCGTATTCGGCAGCGATTCGCGCGTGCATGATACAAAACGTTCGTATGCCGTCGAGGAAGATGAAAACGAACTTGACGATTCCCTTTCCGATTACGGAATCGATCTTACGAAGCAGGCGCGGCAGGGGAAACTCGATCCCGTCATCGGCAGGAGCAAAGAGATCGAAATGGTGGTTCAGATCCTTTGCCGCAGAACGAAAAACAACCCCGTTTTGATCGGCGAGCCGGGCGTTGGTAAGAGCGCCGTGATCGAGGGACTTGCGCGTGCGATCGTGTCGGGCGACGTGCCCGAGCTTTTGCGGGATAAAGTTGTATTCTCCCTGAATCTTACGGGTCTGCTTGCGGGCACGAAATACAGGGGCGAATTCGAAGAGCGGATCAAGTCGGTCATGGAGACGATCATCAGGAATAAAAATATTATTCTTTTTATCGACGAAATTCATATGATCGTGGGGGCGGGCGGCTCTGCCGAGAATCCCATGGACGCGTCGAATATTTTAAAGCCTATGCTCGCCCGCGGAGAATTGCAGACAGTGGGCGCAACGACCGTTGAGGAATACCGCAAATTTATTGAAAAGGACAGCGCGTTGGAGCGCCGTTTTACGCCCGTCATGGTGGAAGAGCCGAGTATCGAGGATGCGATAACGATTTTAAGAGGCCTCAAAGATAAGTACGAGGCACACCATACCGTCGTCATTACCGAAGAGGCGATCGACGCGGCAGTCAAACTTTCCTCCCGCTATATTTCCGACCGCTATCTTCCCGATAAGGCGATCGACCTTATCGACGAGGCGGCGTCCCGCGCGAGGCTCGATTCCTACAACGCGCCGAGGGAATTGCACGAGATCGGAGATCGGCTCATGCGGTTGAGTGAAGATTACAGAAAGTCGCTCAATATCCGCGCGGACTATGACCGCGCTGCGGCGATCAACCGCGAAATTATGGAGCTTTCCGAAAAGAAGAATCAAATCAAACGGGAGTGGGAGACGAAATTCAACACTTCGCACCTATCGATCGGCGCTGAGGAAATCGCTAATATCGTGTGCGCGCGCACGGGCATTCCCGTTGCCCGTCTCACGGAATCGGAGAGTAACCGCCTGCTTTGTTTGGAGGAAGAACTGCACAGACGTATCGTGGGACAGGACGAAGCGGTGACCGCTGTATCCAAAGCGATACGGCGTGCCCGCGTGGGACTTAAATCGGTCAACCGTCCCATAGGATCGTTTATCTTCGTAGGACCTACGGGCGTCGGTAAAACCGATCTCGCTAAGGCACTTGCCCAAAGCCTGTTCGGCGACGAAAAGTTTATGATCCGTTTCGATATGTCGGAATTTATGGAAAAATATTCCGTCAGTAAACTCATCGGTGCACCTCCTGGATACGTCGGATACGAGGACGGTTCGGGTCAGCTTACGGAGCGAATCAGAAAGAAACCCTATTCGGTGGTGCTCTTCGACGAAATCGAAAAGGCGCACCCCGACGTATTCAACGTACTTTTACAGCTTCTCGACGACGGGCGGCTTACCGACAGCAAGGGCAGAACGGTATCCTTTAAAAATACCGTCGTCATTATGACGAGTAACGTCGGCGCGCACGAAGTGAAGGAAGTGAGTTCGCTCGGCTTCCGCTCGTCCGACGAAGAGAGCGCGTACACCGATATGAAGGAACGCATAGAGGGCGCGCTCAAAGCCAAGTTCAAACCCGAATTTTTAAACCGTTTGGACGACGTGATCGTGTTCCGTAAACTCACCAAGGACGAGGCGGCGAAGATTGCCGATAAGATTTTGGAGGGTTTAAGCGGACAGCTTCAGGAAATGGGCATTCGCGTGCAGTTAAGCGGCGACGCCAAAGCATTTCTTGTGGAGCAGGGTTACAGCGAAGAATTCGGTGCGCGTCCCTTGAACCGCACGGTACGAAAGCTCGTGGAGGATCGCCTTGCCGAAGAAATTTTACGGGGCAATTTCCAGAAGGGGGATACCGTCGTCGTAGACGCGGAGAACGGCGAGCTCGTATTTATAAAAGACGAAGAGTAGATGGAACCCGATCACGAACGGATTTTTCCCGTAGAGGGATTCGGCTTTTTTAGTGAAGAGATTTGGTAATGTCGAAAGGTAAATAAAAAGACGGCTCAACTGAGCCGCCTATTTATTTACACAAATCCCAATCGATGGGAGTTTGTCCCGTCCTGATCAAATAGTCGTTCGTTTTTGAGTAGTGCCTGCACCCGAAGAAACCGTTATAGGCGGAAAGGGGAGAAGGGTGCGCGCATTCCAAAATCAGGTGCTTCGATTTGTCTATCAAAGGAACCTTTTTCCGTGCGTTCCCGCCCCAAAGGATAAATACAAGGTGTTCCTTTTGTTCGCTCAAAATGGAAATTACGCTGTCCGTGAACCAACTCCAACCGCAATTTGCGTGCGAGTTCGCCTGATGTTCGCGCACCGTGAGCGCTGTGTTCATGAGTAAAACGCCCTCTTTTGCCCATTTGGTAAGGTTTCCCGACTTCGGTGCGTCGTAGCCCAAATCATCTTTTAGCTCTTTGAGCATATTTTCAAGAGACGGTGGCTTCGGTATGCCGTCCTTGACCGAAAAGCACAGTCCGTGCGCCTGACCTTCGTTGTGATAGGGGTCCTGTCCCAATAATACTACCCTTACTTTCGAAAAGGGTGTGAATCGGAAGCAGTTGAACAAATCGTACATATCGGGATAAACGATATAGTGCGAATATTCGTATTTGAGAAATTCGCGTATTTTTTTGTAGCGCTCGTTCGCAAAGAGGGGCGCGAGCGGCTCGTTCCAATCTCCTAAGTCGATCATTCCAATGCCTCCAAAATTTCAGGCAAGTGCGCTTTCAGATTCAAAAGCGCAAGTTTTAAGTTCTTTTTGAATTGCTCTGTGGTGCTTCCCGTGCCGTAAACGTCGGAAATCGCTTTTACCGAAACGCAGGGCACGCCTGCATATTTACACACTTCGGCAATCGCGCCGACCTCCATTTCGCGGATGTCGCAACCCAGCTCCGTAAGGAGCTTATGATCGTCGGGGGAGTCGTTGAATCTGTCGCCCGTGCCGAGTGCGCGGCGGGGGAAGTCGAATCGGTCGGGAACGAAAAGAGATATGAAGTTTTCCGTTTCGCCGTCGAGCGTGCCGATCTTCGTGCCGTTTAACTGCGTTAAATCGAAGTCGTATTGCACTGCCTTTTCAATTGCGTAGATTTCGGCAACTTCCGTGTTGGAACGCAAGCCGCCCGCTACGCCGAAATTTAAAATCACGTCCGCGCCTTTTGAGATGGCGGCGCAAGCGCCCGCCGCGGCGTTCACCTTGCCAACTCCGCACACGACGATAACAACTTCCTTTCCGAACGCCTTACCCGTGTAAACGGGTTTGCCGTAGAGGGAAGAAATGCCTTCCGTCTCCGTTTGCGAAAGCAGAATTTCCGCCTCGCTGTCCATTGCAATCACGCAACCTATCATGAGAATCTCCTTTTCTGCTATTATAACAGTTTTCCGATAAGAAAGCAATCGCAGGAATACTTTTTTTGTAAAAGGGAAATAAAAGTGCAAAAGGAGGGATTCATGAATCCGTTTGATTTAAAGCCGCAGAAGGCGGACAAGATTTTTACCAGTTGGAATAAGGTGCTCGTAAAACCCTACGACAAACACACGGTTGACCCTTATACGCGTTTGCGCGTGATTTTAATGTCGGGTACGGAGTTTGAATCGGTGCGCTATTCGCACGCGTTCAACCGTCATTGCCCCAATAACGACGTCAGGCGCAGGCTTGCGTTTATGCGGCGCGGAGAGCAGATCCAGCAAAAGCGCGTCGCAAGCTTAAAGCCCGCGAATGAGACCATTCTCGAACACACGATCGGTTACGAGCAGCTTGCCGTAGACCTTACCGCAAATCTTGCCTTATCGGAGAAAAATTCCTATGTAAAAAAACAGCTTGATTTTGCGCTTTTGGAGGACTTCGATCATCTGTACCGCTACTCCGATCTGATGGAGCTCGAAAAGGGGGGAGACCCCAAAAGGCTTGTGGGCGACTATACGGAGATCATGCCGGGGCGTCCTACCGTTTCGGAATACCGTCACCCCTACGACGACGTAGACTTCTATATCAACAACTATCTGAACGATCTGAAAACAAAGCTGAATATCAATATCATCACGGCGGCGGAACAGCAGACGATGAACTTTTATATGAACGTTGCAAATCTGTACGCCTCCCCCTTGGGCAGAAAACTGTATAACGAAATTGCCATGATCGAGGAACAGCACGTCACGGGTTATGGTTCTTTAAAGGATCCTACGGCGACTTTCTGGGAAGGGCTTTTGATGAACGAATATACGGAATGTTATTTGTATTACTCCTGCTATATGGACGAAAAGGACGGGCGAATCAAGAAAATTTGGGAACAGCACTTCGAAGAGGAAGTCGCGCACTTGCACGAAGCGGCGGATCTTTTAAAAACTTACGAAGGGAAAGTATGGCAACAGTGCTTCCCCGCAGGCGGCGAGTTCCCCGAACTTTTGAAATTCCGCTCGCAGAAAAACTATATCCGCGAAGTATTGAAGAGCGTGCGCCTTACGGGCGTAGAGGAGGGTTGGGAAGAACTCGATAAAGTTCCCGACAGCTTCCGCTACTTCAACTATAATGCCAAGACGAATGGCAAACCCGCTTCGGTCGGAACTCACCTTGTGATCGACAAGGCGATCGCAAGTTTCGGTAACGACTGGCGTTTGCAGGACAAGGATCACCCGATCCGCGCCCTGTCCGACAGAAAGAAGGACAATATCGAGGTTGCCAGGGTCAAAGGAAAATAAAATCATGAAATCCGTCCGGTAAGGACGGATTTTCACATAAAAAAAGCTTTCCGCATACTATGGCAGAAATGCCGAAGGAGGTGCGGAAAATGCAAATTAAGGCAGAAAAGGAATATCCGTCGCTCGACGGGATCACGGAAGATTATAAAACGCTTCGGGTGATTTCGCCCGCATATGCGGGAGGAAGAGGAGAGCTTACTGCGGTATTGCAATATGTCTATCAGTCGATCCTTTTGGAGCGGTTCGGAAAAAAGGAGATGGGCAAAACCGTCCTCTCGATTGCAATTAACGAGATGCACCATCTCGAACTTTTGGGCACGGCGATAACCCTTCTCGGCGCGCCGCCCGCGTTTACCGCCTGCCTGCCTTATCCCATCGGGTACTATTCTGCGTCGAACGTAAATTATACGAAAACGCCGTGCGAAATGATAGAAGCGGATATTGCCGCCGAGTCGAACGCAATCGCCGATTACCGTAAAATACTCGGCTGCATTTTAAACGAACCTCTCAAAGCGCTCATCGAACGCATAATCGAGGACGAGGAATTGCACCTTGCCGCTTTCAAGAGCATGAAAAAAGAACTTAAAAAAGGTTAAATCCCGTCATGCCGAACGGAAAATTCGGGCATGAACTTCATATAGCGTACGGGCAGATATCCGCGCATCTGTTTTAAGCGTTCGCGCGAGGGAATGTTCACGCTCGCATAATATTGCTTCCAAAGGTTTTGCCAGGCGTTTTCATTGGCGGAAATAATGAGTTCCGCCCTGTCGAGGGGAGCAAGAAAGCTGTGCTCCGTATCCCACACGGCGGCTTTTTTCCGTTTTACGTCGTGTATGACGAAGGGGAAATGCGGAATTCTTGCGCGGAAGTGGGGAATGAGCAGATCGACGATATCGTGATCTGGCGCACACGCGGCGTACAGCGCGCCGCTCTCCGTTTCGAAAAAGCGGATAAAGCCCTTCATGCGGTGGATCTCCACGCCCACCCGCCGAATACAGTCGTCCGCACGCCGCACCGCCTCTTCCGTAAGCATTTCAAGGGAGGGGCATTTTTGGATTGCAAGAAATCTGAAATAGCGGAATGCAACTTCGTCCCTGTCGCCGTCTCCGCTTCGCAGTATCCTCGAAAGGTCGTGCATACTGCTTTTATCGAAGGATAAAAAACGCTTTTTTACCTTTTCGGCTTGCCCGCGGTCGGTTTCGATATTGATTGCTTTTGCGCCGATCGGGAGCTGAAACCCGTCCGAGGCAAGCGCCGCTTCTCCGTCGGGAAAAGCTGCAAGAAAGGCGCACAGGAAGCCTTCGACCGTTCCGTCGTAGAGATAAATCATAATTCCCCCGTCAGTGCGGAGAGCGCTGTTTCATGCGAGGAAAAAAGAGTGAGCTGTTCGGCGTTTTCGCTTGCCTCCGCACCCGCCAAAAGATGTTTCACCCGCTCCTGTTTTTGTTCCCCGTAAAATTTTCCTTTGCAGGTAATAAAGTGCTTGGCGCGTTTCAGAACGACGCGCATTTTTTTGAGATCCTCGAAGGCGAGAGCGGAATATCTCCTTGCCGAGGTGATTTTATAGGCGCTCCGTGCGCCGATCCCCGGTACGCGCAATAGCAGTTCCAAGGGGGCGCGGTTGACTTCCAAAGGGAAGATTTCGGGATGTTTGAGCGCCCAGGCGCATTTCGGGTCGTATTCTACGGGAAGATTTTCGTTATCGTCTGCGATTTCGTCGGCGGTGAAGCCGTAAAAACGCAATAGCCAGTCTGCCTGATAGAGCCTGTGTTCGCGCAGGCTTCCCGCCGCTTTTTCGGGCAAAAGCGCGTCGTGTACGACGGGGAGGTACGAAGAATAGTACACGCGTTTCAGACCCGCCGCGCGGTAGAGCGATTGCGAGAGCTTTAAAATCTGCCCGTCCGATTCGTAGCTTGCGCCAACGATCATCTGCGTCGTCTGTCCCGCGGGCAGGAAGTGACCCTTGTGTTTTTCCTCTTTGAAAACATGCGTTTCGTAAGAAAGTTTTTTCATGGGTACGAGCACGCTCTCCTTGCTCTTTTGCGGTGCGAGCAATTTTAAACTCCGTTCGGAGGGGAGCTCAATATTATAGCTCATCCTGTCTGCGTATTTTGCCGCTTCGTGCGAAAGCGCACCGTCTGCGTAGGGGATTCCCTTCAGGTGGATATAGCCGTAGAAGCCGTATTCCAGGCGCAGCTTTTTCACCGTTAAAAGAAGCTGTTCCATGGTGTGGTCGGGCGTTTTGAATACGGCGGAGGAAAGGAACAAGCCCTCGATATAATTGCGCTTGTAAAAATCCATGACGAGTTCGCAGATTTCGTCGGGCGTGGCGGTGGCGCGCGGAATATCCTCGCCCGCGCGGTTCACGCAGTACTTACAGCGAAAAATGCAGTCGTTGCTCATTAAAATCTTCAAAAGGGAAACGCACCTTCCGTCGGGCGTAAAGGAATGGCAGCACCCCGCGGCAAAGCCGTTGCCCGTGCCACCTGCGTTCTTCCGATTGCTCCCCGAGGAGGAGCAGGACACGTCGTACTTTGCGCCCTCGGTTAAAATTTTGAGTTTCTCTTCCGAAATCATAGTCCGATTATATCACGCAAACGAATGTTTGTCAAACTTTTGTTCGTGATTTTTGCGGGCTTTTTTCTTGCGGAATAAAAAATTTCGTGGTATAATGTTTTCACGAAGTTTTCACAGAACGATAAAGCGGATATAAAGTAGAAGCGTTACAATCAATAAAATGCACAAAAGAGGAAAAGGGGTATGAAGGTTCTGATCGTAGACGACGAAGAGATGATCCGCGCCGTGATTCGGGAATACGTGGAGTTTGAGGGCGGCGAAGCGGAGGAGGCGGAGGACGGCATGGAAGCCGTTAAAAAGTGCCGCGAAAACGATTACGACGTCGTCGTAATGGACGTGATGATGCCTCGTCTCGACGGATTTTCCGCCGTCAAAGAGATCCGCAAATTCAAGAATACGTCCGTCATTATGCTCTCTGCCCGCGGCGAGGAATACGACAAACTGTTCGGGTTCGAAATAGGTTCGGACGACTATGTAACCAAGCCTTTTTCGCCCAAAGAACTCATGGCGCGCATTCACGCCGTTATCAAGCGTTCGAACGCGAGGGAGACTTCCGATGTCTACGAGTTTGAGGGGCTTAAAATCGATATAAAGGGGCGCAACGTATACGTTGACGGAGAAAAGGCGGAGCTTACGCCCAAGGAATACGAATTGCTTTTTTACTTCGTCGAGAACCGCGGCGTTGCGCTTACGCGCGAGCGGCTTTTGAATAAGGTTTGGGGCTACGATTTTTACGGGGACGACCGTACGGTGGATACGCACGTAAAAATGCTGCGCGGCAGTTTGAAGGAGTACCGTAAATTTATTGTGACTCTTCGAGGACTCGGCTATAAATTCGAAGTATAAGGCTATGGTAAAAAGAAAGAAAAACGGAGCAAAAACGGGAAGAAGTCTGAACCTTGTGCTGTGGTTCTGTTTTTCTTTATTTGCAATCGTCGTCGTTCTGGTATTCACCGTCGTGCAGAATGCCTTAGTGGATCGGCATTACCGCAAAAAGACGATGGAAAGATTAGGGACGGCGAGCACATGGCTGCTCGGTTCGATCGGTCCGAATACGGGCGAGCAAGAGGCGGTCAACCTGATCGTCGATGCGTATAAAAGCTACGGCGTGAGCGGATACCTGATCACTTCCGACGGGCAGAGCGTTTTTCCCGATCTGACCGATCAAAAGAGCTATCCCGCGCTTGCGGAGACGTTGAATAAGGCTTTTTTGAATGGGGATCAGAGTGCGGTCGTTTCTTTGGGAAACACGCTTATATACGCTGTCGAAACTTCCTTCGGCGGACAAAACTGCTATTTGTGCGTTACGAAATCTTTGGAATCTTTGAACGATTTGGAAGAGGGCATGGGACTTATCTCCTTTGTGATGGTGCTTGTTGCGATCGTCCTCTCCTTTGCCGCAAGCGGACTTGTCGCCGTTCTCATCACCAAGCCCGTGAACGAAGTAACGGAACGAGCCAAGCAGCTTGCGCGGGGAGATTATTCGCTCGACTTCAAAGAAAATTATTTTTGCAGGGAGATCAACGAACTCTCCGAAGCGCTCGATCATGCCCGCGTCGAAATTTCCAAAGCGGACAAGATGCAGCAGGAGGTCATTGCAAACGTTTCACACGACTTTAAAACGCCGCTCACCATGATCAAGGCTTACGCCTCGATGATCCGCGAAATTTCGGGCGACGACAAAGAGAAACGGGACGCGCACGCGAAGATCATCATCGACGAGAGCGACAGGCTTACGGCGCTTGTCTTAGACTTATTGGATATTTCCAAATTGCGCGCGGGCTTCGGCGCGGATGAGAGAACGGTGTTTAACCTTTCGGAAGAGGTCTACCGAGTTGCGGAGCGGTTCGATTATTTAAAAGATACGGCGGGCTATCAGATCGAGACGGAAGTGGAGAGCGATCTGTATATTTCCGCGAACCGCGCCCGCACCGAACAGGTTTTGTATAATCTTATCGGCAACGCAGTCAACTATACGGGACAGGATAAAAAGGTAAAGGTCAGGCTCTTTGTCAAGGGTCAAAATCTCCGCTTCGAGGTCGTCGATTCGGGCGTCGGGATCAAGCAAGAGGAAATTCCGACGATTTGGGACAGGTATTACCGTTCGAGCGAAACGCATAAGCGCCCCGTCAAGGGTACGGGCTTGGGGCTTTCGATCGTAAAGGGCATTTTGGAGGCGCACGGTTATCCCTTCGGCATAGAGAGCAAAGAGGGGAAAGGAAGCGTTTTTTGGGTGGAATTTTTCCCTGCGCCGAAGGAAGAAGACGTTGAAAATGAACGGGCGGAGGAACCCGTAAAGAAGAAAAAGAAAGAAAAGAAAAAGGACAGTTCGGAGGGTGAGGGGTGAAATGTAAATTGATTGCCGCTTTTTCGGCGGCGGTTTTTCCGCTTACGGGCGCAATGCTTTTTGCGGAAAAAGCGATGAAAGCCGAGGCAAGTCCCGCATCGGCTTATTGGGAAGGGGTAGAGGCTTCGGGCGCGGTCGTCAAGGGTAAAAACTGCCCCGTCGTCGTAGAAAAGGAGACCCTTGATTTGAAAATTTCCACGCTCCCGCATAACGGGAAGGTGGAACATGAAAAATACGCTGCGGCAGTTACGGCGGAATATTCGTTCTACAACCCGACCGATTCCAAGGTCGATATGTCGCTCTTGTTTCCGTTCGGCGTGTTTCCTTCCTATTTTATGCCCGACGGCTTGGACGACAAGGTTTCCGCAGTGACGGTAGACGGCGAAAGCGCGGAATGCAGAATGCGCTATACCTACGTTAACGCGCCCTACGGGTTTGAAATCGATAAAGATATCGAGCGCGTTCAGGACGAAATAAAGCAGGATTCTTTCTATTCGGCAGATATGCCCGTAAAGGAATACCGTCTTTCGTTGACCGTGCCCGAGGGAAAAGACGTTACTCCTTTATTAAAAATCAAGCTTGATTTCAATCCGCAAAAGACCCGCGTTCTGTTTCCGTCGGAGAGCGAAACGCGGCTGAGCATTTCGGGCGGCGATATGTACGCATCCTCCTATTTGAGGGAGGCGAGAGAACAGACCTTTGTATTTTACGCCGTGGGCGAGGCGTTCTTTTCCATGGCTGCAAAGCTTTACAGCAACGATAAAGAAATACTCTCCGTTGATTCGCCTGTCGCGGCGGAGATGACTTTTTCCGAGTTTGCGTTATCGAAGCGGAGCAATACCTCGCAGGTCGGAGACATCGATTGGTATAACGCCTTCGTGGATATGCTGGTCGAAAGGGGCGGGAAAGACGGATCGGTAGACGGTTTCGAGCTTGAAGAAAAAAATCTGATGCGTTGGTTCGAATATCAGATGAGCATACCCGCAGGCGGGCGCGCCGTAAATCGGGTGTGCGCGCCCCTCTATCCCACGGTCGACGGAAGCCGCAATCCGCGATACGAATATTCCTATTTGCTCTCGCCTGCCGGAAAGTGGGCGGACTTCAAGGAAATCGAAATCAAGATCGATACGCCTTACTATCTTTCGAACGGTTCGCTCGATTTTACAAGAACGGACAGGGAGGACGGAAAGGGGTTCACCTATTCGTATTCGCGTTCCTCGCTTCCGCAGGGGGAACTGACCTTTGTGCTTACGGAGAAGGACGCCGTCGAAAGCGATTTCAGCGTATTCGGAAAAGACTTCCTGCTGCCTCCCTTTACCTGGGCGTTTATAGCGCTTTTAGTGCTGTCGGCTGTTGCGGCGGTGGTCACGGTGATCGTGGTTGTCTCTTTAAGAAAAAAGAAGAAATAAGAAATAAAGAACCGCAATCGAAGTATTGCGGTTCTTTATTTCTCAGTCGTGAGGTAGAGGATAGGGTGCGGGCGTAGGCTTCGGCTTTTTGCCGAGTCCTTTGCGGGGCGGCTTCCGCCAGAATTCGGGCGGAATAGGTTTTTGCGTATCGCCGTTGTCTTCGGTACGCGTTCCTTCCTCCGGCTGTTCGGGAATATCGGGGCAGTCCGGACATTCGGGACATTCCGGATCGACCATAAAATCGGGATCGATTTCCTCCAACGTTCTTTCTTCCTGTTCCGCAAGGCGCTGCTGTTGCTGTTCCTCGCGCATACGCTCGCGGAGTTGGCGTTCGCGGTTTCGGATATCGCTTACTCCGTTTTCGCAGGCGCACGCGCCTATCAGCGTGAACGCGGATATTAAGATGCAAGGTACGGTTCTAAAAATTTTTTTCATAATCGCAGTATGCGGAAAACAACCGTAATTATTCCGCTTGATTTTTTTTAAAAATCGTGGTATAATACTTTCAACAAAATACACCTGAACGGGAAGAGTGATCTGACGGCAAAGGGCAAATATGAAAAGCGCGCTTTAAAGGCGTATTTTTTCCCTTGCCCCCGTTCGGGACAAGGGGTTTTTTATGGAAGAAAAACGGCTTGCTGTGCTCTCCGTTATGGCGGAAGAGCGCATTATGGCGGAAAAGATCAACGCGTATCTTTCGGAGTACGGCGAATGTATCGTGGGCAGAATGGGAATACCGTACAGGGAGCGCGGCGTGTTCGTAATGTGCGTCGTTCTCGACGCGCCCGCGGCGCTCATAAACGCTTTAACGGGCAAGATCGGCTCGCTCGAAGGCGTGACGGCGAAAACGTTATTCGGAAAAATATAAATTCAGGAGATAGAAAAATGAAAAAAAGTTTTAAAATCGCGATGGCGGCAACCGTATGTGCGGCGGCGCTGTTTTCCGCAGTCGGGTGCGGCGACGACTCGTCTGATGCGAAGGCGCCCGTCTATTCGGTATATTGTCCCGACGGCGCGCCCGCGCTCTCGCTTTTGAACGGACTTTCCAAAGAAGATGAAAATTTCAAATACCGCGTGATCTCTTCGGCGACGGTGCAGGCGCAGGTAACGGGCGGAAAACCTGCCGCAGATTTCTGCGTGCTTCCCTTGAACCTTGCTTCCAAACTGCTCGGCACGGGGAGCGTATATCAGATGCTCGGCACGGTGACGAACGGAAACCTGTACTTTCTGACGACGGGCGACAACGCGCTTCTCACTTCGGAAAATCTGAATACGCTCGTCGGAAAGACGGTGGGGGCGGTGCAACTCACCAACGTCCCGGGGCTTACGTTGCAGGCGACGCTGAAACAGTACGGTATTCCCTATCAGACGGTTGCAAGCCTGCAAGCGGAGAAGGCGGAGGATAAAGTCAATCTGTTGCAGATGGGTTCCGACGCGGGCAACGTAACGCCCGTATTCGGCTGCGATTACTATCTCTGTCCCGAACCTGCCGTCACCGCAAAGATAAAAGGTACGGCAAATTCGCAAACGCCCTTTAAACTTGCAGGGAATTTGCAGGAGCTGTACGGCGGTGAAAACGGGTATCCGCAGGCGGTGCTTGTCGCAAAGAAGAGCATTATAGAAGAGAATAAAACATATGCAGATAGATTGATTTCCTACTTTAAAGGAAACGCGGAATATCTTGCGGGTGCGGAAACGGCAACCGTTCTTTCTCTTCTCGATAAAGTGCGCACGGACGGGCTTGCGCCCGCGTTCAATGAAAAAAATCTGAACGCGCAAGTCATTCAAAACTGCTCCGTCCGCTATACGGAAGCGAAAAATTGCAAAGCTGCCGTCAATGACTTTCTCTCTAAACTCATTGCCGTGAATCCGAATGCCGCCGCTGCGGTTTCGGACGAATTTTACTATCTCGGATAAATGAAATTAAAATTGAAATTCAATAAAAATTTTCTGTTTTCCCTTCTCTCCGTGGCGTTTATGTGGCTTGTATGGCTCATAGCGTATTTTTGCGTGAACAACGAATATGTTTTGCCGTCGATCGGCGCGACCTTTTCGCAGATGGGAAAACTTCTGTTTACGGGCGGGGAGACTGCGCGCGCATTTTGGACGGCGTTCGCGCATACGCTTTTGCGCACGTTCGGCGCGTTCGCTTTTTCCTTTTTTGCGGGGGCGTTGCTTGCGGTTCTGGCGCTGTTGCAGAATTGGGCTCGCGCCTTTCTCGCGCCGATCGTCTCGGTGCTTCGTACCGTTCCCACGATGGCGATCATTTTAATACTTCTTTTATGGACGTCGCCCGCGTTTGCGCCCGTCGTCGTTTCGGTGCTCGTGCTTCTTCCCGCGGTATATTCGGCAGTTCTTGCCGCCCTCGACGAGGTAACGGAAGGTTATGGGGAAATGGCGCGCGTCTACCGCGTGGGAACGGGGAGAAAGATTTTTCGGATGTACCTGCCGCTCTCCCTTCCGTCCGTTCTCAAACAGTCGGGCGGAATATTTTCGCTGGGGCTTAAAATCACCGTTTCGGGGGAAGTGCTCGCTTCGTCATATCCCGGTTTAGGCTGGCTCATGCAGGACGCGAAACTCGTTCCCGATATGCTGCCTTCTCTGCTCGCGCTTACGGTTTTAACCGTTCTTCTCGGTTTTTTACTCGAAGGGGTGTGTGCGCTTTTATATAAATGTATCGTGAGGTGGCGGGTATGAAGATCACGGGGCTTACGAAACGGTATAAAGATACGCTCGCGCTCGATAATCTTTCCGTCGAGTTCGAAGAGGGTAAAACGACTGCGATCTTAGGCGAGAGCGGCGCGGGCAAGACTACGCTTCTGAACGCAATCGCAGGTCTTATCCGTTACGAGGGAACGATCGAGGGCGCGGGGAGCGTTTCCTATCTCTTTCAGGATTCCCGCCTTTTGCCGCACATGACGGCGGAGGAAAATATAAACTTCGTCCTTAAAAAAGGCGATCGCGGGATCGGGGCGGCGGAAATGCTCGCGCGCGTAGGGCTGAAAGGCAAGGAAAAACGTTATCCCCGCGAGCTTTCGGGCGGAGAACAGCGGCGGGTCGCCATTGCGCGCGCTCTCCTGTTTCCGCACGAAGCGCTCCTTATGGACGAGCCGTTTTCATCGCTCGATCTTTCGTTAAAGCGCGATCTGTTGTCCCTTGTTGCCGAGCTTTGCGCGGAGCGGAAAGAGACGGTCGTATTCGTCACGCACGACGTAAGAGAGGCGGCGCTCGCCTCTTCGCGCGCGGTCGTGTTGAAGGGCGGAAAAATCGCGGGCGAAGTCCCGATCCCCGCGCCGTACCCGCGCGACTTTTTTACGCGGTATCCCGAAGAAGAGGCGTTGGAAAAAATTTTGATCGACGGAAGGGGCGAGGCGCAATAAGGGCAAATCGCTTGCAAAAAACCGAATAAGGGTGTAAAATAACCGTATGGAAGATAAAAAATTCGCACTGCTTATCGACGCGGACAACACGTCGAGCAAGTATATTAAAACGATCGTAGACGAAATCACGAATCTGGGCATAACGACCTATCGGCGTATTTACGGCGATTGGACGAGCCCGAACTTGCAGAATTGGAAGGAGACCCTTCTCGAATATTCGATCACGCCCATGCAGCAGTACGGCTATACGACGGGCAAGAACAGCACCGATTCCGCCATGATCATCGACGCAATGGATATTCTGTATGCGGGCAATGTAGACGGGTTCTGCCTTGTCTCGTCCGACAGCGACTTTACAAAGCTCGCCATGCGTTTGAGAGAGGCGGGTAAAACGGTCATCGGCATGGGTAAAAAGCAGACGCCGCGCCCCTTCGTGACTGCGTGCAATCAGTTTAAGTATCTCGATCTTTTGTCTAAAGAGGGAAAAGAGGAGAAAGCGGCTGTCAAACAGACGACGAAAAAGGCAAAGGATACGGGCAGGAACAGCGACGATAAAAAACTTGTCGCTTCGATCTGTAAGATCATCGAGGAGAACTCCAATGACGACGGATGGATGTACGCCGCAAGGGTAGGTAAACTGCTCTCGAAAAAATATCCCGATTTCGACAGCCGGAATTACGGCTATAAAAAATTCGCTCTGCTTTTGGAAGGGCTCGGTTTTGAAACGCGTAAAGAGCCGGGCATAGAAGATAAGAACGCCTGCGAGGTGTACGTTAAGATCAAGGAATAAAAATATGTGGTTTGACGAAAGCGTATTTTATCAGATTTATCCGCTTGGGTATTGCGGTGCGGAACGCGAAAACGACTCCGGGGAGACCCGTCACAGACTTTATAAAATCAGGGACGAAATTCCCAAACTCAAAGAACTCGGCGTAAAAGCCGTGCTTTTTAATCCTTTGTTCGAGAGCGAACGGCACGGTTACGATACCGTCGATTTTTTTAAAGTAGACCGTCGGCTGGGCACGAACGAAGAGTTTAAAGAGCTCGTTTCCGACTTTCACAGAGCGGGCATCAAAGTCGTGCTGGACGGGGTGTTTCACCATACGGGGCGCGAATTTTTCCCGTTCAAAGAGGTGCGCGAAAAGCGCGAGGGCACCGATTACCGTTTTTGGTTCAATATCGACTTTTACAATAACTCCGCATATAACGACGGCTTTAACTACGATAATTGGGAGGGACACCCCGAACTTGTAAAACTGCGCCTTGAAAATAACGATCTGGTGAATTATTTAATGGAAGCGGTGCGCTTTTGGATCGGCGGGTTCGATATAGACGGGCTTCGCCTGGACGTGTGTTACAGCCTTCCCTATTGGTTTATAGAGCGCCTCCGCGCCGAAGCAAACGCTTTAAAGCCCGATTTCTATCTTGTGGGCGAGGTCATTCATATCGGCAACTTCCGCGATGCGGTATCGCCGAACCGCTTGGATTCCGTTACGAATTACGAGTGTTATAAGGGTCTTGTTTCGGCGTTTAATTCCGATAATCTGTTCGAGATCGAACACTCGTTAACAAGGCTGTTCGGGGCGGAGCCGTGGTGCCTTTACACGGGAAAGAATCTTTTGTCGTTTGCCGATAATCACGACGTGCCGCGTTTAGCCACGCAGCTTGCGGACAGGCGCAAGATATACGCGCTCTATACGGTGCTGTTTACGATGCCGGGGATTCCCTGCGTTTATTACGGCTCGGAATACGGCAAAGAGGGCGCAAAGGGCGATAACGATATTCACCTGCGCCCCGATATATCGGAAGTCGATATGACCGCCTGCCCCGAACTGTTTGCGCATATCAGAATGCTGTGCGGAATAAGAACTTCGTCCCGCGCGCTCGCCTACGGGAACTACGAAAAGAAGGTCTTGCAGAATAAACATTTCTGCTTTCGGCGCTTTTTCGAGGGGGAAGACGTTTTTACGGCGGCGAATATTTCCGATGTCCCCGTGACTTTTTACGTTTGCGAGGGCGAAGGCGAAGACCTGTTATCGGGCGAAACCTGTTCGCTCAGGGAAGTGTTTCTTGCGCCCTTCTCGTCGAGAGTGATAAAAAGAAAGTGATTTTTTACAGCGTGACCCTGCCGAAAAACGGCAGGGTCGGGCTTTTATTTGGCGAAAATTGTGAAAAATAGAAGAAAGTGGAGGGAACAAGTATAAAAAAGGTGTTGACAGAAAGCATAAAAAGGGTGTAGTATAATAATGTATAAGTGTATACGGCATACTGTAATGTACAGAAAAAATTACCCGAAAAGAGGTAAGTTTATGAAAAAATCAAAAATTGCAAGGTGGATCGCGGCGAGCTTTACGGCGTTTACGTTCCTGTTTGCGCTTATCATTCCGATGGGGGGGGGTACACTGTTCGGGCTTTTGGATCGCGGCGGAAGCGTAGCTTCGTCGGATAAAGTCACGGCGTCGGCAAGCGGTATTACGCGCCCTTCGGGGTCGACGTTCGGTCAGCTCGTCGACGGAAGTTCCTATATCTATACCGATAAAACTTTAATGCAGGCAACGCATGCGGGAAACTCTACCGAAGATTTTACAAGCAAAGCGGTAAACACGAGTCTTACGCACGGTACTGCGGATAACCCTTATGTGATCGAAAACAGAATAGATTGGGAAAATTTCGTACAGTGGACTGCCAAAGACGCTACTTTCGGCGCGGGCAGAGTATTCGTTTTGGCGAGCGACATTGATTTTGCGGAGACGACTTCTTCCGGTGGGACTGCGTTGCCTCCCTTTCATATGGTCGGCGTTTTTCAGGGCGCTTTTTACGGAACGGGGCACAGTCTTAAAAATATTACAAACACCGATTGGGTTTATTACAATAAAGCAACGTCCTCTTATGCGGCGGTCACAAATGCCGCAAACTATTCGAACGGCGGATTCGGCGTATTCGGAAAAATTCAGGAAGCCGTGATCACCGATCTGATCGTAGAGAATTTTTCCTTTACCAATGTTCCGCAGGTAACGAGTCTCGGAGCTTGGGCAGGTAGTTCGATCGGCGGCGTTGTCGGCTGTTCGTACGGAAATAGCTATGTATTGAACTGCCAGACGAGCGGTCACATTGCACATGTTTCATTTACGGGAGGCACTAAAGCCACGTTCGGGTGGCCTGCCGGAGTCGTGGGCAGTCATATCAATACAAGCACAGCAAACAGAAGTCTGTATATCTACCGTTGCTCTTCCGAGGTTTCGATCGACGCGCCTACGTCAAGCACGTTCCACCAGACGGGCGGGGGCATCATCGGCGAAGTGTGGGAAGCTGCGTACTGTTACGCATATGACTGCGCCGCGAATGTGAGCGTTAATACTCCGGCGAGAAGCACATATTCGCATATCGGAGCGTGCATCGGGTGGTCAAACGGCTATACTTACATCGAAAATTTTGTGGGATCTCAGACGACTACGTCCGATGTAACGAGCCCGTATTCGGGAGCGATGGGCGGATCAAATGTGAACTCCCAGCTTAAAAATGTTTGGGTAGACGGCAAGCAGGGCACGTTGAATTTACCGCCGTGGGCAGGTGTTGGCACGTTGACGAATGTGAATGTTGTCAAGGCAGGGGCGTACCATAATTCGCCGGGAGGTATTGACGTTCCCGCCGGCAATCAGTTCGGCACGCGGAGCGCTTTGCAGACGGCGGCAAAAAACGCGGTCGGGGGCGTTCTTCCCTCCGCGATCTGGAATGCGGAAAATATTACGAAAACGACTTTCACGCCGGAGAATTCGCCCGTGCGCAATCCCTTGAAAATCTCGGTTTCCTATTACGATTATATTAACGGACAGGACAGACCGTATTCCTGGACGGAAGACGGACCCCAAGAGGTGAAAGGCGGAGAATCGCTGGAAACGCCCGAAGCTAAAACGGGCCGCAAGTTTATGGGATGGACGACGGATAAAACGGGCGCAAGCGCGCCGTTTACGAGCGTCCCCGTAGGAATGTTCGGCGACAACAAGCTCTACGCGGTATGGGAAGCGGTAACGTCGAGCGCGGAAATCAGCGCAAAGCTGGGGAGCACGGCGCTAAGTTACGACGAGACGAACGGCTACACGGGAGAATACGACGGAACGGGGATCGTGCTCACGGCAACGCTTACGGTAGACGGAATGACGGATCCGGACGTATCCTATCAATGGGAGAGGAACGGAGAAAACATAGCAAGCGGCGGAACGGCAAAAAGTTATACGGTGGGCTATGTAAACGACAACGGAAATTATTCTGTCGTGCTCAAATACAAATCGAAGAGCGAGCCGCTGTTCTACGGCAATGCCTACGGGGATGAAAAGAAAGTGGCGATGACGCCCGTCGATCCGAGCAAGCTTACGTTCAGAAACGTGCGTATTCCATCGGGATCGCACGCATACGTAGGCGCGGACTTATCGGATGTGACGCCGACGGGAAATCTGTTATTCGGCTCAACGCAGATCGAAGCGGACATCATATGGGATAACTCGAACGACAGATTCGGATCGGGAAGCAGCGACAGCGTGCTGAACGGGAACGAAGAAACGCGGACGGTGCTCTTCCGCCCTGCGGAAAAATACGGCGGAAATTACGGAAACAATATCCCGTACGAATTCACATACGAGATAGAACATTTAAAATTCACGTTCCATCTGACGGGCTTCGGAACGATGAACATGATCCAGGTAGATTTAAAATACGGGGACAACTACGCATACGGAAAGATCGCGGATCTGTTCGAAAAAGAGATGGAACCGTATATGTCTAGATTGGGAGGAAAAGCGCCCGTATTCAAGCTGATGGACGGAAGCGAGTATAAGATCGCTGAATTCCGGAATCTGAACAAGACGTTTACGAACGTATCCGATCCTGCGGTACTGCAGATCACGGTTCGCTTCGAGGCGCAGTCGCATACGCTGACCTTCGATCCGAACGGGGGAACGTTTGAAGAGGGAGTGGAGAACGAACCGCAAGTAGTGCGGTACGGGAACCATGCGGCAGCGCCCGCTTCGCCGCCCGTGAACGATCCGCTGCTGTTTTTGGGCTGGTTCTATTGGACGAAGGATGACGACGGAAATGATATCGAGGTCCAGTGGGATTTCGAAAAAGACTGCGTGACGCGGGATATGGAACTGCACGCGGTATGGCTTGCGGCGGACACTTTGGACAGCTTAACGGCGGAAATCGCGCCGGGGACGGTATTCAATGCGAACGAAGCGATGGATAAGAGCAAGCTCACGGTCACGGCGACGTTCTCGGGGAACCGCAACGGGATCGAGGTGGAGCAGACGGTGGTGTTGTCGTCCGCGCAATACACGCTCGAATATTACAATTCCGACGGGACGAAGTTTACGGATAACAAGTTGCACGTTACGGACGACGGGAGCAACACGCGGGTAGTGATCAAATATGTAAACGACGGATCGGTGAACGACAACGGAGTAACGGCGGAGTTGAGTATAAAACCGAAAAAGATCACGCTGAATACGAACGAACTGATCGAAAAGGGATATTTCAGCGATTCTACGGTAGAAATCGATCCGGATGGAAACCCGCTGTCGCTTGCGATCGCGCCGGGAAGGGTCGCGGATTTGTTCGGGCTGTATCTGGACGAAAATAAAGTAACGTACACCTATTCGATCGGCGGCAGAGAGATCGATCCGTCACAGGTTGTAAAGCCCGGCGAATATACGGTGACTGCGCACTTCGTGCCCGAATTTGCCGATTACGAAGCACCCGATATTTCCGTAACGCTGAAAATCGTCGCGCAAAAAGAGACGCTCAACGTAACGTGGGACGCGACGGAGTTTATCTTCAACAATAAAGTACAAGTGCCCACGCCGAGCTTTACGATAACGCTTGCAGACGGAAGTGAGCAAACGATCGAAAAAGTAAATTACCGTTTGGAAGGGGACGTCGACGCAAAGTCGGTGGGGAACAATTATTACGTTAATCTGATACTCGTCGATACGGGCTATAAGCTCGACGGGATCGTGGGAACGGCGTTCATTATCAAAAAAGCAAAAGTAGCGGTGCCTGCGCAGCTGGAAGGACTGGACTATATCGGAACGGAATACGATCTGAACAATCTTGCGGAAGAGTATAAAATCTATTTCGAAGGGTTGGATACGGATTTAGTGACGGTAACGACGGGCGCAACGGGAACGAACGCGGGAATGTATACGGCGTATATCGTATTGAAAGACGCGCAGAATTCGGAGTGGGACGGCGTAACGGGCGTGCGCCAGCAGATGACGTGGGAGATCAAGAAGGCGCAGCTTTCGGTGTTCTGGGGGAACGAGCACAGGTTCAACGTGAATGCGGACGTGCCGAACGTGGTCTACTTTGTGGGACTCGTAGAGGGGGATATGGATCAGGCGCAGCTGTCCGATCTCACCTACACGGGCGACAGCGATATGTCGAAAGAGGGATCGCATACGCTCACGGTGAGTTTGAAGACATCGGCGGCGTGGACGAAGAATTATCAGCTTGACGATTCCAAGAGTTTCACGTTTGTGGTAGCGGACGGAGAAGGGGACGTGATCCTCGTGTACATCGAGTGGGGCGAAACGAAGTTCGTATTCAAGGACAACGAATGGCAGGGACCGAGCGTAACGTTCAGGAATCAAGAGGACGGCTCGGATATAACGGAATTGCTGAAAGGTCTTAACGCCGTGATCATCGAGAACGAGACGGCGCTCTGGGCGGGCAACTACGAAATGAAGGTTTCGTTAGACTCTGCGAGCGGATACTATCTGTACGGCAAGACGAGCTGCAATTACACGATTTCGAAAGACAAAGACGGAAACGGCGCCGATCCGAACGGAGGAACGCCCTTGCCTCCCGGTGGCGGCGACAACGTAGACGGAAATACGCTGAATATCCCGTTATGGCAAGTGATCGTAAGCGGCGTGAGCACGGTGCTGTTCGTGGTATGCGCGGTGAAGACGTACAGCAATCTGAGCAAGGCAAAAGCGGCAAGAAGAGAAACGAAGGAATTAGCGTCGCAGTCGTACTCCGTAAATTACGGGTTTGCGCCGTTGCCGTTGATGGCGGTAGGATCATTTTTGGGAATGGGTGAAACGCCGTGGACGATCATAGCGTTCGTAACGCTGGGGTTGTTCCTGGTATCGCTTATGGCAGTGCTGTTGACGTCAAAGAAGCGCAAAGCCGCGGAGCTTGCGTTAAAGCGCGAGCAGGCGCGCATTGCGGAAGAGAAGGAGTTCGCCCGCGAGGAAGAACAGCTTCGCCGCGAGGAGCAGATGCGCGAAGAACAGCGCCGCCGCGATGAGGAATTCAAGATGATGTTCGCCGCAATGCAACAGAGCAATTCGGGTTCTATGCATTACGAAGATATGCAGAATATGATCGCCTCTACGGTATCGGCATTGCTTCCCGCAATGCAACAGCAAATGGCGTTGCCGCCTGCGCAGAGCGATATGAGCGGTTATGCACAGCCGGGCTACGTTTCGCCCGAAGCGGAAATGCTCCGTGCGCAAATGGCGCAGCAACAGGAGCTTATGGCGCAACAGCAGGCACAGATGGCGCAGCAGCAGGAGCTTATCAATCAGTTGTTGCAGAATCAACAGGCGCCCGTATACGAAGAGGAAGAGCCCGAGGACGATATATCGTGGTTGGGCGGAAACGATGAGATAATCTCGCTCGAAGAGTCCTACGGCGCGCTGAGCGACGAAGGGAAGAGAGCGTATTACGAGATCGGAAGCTATATCATGAATAAACCCCGCACCTCGCAGAACGACGGAAGATACGCGGTACTCTTCAAGTATCGCGGAAGAACGGTATTCAAACTTGCGATCAAGGATGACGCGCCTGTACTGTACTATCCGCTGAACGGCGGAAGAGGGGAAGTAAGGATCGCAGATCCTGCTTCGCTGGGAACGGCAAAGAGCATGATCGACCGCACCGTTATGAGCGTAGACGGTGAATTGAATTAAATTTGCAATAAAAGAACCTCCGCCGCACGGCGGAGGTTCTTTTATTTTGGCAATTTTGCGAAATTATATTGCAAACGAAGTAAATTTAAATTATAATACGGGTAAGGAAAGGGATATGTCGTTAAAGATACGGGAGCTACTTAAAAACTTAACGCTTGAAGAAAAAACGGCTTTGGTTTCGGGAACAGACTTTATGTTTACGAATCCCGTGCCCAGATTGGGGATACCCTCGTTAAGGACTTCGGACGGTCCGCATGGACTTCGCGTGCAAAAGGAGGGCGGGGACAACGGCGTAAACGGAAGCGAACCCGCAACGGCTTGGGCTACGGCGGCTTGCACCGCCTCCGGTTGGAATCCCGAAAATACCTTTAAAATGGGTGCGGCAATGGCGGAAGAGTGCCTTTATTACGGCGTTGACGTTTTATTGGGACCCGCTATCAATATCAAGCGCAATCCGCTGTGCGGAAGAAACTTCGAGTATTTTTCGGAGGATCCGTATCTTGCGGGCAAAATGGCGGCGGGAGCAGTGAAGGGCGTTCAAAGCAAGGGCGTGGGCGTTTGCGTAAAGCACTTCGCGCTCAACGGCGCGGAAAACTTCCGCTTTATGGGCGACAGTGTTTGCGATATGCGCACGATCCGCGAAATTTATTTGAAGGCTTTTGAAATCGTCGTAAAAGAGAGCAAACCGCATTCATTGATGTGCGCCTACAATAAGATCAACGGCACTTATTGCTGTGAAAACAAGTGGCTTTTATCCGACGTGCTTCGCGGCGAATGGGGCTTTGACGGTTTGGTAATGTCGGACTGGGGCGCAACACACGACAGGGTGAAAGGGATCGCCGCGGGGCTCGATCTGGAAATGCCGGGCGATACCGCGATCTGCCGCAAGTGGATCGCGGACGCGGTGAAAGACGGAACGCTTAAAGAGGACGAACTTGATAAAGCGGTCGGAAACGTATTGCGGCTTTCAGAGCGTTACGAGAACAAGCGAAAAGGCGTTGAAGTCGATTGGCGGGCGCATCATGCGCTTTCCGCCGAGATTGCCGAGGACTGCGCGGTGCTATTAAAGAACGACGGCGCGCTTCCGCTCGCTATAAACGAAAGGGTTTTTGTCGCAGGCGACTTATTCGGAAAAATGCGCTTTCAGGGCGCAGGAAGTTCCATGATCGATTCCACGTTTATCACGTCGCCGAAGGATGCGTTCGACCAGCACAAAGCGCAGTATGAGTTCTGCCGCGGATATGCGGAAAACAAACTCGAACCTGACGAAAGTCTCATTGCCGAAGCAACCGACGCGGCAGCGGAATTTGAGAGCGTTCTCGTGTTTGCGGGGCTTACCGATTACGTCGAGAGCGAGGGTGCGGAGCGGGAAAATATGCGTCTGCCCCAAAACCAGCTCGCGCTGATAGACGCATTTTTACAAGCGGGCAAAAAAGTGATCGTCGTACTGTTCGGCGGTTCGCCCGTCGAACTTCCGTTTGCGGATCGGGTCAGCGCGATTCTGAATATGTACCTGCCCGGGCAGAACGGCGGAACGGCGGCTTATAATTTGCTGTTCGGCATAAAAACGCCCTGCGGAAAACTTGCGGAAACGTGGGTAAAGGAATATAGCGACGTTCCGTTCGGCGATGCGTATTCGAAAACGGTGAATGAAATTTACAAAGAAAGCGTGTTGGTCGGTTACCGCTATTACCTGACGGCAAATAAAGAAGTTCGCTATCCGTTCGGGTACGGGCTTTCCTATACGACCTTTGCTTATTCGGATATGCAGGTAAAAGAAACGGAAAGCGAATATAAGATTTCCTGCGAAACCGTAAATAACGGAAATTATGACGGTGCGGAAATCGTCCAGCTCTATGTGAAAGCGCCGCAAGGGGTGTTCAAACCCGTAAGGGAGCTCAAAGGCTTTGCAAAAGTATATCTGAAAGCAGGGGAACGCAAGCGGGTTGAAATCGCAGTCGGGAAAGAGGAGTTGCGTTACTGGAATGTTGCCGAAGAAAAATGGGTGACAGAGGGCGGGGAGTACGAATTGCAGATCTGTTCGGACTGTCAGACCGTAAAACTTACGGAAAGCGTAACGCTGAAAGGGGATAACGCCGTCTTTCCTTATTCCGAGAGGATAAACGGTATTTATGCGGGTGCGCAATTGTCGCTTGCGGACGACTGTGTATTCGAGGAAATGAGCGGACTTTCGATTCCTGCGGTCCCGCCCCGAAACACGATCACGCTCGAAAGCCGCTTTTCCGATATGCAAGAGTCCTCTTTTATGGGGAAAATTCTTTACTGCGCCGTGCTCGGCATGGCGAAAAAGAAAATGAAACGGGCGAAGAGGCTTCCCGAAGGGGCAGAGCGCGATAATAAAATCAAGGGCGCAACCTTTCTTAAACGAATCCTTGAAAGCAGTTCGATTATATCGATGACGATGTGCGCGGGCAAAAGATTTCCTTATAATTTTGCAGAGGGTTTCGTAAATTTCGGGAATCGGCGTTTTTGGAAGGGCGTCGCTTGCTTTTTAAAAAGAATAAAAGCGCCTGAGATTCCTAAGGACAAATAAACAGCCCCCTCCCGACGGAGGGGGCTGTGATTTTAATCTTCTGCAGCTGCCGATTCTTTTTCGAGCTCCGCTTCAAGATTCGGAAAAGCTGTTTCATAATTTTGCGGATTTTCTGCTTCGCACGCAATGTTTTTGGCGTAAGTACGGCGGCGTTTGTGCAGTATCGGATTAAAGTTCTTCCACTGATTCAGGATGTTGTAGTTGTAAGTGAGCATAAGGTTGGTTTCGGCATATTTTGCCGTTCCCTCGGTGAGAAGCAACGCCATTTTGTAGAACAACGCATGGCTGATGCCTGAATTGCGGTATTCGGGTAAAACACCGATCAGTGCAAGATCGATGGAATCGGGTTTCTTGACTGCCCGCAGGATTTTGAAAATCGTAGGCAGCGTAAGCTTTCCGCCCGATTTTTGAAGCGCCTTTCCGAATCCGGGGAAGCAGAGACCGAAGCAAGCAGGCTTACCGTTCTTATCCAAAATGACGGCGACGTATCTTAAATTGATGATGAGCGAGAAGTCGCTCATGATCGATTTTTTCATTTTTTCCGTAAAGGGAACAGTACCGTAAATAGGTCCGTATGTTTCGTCGATGATACGGAAGAAATCGTCGGCGTATTTTTTCAAAAAGTCTTTGGTGTTTTTTGCTTCTCCGAAGCGGAACCCCCCGCGTTGCATCGCCTTGTCGGTGACGCGTTTCATTTTTTCCATATATTCGGGATCGGGCGCGGTAAGGCGGTATTCCACCCACTCCACTTCTTTTTCGTATCCGCAGTTCTTGATAAGCTTTTCGTAATAGGGGAAGTTATATTGCTCTTCAAAGGTGTTGAGCTGGTCGAAGCCTTCTACGAGCAAGCCTTCGCGTTCCATGTCGGAATAGTTCAAAGGTCCTACGACTTCCGCCATTCCCAACACTTTCGCCCAATTTTCGACTGCACGAAAGAGCGCGGAAGCGACCTGTTGATCGTCGATGCAGTCGAACCGCGTAAAGCGGACGCGCTGTTGTTTCCATTTTTCGTTGCTTGCCTTTTGAAGAATGCCCGATATTCTTCCTACGACCTCTTTGCCGCGGTATGCAAGATAAAATACCGAATCCGCCTGATCGTTATAATCGTGATGATTCCCGAACAGTTTTTTTTCGTTGCCGTAGAGCGGAGGAATGTAATAGGGATTTCCCTTATATAAATTGTTTGGAAAATCCAAAAACTGTTTTATTTGTTTTCGCGTTTTTACTTCTTTGATTTCTATCATTTTCTGCTCCTATGTACGTCAGTTTTAATTATATTACAGTACATGAATTTTGTCAATTCATTTTATGACATTTTACGGTTTGGTAAAAAGATATCTTTTCTGTAAAATTATTGAAAAAAGTTGTGTGAATTAGTTGACAGTACAGTTATTAAGTGATAAAATACAGATAAGTTCGCAATGCCGAACCAAGTTTCGGAAAGGCAGGCGAACAATTTTTAGGTAGGTAAGTTCGCATATGCGAACTTGAAAAACGTAGGAGGAGCGGTATGCCTTTAATGCTTGCGCCCAAGAATCAATCGGTAAAAATCGTAAAAATCGTCGCAGACGAGCAGACGAAAAAGCATCTTCAAAACCTCGGCATACTTGTGGGTGCGGAGATCACTGTTTTTTCCGCTTCGGGCGGCAGCGTTATCTGTATGGTTAAGAACGGGAAGCTCGCGCTCGATCGGGCGGTCGCTTCGCATATCTTCGTCGCATGATAATTCGGTAAAAAAATTTTAGGAGTATATATGATCAAGAAACTAAGTGAATTTAAAGCGGGCGAGCGTGGCATTATTAAAGCAGTCGCGGGCGAAGGTGTGATCCGCCGCCGTCTCTTCGACATGGGTGTGACCCCCGGTGCAGAGGTCATTTTAAGGAAGAAAGCGCCCCTCGGCGACCCCTTGGAAGTTACGATAAGGGGCTATGAGCTCACTCTCCGCAAAACGGAAGCGGACTCTGTGAGCATGGAGGTCGAAGGATGAAAAATTTTGCACTGGCGGGCAACCCTAATTGCGGAAAAACAACGCTTTTCAATACGCTGACGGGTTCGACTGCATATGTGGGCAACTGGCCAGGGGTTACTGTGGATAAGCGTGAAGGCACCTATAAAAAGGGTGCGGAACCCGTAAAGATCGTCGATCTTCCGGGTATTTATTCGCTCTCACCCTACACGCCTGAGGAAGTCGTTTCGCGCAACTTCATTTTGGATGAAAAGCCCGAATGCGTTATCAATATCATAGACGCGACGAACTTAGAACGGAACTTATATTTAACGACGCAGCTTATGGAAATCGACGTTCCCATGATCGTCGCGCTCAATATGATGGACGCGGTCGAAAAGAACGGAGATAAACTCGACGCGGAGGAGCTCGAAAAGAAGTTGGGCGTTCCCGTCGTTAAGATCTCCGCCTTGAAAGGAGAGGGGATCAAAGAACTCATGGACAGGGCGATCAAGTGCTCGAAGCAGCCGCGAAAGGGCGAAACGGTGTTAAAAGATTCTCCGATCGCGCACCTTATCCGTGACGTTTCGATCGCGCTCGGCGCGCAGAAGGGCGTAAACGCGCCCCTCTTCCATGCAGTGAAGCTGTGCGAAATGGACGAAATCGAAACGAAGGCGCACGAAGAACTCGTGCCCATGGTCGACGCGTTTAAAGCGACCTTCTCAGACGATACTTTCGGCACAGACTTCGAGGCGATTGTTGCCGACGCAAGATATAAATACATATCGGCGAATTATTCCTCGGTATTGGAGCGTAAGAATAAAGCGGGCGAAAAACTGACGAAGTCCGATAAGGCGGATAAAGTATTAACGCATAAAGTTTGGGGCATCCCGATTTTCATTTTAATACTGTTTGCGATCTTCCATTTGACCTTTTCCGAAAACCTTTTATTTTTAAACGGATTTACGGAGAGCATGAGCTGGATGCCTACCTTGGAAGAACTCGGCATGGATACCGAAAACGTGGGCGTAAAACTCTTAGCTTGTTTTTACGACGGAACGTTGTATTCGCCGGGAGTCATGCTGCAAAATCTTATGGGCTGGTTTACCGATCTTGTGGGCATGGGTTTGGAAGCGGCGTGCGCAAAAGCGCCCGAATGGTTGAGCGGCTTTGTCGTAAACGGCGTTTGGGAAGGACTTGCCTCCGTGTTAAGTTTCGTACCGCAAATTTTGCTGCTCTTCCTGTTTTTCTCGATTTTGGAGGACAGCGGGTATATGGCGCGTATCGCCTTCATACTCGATCGTATTTTCAGAAAATTCGGTCTTTCGGGCAGAGCATTCATGCCCATGATCATGGGCTTCGGCTGTTCCGTGCCCGCGTTCATCAATACCCGAACGCTTGCCGACGAGCAGGAGCGGACGGCGACGGTACGGGTGATACCCTTCTTCTCGTGCGGAGCGAAACTGCCTATTTTAACGGCGGTATCGGGCGCGATCCTGGGTGCGGCGGACGCGCCTAACGTCGATCTGATCGTATTGGGAATGTATCTCTTGGGAATTATCGTGGCGATAACTTCGGTCGTGCTGATGCGCTCCACGACTATGCGCGGCAAAATTCCACCGTTTATTATGGAGCTTCCCGCCTATCATAAGCCTCTGTTCAAGGGCTTGATGATTCACCTGTGGGATAAACTCAAACACTTTTTAAAGAAAGCGTTTACAGTGATCCTTGCTTCAACGATCGTGGTGTGGTTCCTGTCGCATTTCAGTTGGAATTGGCACTACCTGTCCGACGAAGCCATGAGCGACAGTATTCTTGCAAGTTTGGGAATGCTGATCCAGCCGATTTTAACGCCGATCGGCTGTGGCTCGCAGCTTACAAGGTACGGCTGGGTCTTTGCAGTGGCAGCCGTTACAGGGCTTATTGCAAAGGAAAACGTAATTGCAACTTTCTCCGTGTTGTGCGCGACGATTGCGGCAGGCGCGGGCGTCGAGTTCGAAGCAACCGAAGAGGGCGTTACGGAAATCATATTCCTGATTCAACAGACGGGCATTACCGTTCCCGCACTGATTGCATTCATTGCCTTTAATATGCTCACGGTTCCCTGTTTTGCGGCTTGTGCCACGGCAAGAGCGGAACTGCCGAAGGGAAAGTTCAAGTGGACGCTTCTCTTTTGGGTGATAACGAGCTTTATTGTTAGCGCGGCGATTTATTTGATAGGCAGTTGGTGGTGGACGGCGTTTATATGGCTTGCGGTTCTTGCGGCGGCGGTAACGGGAATCGTGATTTGGAATAAAAAACATCCCTGGAAAGCGAAAGAGAGCGTGACTGTTGCCGAAGGAGCAAAAGAGGCTGCGGACGAGGCGGCTTTTACCGAAGATAACGAATCGGATAAAAAGGAGTAAAGGTTTATGCAGTGGTACGAAATTTTGGTTATCGTGCTTGCGGCGGCGTTCGTCGTCGGCGTGGGAGTGTGGCAGATCATACGTAGGAAAAAGGGTAAAGTCGGCTGCGATTGCTGTTCCGATTGCGCGCACTGTTCCCGTTGTAAAAGGGGAGAAGAGAAGGGCGAAAACGGGAAAATTAATTGAGATCATACAAAAACCTCTATCTATAAGAGAGCGCCGCCGTGCTTGCACGGCGGCGCTCTCTTATAGCATTCTCTTGGGAAATGCGGTAAAAATCGTAAAAAAAACCGTAAAATTGAAAAACGTGTATAAATTTATACAATGTGTGGAAATTTATACTTTATTTCATATTGACAATCAAATAAAGAAATGTTAGAATTATAATGTATAGGTATATACGGCATATTATACTATGTGCAAAATCGTTTGCTTAATAAATTTTCCGCGTAAACGCGGAGATGGCTTTGTTGAGAAACGGGAGGTATTTATGAAGAGAAAGAAATTCGGTTGGAGAAAGTTAGCGGCTTTGGGAACGTGTGCGGTAACGGCGCTGTCGTTCGCGTTCGGGCTTGGACTTTCGGATATTTCTTTGGGAAAAGCGGAGGAGTCCGATTCCGCAAATAGTGATTACAGCCAGAATTTTGAGGGGGGGGGTACTGATAAGGTAGTCTCTAACTATGCGGCGAGTAATCTTATTTACGATAGCACGTCAAAGTTGTACACCTTTGCAGACGGCGAATCTTATTGGTATACCGATTATGCGGAAGGTGTCAAATTTGCCGATCCCGCGTCGACTACGAAACCCGAAACGGATCTTGTTGTCGTAGAAATTGATACGAGCGCAAACAAAGGTTCTAAAAACAATCCTTGGGTTATCACTTCCAAAGACGATTGGAGTAATTTTGTAGTTTATGCAAAAACAAAAAAAGTCGGAACGGCAAACAATACCGCAACTTCTTGTTTGAACGAACATTTTGTTTTAAACAGCGATTTGGACTATGCGAACGATGACGGAACGAATGGCGATATTTTAGCGGTCGCTCGTTTCTCGGGTTCATTTTACGGAATGGGTCACGTTATTTCCAACGCTAAACTGACGAAAGGCACGCCTGCGGAAGGGTACGATCCGTATTCGACAGGGCTGTTCGGTTACGTTTATAGCACCCATGCGTCACCGATGGCTTTTTCCGACCTTGTGTTAAACAATATCACGATCGACGAAACGGGAGGCTCCGGTCACGTCGGTGTTTTGATGGGGCACGCAAGTGCAAATCTGACGGTTACGGCAGTGACCGTTCGTGCAGACATAAATTCGGTAAATCCTCGCTACGGTACGGATAATTATAATAATGACAATAGAGCGTTTTGCGGCGACGAACCGTGGCGGGAATACGGCGGAATTATAGCCGCCTTTCACGGTTCGCAACGATCGTTAAATCTTTATAAGTGTTCCGTTGATTTGGAGTATACCATATCGGACAATACCGACAGTTGGATGGGAATCGGCGGGTTAATCGGTCACGTTGACGGTTCGAAAAACGAAGGGTATCCGACTTATACGCCTACTTGCGATCCTAACGGACAGGTCTATCTGATCAAGGAATTCAACGTTTTTGATTGCTATTCAAACGTAAAATGCTCGTACACGAGGGGGGTTATTAACACTAACGGCAGCGGGTTATGGACGGGCATGGTTGCTTATTTTCGCGGCATTACCAAGACAACGATGAAACGTTGCTTTTCGGTGTACGAATTAAATACTCCCAAAGCTTATAGCAATTACGCTCCCGGAGTATTGGGCGTTCCCGGGGAAAACCGCACCGCAGGCACGACTTCCGCTTACGTTTACGAAGATTGTTTCGGTTACGGTAATCATAATTACGGTTCAACGAAATATACAATGCCGTTTTTAAGTTACTACGATGTAAACGATAAAGGCTCGGCAACATATTCACACAATAATTGTGCGATTTATTCGGATAACGTTGCGAGTACAGGATATTATAGTTATTATAGCAAAGCCCTACCTACTAACGGTGTTCGTGTTAACGCTCGTTCCATAGAAGCCGTTAATACGGAAAGTTCGAATCAATGTAAAGCGGATAAAACCGCAGGCTTGACCGAAGCGCAGCGTTTAAAGAACTTTTTAGATAATAAAGTGAAGAGCGCGTGTTATAATCCGGCCGTTTGGGACGTGAACGTTATCGATCGGATCACGTCTGCTTTTAAACCCGACATTGTTGAAACTCCGATTCTGATCAACAGAATCCGCGTTTCATATTATGAATATAAAGACGGACAGGACGAAGCGTATGAAGACGCATACGGCGCGGGCGAAACGGCGGGCGATTGGAAAATAGTTAAAACAGGGCAGAGCTTGTATGCTCCCACAAGCGCACAGGTTCCCGTCAACCGTAAGTTTTTGGGCTGGACGACGGATAAAACAGGCAAGACCGCGCCGATAACAGAAGTGCAAAAGACCTGGCACGGCGATATCAAGCTATATGCCGTATGGGGACTGGCGGACGGGATAACGGTAGGGGCGGCATTTGCGGCAAAAGACGGAAAGACGACTGCGGCGTACGACGACGCAAAGAAAATAGAACTTACGCCCACCGTTACGGTAAACGGGGGACAGAGCCCCGCCACTGTCATGACGGACGGTTTCGAAATTTTATATGACTGGAAAAAGAACGGAACAACCGTAAGCACTGCGGGGGAGACCTATTCTCCTATGAACGTAGACGATAGCGGAACGTATACCTACGATTTCAGGCTGAGAAGCGTTAAAGAACCGCTATGGTTCTTTGACGGGTTGAGCGCGGATAGCATAGACGTAACGATCAATCCGGCTGCATTAAAATTATACGGAACGCCGCAAGTAAAGCGTAAATCGGATAACAGCACCGTTTTCTATTACGGAATGGAGTTGCAGGAATTGGTGCTCGAAGACGCGCAGTTTGTAGTGAGCAGTAACAATAACAGAGTGGCGGGAACGGCAAGTTTTAAAGGGAATTATAAACTGAATATAGAAGATGCCGAGGAGGACGGAAACGGGAAAAAGGGCTTAAAAGTAGGAGTGCGTTTTACGCCGGAAAGTAATAATTATGAAACGACGGATGTAAACATCTTTATTTATCCCCAAATATTGGAGCTAAAATTCGAATTAAGTTACAGCGGAGGCGGTTCGGTAGATCATACGCTGATAACGGGATTGGAATACGGAAATAACAATACGGCAGCAAAGATCGCAAGCGATTTCGAAGCGGCGTATACGAAGTTTCTGAACGATTATCAAGACGACGTAGCGGTAATGAGGAGCGTAGAAGGAAAGCGGCCGTATATCGTAGGGGGCGTGGACGGAGCAACGGAGTCGAATCCGATGTCGCTGGACGAATACAAGACGAGCGGGGCCTCGATCGACGGACCAACGGACGCAGTGACGATCAAAATCAGTCTGCTGTATGAAGAATACGACGTAACGATCGACGCAGATAACGGAGAAGACCCTGTAATCACGAAGAAATACGGTTACGGAATGCGTATAAGCCAAAGCGATTGGCCGGGCGGGATACAGCCCGCAAAGGAAGGACACGAATTCCTTGGATGGTACGTCGCGGACGGGGAAGGGAATCTGACGTCGGAAGAATGGGATCCGAACGTATCGCGCGTAAACAAGAGCGTAAACATCAAGGCGAGTTGGTTCATGCAGACGCTTACGCTGGACCGTTTGGAAGTAAGCGGTGCGGACAGGGAAGGAGTGTTCGTAGCGGATACGCCGCTGCAAGACGGCGATTTGACGGTCGTGGCGGTGTACAGGGGTAAAAACTCGAAAGGCGAAGACGTAGAAGTCCGCAAAACACTGTCGCTGGGAAACGGCGGGTATACGCTGAAATATCAGAACGGAAACGCGCCGTATGTGAACGCGCCGGAGGTAACGGTAAGTTATACGGACGGAAAGACGGTAAGCGAGACGGTAACGCTGGAGCACGTGTCGAAGAAGAAATACGAGGTGAAGCAGAATTCCTTCCGCAGCGTGAGTTATTCTGTAGACGACGCCGCAAAGCGGATACCGGAGATATCATCCGCGGACATGGGAAGAAACGGATATCTGGAATCGGTGACGTATATTTATTCGGAAGGGGGAGTGGAAATACCGCGGGACGACGTAGACCTTACGCGGAAAGCGACGTATTGGATCACTGCACGCTTTACGCTCAGAGCGCAGTATCAGACAAACTACTATGTAGAGGACATCCAAATTTCTCTGGAAATCTACGAGGGAAAGACTGTGTTAACGGTAAAATGGAATACGGATACGTTAATGTACAGCGGAGCGGGACAGCATCCAACGGTGACTCTGATGTTAGACGGAGAGGAATTCATACCCTCGGCGGACGACAATATCGAGCTGGAATATGTAATAACGGGAAGCAGTGTATCAGAGAACGGAGATACGGGCGCAAAAGAGGCGATCGTCGTCGGAAGTTATCAGGTTGAAGTGCGAATCGTTTCAAACGGCTATGTATTGAAGGACGGAACGGATGCGGACGAACAGCTGTTGTATAACTTTAACATCGAAAAAGCGAAACTTGCAAAGCCGACGACGGCAGGGGAACTGATCTATACGGGAGAAGAGCAGTCGGTAAAAGAGCTATTGGGAACGACATACAATGATTTGCTGATGAGTCTGGCGCAGCAGCACCAGGCAACGGACGCGGGAAGCTATCGGGCAAGCATAACGTTGAGAGATATGCGGAATTCGGAGTGGGAAGACGGAACGACGGCGAGCGTACCGATAACGTGGCAGATCAAAAAGCAGGTACTGTATGCGACGTGGGATAATACTACGTTGCTGTTAGGACAGGGAAGTATCCCGACGGTGATCCAACTGGAAGGACTGATCGGCGACGATATGAACGTAGATCTGACGAGCGGAGTGCTTGTATACCGCGGGACGACGGTGATGCCGACGGAAGTAGGATCGTATCAGATAAGCGTACAGTTGAATAACGCGTCGCTGACAAAGAACTATATGATAGACGTACCGAGTAGCATTTGGGACTTTGTAGTAGTGCCGGACGAAAGCGTGATCGTGATCGACATAGAGTGGGATAACGTAACGTTCACGTTCGACGGATCGTCGCACCGACCGATAGCGACGGCGTACGATATGGACGGAAATCCGATAGCGCTGACGTTTAAGGAATCGGACTACGCAGGAGATACGAGTGCACGGTGGGCGAAGGAAGGCGGGTATACCATAACGGTGAAGGTGCCGGCGGGATACTTTATCCGGAGAGGCGCGGAGTGTAATTATAACATCATCGCAAACGAAGAGGGAAAAGGCGGATTGGATGACGCGGAAAATCCGTTCAACCCCGACAACGGGAATAAGGATCCGAACGGGGACGGAGATAACGGAAACAACAATACGATAACGGGCTTGCCGCTGTGGCAGCTGATCGTAGGCGGAGTATCTGCGTTATTATTCGTAGTGTGCACTTTAAAATCGTTCGGCGAGTACGGCAAGTATAAAAATGCAAAGAAAGAGGGGAAAGAACTGGCGTCGCAGTCCTATTACAGCTTTGCGCCGCTGCCCTTGTTGGCAATGGGAGCAGGGGTGAAGTTCCTCGGCTTAGAGGAGACCCCTTGGACGATCATCGCGCTTGTGGCCGCGGGCTTGTTCCTTGTATCGGCGGTAGCGCTGTTTATCCTATCGAAGAAGCGGAAGGCGGCAGAACTCGTGGTAAAACGCGAGCAGGCGCGAATTGCCGAAGAAAAGGAGTTTGCGCGCGAAGAGGAACGCCGCGAAGATCAGGCTCGCCGTGACGAGGAGAACCGTCGCCGTGACGAAGAGCAGGCTCGTCGCGACAACGAAATGAGAATGATGTTTGCGGCGATGCAGCAGGGCGGTTATCAACAGCAGCCGATGCAATACGAGGATATGCGCACTATGATTGCGGAGACAATGCAGGCGTTTCTGCCCGCCGCGGTGCAACAGTTGCAAGCGTTGCCTCCTGCGCAGAGCGATACGAGCGGCTACGCGCAGCCCGGCTACGTTTCGCCCGAGGTGGAATCGCTCCGTGCGCAACTGGCTCAGCAGCAGGAGTTTATCAATCAGTTGTTGCAGAATCAACAGGCGCCTGTATACGAAGAGGAAGAGCCCGAGGACGATATATCCTGGTTGGGCGGAAACGATGAGATGATCTCGCTCGAAGAGTCCTACGGCGCGCTGAGCGACGAAGGGAAGAGAGCGTATTACGAGATCGGAAGCTATATTATGAATAAGCCCCGTACTTCGCAGAACGACGGAAGATACGCGGTGCTCTTCAAGTATCGCGGAAGGACGGTATTCAAACTTGCGATCAAGGATGACGCGCCCGTCCTGTACTATCCGCTGAACGGCGGAAGAGGGGAAGTAAGGATCGCAGATCCTGCTTCGCTGGAAACGGCAAAGAGCATGATTGACCGTTGCGTTTTGGCGGTTGATAACGAACTCAATTAAAATGGAACAGAAAAAATCCGCCTAACGGCGGATTTTTTCCTTGTTGCTTTCCGGGATGAACGTCGGGATATGCAAAATATATCGTATCGGTCAAAAGTTTTTTTGAAAACCCGTTGTGTTTTTTTTCGTCTTATGATAAGATAATAGAGCAAGTACGGAGTTCGTTATGGAAAAAAAAATTCATTTGGAAAATTCAGAAAAGAAAGAGGGTGAGGCGGCAGAAAACGCCGAAGTAAAAGCCGAACCTCCCGCGAAAGATCCTGCGGAAGAGGTAGCTTCAAAACCCGAAAAATTGAAAAAAAAGCTCTCGTTCAAGGTTTTTATGTTTGCGATGTTCCTGCCCGTTTTGACTTCCGGCATTATTCGCGCACTCGGTATCTTTGTTTTTACCACGCCGAACGAGTTTGCGCCCGGCGGAACGAACGGTATCGCCGTAATGTTAGAGTATGCTACCGGGTTGAATTCCGGTATCTATCTTTTGATCATCAATGCGCCGTTGTTTTTCGTCGCGCTCTTCTGTATCGGCAAAAAGGAAGCGATTCTGTCTACGCTGTCTATCGTCGTGTCTTCGGGACTTCTGATCATTTTGGGTTTGTTCAAAGAGGAATTGAGCTTTCTGCAATACGGAGGACGCGATTCCGCAGGAACGATCGTCGATATCGGGCACAGACTTCTCGGTGCGGTCGCGGGAGGTATATTCCTGGGAATTGCGCTTGCGATCATGATTAAAAGCTGCGGGACTTCTGGAGGGACAACGATCCTAGCTTCACTTGTCAATAAGAAATTCCGCAATCTCAGCGTAAGTGCGCTTACTTCGGCGTTCGACGCGTGCGTCGTATTCGCGTCGATCTTCGTTTATAATAACGGCAGTAACGCAACGGGCGTACTCGATCCTGTACTCCTCGCACTTGTGTCGCTCTACGTTACAAGTAAGATGAGCGACGTTATTTTGCAGGGATTTAAGTCCGCTTATAAGTTTGAAATCGTCACCAATCACCCCGAAGAGATCGCTGCGGAAATTATCAGTAAGACCCATCATTCCGTGACGAAGATCGAGGCGGAGGGAATGTATTCACATGCGGGTAAAAGCGTGCTCGTGTGCATTATCCGTAAGCGCCAAATTGCGCAGTTACAGCGCATTATCCGAAAATATCCCGATACGTTCGCGTACTTTACGCCCGCTTCGGAAGTTTACGGAAGATTTATCAAATAAACGCTTTTTCTTGACTCCCGCGCTTTGCCGACGCGGGAGTTTCTTTGATTGACAAACGGCTCGGATGTTGTTATAATAACGCTATAAAGGAAAATACTCATAGTATGAATAATATGATATACGACGTGGCGATCGTCGGCGGAGGCATTGCGGGTTATTCCGCCGCGCTCACTGCAAAGAATTTAAAGCTGAACTATCTTTGGCTCGGCGATAAGAACTTCGGGAAAAAGACCGTAAAGGCGGAGTATGTGCGGAACTATCCCGCTTTTATGGGCGATGGGGAAGGATTTGTCCGCACCCTTGAAGAGCAAAAAGCGGAAGAGGGGATCCTCTTGACCGAAAAGCGTATCGACGGCGTATACAAGGATAAAAACGGCTTTTTTCTTACGGCGGGAAAGGAGAACTTTTCTGCCCGTGCCGTTATTTTGGCAACGGGCGTGGAACTTTCTGCGGGGTTCGGCGACGACTTCATCGGCAGAGGCGTGAGCTACTGCGCTGTGTGCGACGGCGCGCTCTATAAGAACAAAAAAATTGCCGCCGTGCTCTATTCCGAAGAGGAAAAAGACGAGGCGGAGTATCTTGCTTCGTTTGCCTCGGAAGTGCTAGTGTTTTCAAAATACCCCGTTGCATTTCAAGCGGAAAATATCCGCTTGATCGAAGAGACTCCCAAGTCCGTTTCGGGCAAGCTACGCGTTGAAAGGATCAAAACGGACAGGGCGGAGTATGAAGTCGAAGGCGTGTTTCATTTGGGAAAGTCCGCGCCGCCTGCGGTGTTATGCGGCGGACTGAAAACGGAAGGAGCTCATATCACAGTAAACCGCGACCTCTCAACGAATTTAGAAGGGCTTTTTGCTGCGGGGGATATAACGGGAAAACCTTATCAATTTGTGAAAGCGGCGGGCGAGGGGTGCACCGCAGCCTATTCCGTAAAAGCCCGTCTGAATGCGAGTGAACGCGCAAATATACTTGAAAAGAATCAAAATCAAGGAAACTGATCCATAATTCGCCCGCGAATGCTTGATATTTACGGCATGTGAGTGTATAATAAATCAAGGAAGACAAACTAAGGAATTACTTTATGACGTTTAAGCAGCTCGAACAGTTTTTAAAAACGGAAAAATGGCGTGCGGGCTCCGAGCAGGAATCGGATATGTGCGGCAAGTATGCGCGTTGCGTTTATTGCGACCGTTTCAGCGATTATCCCTGTGCGCGCGCTTACGATATGCTTATGAAAAAGAAGAGAGAGGGTAAAGCCGTAGTTTCTTCTTGGCAGTATTCCGAACCCGACGTAAAGGAAAAGTTCGGGACTTGTTTTGCCGTCGAGGACGCCGCTGACGAGGTCGCCCGGATTTCCATAAATCCGGAGGATTTATTCTTTTTCAGTCTGGGCGGGCGTAATATGGATATGTATCAACAATCTTATTATGTCAATGAGACGGACGAGACGGAGGTGCATTCCTATGCGCAAACCGCTTTGTCTCTTCCTGCGGCGGCACATGAAAGAAAGTATGATACGGGAAGAAAGCGTTGGAAAGTCGGAAGCATTGTTCCGTTAAATTACAACGCCGGCAACGGTACGCGGGTACTCGTCATTCGTAAACGCGTCAAAAACGAAAGTATTTAAAAAATTTATTTGATAGGAGGAATTTTTCATTTTTTATGGACATAGGCACAATCGGTTTGGTGATTGCGCTTGTGGTACTTGTCATTCTGTCTGGTGTGTTCAGTGCGACGGAAACGGCATACACAAGTTTTTCTACGGTAAGAATGCGCAGACTTTCTGCCAAAAAGAGAACGGCGCGCGTTGCGCTCTCTTTGAGTGCGGACTTCAATAAAGTTTTAACGACGCTTCTTATCGGAAACAATATCGTAAACATTGCGGCGGCATCGATTTCTACCGTAATTTTTACAAAATTTTACCCGAATTTCGGTGCAACGCTTTCCACGATCGTGCTGACCGTTGCCGTTCTGATTTTCGGCGAAGTAACGCCTAAAACGCTTGCCCGCGAAGCGCCCGAATATTTCGCGCGGATCATGGCGTTTCCGCTTCTTATCTGTACATGGATCTTTTATCCGTTGAACTTTATCTTCGGGCTATGGAAAAAACTTATTTTTTGGGTTTTCCGTCTCAATAAAAAGAAACCTGTCTATACCGAGGAGGAGTTCAAAATGCTCGTCTCGGACGTTAAAAAGGAGGGCGTGCTCAACGAAACGGAGCACGATCTCATCGAAAAGACGCTCCGCTACGACGAACTTCACGTTGGCTCTTGCATGATCCCGCTCGATAGGGTGATCGCTCTCGAAATCAGAGATAACACGCATCTCGTCTATAAAATTTTCCGCGAAACGAATTTCTCCCGCGTGCCGATCTATAAGGGCACGAAACAAAATATCATCGGCATTCTGTACCGTGCGGATTTTTACGAGAATATGCTTGCGGGAAGGCGCAATTTTGAAAATATCGTGCGCCCCGTATCGTTCACTTCGACGGATGTTAAGCTTTCTGCGCTTATGAAAGAGATGCAGTCGAAGAGGGAACACATGATGATCGTCGGTTCCGAGGGGAACTCTTTGGGACTTATCACGCGTGAGGACATTATCGAAGAACTCTTAGGCGATATTGACGATAAGTACGATTTAACGCCCGTCACTTCGCCTCTCAATCCCTTTATTCCCGAACCCGAGGAACCTGAGCCGGTCGATGAAACCGAAGAGTAAAATCATTTATTATTCCGCCTGCTCAGCGGGCGGTTTTTTGTGAAATAATTATGAAATTGTAATGATTTAATAAAAAATGCGGTGCGTTTCGTTGACATTTTTTTTGACGCTGGTGTATAATTTAATTGTTATCTGGTTTACAAAACAGGTTGTTTTACGGAGGATCAATTCATGGAAAACGGCAAATATCTCAATAAGCTTATTTTAACTGTTAAATTTTTAGAGGAACTGAATATGCTTCCCGCAAACGCAAATCTCACGCAAACGGAGTTTCGCCTTATTCGCGAAATCGTCGTGGAACGGGAAGCGGGAAACCAAATAATTTCCTCTGAAATTGCAAGAAGGCTGAATATTACCCGTTCTGCAGTTTCCCAGCTCGTTACAAAACTCGAAAAGCGCGGGATCGTCAAGCGTATGGCATCTCCCACGGACCGTAAAATCTTTTACGTAGTACTCTCCGAGTCGTCCCTTGCCGTCTTTAAGCGTCAATGCGACGAAGTAAACGAACTTATCAATCGTGTCGTCGAAGAATTCGGTCAAGATAAAATCGATCGGCTTATCGAACTTAGCGAGGCTTTTGCCGCGCTATTCAATAAATTGCGTAAAGAGTCCGGCAGAGAGAACAACTCTCTCCGTAAATAAAGGAGCGTTATGTTAAAATTAGTCGGTATCAAAAAAGACTATAAAGTCGCCAATACAAAGGTTCACGCGCTTAAAGGCGTGAATTTGTGTTTTCGCGAAAACGAATTCGTCGGGATCCTCGGGCAGTCCGGCTGCGGTAAAACGACGATGCTTAATATCATCGGCGGACTCGATCACTACACCGAAGGCGATCTTGTTATTGAGGGAAAGTCCACAAAAGACTTTTCGGACAGAGATTGGGACGTTTACAGAAATCACCGTATCGGGTTTATCTTTCAATCGTATAACCTCATTCCCCACCAAACGGTGCTGGGAAACGTGGAACTTGCGCTTACGATCGCAGGCATCAGCCGCGAGGAACGTGTAGAGAGAGCTAAACGGGCGCTCGAAAAAGTGGGACTCAGTAACGAAATGAACAAGCGTCCCAATCAACTTTCGGGCGGGCAAATGCAGCGCGTTGCGATCGCGCGGGCGCTTGTCAATAATCCTACGATCCTGCTTGCGGACGAACCGACGGGCGCGCTTGACTCAAAAACGAGCGTCGAGGTCATGGAACTTATTCGCGAGATCGCGGGCGAACGCCTCGTTATCATGGTCACCCACAACCCCGAACTTGCCGAGGAATACGCAACGCGTATCGTAAGACTCAAAGACGGAGAAGTGGAGTCCGACTCCAACCCCTATTCGGAAGAGGAGGAAGACAAGGAGCGTCTTGCAAAAGACGGTGAGCCGGCTTTCGCAGAAGGATCTGCCGTTGAAGATGCGCCTTCGGAGATTCCCGTTAAAAAGAAGAAACAGCGGAAGCCGCGTGCGAAGATGGGCGTATTTTCTGCGCTTGCGCTCTCCTTTCGCAACCTTTTAACGAAAAAAGGGCGCACGATCTTAACTTCGATCGGCGGAAGTATCGGCATTATCAGCGTATGCCTTGTGCTTGCGCTCTCCAACGGTTTCAACCACTACATAAAAAAGACAGAAGAGGATATGCTTTCCTATTATCCCGTGCAGGTCACGGAGAGTTCTATGGATATGGCTGCGGTCATGACTTCGTTTACTTCTCCCAAAGATATGCCAGATATGTCGCAAATAGGCGATAAAATTTACGTTGATTCGTTTTTGACGGGACTTGCGAACAAGATGCAGATCCATAATTCGATATCTGATCAGTATCTTGATTATATCGGAAAAATGGATCGCAGCTATTATGCGGAGATCCAATACGGTTACGGAGCGAGTATAACGAGTAATCTGTATACCGACGTGACGCGCGGAGATTTTGACGCGAAAAAAGAAGTTGACAACGGCGACGGGACGACTACTTCCCAAATTATTCACATTGATAAATCAATCGAATATTATTCGCTTACGAAACTCAAAGCAGAGTATATCACTCGATTACAGCAATTTAAAGAAGAATATGCGGAATTAACGGGATTTGCCGATTTCTTCGGAAATATCATCAATAAAATGCCCGGAACTTCTCAAGCAAAGTTAAACGATAAAGAGCATGCTGCCGAATACGTTCTCTCACAGTACGATATGCTCGATCCCGATACCATGCACTTCCCGACAAACGAAAACGAAGCGGTGCTTGTCGTATCGCCCCAGCTTGCGGCAACCGATTTAACGCTTGCACAGCTCGGTATTCTGACGGAAAAAGAATTCATTGAACTCTTCGATAAGGGGAAACCCGATGCGACCGAGGAGCAAAAAGAGCCATTGTATATCGATTACGAGAGAATTATGGAGAAGGAATACGTTCTCTATTATAACGATTACCTTTATTCGAGAAAAGCTGTTTCGCCTTCGGATCCTTATGCCTTTGCATATAAAAGTACTTTGACCGAAAACGAGTGGAATAAAGCGATCGGCGAAGAAAAAAACAAAGAAGGGATCCATTTGAAAATTACCGCCATTTTGACCTTGAAAGACGGTTTGAGCTACGGTTGCCTTCCGAACGGTTTGAATATCACCGAAGCGGCGGTCGACCATTACGTTGCGGATGCCGAAGATCCGCGTTCCAATATCAATTCCGAAATCGTAAAATGGGCGAAAGAGGAGGCAAGCCCCGTTTCCGTTCCGATTGCAGGCTCTATGCGGGATATTTTTCTGCCGCCTTGTAATTCAAACGAGGCGGGTCAATTCAGCCAGTACTATTTGACGAGAGACGAACTCGTTCGTTTTCTCGGCGGCGATTCAAGTCCTACGGCAATTTCGTTCTATGCCCGCGATTTCGACGGTAAGGACAAAATGCTCGATTATCTTGACGAATGGAACGAGATGTGCGAAAACGGCGTTATCTATCAGCTTGAAGATCACGAAGACATCACACTCGGAGAAGAAGATAAAATCAAATATACCGATACCGTTGGTATGCTTATGAGTATGGTGCAGACCATGCTGAACGCGATTACCTATGTACTCGTCGCGTTTACGGGAATATCGCTTATCGTGTCGTCGGTCATGATCGGAATCATTACTTACGTTTCGGTGGTGGAACGCGTCAAGGAAATCGGAGTTCTGCGATCGCTCGGCGCCCGAAAACAGGATATACGGAATTTGTTTAATGCCGAAACATTTATGATAGGGTTATCGGCGGGTGTCATAGGTGTTGTTGTCAGCTATTTGTTGTGTTTTGTCGTAAATGCCATTTTGAACCCGCTTACGGGAATTGCGGGGCTCGCTTCGCTCAGTCCCGTCGCCGCGCTTGTCATGGTGGGAATCAGCGTTGTGCTCACCCTCATTTCGGGTTTGATTCCCGCTTCCGCCGCGGCCAAGAAAGACCCTGTAATTGCGCTTCGAACGGAATAAAAACTTTGGGAATTGCCGATACTAAGCCAAACGACAAAAGAGAGGCGGAGTATGGCAAAAAAAGAAAAACTCAAAAAACTTACGGACGAAGAGTACGAACGCTACGTTCAATCGTTATTAAAAAAATCGGAGTAAATCTCCGATTTTTTTATGCTCTCAGTGCGTTGCGCGTACGACTTTTTTCTCTGCGTTTTGTCATTCTTCCCTAAAAAATTTAACTTGCGGTGTGGTATAATTTTCAAAAATGCCGCAAAGGGAACACAAAAAATGGCAAGAAAAATCGTAATAACTTCGGGGAAAGGAGGGGTCGGAAAAACGACGGTATGTTGTAACTTGGGGGTGCAGCTTGCGCGTCTGGGATACCGTGTGATCATTGCCGATCTCGACTTCGGACTGAATAACGTGGACGTCGTACTCGGTTTGGAGCATAAGGCAATTTACGACGTAAGCGACGCGGTCGAAGGGCGTTGCCGTGCCCGTCAGGTATTGAACAGTCATCCCGAATATCCCACGTTGTTTTCCGTTTCAAGCAACCGCGTTCCCGACCGTTACGTTTCCCCGCAGGCGGTCAGGCTTGTTTTAGATACGCTTTCTCCGCAATATGACTTTATTTTAATCGACTCTCCCGCCGGGATCGACGAAGGGTTTCACCGTGCCGTGTCATGTGCGGAGGAGGGGCTTTTAATTACAACGCCGCATATTTCCGCCATGCGCGATGCGGATCGTGTTGCGGGAATGCTAAAAAGCTATCGGCTGAACTCCGTCGGACTCGTTGTCAATTTAGTTCGAAAGGACATGGCGCGCAGGGGTGAAATTCTGACTCCCCAAGAGATATCCGAAATTATCCGCTTGCCGCTTGTCGCCGTGGTGTTGGAAGAAGATAAGCTGTATTTGAACAATATTTTTAAACGTTCCCGCGCTTTTCGTGCGCTTGCGGAGTGCGTTATCGAGGGGAAACGGAATGAGGATGAAAAAAAGCGGTTTCGGAGGTAAGATATGAAAGTGAAAAGCTCGAAGTCACGTTTGGAACAAATTTTGGATCGCGATAAAGAGGAAATGAACGAGGCGTCGAAAAAAGCAGCGCTTGCCGATTTAGAGCGTGTTGCGGGCGAATATTTCGATTTGGACGACAATGCAAAACTTTCGGTAAAGCGCGTGAAGGGCGCATACGAGGTGAATTTAACGTTCCGTGCCGTCCGCGTAAAAAATTTTTCGGTATTGCAGTAGCAACGGCTTGACGGAATTATTTTTGTGTCGTATAATATTTTTTGTAAATAGTTGCGAAATTTGTCGAATAGTGTTATTCCGAGAGGGATTTTTCTGATTTTACAGCTAATAACTTAATATTTAATAACATATATGGAAGGATGGCAGAGCGGTCGAATGCGGCGGTCTTGAAAACCGTTGAAGTGAAAGCTTCCGGGGGTTCGAATCCCTCTCCTTCCGCCAGAAGGGAATTGTACGAACACACGCCAAAGTGAGTTCGTACTTTTTCTTATGTATGAGTGTTTTGGAGTGCGAATACCTATTACGGACATTTTACCTAAACCGCCAATTCCTACGGCGTTTCAAACTCAAAAGCGTGAAGAGAATGGCAATTTTACCAAATAAAACAGTAAGGCGCTTCGGGAAATGTCTCGGGGTGCCTTACTGTTTGCTTGATTAATATATTGTTTTTGCTATAATGATTGTACGATAAACAGTAATTTAGCGGAGTGTATAAGATGTTAATACGCATTGCGGACTTAAAAGATTTTGACCTTATTAAACAATATGATAAACATATAGCCGAAGCCGAACTTACAAAAATTACTATTTTGAATATTATATTATCGTGGTTACTCTCCGACGAGCAAATGGCGGGGTGCTATCTTTTTGATTTTAAGCGACAGTAAGCACGCAATACCAAAGGATATAATGATAAGCCCAATTCCAGCAAGCGTAGAGAAAGCGACGGGGATGCTGAATGTACACTTAACAATACCCATAGAGCTTAAAAACAACGACATAAGCGGATTGATAACAAGACAGCTTACAATAATGCCGATAATAGTTGATAGGATAATAGAAGGCATAAACGAAAGCGCAGTCTGCAAAATAAGTTGCTTCGTTGTATATCCAAGCGATTTGAGTATTCCGTAGTCCCGCTTTTTGTTGTTCAGCATCGTGCGGACAAGCAGATACAAAACAAATGCAATAATTACCGCCGAAAGAATAAGGATTGCGATTACTATTATCGTCATAAGCGAAACATAAACGCCGGCAGCAGCGTCAATCGTCGCATTGACATTTATAACGTTATTAACATTACCCTCAAAATTCCTTTTCATTTCTTTATTAAAAGCGTCTATATCCGTACCTTCCGCGAGCTTGATATAATAAGTAACGCTCTGCAATGTTCCCAACCGCTCGAAACCCTTTCTTGTCAGAAGGCAATCCCTGCCGAGATTGTTTGAAATTTGCGTAAATCCGCAAATAAGATATTTCTGAGTGTTACCGTTTAAAGCTATTGCTATTTCGTTGCCGACTTCGAAACCTTTCTCCTTTGCGTATTTTGCGCCGATAGCAATTTCATTATCGTATTTAGGAAATCTGCCCTTAAATATCGTGTTTTGATTATTAAGCACGGAAAAATCATCACACATATTCGCCAGAAGTTCCGCACCGCCGACGTGCGATATGGTTACAGAGTTGTAAAGATATGACTTTTCAACACGACTATCGGAATTTAGTGCATCAAGAAAATCGTCTTCAACTTCAATTTGCACGTTAATTGCGCTGTCAGTTGTTTCACCCATGATAAGATCTATGAAAGGCGTCATATCAACAATAATATTTTCGATCATAAGCCCCGAAAATACGACCACGAGCGAAAGCACGAGCATAGTAATACAAGTCGTTATGTTATGCTTTACACCCGATAAAGTAGTTTTCAGAGCAAGTGCGAGATTGAGCGGGGCTTTTGTCTTTTCAAGCGGAACGTGATTACGCTTAAAGTTATGCGTCTGAACGCCCGAACGTAACGCAACGATAGGCTCTATCTTCCTGATTCTACGAGCCGAAAGCCAAGTGGAAAGCGCAACTGCGCCGCCCAAAATCAAAAGTGCAATAAGCGCAGGCAATGGTAAAAAATGTACTGCGTAAGGTATTCCCGTTTGTGCTATCATCATTGTGTTGAGTAAGGGGAAGATACCGTAAGAAAGCCCTGCACCAACGATTGCCGCAATTAAAGTCAGCCCCAAAAACTGCAATAATAGTGAACAAACAAGTTGTTTTGACGTATAACCTGTGGCTTTGAACGCACCGAGATTTTTAACGTTGACCTGAATATAATTGATAATATTCGATATAATTACCACAAGTGCAATCAACAGCACGATAAAAGCCATTACGCTTATTATTCCCGAACAAATCATTTGCGAAATGTATCTTGCCTGCACAACCACGTCATAACAACTTCCTATTATACGAGTATTAGGAAAATTCTCCGAAACGGTTGATCTTAATGTTGCTCTATAATTGAGATTGTTCGATATATCATTCAAACGTACCGAACACAAAGTTGCCTGTGGTGCATAATTCAAATTTTCAAGCTCGGCGTATTTGTCTGCCGTAAGTATGGTTTGCATTAAAGCGCAGTTATGCGAACCCAACATTACACTGTTGAAGAAGCCGCATATCGTGTAGGTTACGGGATGACTGCCGATAGATATTTCAATCGTTTTACCTACTGAACAATCCGCCGACTTATAAAGCATAGGTAAATAAATTCCGCTTGTTAAATCGCTGTCTTCAACGATTTCAGATTTTCCTATTGTGCGCGATAAAGCCGTTTGTTTATCCATAAAAGCAACATCAGTGTTCATCGTTCCGCCGTTATAGGGGAACGTACAAATCATAAGCATACAGCTATCCAAACAGTATTCTTTGACTTCCGTGTCATCTGGTAGCGTCTGCGATAAAAATTCATAAACAATCCCGTCGGCATCGTCTACCGCAAGCGTAACGTGTTCGGCGTTGAGCTTGTCGTGGTATCTGTCGAAGTTGGCTTTGTAATCCATAGACAGCATAAGCCACAGATTTAACAGCATAGCCGCAAGCAAAATCAGCACAACGATAGCAACGGTCTGCCCTTTGGCTCTCCGCATATTGGAGCGGGCTATAAGAAATAATTTTCTCATTTTACCACCCCATTTTGCTTAAAAACGCCGCGAGCTTTTGGTGCCTTTCGGTATCGCCGTGCGAGTATTTCCCCAAATTACATTCGCCCAAGATTACACCGTCTTTCAAGTAGAGAATACGGTTTCCGCGGCGCGCCGAACGCATATCGTGCGTGACCATTACAACGCTTTGACCTTGCTCATTGAATTTGGTAAGAGTATCCAGAACGTCCAGTCCCGTTTTGGAATTGAGCGCGCCCGTAGGCTCGTCGGCAAATAATATTTCGGGACTGTTTATCAGAGCGCGGACGATTCCAACGCGTTGCGCTTCGCCGCCCGAAATTTGCGTAGGGAATTTCTTTTGCGTTTCTTCGGATATATCAACCGCCGCAAACA
>CAJUET010000001.1 GCA_910585595.1 uncultured Christensenella sp. | reverse complement strand
CCGCGAAAGTGGCTTTGTCTATGATTGCAGGGTATGTATGGTCGCAAACTCTCGTTCCGTGCATACAGTCGCCCGTGTACTTGCGGTTACTTAACCAGTTTTCAAACGTGCGGTATGTAAAGGGCTTGCCCCTATACAGTATATGCCGCTTGTTCAACTCGTCCGCGATTTCCTTTTTCGGCGTTCCGTTGGCGTATTCCGTGAAAATGAAACGGACGATTTCGGCTTTTTCTTCGTCTATGGCTACGCGGTGTATAATGCCCTTGTTGCCGCGCTTGTCGGTGTCAATGAGTTTATAGCCGTAAATAAGATAACCGCCGCAATAAGTGCCGTTTTTAACGCTTGTGTCAAGTCCGTCGTGTACGCGCTTGGAAAGGCGTTGCGAATACTTTTCGTCGTTCCACTCCAAAAACATTTCGTAGAACTCGCCGCCCTCGTCGTCGCTGACGGGTTCGGTTGCCGAAACTACCCGTATGCCGTACCGCTTTTTCAACTGCGCTTTATACATTATGCTGTCCACGCGGTTACGGGCGAAACGGTCAAACTTGTAAACAATGATTTGCTCGAATGCACCGCTTTCGGCGTCGGCTATCATTTTCTGAAAGTCGGGGCGGTGGTCGTTCGTTCCCGAACGGGCTTTATCGGTGTAAACCCTTACAACAGTATAACCTTGACTTTCGGCGTACTCGGTGCAAATGCGTATTTGCCCCTCAATAGACTGCTCGTTTTGTCCTTGCGAGGAATAGCGGGCGTAGATAACTGCGTTTTTGTTCATTGTCTGCTCCTTTGCGCCGTCTGCGTGTGTGCGGACTGCGGCTTAAAAATTTTGTTGTTCGCTTTGGTGCTTACCGTCTTAACCAGCCAAAAATGCCGCCGCAGGCAAATTGTCAAGGGTTTGCGCCGTAGGCGACGACGGTTTTATGCCTAACGGGAGATAAATCGTCGCCCTTTACAATTTGTCAAGGCGGCGTATTCCGTCCCCAGACGGTAAGCACAAGCGAATAACAAATCTATGTTTTTACTTGACAAAACTAATCTGATTAGATAAAATATAATTAGAATTAGTTTATAATATACCATAAGGAGCAAACAATGTCAAGAATAGGATTAACCAAAGACATAATTTTGCAATCGGCTATGGAAATAGTTGATAAGATAGGCGCAGAAAATTTAACTCTAAAAGTATTGGCAGATAAATTGGGGGTACGTTCACCCTCTCTATATAACCATTTTAACAGTTTATCTGATTTGCATACTGCGCTTATGCTTTACGGTTGGAAACAACTTGAATATAGAGTAATGCAAGCAGCAATCGGCAAATCAAAAGACGACGCTATTAAATCTATGTGTGCCGCATATTTGAATTTTACATTGGAACATTTAGGGCTGTTCAACATTATGCAATCTTATAACCAGCATATATCGCAAGAAACAATAGCGGCTACAAGCGGCTTAATAGAAACTATACGGCAAGTGTTATCCGCCTATAATTTAAGTGAAAAATACGAAGTTCATACTATACGAGTATTCCGCAGTTTTTTACAAGGTTATGTTTATTTAGTTCAGCACGATAGTTTTGGTAATTCTGTGTCTATAAGAGACAGTTTTAATGTCGGTGTTGGCATACTTCTTAAAGGACTTAAAGAAAATGAAAATATTAAACTTGGGAAATAGAGTTGTAAATCAATATTTGGTCGAATTAAACGACGGATTTTTGTTAATCGACACGGGCTATTCAAACGGATATAAACGTTTTATTAAAAATCTATCTAAACACCGTATTCAAAAGGAACAAATAAAATATGTATTTATTACACACGCCCACGACGACCATATAGGCTTTTTAGCCGAACTGTTAAATAATTTTCCGCACATAACTTTAATAACTAATTTGTTAAGTAAAAATAGGTTTTCAGAGGGGCACAATCGCTTTGTAGGCGGGTGTACTACTCTGCGGGCATACTTGTTTTGTAAATTTATGCGCTTAATGGGGAAAGGCGAACACACCTTTCCGATTGTGAATTTACAAAGTCATAAAACTATTGATTGTGAAAATATTGATAATTTACGCACTTACGGAATAAACGCCGAAATAGTTTTTTTACAAGGTCATACTGACGACCAAATGGGTTTATTGTTTGACGACGGAACTTTATTTTGCGGCGATGCGGCGATGAACGGTTTTCCGAGCAAACATAAAATCATTATTTTTGTTGAAAATCTTGACGATTATAAACACACTTGGGACAAGTTAATCGACAATGAAAAGATAAAAGCAATCTACCCCGCGCACGGTAAACCTTTTGATATTGCTCTCTTGAAAAAGAACAGGCGCTATCTCGAAAGAATAAAGTTGCGAATACTTAAACGATAAACGACAAGGAGCAAAAATGAAAAATATCGCTATACAAAACTATTCGCTTCTGGAATTTAGTATTGTAGGGTTAGAAAACGGCGGCAAATTCCCTATTGAATATACGGGGCGCGGAAAAGATATTTCGCCTGAAATTATAATACATAATTTATCGCCAAAAGCAAAAACAATAGCCATAACATTAGAGGACACCACACATATAATTAAAGACTTTACACATTGGTGCATTTGGAATATTGCGGCTGATAATAGAATTGAAAAAGGTATTCCAAAGGGAAAAATAGTGCCGTCGTTAGGATACGCCATACAAGGATTTGCTTACGGTTTGCACCGCTATGCGGGACCAAAACCGCCCAAAGGAAAAATGCATATCTATCGTTTTACTGTTTATTCGCTTGACTGCACAATCGAATTAAGTGCAAATAAAAGCAAAAAAGCCTTTCTAAAAATAGCCCATAATCACATATTGCAAAAAGGCTCTATCTTGGGCGAATTTGAATAGGCGGGAATATGGACGAAAACAAAACAATAAAAGCGTCGTATTTTTACGCTTGCTGTCCGAATTGTAAAGCCGTTCTCATTCAAGCACAAAACGGTTTAGAGGGCTATATAAAATGTCCGAAATGCGAAAAATACATACACGTTACAATCAATAACGGAATTATAAGTACAAATATTAAGAACGCCTAAAACGGGCGTTCTTTTTCTATAAAATAAGTGATAATCTGACAAAGCCTTTTATTTTTGCCGCTGTTAGAAATGTTATACTCCGAACGGCGGATTTTATATTTTTATGCATAAATACCGCAGAATATTTTAATCTGTTTTCGAGCCAAATTCAGCATACAAGAAAGTGCCGAAACGGAGCAATACCGCCTTAATAGGGTTTGCTTTCGTTCGGTCTTTTTTCATTTATGGGCTATTGCACCCCGTCGGCGTATTGCACGCTGTCGGGGCTTTTCTATATACGGCGAAAACCGCCGACAGCGATTTTTTAACAAAAAAATCAAAATCTGAGGGTTTTCAAAATGCAAACAATTAAAAAAATTTTCAAAAAAAACCGAAACTTTTACCCTCTGCCGTGCTTATAGGTGGAGGTTTTTATATGCAAACTATCAAATATACATTTGCAGACGGAACAACAAGCACCGTCGAGGTTACGGAAGATATATATTTGATACACTTGGAATTATTACAACAAGAAAAGCGCAACCATTGGAAAGAAACAAGGCGGCATACCTCGCTCTACTATTTTACCGATATGGGAATAGACTTTGAGGACACACGCACGGAAAGCCCGCTCGAACTTTACATACGGAAAGAGAATATCGCAAGCATACGCAAGGCAATGTTATGCCTTACGGACAAGCGGCGCGAACTCATACATAAAGCATTTTTCGAGGAAAAGACATTCCGCGCTATCGCAAGAGAAAAAGGGTTATCAAAATCTGCAATATCGCAACAAATGAAAACGGTGTACAAGCATTTGCGGAAACATTTGGGGGCGTAGACTATGGGAAAAGAATTGTATCAGGTCGTTGCGTATATCGCGTTACGCAATAAAGACGGCTCGTCTATGATAAACGTACCCTTATATGTCAAGGTGTCGGCAATGAACAAAAGCGGTATGACGGAAACGCAAGAAAGCGTTATGCACCGCATATCGACAATTATGATTAAACGCAACGAAAAGCAATTAAGCGATTATTTCGCAAACGCAACGGCAACGGGCGCGGGCGGCTTGCCGCCCGCGCGTGGCGTATAGTATTACCACGCCACTATGTCATAGTGTAACGTATTTGGCGGCAATTTTATTACATAAGGGAGTTTTTATTATGGACGAAAACAAGGTTAAAATAGATTTTTCGGTTACGGACGAAACGAGCGAACAACCCAAAAAGAACAAGCAAGCCCGCGACTGGTGCTTTACCGTAAATAACCCCGTACAATCTGAACAAGAATTTTTGGCGTATTTACAGACGGTATCAGATTTGCGGTATGTAGTATTCCAACGTGAACGCGCTCCCGAAACGGGAACGGAACATTATCAAGGGTATTTTGAGTTCACACAACCGAAATGGTTTACCACTATTAAAAAATACTTATCTAAAAAGACAATAGGCGTTGACGCGCATATAGAACAACGCCGCGCAAAACGAACGCAAGCCCGCTTATACTGTATGGACGAGGAAACGCGAATTAGTCCTACATACTACGAATACGGCGAGTTCATAGAGGACGGCGAACGCACCGATTTAACCGACATAATGCGCGATATTGAAAACGATATGAGTTTTTACGACTTATCTAAAAAGCACGGCAACCGCTTTATTAGGGTTATGAAATGGGCAAAAGAATACAGACAAGCGTATTTGGAAAATAAATACAAACGGCAATTCCGTAAAATGCAGGTATATTATATTTACGGCTCTGCGGGTTGCGGAAAGACAAGTTACGTTTTCGGTAAATACGGCTATGACGACGTGTATAGAACAACAAATTACGAGTTCGGCTGGATAGACGATTACAACGGCGAAAAAGTATTGTTTTTGGACGAGTTCCGCAGTTCGTTCAAAATATCGGAAATATTGGACTACTTGGACGGACAGCCTATACGAATACACGGACGGCACTTTAACCGCGTGGCTTGTTATGATACGGTTTACATTGTTTCTAATATACCGCTTACGGAGCAATACACAAAAATACAACAGTCCGAGCCTGCAACTTGGGCGGCGTTACTACGGCGTATAACGGCGGTATATAACTTTGACATAAGCAAAGAAACGCCCGTAAACAAGCATACGGGCAAATTACAACAAAAGGCTATAACCTTAATACCGATTGACGACGACAGCGAAAGCCCGTTTTAATAAAACGCTTTAATTCAAATAAGCATATAATGAATAAACGGGAGGCAAAAATGAAAAAGGCGGTTACGATATTACTGCTTATTTGCAGTATGGTATGTTTGATATTTGCGGGTTGTTCGAACAGCGGAGAAACTTATGTCGTTAAACAAGTTGTTATAGATGTAAACGGCGATTGCACTTTATTAGATATTAACGATAAAACTTTATCCGACTATGCAGACGTTGACATCTTAATTGAATATATAGGCGATAAAATTATAATTAAAGATAACAAGGTTATTTTTAACGGTGAAGAAACAAAAGGTTTAGAAGCATTTATTGATTTTGATGACAAATATAATGAATATTATATAAATTTTTCAAAGTTGCCGCCAATACTTATGAAAGACTCGAAAGTATTTGATAACGAAATTCAAATATATGTTCCAGTGCAACGAAAATTATCATATTTGATTTATAAAAAAGTATAAATTTTCACAGGGTGGGTTCTCTTGGGTGGGGCATAGAAAAAGCACAAGGCATTTGACCTTGTGCTTTTTCCTTACCTTTCAGCGATAAAACCCGCTATTCCGTTTACGAATAGATATTTCGGGTTCAATCTCTGTCTGTCTTGGTGCACCAAAAGAGTATAATCCGAATTGTTTACTTGTTACAAGTGAGTGGTTCGGATTTACTTTTTATTTCTAAATCACATAATAAAAAGAGGAGCAGAAGCTCCTCTTTTTGCTATATAAAATTACTTTCTTACACCAAGCCTGTTTTATTTAATATCATGTTGCTTTATGTAAAATCAATACCTTACATGATTTTAACATAGCGGATTAGGAAAAGTTTGCACATCATTTAGCTTTGTTTAGCGACTTCTTCACAAAACAAAACCAAAATAGTACACACGATACGATAGCAGAAATCAATTCCGTAACCCAAAACGAATTCCATACGCCAACAGCTTGAAACAGATAAGACATAAGAAATGCAATCGGAAGAATTGCAATATATCTTAACAGTGATATGACCAAGGAAGGCAGCCCTTTCCCCAATCCCTCAAATGTTCCGCTGATAACGACGGAAACGGCAGAGACGATAAAGCCTGCGCTTATGACACGAAGGGCAATAGCGCCTTGTTCCGCCGTTTGCGGCGTGTTTGTAAATATTCCCATCAATTGCACAGGGCATACAAGACATAGGATTGTGCCAATGACCATAACAATGAAACTTAAAAGTAGCGTAACTTTGAATATTCCTATAACCCTGTCATTTCGTTCCGCCCCAAGGTTGTAACTCACCAACGGGCGTATCCCTTGAACGATGCCGTTGATGGTAAAATAGAGAAACGTCTGCAATTTATAGTAGATCCCCAAAATCAAGACATAGACTTCAGCGAATGCAGACAAAATCATATTTAGGAACATTATCATAAAAGAAGGCAATGCCATATTGAGAGAAGCTGGGATACCCAAAAGATACAGTTTACGGCAAATTTTTTCCTCGCCACGATGTTCCATCCGTAGCCGAATGGGTATCTTTGCAATTAAGAACACGACAATATAACCGATTAATGAGAGTGTTTGCCCTATTCCTGTTGCGAGCGCCGCCCCGAACACACCCATCTCAGGGATAACCCCTGCCCCAAAAATAAAGAGCGGGTCTAGGAATATGTTGGCGATTGCGCCAATTGCCATACAGAACATTGTCGTTTTCATTCTGCCCGTTGCCTGCAATAACTTTTCAAACATCATGCCAAGTGTAAGTACGGGTGCGAATGCGATAACGACATAGAAATATTTAATACCGTATGTAGCAATCTCTTCGCTATCGGTAAAAAGGAAGATGAATGGGCGTGTGCAGAGCACACAGAGGCCGGCAAGCACAATCCCGTGTAGCGCACTGAGAAGAATGCCAAGCGTTGCCGAACGGTTTGCCGCACGTCCGTTATTTGCTCCGAGATAGTAGGCGACTGTGGCATTGACCCCGATACCGAATCCGACACCCACCGCATTTGCAAGATTTTGCAGCGGATAGACGATAGAAATAGCGGTCATAGCGTTTTCACTGAATTGCGAAACAAAGAAGCTGTCAATGATATTATAGAGCGAATTGACAAGCATAGATATGACCATCGGTAGCGCCATTTTCAGTACCAACGGCAATATAGGTTTTTCTTTCATAAAAGTCTGATCCACGAGTAAACCCTCCTACGGTCAGATTTTTACGATATAATCGGATTTCCTCGCGACAGTCGCAGGAAGTTTGACTGTAGGGTTGGAGTATCCGAATGCAAGCGCTCCAACGCCGCGCAATGTTTCGGGCAACCCCCATTTGCGGAGAAGCGCCTTACCTTTTTCGCCGTCAAAAATTTCACGTTCGCGGTGTACCCATACGGAACCGAGTCCCAAAGCGTGCGCGGCGAGCATCATATTTTCCAGCACGCAACTCCCGTCTTCCACAAAAGTACTTGCTTTCCCGTCCGCAAGCACGAGAATTACAATCGGTGCCCCGTAATACGGATCGGTATCTTTTCCCATGACTTCGGCATTGAGGCAAGCTATTTCTTTGCGGTAGACAGGATCTTTGATAGCGATAATAATGGGCGATTGCTTGCCGCCTCCCGTAGGGGCGTGTGTTCCAGCTTCCAACACAGCTTCAAGCAGTCCGTCTGGAACACCATTTTCGCTGAACGAGCGAATGCTTCTTCTTGTCTTAATTGCCTGCAAAACTTCGTTTTCCATAAAAATTACCTCCATAGCATAAAAAAACGCCACACGGCTTAAATGCTCTGTGGCGAAAAGATGACTCATCAGGAAAAATCCACAACGATTTTCGTAAATTATTATACTGTCGGGAAAAATGTTTGTCAAGTATTTCTTAGCGGCTTTTGCGGCATAAAGTAGCCATTTGAAAGATTGCAAAGTATAATAAAAAACCTAACCCGAACAATAGGTGTTCGACTTAGGTTTTAAATGGTGCACCAAAAGAGTATAATCCGAATTGTTTACTTGTTACAAGTGAGTGGTTCGGATTTACTTTTTATTTCAAGATTTCATAGAAAACAGGGCTTGCACTTTTGCAAGCCCTGTTCTATTGCTATAAAAATTTAATTCGTTGAACCTTCTACCGCATTTGTCTTATCTTTTAAATCCGTTGCAAGATTCCACTCTTCAAAACCGGCAGTGTGCGGAAGCATTAAGTTCCATTCATCCAAGCAGTTGATTTTCATTCTGCAATCGTCGGATGAAAGTTTAAGGATATGTCCGCCTTTTGTTAAATCTTTGCTGATAAAATGTATGTGCCAACCCGGCATATTTATCCCGTTTACATAGTTTGGACAATATACTCCTACAACAAAGCCTTCTTCATCGTGATACTCAAACTCTCTTTGATCGCAAGCAACTTTATAAAGCGGTTCGTACGGCTCGCTTTGAACAAAACAAGACCGCACTCTGACCTTAAATTTGCCCTCCATTTTTATCATGTAGAAGAAATTATGACTTTGTATGTATTGTTCCATTTTAGTTTTGAAATCTTCGATAGATACAAACTCCAAAGGATTTTCTTCCACTCTCTCATCAAATTTTGCTACCGTTGAGAACGGAAGCGAATCGCTGTCGTTCATTTCGCTTACCACGCCTGTTGCTCGTCCGTTATACGCTTTACCATTAATTATAATGGCTTCGCCGTCAAGACCGTCATAAGTGCCTATTCCCGTATCGCCGTAACGAAGCAGGTCTTTGACGGTACAGCTACTGTGATAGTCGCCCATCATAAGACTGTTGAGATTGCCGATTTGTAAAAGTTGATTATTTTGCATTTTAAATGCCTCCTAAATGATGTTTTCTGAGATGATGATGTTTTGAGATATAATGATTATTTTCGTCATAGACGGCGGCTAAAAGTTCACCGTGAGTCGCACCGAAAATTTTACGGGGATTTTCAATTTTAACGCCTTGATTTGTTTTAAAGTAATGCGTCATAATTCCCCTTGTGAAGAACGGGGATAAAATATTGGTTATGAGTAGCACAAACGCAAGTATAGCAATCGAATGTGCCGCCACGTCAGCGCCCGAAAGCCCTTGAAACGTGTATGTCGCAAACATAGCAGGAATCGATAAAGCCACGCCCGCAAGCGACGAGCTACCGATTGAAGCATAGCCGGGACGCTTCAAAATAAACCTGTCTACCACATAAGGCAATATCATAGTAATTGCCCAAAAGATTAACGTAATTACAACGGCAGCCAATAACACCGTAGGCTGGAAAGCTTTTGCGAGATTAATAGTCGAGCCAAACTGAAATCCCAAGAACGGTAATATAATCGTGTTGCCGCCCTTGAATATTTCGCGTATTTTCGGATCGAGATTACCAAACAAAAATCCCAACAAAAACGGTATTAGTAATGCAAAGATTTGTAAAATTTTACCTATTGTTGCAGCGGACGTACTTCCTGCTGGCATCCCGAATGCGCTAATAAATATAAAAGGAAGTAACGGCATTGAAAGTATTAACATTATGGGGAACGTCGCTCTATCGCTATTATCTGCATAAGGTGCGGTAACGCCCATATACAATGCTGCATTCGCGCTTGTTACAACGCAAGTAAAAGTAATAGCATCGATTCCCAAAAAGCCTTCGGGCCCACAAACTATCCAAACCACAGCCGAAATAATGTAAGCAGGCAAAAGCCTTGCTAAAACAACCCATATTCCTCTTTTAAAGACATCTACAAAATCGTGCGGTTTAATCATTGTCCCCGTACAGAATAACATCAGTCCTATCATTAACATTTGACCTGTAGAACCGAATAAATCTTTGATGGGATTACCGAGATATTGCCATAACGTCATACCTTCACCCGCTTTCCCTGTGCCAAGACCACAAGCAACTGTTATAGTACAAATAACGGCGCTTATCAATAGCGGCACAAACATTGTTCCAGCAGGGATTTTGTTTATAAAGTTCCAAATCCCTATGCCTTTGAACGGTTTTTTGCTTTTTTCTGCTTTCAAAATATGCCTCCTCGCAACCTAAAAACCGGTTGCTTTAATTGATTGTTTGTATTATAATAAAAAAGGAGGCAAAAAGTAATAGCCCACAAATACGAACTTACATTCAATATTTGGGCTATTGGCACAAAGTACTATTATGGATTACGAGGAATTACTGCAAATTGAAGAAAACTCATTTACCGTTGATGAACTATTAAAAGCGTATTATGCATTTTTTCAATTACCTATGGCGGTTATAGATCAGAATTACAATATTAAGGGACACTTCTTCCTTGATAGCGCAGACGATACTTATATGTCGAATATTCAACGCGGCAGTTGGTCTATGGAACTTATAAGTATTGCTAACCTATCTTTTAAAGACGGGGAAAGATATAGAATTTTAGAAACAATAAACAGTAAAGTACGGCGTTTGTTTTATCGTTTGACATTCCGCGATTCGGTTATAGGCTACCTTGTATTACTTGAAAATCAAAAGAATAAATTTGAAGATTTAGATTTGATACTTTTAGAGCATCTGTGTAAGAGCATAATCAAAATTTTACGGTTACAATCCAATGAAGGACACGGCTTTTCGCAATTGAATTTTTGGAAAGCTCTTGTCAAACACACTTATGTGCGAAGAGATATCTTTCTTTCAAAAGCGTCCGAATATAAAATTCCGCTCACATATAATTACCGAGTTTTACTTCTATCTCTTGCAAAATACGATAATCATGAAGATAATCACTTGCAAGATTCGCTGAAAAACATTTTGCGAAATTTCTACTGCATTGTAAAAGATAACTATGTTATAGTGATACTTAATGAAGATTTGTCGGAATATACGGTATCAACATTGAACGACTTCTTATTTAAAAATCACATTTATGCAATATTAAGTTCGAAAATTATAGATTTGTATGAACTGGATGTAATAATAGATAATCTGATAAAACTGTTTGATTACCTTGTAAAAGTAAAAGATGAATATTGTTTAAAATATGAAGAAGAAAATAAATTGCTTGTTCCGCTTTTTAATGCTCCTACAACCGATGTTATCTTAAACTATATCAACGAAACAATTCTTGAAATTTATATTTATGATAGAGATAACAATACGTCCTTGCTTGAAACACTATATCAGTATTTATTAAATAATAAAAGCTTAAATGAAACGAGCAGAATTCTATTTGTACATAAAAATACAGTAACTTATCGTCTGGAACGAGTTAAAGACTTGTTTAATATCGATTTCAATAACGTTGAAAATAACTTATCGTTTATGTATTCTGCCTCTATAATAAAATACTTGGATTCGATAAAATGCAAAGCTCTTTCCGAACTGAAAATTTTCAGTTAGGTATATTGAGTGGTATAGCCGCTTGTTAAAAAATATTAAGGAGTAACTGACATGGAAAAATTATATCTCGATCATTCGCCGATTGCCTATTATATAAATGAAACCGCAAACAAAGAGTGGCTGGTTTTTATTCACGCCGCCTTTGTTGACCATAGAATGTTTGAAAAACAATTTGAATATTTTGCGGGTAAATATAATTTGATGGCGATTGATATTTTAGGTCACGGAAATTCACTGCGTGCGAAAAAAGGGGACGGCATTGAAAAAATGTCCGATTGGATCGACAGAATTTTTCAAAAGCATAACATATCCGCCGCTCATTTTGTCGGGGTTTCGTTAGGCTCGGTTTTCATTCAAGACTTTGCAAACAAGTATGCAAGCAAGGTATTGTCGCTCGCTTGTTTCGGCGGTTATGACATCAATCATTTTGATATGAAACGGCAAAAGGCAAATTCAAAAGGTCAAATGAAAATGATGTTAAAAGCATTATTTTCTGTCAAGTGGTTTGCAAAAGCGAACAAAAAGATTTCCGCCTATACGGAGGAAGCCAAAACTGCATTTTACAATATGAATATCGGCTTTAAAAAGAGTTCGTTTAGGTATATGACGGGACTGAATAAACTTGTCAATAAATACCCGAAAAAGGAACGGAAATATGAATTGATAGTCGGCTGCGGAGAACACGATATTCCTGCGGAAATCGAAATCGTAAACGAATGGGCGGAATATGAACACTGCGATAAAATAATTTTTAAGGGCGCAGGGCACTGTGTGAATATGGACGTTCCACAAGAATTCAATATTTCATTGGAAAAGTTTTTGCAAAAATGCCAAAACGAAGGACAATGAATTCATGAGAAATCACAAATAAGTTAAACGGTAAGATCGCCTTCGGGCGGTCTTTTGCTATGAAAAAACCGCCCGAAGGCGGTTTTAAGTTACACATTCGGAGACTCTTAGGATTTTTTCGAGAGAAATTCTTCGATTGCCTTTGCGGCGTTTTTGCCTGCGCCCATGGCGGATATAACGGTGGAGGCGCCCGTGACGGCGTCGCCGCCTGCATAGACTGCGCTGCGGGAGGTCAAACCGTCTTCGTTAATTACGATTCCGCCGCGCGAATTGACGGAAAGTCCTTCCGTCGAGTTTTTAATGAGAGGGTTCGGGGAAGTGCCGATCGCAATAATAACGGTATCGACTTCCAGAACGAACTCGGAATCCGCTACGGGAACGGGGCTTCTTCTGCCTTTTTTGTCCGCTTCGCCAAGTTCCATGCGGATACATTTGATTGCGTTTACAAAGCCGTTTTTCGGGTCTTTAAGATCGTTTTCGTTTCGGTAGCCCACAATCTCGACGGGGGTACAGAGAAGTTTGAATTCAACGCCCTCCGCTTGGGCGTGCTCGACTTCTTCGCGCCTTGCGGGCAGTTCTTCCATTGAGCGGCGGTAGACGACGTATACCTTTTCCGCTCCCAAACGGAGCGCCGTTCTCGCGGCGTCCATGGCGACGTTGCCACCGCCTATTACCGCGACCTTTCCGCCGCGCACGATAGGGGTATCGGAATTCTTCTCGTAGGCTTGCATGAGGTTGCTCCGCGTGAGGTATTCGTTTGCGGAATATACGCCGTTGAGCGCTTCGCCCTCGATCCCCATGAAGTTGGGAAGCCCCGCGCCGGAGCCGATAAAGATCGCCTCGAAACCGCTTTCAAAGAGCTCGTCGACGGTGAGCGTTTTTCCGACGACGATATTCGTTTGAATTTCCACACCGAGACCGCGAAGGGTTTCGACCTCTTTTGCGACGATCTCTTTCGGCAAACGGAATTCGGGAATGCCGTAGACGAGCACGCCGCCTGCAACGTGGAGCGCCTCGAACACGGTGACGGAATAGCCGTTCTTTGCAAGCTCGCCCGCGCAGGTCAATCCTGCGGGGCCCGAGCCTACAACGGCGACCCTGTGCCCGTTCTGCCGAATTTTACGGATTACTTTCGGGCGCTCGTTGTGCCGATCGGCGACAAAGCGTTCCAAGCGCCCGATCCCGACGGGGTCGGATTTGAGCCCGAGCGTGCAGTGTTTTTCGCACTGGTTTTCCTGAGGGCAAACTCTTCCGCATACAGCTGGCAGAGAGGAACTTTCCGAAATAACTTCGTATGCGCCCTCGAAGTCGCATTCCTTGATTTTTGCGATAAAGTCAGGAATCCGCACGCCGACGGGACAGCCCGTTACGCAGGGGCGGTTTTTACAGTGCAGACAGCGCTGCGCTTCGGCAACGGCAATTTCTTCGGGATAGCCGAGCGCGACTTCTTTAAAATTCTTTGCGCGGACGGCAGGATCCTGTACGGGCATGGGGTGACTTTTTGTCATTGCTTTCCTCCCTGCGCCAACAGATTGCAAAATTCTTCGTGCGCCTTTCGTTCGAAAGCTTTGTATGCGTTTCCGCGTGAGATCGCCTCGTCAAAGTCGATTTCGTAGGCGTTGAATTCGGGCCCGTCGATACAGGCAAATTTGGTTACGCGCCTGCCGTCATGATTTAAGGTAAGACGGCATCCGCCGCACATTCCCGTTCCGTCGATCATAATGGGGTTCATGGACGCGATCACGGGGATATGATAGGGTTTTACGGCAAGCGTAACATATTTCATCATGACGAGCGGGCCGATCGTAATAACCTCGTCGAAGCGTTCTCCTTGTTCCAGAAGCTCCTTCAACGGAAGGGTGACGTTGCCCGCTCTTTTATATGAGCCGTCGTCCGTCGTAACGATCAGCCGATCGGAGCAGACGTTAAATTCCTCCTCAAGAATGACGAGACTTTTCTCCCGAAAGCCGATGATGCTTGTGACCTTTGCGCCCTGCTTTGAGAGCGCTTCGGCAACGGGCAGAGCGATCGCGCAGCCCACGCCGCCTCCGACCACGCATACGGATCTTAAACCTTCCGTTTTCGTGGGAACGCCGAGGGGACCTACGAAGTCTTGAATATATTCTCCCGCGTTTTTAGAATTCAGCTTTTCGGTGGTTGCGCCGACGATCTGGAATATGATTTTGACCGTACCTTTCCGTTTATCGACGCCCGCAACGGTGAGCGGAATTCTTTCGCCGTTTTCGGATACGCGGAGTATGACGAACTGACCCGCTCGCGCCTTTTCGGCGACGAGCGGGGCTTCGATTTCCATTTGCGTGACAGTGGGGTTGAGCGCCCGTTTGCTGACGATTCTATACATATGATGTTCCGCTATGATTGGCTTTCGTTGTAGATTGCAAGCGAATCGATATAAGTCTTGCCCTTACAGCGTATTTCGACTTTGTGTTTTCCGTATTCGTATTGCCGCGAAAGATAGGTGATGCCGAAATCGCCGTCTACTTGCTTCACGCTTACGGAGTCGCATTTTTTTCCGTCGATATAAACTTCGAAATTGCTTTCATGCAGCGTACTTGTAAGGATCGCCAAGCGCGTGCCGATCATTTCGAATTTTAATTTGCTGCCGCGTTCTCCCACGTAGGCATACCCGAAAGAGGACTGCATGCTTTCGCTTTTCCAATTCCCGACAAAGATGAGGGCATCGTTATTGGGTGCAACGAGGTTCGCGCCGTTTCCGTTTATTTCCAACATACGCCACATTTCGATTTCGCTGATGATAACGTGGCTGCCGGTCGAACCCGTTATGATCAGTCTGTAATAGCGGAAGGTTATTTCTTCAAAATTTACCGTAGTGGCAAGGTTATTGCGGGGGACGTTTTCAAATGTGCCCACGGGAAAGAAGGTCTCGCCGTCCAAGCTGCCTTCAAGAGTAAAAGTCTTGGCGGTGTGATAATCTCCGTTCGGTCTGTATTGGGTATAGATCGTCATTCTGTTGACGGGTTTTGCCTCGCCCATATCGATGACAAATTCAAGCGGTCTGTCTACGGAATTACCCCAATTGTTTGTATGAATGAACGTATTTCTGTTGCCGTCCGTCAAATTCGACAGGGGAAAAGTTGACACGCTCCAACTGTGCGACGTATAATTCGATTCAATTATGGTCTGGTTGGAATTCTGCAAAAGATTATCCGTATAGTTGTAGTTATAGTTCCTGACGTAGAAGTAGTCGGATTCGAAACTGCTGTTGTCGGGGAACTGATAATTACTTCGGTAAGCGTTTACATAGGAAGCCGAGGTGGGGGGAAGAAGCTTGGATTCCGTTAATTTCGCCACCTCTTCCATCGTGGACTCAACGCGCTTGTTGTTTACGATTTTATAGTATTCCGTTTCCGTACTGCCTTTGACTTGCTTGGTGACGGCAACAGGATGTCCGTTCATGTCGTTGTAAGTCGTTTCGGTATAGGAATATTCTTCGTCGTCGGCGCTCTCGACTTCTGTTCCCGCGGCGTTGTAGTATTTTTCGGCAATAGTGAACATGGTTTGCCGCCATTGTCCGAGACCGAGCCCCATATAGCCGATTGTGGTTTGTTTTTCCGTCAGCGTGATGAACGCGCTTTTATAGTAGATCCAGCTTTTTGCTTCGACGTCTAGATCCACGTAAGTATCGGGGTTGTTCAGGTAAAATCCGCTTCCGCTTCCGTTTTTGACCGTTGCTCCGAGCTGATAGGTTTTTCCGCCGTCCGTCGAATAGTACATGGCGCAGTTGACCCGCCCGCGCAAATAAATACGGTATTTTCCCGCTTCGTCAAAATAGAGTTTTCCTTTGACCTCGATGATTTGGTTGGGTTTTGCGATCTCCTGATCCTTCGCGTTGGGGAATTTTTGGTGCCCTGCATCGTTGTCGGGTACTAACCAGACGTCCGTATTGGCATTTTGCGTGGGATTCGAATGATCGCTTTCAACTTTTGTAGCTCCATGGAAATTCGAATTGTATGCGTCCACGACGTCCGTGGGCATATTCTCCGCCGTGTAGGTGTAAGTCGTTCTTTCGAGCGTCATTTTATTCGTTTCGTAAGACTGTTCGAATTCGAGAATCAAATCAACGTCGTCTACTTTGAACGCACCGTCTGTTTTTTTGATTTCGAGCGTGACGAGCATCGGACCCGAACGCAACGACTTGTTATTGGAATCGGGAGTGTATTTCAGGTTGTAATCGTCCGCGATTTCGATTTTGCCGTTTGAAGGTTTCGTTACGCTTTTGATTTTGTATTCGAAGCCTTCCGGCATGACGATGCTGCCGCTTGCATACTGTCCGCTCGGCGCAGTATAGCGGGAAAGATCGATATTAAAAGGAACGCCTGCGGGAATGACGTACGGCTGCATTGTTTGGAAATACTTCTTCTTGCCGTCGTACATATAGCTTCTTCCGGTCTGATATACGCAGGAAAGGGGAACGAACATGGGGTACGAAGAGTCGGCGTTGTTCGAAATTCCGCTGCCTTTTAGAATTTCGTTGAAATAATAGTACATATTGTTGTGCGTGACTTTCTGCCAAGCATTCATGTAAGCCGCATAGCTCTGTCCGCCGCCCGCGACCTTGGCGTTCATATATGCGTTCGCGCCGAAATTGTGCAGAAGATTCGCGTAGAGTGCGAGTCCTTGATTACCGTTGCTCGGGCTTTCGTTCGGGCGGGCGATTTTTAAAGTTTCTTCCATGGCAAACGTTGCGCTTGTGTAATTGTTCCAGCCGCCCAGGCCCTGCGCGCCGAAGCTGCCGATGCCTCTTTTTGAGGAAATCTTTGTAAAGAGCGCATAAGATACGAGCGTTAAACCGTTGTTCGTGACTTCGCCGCCGTTGCCTACGCCGTAACCCTGGAAGTTGTGGTGGTATTCGTGGAAGTTTCCCCAGCCTCCCGAAGTTACGATCGTGTTGTAATTGAGGGAATTTGCCATCCAATCCGTGGGACAATTCACCGAGCGGCGCCCGGGGAAAGCGACCGCCGCACCCGCCGCAACAAAGGGCTCGTAGAGGAATACGATCCCCTGATTGGAACCGTAAGTGGTTACGCTTGCCACCTTATCCCACAGGACGGCAACTTTATAAAGATCCTCATACGATAAATTTTTTGCATAATGGACGGGACCCGAATGCAGTACGCCTCTGTCCCATACTTCCAGATCGAAGTAGGGAGCGGTGGATTTTTTGTTTTCTTCGAATTCCGCTTTTGTCGTGTAGCCCAAAATAAAGTGGGAATAAGCTACGCAGCCCGAAATGGTTGCGGTGAATTTTGCGTTCGTGTTGCGGATATAGAGCGGACCGCCTATAAAGGAGCCGACGTATGCTTCCCATTTTCCCGTGTTTTCGTTTTTGGTCGCAGTGCTCTTGTTGACGAGCAACGTATTCAGAATCACGGGGAAGCGGTTCATTTTGTTTTTGGCAGTCCAAATGTTATTTGCCTGACCGTTGTAGAGCGCCTGACCGATATGGATCGTCAGTCCGCCCGTAGCGGTCATATCCTTATCGTCGATTTCGATTTTGATCACTTCGCCCGCGGGTGCGTAAAGTCCCGTTACGCCGTAGCCGTTATAACCGCGAGGGCGCATCGTTACTTCTTTTATGATTCTCGGTTCGTCGGGACTCACGTTTCCGAAATACATTCCGACCGAAGAGGTATGCGCGTATAAATACCGTTGATTCCCTTCGTCGTCGACGGAAGGATCGGTATTGCCGCCGTTTACATACCATAATTTGCCTTCGGCGTCGATTTTGTTGTAGGGGTGCGGGCTTCTTCCGGAATTGTGGCTCGTATTCGAAGAGGCGACGTATACAGATTCTGCGATCAGTTTATTTCTCATCGCGACCTGCTCTTCGCCCGATCCCAATACGCCGCTCGGAGTACTGCCGAAAGTGGGATATTTGGAAAGTCCGTTCTCCGTAAGTCCTTCGTTTTTGGTCTCCGCAACGGGTTTTACGATATTTTCTTTATCGATGGTTCCCTTATATTCAAAAGAGGTTCCGACGATGGAATTACCCGTGTATTCGTAGTGATATGCGTCTTTAAGATCGCGGTTCGAGGGGTCGACGGGGCTGAGAATTTCGGTATCCCTTAAAATGGGTTTATCCGAATAACTAATCGACGGTTTGGTAGAACTGCCTGCCGAGGTGATGCCGAAAATACAGCCGAGAATGATGATGAGCGCCAAAAAAAAGGCGACTGCGCTCAAAATGAGCGGTTGCTTGTTGATCGGCATTTTTACGACTTCCGCAGTGACGGAACCGTTGCGCTTTACTTTATGTCCGGTTTCGTTTTCTTCGTTCGGGTCTTTGGCGTTTACAACGTCTTCGGCGTTCGTATATTTCCATTCCGCTTTATAGCCCGTTTGTACCGTGTGCCGCGTCATCGGCTTTGCCGAAGGCGCTACCGCCGAAGAGCGAAACTGAGCATGGCTCCCTGCGCTGATCTTGCGGGAAGGAAGCGGTGCGGGAAAGACTTCCTCGGAAGGGGCGGGCTTTTCCCGCTTGGAGAGCGGCTGCAACTGTTCCTCGGTCAGATCCTCCTGCAAAGTTACGGAGTTGAGTAGCGGTTTTTGCGCCGGATCTTCGGGTTTTGCTTTCCGTTTCATGGGCGCGATCGAAGAGGGGATCTGCGCATCCTTTTGCCGCCGTATAAAATTGCTTTGGTTGGAATTTTTTTCTGCCATCAAAAAATCTCCTGCTTGCATTATTTATTATAATAATCATTATTATATAAAAGTGTTTTACGTTTGTCAATCGTTGGAAGGTGAAATGTAATTACACAAACAAAAAGTGACGCGAGTTTTTGCGCCGACTTGATTGTTCAGAACCGTGAAACGCATATAAATTTTTGCGTTGCGAACATTTTTTTGGTCGGAAAGCAACAAAGAAATATGATGGTATTATGACAAATTTTTAAGGAAATTTTAGTTTGAATTTCGGATTTTTTAAGCAAAAAATTCCGAGAAATATGTTGGGAATTAACAATTTTTTAGGCTGCGAAAAAAGGCAATTTTTGCGGGATATATTAGAGGTAAAGGCGGAAAATAGTGAAAAATATCGGAATAAATTCTAAAAATGCGAAAATTTTACAAAAAAAATTATAAGTTTGTCCTTTCATACTGTTGACATTCGCGCCATATCATGTTAATATTATGTCATAAGAATTTATGACAGGTGATTTTTGCCGCTTTCGGGCGGAGTGAAAAGGTAAATATGGGTAAACGCGAAAGAGTCCGTCGCATGAAAGACGAGGGACTTCACGAAATCAAAAATAAGTACCGCACCCGTGCGGTCAATAAAAAGCGGAAGGGACTTGTTCTTACCGCAAAAAAGAAGCGGCGCGCACTGAAAGCGGGTGCGTCGCTTTCCGCTATTTTCTTGCTTATTTTGGGCGCGTTCGCAATCGGTTCCGCATTTTTGAGTTCCGTTGTGCCGAACGACGTGCCGGAGGACTTTGTAACCGTCTCCTACGAGCTTCCCGACGACGGGTCTGACCCGTCGGGGCATACCGCGCTCGAAAATATCGGTTACATGAATTACCGCTTCAAGCATCAGCCGAGCTGGTATATGGAAATGCACGGCACCACCACGACGCCTGTGGGACCGCAGTCGGTCAACACGTTTAAGCAGTATTCGGACGGCGTGCTCATCATGGCGGATATTGCTTCGAGTTCCATGATCAAAGCGGGGCGGCAGTTCTGCTATGTCGGCGACGAGGTGATGTGGCGCGAGATCCCCAAGAACGGGTCTTTCAAGGCGAACGATTACGATGAAATGATGCGCCTTACCTTTAACGACAAGCTTGCGGCGCATATGACTGTTTCCGCCTTCAAAGCAAAGAACGGACTTCCCGGAACTGAATTTTCCGTTTACATTATCAACGAAGAGACGATCGACCATGCGAGCGAGGCGGAGCTCGTTACTTCTGGGGAATGGGACGGAATTGATTTTGTACAAAATCCTGTCTATAAGCAGACTTATTATCTGCGCCCCGGTAATTCCGAAAATCTGGGCGCGGCAGCGCACTATGCGAATCAAATGGCGTTTACGGGGGGGCTTACGGGACTTCCCGAATTTAACTATATCGAAGTGACGTATTTTTTCGATTCCTCGTGGCAGGTGTTGAGGACGGAAGTGGATGAATCGTACAAAGCGACGATGGGCATTACGGTTAACTGCACTTCGGACTTTGCTTCCGTTTACGAATACGGAACGGATCGCGCGAAGAACGACGATTACGAGAATTTTTTCAAAGATTTCGTGGGCAAGGACATTGACGACGACGTGGAAAAACCGCTGGACGCGCTCGGTATGATCACTTCCGCGTTCTTAACGAAACCCGTTACCTACGAGATTGACCTCGAAATAGACGGAAAAAAGACGGACGGCGTTATTTCGCTTGACGCGACTAAACTTGATATTGCAAAAATTACGAGCGGAGGCTCCGTCGATATCGGCGCGGCGCTCGGCTGTATCGGGCTCAAAGCCAGAATAGGGGATATTTACATCTATCTCGAAGATTCCACGGCGTATTTGGCGGTGGGCAATTTGAAGGCGAAGCTTCCGATCGACGGGCTTCTTTCCATGATTTCGGGCGGGGCAAAGACCGCTTCGGCGGATTCGGCGGGAGAGGAGAACGGGGAAGCGCCGCTCTTTGATTTGGGCGATCCCGTTATGGAAGAGAAGGACGGGACGCTTTTCGCAAAGGTTAATGCCAAGCTGGATCTTTCTTCTCTCGGCGTAGACCTTGTAATGCCGCTCAACTTTGTGTTTAAGCTCGACGGGGAGAAGAACGCTTCCCTCGAAACGCTCGATCTGAACCTTTCTTATCAGGGGATCGAAGCGAAAATCGGGCTGAAAGATACGAAAAAGACTGTTCCCGAGTTGAATGACAGAGATTCGTTTATCGATCTGTATCCTTATGCGGAAGCGGTCTATTCGGTGATCGCGGGCGGAAAACTTGAAATCGCGCTCGACTATGAAAATGCCGATATGCGCCTTACGGGCAATATCGGAATGAATTTTGTTAACGGCTTTGCGCTTGCGGGCGGGCTTACGCTGGACGTGAGGGGCAGCGCCAAAACGGTTGAATTTGCGATCCTCAACGGCACAGCCTATCTGAACCTTGACGGGATCAGGATCTCCGCTTCGCTCTCCGACGCAATGGAACTTATAAAAGGATTTTTGCCTCTCGGAAATTCCGTTTCCGGAGCATTGAATACGACTGTCGACAAGGTGCTTTCCGCTCTGTTTGAAAAAGACCTTGCTTCCCTCCTTTCCCTTAGCGAGGACGAGAACGCGCTCTCGTTGGGGATAAAGGGAACGGAGCTTTTAGACGCTTTCGGGGTGAATTTCGAGCTTGGAGAAGTAAATCTGACCGTCGATAAAACGAACGGTACGATTTCGGTTTCTGCATACGGCGCAGAGATCTCCGTAAAGCCGTCGGAAAAAGATATTGCGTTCGATACCGCGGGCTATACAGAGTTAATGCCTTATGCCGAAACGCTTGCAACGCTCTTTAAGGGCGGTTCCGTGACGGCGACCGTTTCTTATCAAAACGAGCTTGCGGGAAAAACGCTCGCCGTTGACGGAAATATCGTCGTAGGGCTTTCGCCTGTCGGCGTTTCGGGTGAAATCGTCGTGACTTACGGTGCGCTCGAAAAGAAAATCGAGGTTGTTTACGATAAAAACGTTCTGTATCTGGTAATCGATTCGCTCAAAGTTAAGGCGGATATGAACGAGGCGATTTCGCTGATCTCTTCGCTGATCGCGACGGGTGAAGCGGAAAAGGCGGATGTTTACGCGATTCTTGAAAAGGTGCTCGCCGTGAACTTCGGCGAAATTCTTTCGCTTGTCGAAACGGAAGAGGAGGGGGATCCTACGCTCGTTGCCGCCCTGAACGGAACCAAGCTGCTGAATCTCTTCGGCGTGAATTTCGACCTCGGGGAGATCACCTTGACAGTCGGCTCGGGCAAGTTAAGCGTAAGTATGCTCGGCGCGGATCTTTCGCTTGTTTCCGGCGGAGAAGTTAAGGGGCTGACCGAAGAAGAGAAAAAGGCGTTCGTCGATCTGAAACCCGTGTTGGAGGCTCTTCCCGAGCTTTTCAGTAAAAAGGCGCTCTCCCTTAGCGGAAAAGTCGTTTTAAGCGCAGGCGGCACAGATATGCTGCTTACCGTCAACCGCGGGATCGTAAGCTTTAACGGCGGAATCGAAGTGTACCTCGATCTTTCCCTCGTTCTTTCCGAAACGACGCTCGATCTTAAAATTCATGTCGATACGGAGGGCGTGAAGGTCGCGATCGGCAATGTGGGCGCGGAGCTGAAATTCAGCGATCTTCCTTCGCTCGGCGACGCGGTGGTCGAGCTGTATGCGGAAGTAAGAAATACCTTAAATCCCATTTTCGATAGGGATCTTTTGCCCGAAGCCAAGACGGTCGGGGAATTATTCGACCTTTTAAAATCGCTTTTGACGAAGGCGGGCGGGGAAGCGATTCAGCCCGATCAGCTTCTCTCCGGACTTTCCATCGAAAATTCCGGAGAAGAGAACGGTTTGCTTGCCGTCAAGTTTATGGGCGTTACGCTCGATATTGTCAACGAAGAGGGTGGTTTCGTCGGTGCGAAAATACGCTTTGATAACAAGGATCTGAGCGTTTCGGGTGAACTTTCGACTGCGGTCTATGCGCCCGAGTCGGCGCCTTTTATACCCGAAATGCCCGACGCAAAATATCTGAACAAGAACGACTTTATCGAACTTCTCGATTATCTCGCGGCAACGCTGAATACGCTTACGGCGGAAAAACTGTCCGTCGGATTCGTTGCGGATATTCCCGCCGAATCGGAGAGAGGAGAGCCGTATTTCAACAGGCTTACGGGCAACGTCGAATATAGAAGAGGCGGAAAACAGGCGTTTAATATTTATGATTCCGAATCGAAGAAGTCGGTTGTCGTTTCACCTGAAATTTATCTGCATGTAAATATCGCCTATACGGATAACGGTGCAAGCGGTTCAAATCTGTACCTTGAACTGTATATATTCAATTACAAAAAGGACGAAGAGGACGATACGCTCGACTTCTTTGTTACGCTCAGCAAATATCAGGAAGGGGAAGAGGGCTATAATCCGCTTAAAATCTATGCGAGTGCGGACGAGATCATGTCGTTACTTTCGGTCGCCGTTTCCGCGCTCGGCGTTGACATGGATATTCTCGACGAATATCTTGTCTCGCATTGGCTCGAACCGCAGACGGTTGCGGATCTGAATGCGCTCGGGAAGTCGATCCTGTCCCTCTTCGGGATCGGAGATACCGCAAGGGTTAGTTTGCCCGACGGAGAAAAGCCTGTTGTTTTCGCAGAGAATCCCTTTATAAAGACGATCGAATTCTCTCAGCCGAACGAGGAGGGTGTTTCCACTTTTACGGCGGAATGGAACGGCGGAAAAGTTTCGGTTTCCAAACAGACGGCGAGCGATGGAAAAACCTATCTTTCGCGCGTCGATCTCGCGATAGGCGGTACGGCGGTCGAAGTTACGCTCGACGCCGAGACCGAAGCGGAGAAGGGGACCGTTACGCTCGACGACAGCTACTTTAAACTCGAAGGCATTGCAAAGTTGCTTTCGGTCGTTGCAACGAGCGTTACTCACCCGACGACTGCGCTTGACGGAAACGGAAAACCCGTCTACGGCTCGGAACTCAATAAACTCATCTACATGAACGGAGAGATCCGTCTCGGAATTTCTTCCTCGATCCTCACAGACTGTGTTTTGACGATTCGCGTGGAGTCCATTGCGGTCGTATTCGAGGAGGACGGAGTGGCGGTCAACGCGCGGTTCTCCTATGATGCAAAGAAAGTAAAAGTGCTCGGCATGGCGGATGTTACGGTGATCAACGGCGATTCGACTGTAAATCTTACGGGCAAAAACGGAATGGTCTATATCGAGCGCACCCAGACGACGGACGCGGACGGTAAGTCCCTTCCCAAAGCCGCCGTTCTGCACCGCGCAATGCCGCTTGCAAACTTCTTGGGCGATTTTATCAACCAGGCAGGCTTCCTCTTTAACCTCGGAGACAGTCTTCTCGGACTGCTTGCAAACATAGGCGGCTCCGATTCGGGGAGCGCGCCGATCATAGATGATTTCGGCGATGTTGCCGCGTTGCTTTCCTGCGTATATACCGAAAACACAGACGGCACGCACAGATATGCGCTGACGCTCCACGGCGAAAAACTTCTTTCGGGCACGGCGACCCTCGGCGATATTTTCGTCAGCGTGGAAACGATGATAAACGGAAACGGCGAAGAGGTCGTACGTAATCTGAAAATCAAAGCCGACGATAAGGAGAAACCGCTGTTGAAAGCGGCGGGCGTCATTACATTGACTTTGAACGAAGGCACCGGATTTACCCTTCGCAATCCCCGCGGCATCGTTGACGCTGATATTGCGGAAACTTACGAAGATACCTGGCACGACGTGGCAAAAGACCTTAGAGAGGGGATGCTGCACAAGCTTAGCGAACTCGAAGAAAGCAAGTGGGAGGGCGTTATCTTTATCGAAGGTGAGCTTTCCGTTCTCTCCTATGTGATTAACGCGCCCGACGGCGAAAAAGTCATCAAAAACCAAAATATCGTCGTTTCGACGGGTAAGGACGGAAACGTAAAGGGAACGGTTTACGCCGATTTCTCGATCAATTCCTATCCGAGTTTTGAAGGTTACGACAATATTGCGGGCTTTACGCCGAAGTGGTCGAAAATCTACACGCAGGACGATCCGTTGCCCGATGATATGAAGATCAGAGCAACGTATGTTGCAAACGAATACAGGGATATTACGCTCGTGAGCGATTATGAGATCGAAGGATTTACGAAAGTAGGCGAGGTTTGGGAAAAGACGTTCACATATATTTACGGTTCCGCTCTTCCCGAAGCGCAGAACGAGATCCGTAAACTAGTCGGCTACCGCGACGCAAACGGAAACTCTGTTTCGGCAAACGAAATTCTGAGCGACGGTATGACGCTCTATGCCGATTGGGAGCTTATCGAATACAGGATATACTATCACGTTGACGGCGTTGAAGGGGAAGCGGTTGCCCATTACGGCGACCTTGTCTCCGATATTCTTCCCGTACCGCAGAAAGAGGGCTACGCCTTCGCGCATTGGTCGCTCTCGGCAGACGGCGAAAAGGCGGAGCGGGTGACGGGCGAGGCAGATTTCTATGCCGTGTTCATCCCCGAAACGTATAAAATTGTATTGAAAAGCGGATATCGGCTGGAAGGATTTTCCGCAGACGGAGAGGGCGGTTATATACAGGAGATCGACTACGTTTACGGTAAAAATACAAGGCTTCCGATCGGAGAGTTCGAAACGGTCGTAGACGGCGTGATAAAAGCGATGTTCCTAGAAGGCTTTACGCTCGAAGGGAGTACGGAGATCCTTACCTCGCTTGCGGGTGTTTCGCATAATGCGACGCTTACCGCGGTTTGGAGCGAAGTTAAGCATAAAGTCGTATATATTGCGGACGGAAACGAACAGCTTTCGCAGAACTATAACGACGGCGATGTTCTGAGCCTGCCCGCAGTGCCCGATAAGTTCGGTTACAGGGGAGAATGGAAACTGAACGGGGAGGCGGTTGCGGACGGATATGCCGTGTACGGCGATTTGGAAATCGTTGCGGAGTATACCGCGGAAACCTATCAATTTACGATCGTCAGTAAGCTCAGACCCTTTGACGGCGGCTTTACGGAGCAAAACGGCGTCTGGATCAAGACCTGCGGTTATACTTACGATACACAGGCAGATGAGTTGGCAGTTCCCAGCGGAGCGCTCGGTCACTTCTTCGGCGGTTACTATACGAGGGAAGGGGGCAGCGGTACGCAGGTCGTAAGCCTTACAAACGCGCTTGTTCAAAGCGGTAACTTTACGCTCTACGCTTATTGGCTGGACAGCACCGTTAACGTGCGCCTGTACAGCAACGTCAATTACGACGGATCGAAGTTGGAAATGGGCGGCGATTATAACGGGTATTATTACACCGACCGATCGTATAATAACGTGAACGGTTACGCGCTGAATGCAGACGTTCGCGCGAAGGGATACAATTTGCTCGGCTGGTGGGCGGAAGTCGGCGAAAACTACGTTTATACGACCGACGTTGAACAGTTCTACGGAAAGGGTACCGTCGCACTGTTTGCGGTCTGGACGCACGAGATCGAAATTGCGATCACGGAATTTACGAACGGCGGTATTTTGAATAAGCAATATAAGATTGCCGGTACCTGCGTCGGAAGTACGGCTTACACCAAAGACGAAACGGCAAAGAACGCATATTCGAAAATCAGCGTGTCGTCCGAGGCTCAGGCATATTTCAAGGTTTACGGAAATAACGCGAGCGAAGAGGATACCCTCAATAACGGAAATCCGATTGAAGTAGAGAACGGGTTATTCGATACGGGATTTAAGAACTGCGGCAGCGGATTGGGTTGGAACGGCGGCGTTCATTACGGAGGCATCAAAGTGATCGTAACTTATTCCTTCGACGGAATCACGCGTACCTTCACGCAAGAGCGTATTCTATCCCGCGCAACGTACACGGTGACCTTCGCTGCGGCGAACGGGGATCAAGTCGTTGAAAACGTTCGCATCGACTGCCCGTTTATCGAGGGTTATGAACACAGAGTTTACGCAGACGAACTTGCGGCTGAAAAGGGAATCAAGGCGCCTGCGTCAGACAGCGAGTTCTGTACCAACGTATGGCCGCATACGCCGATCGAAGGTTCGTTGAGGATAGAGGCTGTTTCCGATTCTAAGTTATGCGATGTGAAAATTGTGAGCAGGGGTGCGGACGGCGAATTAAGTTTTATCGATACGAAAGTGCGTTACGGTCAAAAGATCACGCTTGTCTATCGCGGCGAAACATTGAAAGAGTACGTCGTGAGCGGTTGGAGCAACACGTTCGATCTTACGGAAATGTTGCCTTCGGGCGTATATACACTGCCGATCGATGCGAACGAAAACGGCTTTACGGTTACGGCGCAGAGCAGTCCCGACTTTGTGATCCTGTCGAGCGACGTGCCGTTCGAGTATAACGGAGTAAATACGCAGTCGCAGCGGGTAGACTTCGATACCGATTACAGGCTTCCGATACTTTCGAAGGAGGGCTATGTCTTCCTCGGATGGTGGCAGTATCATGAAGATGATAAAACTTGGACGAAAGCCACGGACATTGCCTATCTTGGCGGCAGCGTCGAAACAAAGGTCGAGGCATTGTGGGCGACTGAATTGAAGGCGGAAATTACGAAAAACGTATGGAGCGGAAATGTCTTCAGCGGCTACAAATACGATACGGACGTGAAGGTCACGGGCGGCAAATTGATCGGCGCGATGGCGGACGAAATTCAAAGCGGCACTCTGGAATATCGGTATTATTACGATAACGGGAATTGTAATTCGACTGAAAGCCACGGCAGCACTACGAATAAAGTCTATAACGGAGGAGAGGACGCGCAATCGTTCCATGTAGACGGCGGTAGTTACAAATACGGGCATATTGAAGTAAAGCTTTCGTATGAGTATAACGGTGAGAAAATCTATGTAGGCGGTGAAACCGGCGTGCACGTTTGCGGACAGTTGAATAAGGCGTAAAAAGAAAAAATCTCCTCGTAAGAGGAGATTTTTTAGTGAAAACCAATTCCGCACTTATGTACGGCAATAGCGATTAGCGAAATTCAAAACCCACACCCCGTTTTATGCGGGGTGTGGGTTTATTTTCTTCATTATTTCTTTTTCTTGCGGGGGAACATGAGGAAGGCGTAGCCGCCGACGATCACAAGAGCCAACACACTCAATATAACGATCAGGCTGATCCTGAGCGCGTCTGTTTCGCCGTGCGATATTTGATCGTAAAGGACGGTATTCGAATAAACAATACCGTCTTTTTCGACTACGGCGGTATAGGTTCCGTCCTCGTTTTTATATAGCTTTGCTTCCGTTTTATCCGTTATTTTAAGTTCTTCGCCGTTTTCGCCTTTAAGAATGATTCCCGCATCGCCCCTTAAATAACCGAGTTGATATTTTTGTTCGATGACTCCGAGCGGATCGGTTTTTGTAAGATAGGAGCGGGGAACATATCCTTTTCCGTTAATTCTATCTCCGCTTACGACCTCCACAAGGGCGTATTCGCGATCTTCGCCCTCGGCAAAGCCTAAAACGTTCACGACCGATCCGCGGTTCAGAAGATGATCGGAAAGGGGAGAGAGCCGTTCTCCGTCGGGCGCAATGAAAAGACTGGGCGCGGAACAGAGCGAAACGCTGCTCGAAATATACGCCGTGTCTTCTGTTTCCTTAAAATAAGTCTCTTCTGGTTTTTCAAGATTGTTTTTTGATTTTTTAAAGAGGTTTGCCGTAAACGAATGGGAGTACGCGTCATAGAGCGCGACAACGTAATACCCGTCGTCGCCTTCCGGCTCGCAGAGGAGCACGCCGCGGCGGGCAACTTTCTCGCCGTCTTGCACGCCTGCGGTGCGGAAATAACTTACATAAGGGAAATATTTCTCGGTCGTCTTTAAAGCGTTAAGGTCGATCTGAAAACCGACGGAGCCTTCGGGGACTTTTACGAAGAGATTATCGCTTTCTGCAAGATCGAAGGTCTTTTCTTTTGCTTCGCCCGCCGTGATCTTATTCAGCGAGGGGAGACTTTCAAGCCCGTAGGCGTTTGTTTTGACCACATAGTTTTTAAAGTTAAAATAGATTTCGTCGTCTTCAAAGGAGAGCGCGAAAGAGGAAGGATAGTCGTTATTTTCCCCCGTGTAAACAAAATCGTTGCCGTCGATTTGCGCTTTTACGTCGTTGTTGCCGCTTAGATCGTTGCGGTAGAGATTCCCTTCGTCGATATACCAAATATTGCCTTCGTAATCTACGGTAAGACTTGCGTATATGGGATCGGCTTCCGTCGAAAGGGTGGCGCGGAGCGTTCCGCTTGCGCCGTCCTTTTTAAAATCGTCCTCGGAGAAGGTATAGACTTTGTTGCCGAATGCAACGTAGATCGTGCCGTAAACGTCGCTCGTGATTGCGGTAGGCGTGTTTACGCCGTTGAAGTGAAGTTCGTTGGAGGTCTTGTTGCCGAGCGAGCCGTAGCCGTCGTAATCCGTAATATAGTAACACTCCCCGTAAACGTAATTTAACCCTTTCACCGATTGAAGCGTTTCATGAGGGGCGGGCGTAATTTCCGTTACGCCGTTTTGCTCGGGGAACAGAGAATGGCGCTCATAGACGTATTCGTATATTTTCTGGTCGTTCGAAACGGCGATTTTGTTGGATGTCACTACGTCGTCGTTTGCTTTTACGGTAATTTCTTCTTTATTGATCGCGATGTGCTCGGGTGTAAACGGGTTTCCGTTTTCGTCTATGCACTTTATCGTCGCATAACTTTTTTCCGGACGGTTGTAGAGGGATATGCGCTTGTTTTCGGTATCCGCAATCGCAACGAAATCTTTCGTCCGCACCGTTTCGCCCGAATTTGCAAGGCGGTGGGGGGAATCGGAGTCGATCGCGATCTCGTAACCCGTCAGCTCGACTGAATCTTCCGTAACCGACATTTCGCGGATGGTATTCCCCTGAATACAATAGAGTTTGTCGCCGTAAGAGGTAATCGTAGAATAACCGTCGCCCTCGGCAATACATACTGCGTTTCCTTCGTGATCGGTGCGGTACAGTCCGTTCGGAGTAAGCCCCGTTCCGTTTACCGTGTAAAAGAAGTTGTTTTTATATGCGCATACAAATTTCAGATCGGAAATTTGTTCGCGCGAATTGTCGAGCTTTCCGCCGTTGAGATATTCGTGTGTGATCCCGTTATAGGCGTTCACGGTATTGTTGTTGATAATGCAATAGAGCGTGTCGTTCTCGTATGCCATGCGCGGATTGTCCGCGTTAAGGTCTTGCGCCAAAAATTTGCGCGCGCTCGCATTCATATCGTTTACGGGAACGTAAGTAAAACTTACCTTGCTCGTCGTCGGCGTTGCGTACGCCATATACATATAGTCGCCGTGAATGAGAAAGGTGAGACTGCTCATGTCGCTGATGAGCTTCGACGTGCCGCTTTCAAAATCGTATTGATAGAGATCGTTGATATTGTCGCGGAAGTACAGTTTCCCGTCGTCGGTGAACTGAATTTTCGATATGGAGATCGGCGCGCCGCTCATAATATGTTTGTAAACACTATATTCTTTCTTACCGTTTTTATCGTAGATATACATAAGCGAATTATCGGCAATCGCAATATATTCTTCGTTCATGGCGATATATGCGGGCTCTTGAAGCGGAAGATACTGCTCGTAGGTAGCGGGAAGGAGCAATTCCGCATTTATCCCGTTAAAGGTCACGGGGGAAGTCGCCTCAACGGAAGGAGGCATAACAGGGTCATCCGCTTTTGCCGTAAGCGGAAGGACGCCGCTAAACGCGCTTGCCGAAATTGTAAGGGCGCCAATAAGCCCAATCGTCTTTTTGAATTTCATAATTATCATTATAACACGCGCACGCGCGTATGACAACCTATTTGCGCTCAAAAAAAATTTTTTCAAATCCGAAAATATTTTGGCATACCGGCAACCGTCTGTCAACTATATGTGCTATTATAAAGATACGAACAAATGTTTGTTTTGTTCGGAAATGCAATGAGGTAGTCAGATGAGTAACGATTATGTAAAGGCAATTTTATACGTTTATCCGGCGATGGGCGCGCTTGCAGAGGCGGCGAGAGGGGCGGCTGAGAATAAAGCGCTTCTCTCGTACCGTTCGCGCTTTAACGCAATGCACGATTTGGAGGAGGTTGCGGAAGAAATATTTCTGGCGGAGCGTCTGGATTCCTTAAAAATAACTACGGAAAATTTACTTGCCGATCTTAACAGTGAGGAGTTGTTTCTCTTGGAATACCGTTATTTCAGACGCAAAAAATTTCTTGCAAAGTTTGGGGGATCGGTCTTATGTTCGGAGCGCAGTTATTTCAGAAAGCAGGAAAAACTGCTCCGAAAAATCGCGGCGCAGTTTTCCTTAAACGGAATAAAGGAGGAGTACTTTTTAAAGGCGTACAAAAATTCCGTATGTCTTATGAGAGTGTACAGAGCGATCGTAAACGGCGGAGAACAGAGGATCTGTGCCCGCCGCGAAAAGAGAACGCTCCGTTTTCAAGGTTCAAAGTTTTCGGGCGGAGCGGACTTTTTACCGTGCGCCACGAACACCGCGACGACAAGAACGGCAACGGCTGCAAGCGTGATCAAAACGATCTGGACGGCGGAGAGCCCTCCCGTGTTCTTCGAACCCGTCGCAGGCGTTTCGGGTTCGGGAAGATAATCGGTGTTGAGCTCGAAGGTGATTTCCTCTTCGGCGGGGATATAGTCGAACTCTCCGTTCTTGCCCACATAGAAGTAGAGCTGTCCGTCTTCGTAGCGGGTGCCGTAGTAGACGAAACTTTCCTCCTTGCCCGCAAAACTTCCGTTGCCGAGGGAAGCTCCGGGCAGTACATACTGTACGGTTACTTCGCGGTAGAGGAAGGGGCGCTGGGGGACAAAATCGACAAACGTCAAGCTATCCGTCAGACAGTAGCCCGAAACCTTTTTATAGGGCGTGATGTCGCGGAGGTATTCGCAGAAGGAAAAGCGTTCTCCGCGTGCAATGACCTTTACATAGTAGGTTTTCGGAATGCAGAAGAGCTTGTCGTCTTCGTTTTCCGTTTTGTAAAACCATACTTCCGAGGTCTCTGCAACGGCGTAGACTTCGCCTTCCGCGCGGGCGGTGAAGGCGGTTGGCGCAGCGGGAGTTACAAGAAGCGGGAGTGCCGCGATTACAATGCCGATCCATACGGCAAATAAAATAGTTAAGCGTTTCATGCCGACTATCATAACCGAAAAAAAGTTGAATGAAAGGATATATTTTATCGAAAATGAACGAAATCATGAATAAAATCATAGCGATCGAGCGGGAACAGGAGCGGCGGAAGCGCTCGGACGAGCTTGCGCGGTACAACAGAGGTAAACGCGTGCATAAAAAGCAGATGGCTTTTCACAAGTGTAAAAAGCGCAACCGCTGGGTGTTCGGGGGAAACCGTTCGGGCAAGACGGAGTGCGGAGCGGTCGAGGCGGTGTGGCTTGCGCGGGGCGTGCACCCGTACAGAAGGAACAAGCCGGAAGTGTTCGGCTGGGTGGTTTCGCTCACGGCGCAGGTGCAGCGCGATGTGGCGCAAAAGAAAATTCTGCGGTATCTGCGTTCCGACTGGATCGAGGATATTGTGATGACGAGCGGCAGAAAGGACAGTCCCGAAACGGGCGTGATTGACCAAATCATCGTAAAAAACGCATTCGGCGGTAAATCGGTGATCGGTTTTAAAAGCTGCGATCAGGGGCGTGAGCGATTTCAGGGCAGCTCTCTCGACTTCGTGTGGTTCGACGAAGAACCGCCCAAGGATATTTACGACGAATGCGCAATGCGCGTTTTCGACAGGCGCGGCGATATCTTCGGTACGATGACCCCATTAAAGGGTCTGACCTTCGTCTATGAGGAAATTTATCTCAACCGCCGAAAGAATCCCGAAATTTGGTACGAGTTCATGGAGTGGGCGGACAATCCCTATCTTCCAAAGAGAGAGATCAAGCTTCTTGAATCTACGCTTGACGAGAGGACGAAGGAATCGAGAAGGTACGGCAGATTCTGTACGCGCGAGGGGCTTGTCTATCCCGAATTCGACGAGGGGGTGCATGTGATCGCACCCTTTTCCGTTCCCGAAGAATGGCAGTGCGGAATATCCGTCGACCCCGGTCTTAAAAATCCGCTCTCGGCGCATTGGTACGCCGTCGATTACGACGGCAATATCTACGTTGTCGCAGAGCACTATGCGGCGGGGCGGGATATCGATTACCATGCGGAAGCCATAAAACGTATCTCTCAAAAGCTGGGTTGGAAAACCGATTCAAAAGGGCGCGTTTCCGCTTTGATCGACAGTGCGGCGGGACAGCGCACGCTCGCTTGTCAGAAGAGCGTTTCGGAACTGTTCGCAGAGCGGGGGATTTTGGTGAATCCGCGCGTAAATAAGGACGTCTTTTCGGGCGTTGCGCAGGTAAAGAGCTTTTTAAATCCCAAAAACGGACTTCCAGATCTTCGTATCTTCTCTTGCTGTACGGAGATGATACGGGAGTTCAAAAGCTATTTTTGGGGCGAGAACGACAGTCCCGTAAAGCGGGACGACCATGCGATGGACGAACTTCGTTATTTTCTCATGACCCGTCCACGCGCTGCGGAAAAGCTAAAATCGGAAGTCAGCGAAATTACGAAAGATAAGGACAGATTGATACGGAGATTGCGGAGGACGCGGGTATGAGTGAAGAGGAAATCAAAAGCGCGATTATGAAGGTCGCGCTCGGCTATTCGCTCGAAGAGGTCACGGAGGAGTACGGGGTCGAGGACGGAGAGTTAAAGCTCGTCAAGCGGAAGGAAACGAAAAAAGATATTCCTCCCGATTTAAAAGCGGTCAGGCTCTTGATGGACCATAAAGACTATTCCGTGCTCTCGGACGAAGAACTCGAAGCGGAAAAACAAAAACTATTAAAACGCTTAAAGGAGAAAGAGGGTGAAAAATAAGATCACGGAAAAAAAGATCGCAGAGGAGACGGAATCAAAACGCAAAAAAGAGCTTGCGGAGGAAATCAAAAAGGACTTCGAAAGCAGAAAAGAGGCACGCCGCAGTATTGAGCAGGGCTGGCGGATCAACATGAATTTCGTAAGCGGCAATCAGTACTGTTTCGTAAGCCACGCGGGAAATCTCGAAACGGAGGACGCGGAGTTCTATTGGCAGTCGCGGCGGTGCTTCAACCATATCGCCCCGACGGTGGAGACGCGTATCGCGCGACTCTCGAAGGTGCGTCCCGTGCTCAACGTGCGTGCCTTTTCGGACGAGGAAGCGGACATCAATACGGCGCGTCTTTCGTCGAATATTCTGCGTTCGGTCAAGAGCAGGATCGATTTGGACGCCGTGATTGCGCGCGCCACGCAGTGGTCGGAAACGTTGGGCACGGCGTTTTATAAGGTCATTTGGAACTTTGACGACGGCAACGTCATCGGCACGGACGAGACGGGGCATACCGTTAAAGAGGGGGACGTGAACGTTGTCGCGCTCTCGCCGTTTGAAATCTATCCCGATTCCCTCACGGCGGAGAACATGACGGAAGTGAAGAGTCTGATCCACGCAAAGGCGGTTCCCGTCTCGGAGATATTCGAAAAATTCGGCGTGAAGGTAGAGGGAAGAAATATCGGGGAATTTTCCCTTCTGCCCTATTCCTCGGCAAGCGGCTGGAAGCGCCCGTCAGACGGGGACTTCCGTCCGAACGGGGAGAATATGGAAATACTTATCGAACGGTACACCCGTCCGAACGGGAAGTATCCCGAAGGACGGCTGGAAATAGTTGCGGGGAATACCCTTCTTTTCGAAGGGGCTCTTCCCTATAAAAACGGCGACAGGGGGGAACGGGTTTTGCCTTTTATACGGCAGACCGCGCTCTCGCTTGCGGGGTCGTTCTTCGGAACGAGCGTCGTCGACCGTATGATTCCCTTACAGCGGGCGTATAACGCGGTTCGAAACCGCAAACACGAATTTTTGAATCGCCTGACGATGGGAGTGATTGCGGCGGAGGACGGCTCGGTGGATGCGGACGAACTTGCGGAAAACGGACTTTATCCCGGGAAAGTCTTGATTTACCGCCAAGGTTCGCCCGCGCCCGCCTTCCTTGAAGCGGGGAGTCTTCCCTCGGCGTTTCAGGAAGAAGAGGAGCGAATCGCGGAGGAATTCATTCTCGTATCGGGAATGAGCGAGGTCTCGCGCAATTCCGCAAACCCCACGCACGTTACTTCGGCGGTGGGACTGCAACTGCTCATCGACCAGGATACCAACCGTATGCACATGAGCGTCGAGAGCGTCGAACGCGCAATAAAGGAAGCAGGCAAACAGATTCTTCACCTTTATAAACAGTTCGCGGCGACGAAGCGACTCTTGCGCATGACGGGAACGGGCGGGCGTGCCGAGCTTTTCTATTTTGACGCGAGCGACATCTCTGCGGACGACGTCGAGTTCGAGACGGGCTACGAAAAGTCTCCCGACGAAATCCGCGAGGATATTTTAAAGCTCTTCGAGCTCGGCTTGCTCAAAGACGAAAAGGAGGGGTTCTCGGACGCAATGCGCAATAAACTCTTGGACGCGCTCGGCTACGGTTCGTTCGAGAACGCCAGGGATATCTCCGATCTGCATCTTAAAAAGGCGGAACGGGAGAATATCGAACTCAAAGGGCGCGGCGTGGAAGCGGATAGTTACGACGATCACAGTCTTCATATCGCCGAGCACACGCGCGCGCTCCTTTCGGGCGGGGAAGAGGACGGGGCGTACAAGGAAAGACTGCTTTTGCACCTCGCCGCGCACCGCTCTTTGTCGGGAGAAACGCCGACGGAAATCATAAAATCGGAGGAATAGACTGAATGGAGGAGAACGAACTCAAAAATTCCAAAGAGGAAACGGCAGGGGAGACCGTTCCCGATTTGGGGAAATTTAAAAGCGTGGACGCCCTCTTGCGCGCTTACGGGGAGCTGGAAGCGGAATTTACCCGCCGCAGTCAAAAGCTGAAAGCGCTCGAAGAAGCTTCCGTGCAGAAAAGCGCAGAGGCAGGCGCGGTGCGGGAGGATGATTTATACCGCATGGTCAATGAAAACGAGGGGGTGCGCGCACGCGTTTTAAGCGATTACCTCGCGTCGCTCAAAGGCGTGCCTCTTCTCACAAATTCGGGGGTCGGGGTCACGGCGAAGAACGTCGTCCCCAAAACCTTTCAGGAGGCCGGGAGCATTGCTCTCGGTTATCTCAAAAAAAGCAAAGAATAAGGAGAAAATTTTTCAATGGTAACAACACAGACGGCAGATAACGTATTAAAATCCTATTATCTCAGCGCAGTCACGGATCAGCTCAATAAGAGCGTGAACCCCTTTCTCGCGCAAATCAAACAGACGGCTTCGGACGTATGGGGCAGGGACGTAAGAAAGGCGGTGCGCGTGGGGCTCAACGGCGGCATAGGAGCGGGCACGGAAACGGGAACTCTTCCCGAGGCTGCGGGCAACCGCTACGAACAGTTCGTTTCCACCTTGAAGAACCTGTACGGTACGATCGAAATTTCCGATAAGGCGATCCGCGCATCAAAGAGCAACGAGGGCGCGTTCGTCGATCTTCTGAACGACGAGATGCGCTCGCTCGTGGAGAGCGCCTCCTGCAACTTCGGCAGAATGCTCTTCGGCGACGGAACGGGGGCGATCGCAAAGGTAACGGGAAGTTCGGGAACTGTGTATACCTGCGACAGCGTGGATAATCTCGCCGAGGGCATGGTGGTTGATATGTATAATGATACGACAAAACTCATAGACGGCAAGCGCATTACGAACGTCGACCAAAAGACCAAAAAGGTCACGATCGGCGGCGCCGCCGTCACGCTTGCCGCAGGGGACAGCGCGAATTTCTATATCCACAACTCAAAAGATATGGAGATCACGGGGCTGAAAGCAATTTTTGACAGTGCGAACCTCTACGGCGTATCCCGCAGCGGAAACGCATGGCTCGATCCCTACAAGGAGGATTCCGTGGGGACTTTGACGGAAGCCGCTCTTCAAAAGGCGATCGACACTGTCGAGGAGCGTTCGGGAAGCAGGGTGAACTTTATCGTCACTTCTCCCGGAGTGCGCCGCGCGTTCTTTAACACGCTTTCCGCTTATCGCCAGATCGATACTATGGAGCTCGAAGGGGGATTCCGCGCGATTTCCTTTAACGGTATTCCCATCGTTACGGACAGATTCTGTCAAAAGAATACGATGTATCTTTTAAATACAGAGGACTTCGGGCTTCATCAGCTGTGCGACTGGCAGTGGCTCGAAGGAGAGGACGGAAAGGTTTTAAAGCAACTCAGCGATAAACCCGTATTCCGTGCAACGCTCGTGAAGTACGCAGAACTCATGTGCTACCGTCCTGCGGGACAGGCGCGTCTTTCGGGGATCACCGAGGCGTAACGAAAAACCGCCCCTCCGCTTATTATGAGCGGAGGGGCGGTAAATTTTAAGGAGGGTCAAATGACTGTCAAAGAAGTGGTTGCGCTTGCGGCGGGATGTTTGGGCAGAGAGGATCTCCTGTCCGCGCTCGATAAGGGAGAGGGTGAAATCTCAGAAGAAGAAAAGCTCGAATGCGACGCGCTTTTGCGCTGTTACAATTTTACGGAGAACGAAGTGGCGCTCGACTACTGTCCGATCAGAAGAGAGGAAAGGGTCGAAATTACCGAAAATAAAATTTACTATACGGAGTTTTCGCAGGTGCCCGTTAATATTCGCAGGGTCGTTTGCGGAGGATACCTGGCGAGATTCGTGACTTACTCCGCCTATATCCTGATGAGCGACGACAGGCAAGGGAGCGCGCTCGTTGTTTACGACTGTATTCCTTGCACGAAGAACGCGTTTGACGAGCAATCGGAATTTTCGGAAGAGTCGGGTGTTTCCGCACGGCTTTTAGCCTACGGCGTTGCTGCGCAGTACTGTCTTGTCAATGGCGAAAACGGGCGCGCTGCTCTGTGGGATAAAAAGTTCCGCGATGCGCTTCGTGCCAAAAATATTTTTCGCAGAACGGTAAGAGTGCGTTCGAGGAGGTGGGTATGATCTTCGGCAGTTCGCTTCAAGTGCCCGACGAAAAAACAAAATTTCTCCGTCTTACGGCAAAAGAGCTTTTACAAAGTTACAACCGCCGCACCTACCATTTGAGAGAGGACGGCGACGGGCTCGTCGCGGCGGAGGGGGAAGAGGAGTTTTTTAAACTTCCGCAGTCGTCGACGGGAATCGCCGTTGCAGGGGGTAAAATTTTTGCGCACGAACCTGCCCGCAAGCGGCTGCACGCCATGAATGCAGATTTTTCGGCGCCCGAAGTTACTTATAATCTGACATTCGAGCCCTATCGTCTTTTTTGCTTTTTCGATAAGGAGGGAGTGGCGCAGTATTACGGAGTCATGCGTCAGCACGTATACAATTACATCGGCAGTTCGACGGTTCGCGTGGGAGAAGGTAAGGGCGGATGCGGCGCACTGTTCCGCGAAAGAATTTTTACGGCGAGCGGAAACCGTGTTTATTATTGCAAAACGTTCGACGGGAGCGATTGGAGCGAAGCCCGCTACGGCGGAGGTTATTTGGAACTCCCTGCGGAAGAACTCGGCGATATTCTTGCAATGCAACCCTATAAGGACAAGCTGTACCTGTTCAGAAAACACGGGATCACTTCGTTGCGCGTTTTGGGGGACGAGATCAATTTCAAAGCTGTGCATATGCCCATGAAATGCGGAAAACTCATTGCGAATACGGTTGCGCTCTGCGGGGAAAACGTCGGTTATTTTACGGACACGGGCTTTCATCTTTTCAACGGCGCGGTTTCGACTTGCGTGCCTCATTCCCGTTTTGACGAAATCGAGCTGACGAAGTTTATAAAAGCCATTTCTTACTGCGGAAAATATTACGCGTTCGTCCGCCGCAAAGAGGGCGGAACCGCGATCTACTGCTACGATCCCGAACAGGGCGAAGCGCACTTTATCGAAAACGGCGCGGCAGATATCGCTTCGGGCGACGAGCTCTATTTCACGAGGGGCGGGTACGCTTACAAAATGACGGAAAAGGGAATTCCCCAAAATTTTACGCCGTACTTCACTGCGGAAAAAATCGCGTTCGGGATCAGCGGAGAAAAAATGCTACGTTCTATCGCCGTCGAAGGAGAGGGAACGTTTTATATTACCGTCACTTCGAACCGAGGTACGAGAACGGTCAGGGGAACCGCGAACGAAGCGTTAAAACTCCGTTCGCCGCTCAGAGGAAATGGTTTTGCTGTCAAAATCGGCGTAGAGCCCGCAAGCGCGCTCCAAGCGCGTTTTTGCGCGGTGCTCTTCCGCTTTACGGAGGAAGACGAATGACGATCGATATTGTTGATTTGACGAGTCCGGACTATTCTGATCTATCGCCCGTTCAGTTGGCGATGGTGCGGGCGGCGCAGTCGAAGAAGGACAAAATCGTAAAAGAGGCGGAAAAGAATCAAAACGAACTCAAATTTTTTATGATCGCAAACAATACGGCGCGGAGCACGGCTCTGCGGGACGCGATCGGCGAAATCGAGAAACAAAAATTGGCGGACATCGAAACCGTCAAAAACGATCTCGATTACCAGCTTGCTTACGAAGCGTTGGGCTCGGAGGGGGACGAAAACGGTCCTTACCGCTATCCGCAGAACCCGAATTACAATTTGAGCTATTCCGAACGCTTTCTGGTCGTAAGGCAGTATTACATGGACGTGACGAGCGACCCGAACGCCCGTTTGAAGGCGTTCGGCGCGGATACGCTTGCAAGAAGCTATTTGGGGGAATTCTATCAAACGCTCTACGATTTATTGCGCTCCTACTGTTAGCCATTTTTTTGTATAATTTCCGCTCGATTTTCCCAAATTATAGACATGAGAAAAGTCAGAGAAAATCCGCTAGGAAAGACGCGGGAAGAGAGGGAATCCTGTTTTCCCTCCGCAAAAAGGGAGGAGCAAAGACCGTGACGGGACGTTCCAAAGAAAATCTGAATCAGAACTATATCAACTATGTAAACTCATTCGATCCGCCTACCCAGCATTTCAAGACGTGCGGAAGGGCGTTTATGGTGGGCGGTTTTATCTGCTGCATCGGACAGTTCTTCCGCTATATGCTCGAATTTGCGGGGCTTTCGGGGGATATTCTTGCGGGCACGGTATCCGTTATTCTCATCTTTTTGGGAACGCTCCTGACGGGCTTCGGCGTATACGACAGGATCGGAAAAAATGCGGGTGCGGGTAGTATCGTGCCCATCACGGGCTTTGCGAATTCGGTCGCGTCGCCTGCGATCGAGTTCAAAACGGAGGGCTTCGTTTACGGTATGGCGGCGAAAATGTTTATTGTCGCGGGACCCATAATCGTATTCGGAGTGAGTGCGGGCGCCGCGGTAGGGCTTATCTATTGGCTGCTGGGACTTTAAAGTTTTTTTCGTCAAGCAGTTGTAATTTTATAAAAAACGTGATATAATGAGACTGTAATAACGAAAAGGAGATTTCAACATGGCTAAAATCACGGAAAATACGTTGATCGCGGATTGCTTAAAACTCAATCCGAACGCGGCGGAGATCCTTCTCTCGGCAGGAATGCACTGCATCGGCTGCGCTATGGCGCACGGCGAAACGATCGCGGAGGCAGTCTCGGCGCACGGCGAAGATCTTGACGCGCTGCTTACTAAGCTCAACGAAGGAATCGAATGATCCGTTTATAAAAAAAGACCCGCAGAAATGCGGGTCTTTTTTATATAATTCGACGGAAAGAAGCGAATTTTTTACATGTCTTTCACAAAAAACATTCGTTTATTGTTTGACAATAAAATTTTGGAATGATAAAATAACACCATTATAATAAAGTATAAAAAGAAATAGCGTTTTTTTAACGGTTTAACGCAAAAGGAGGTTTTTTTCTTGCTGAAACTTCTTGCAAAAAGTATCAGAGAATACAAAACGGCGTCCATTCTTTCGCCGCTTTTCGTGATCATGGAGGTCGTGCTGGAATGCCTTATTCCGCTCGTGATCGTCTGGCTCGGCGACGCGATCAAAAACGGCGTTACGATGTGGGTTTCTACAGGTGCTACAATCAAAACGCTCGGAATCGGTCAGTATGCGATCATTTTGCTTGCAATGGCGTTTGCGTCGCTCGCCTGCGGCGCGCTTGCAGGCGCATTCTGTGCCAAGGCTTCCGCGGGCTTTGCGAAGAATCTCAGAAAAGACCTGTATTACAAAGTGCAGGAATTTTCCTTTGAAAACGTGGATAAGTTTTCGACTTCGTCGCTCGTGACCCGTATGACGACGGATGTTACCAACGTACAGTTTTCCTATATGATGATCGTGCGTATGGCGTTCCGCTGTCCCGTCATGCTGATTTTCTCCGTCGTGATGGCGTTTATCATCGGCGGATCGCTTGCCTGGATATTCATCGCGGTCATTCCGCCGTTGACGCTGATTTTAATTCTGATCATGTATAAGGTCATGCCGCTCTTTCACCGCGTGTTCAAAAAATACGATAATCTTAACGAGTCGGTGCAGGAGAACATCAAGGGGATCCGCGTCGTAAAATCTTATGTGCGCGAGGAATACGAAAAAGAAAAATTCGACAGGGCGGCGGAAGGCGTCCGCGTGGATTTTACGAAAGCGGAACGCATTCTTGCTTGGAGCAACCCCGTGATGCAGTTGTTTTTTTACGGCGTCCTTGTCTCCGTGCTCTTTATAGGCAGTTATCTGAGTATCAGAAACGGAAGCGATATGTCCTGGACTCTGACCCAGCTCATCGTATACGGAATGCAGATCTTAATGTCGCTCATGATGTTTTCCATGGTATTTGTTATGATCGTTATGAGTATGGAAAGTGCACGTCGTATCTGTGAAGTCCTGAAAGAGGAAAGTACGCTTCACAATCCCGAAAATCCCGTTTACGAGGTCGCGGACGGCTCGATCGACTTTGAGAACGTCTCGTTTAAGTATTCCGCAAACGCCGAAAAGAACGTCTTGGAAAATATCGATCTGCATATCAGATCGGGCGAGACGATCGGCATTATCGGCGGTACGGGTTCGAGCAAGACCTCGCTCGTCAACCTTATTTCCCGTCTCTACGACGTGAGCGAGGGGAGCGTGAAGGTGGGAGGTAAGGACGTGCGAGAGTATGATCTCGATGCACTCAGAAATCAGGTCGCCGTCGTACTGCAAAAAAACGTACTCTTTTCGGGTACGATCAAAGAAAATCTGCGCTGGGGCAATCCGGACGCGACGGACGACGAACTCGTCGAAGCGTGCCGCCTTGCGCAGGCGGATGAATTCATACAGGGCTTTCCCGACGGATACGATACCTATATCGAACAGGGTGGAAGTAATGTTTCGGGCGGTCAGAAACAGCGTCTGTGTATTGCGCGCGCTCTTTTGAAAAAACCCAAAATACTCATTTTGGACGATTCGACCTCCGCGGTCGATACCAAGACGGACGCGCTCATCAGAAAGGCGTTTAAGGAATTTATTCCCGAGACGACGAAGATCATCATCGCCCAACGTACTTCTTCGGTAGAGGACGCCGATCGCATTCTCGTTTTGGAGAGCGGAAAGATCGACGGGATCGGTACGCACGAAGAACTCATAAAGAACAACGCGATCTATGAGGAAGTGTACACTTCCCAGAATAGGGGAGGTAAGAGCGATGAAGAGTAAAACTCCCGCAATGCAAAGACCGAATACGAAGGGCGTATTGAGAAGAGTGATCAAATCAGTCTTTCATTTTTATCCCAAAATGTTTACGGTCTCGCTCGTCTGTCTTGTATTCAACGCCGTCGTCAGTTCACTTCCGTCGCTCTTTATGCAGACGGTATATAACGCGATCGCCGATGCAGTCGCTGGGAATCAGCCCTGGTCCGTCGCATGGAAGTCCGTGACGATTCCCATGTGTATTCTGATAGGTCTGTATGTGCTTTCTCTCATTTCGTGCGCGATCTATAAACAGCTTTTTGCGGTTCTTACGCAGGGCTATCTGAAAAAGATGCGCGGACAGATGTTCAACGGAATGCAGGATCTTCCCATCCGCTACTTCGATACGCACAATCACGGCGACATCATGAGCTATTATACGAACGACGTCGATACGCTCCGTCAGGTAGTTTCCGAAAGTTTGCCGCAGCTGTTGACTTCTGCGATCATGGTCCTTACGCTGATCGGGATCATGCTCTATTACAGCGTTTGGCTTGCGCTGATCGTATTCGGCGGCATCCTTTTGGTGCTTCTCGTTACCAAAACGATCGGCGGCGGCGCGGCGAAGTACTTTATCGGGCAGCAGCGCGCCGTGGCAAAAACGGAGGGCTTTATCGAGGAGTATATGAACGGGCAGAAGGTCGTCAAGGTATTCTGCCATGAAAAGGAGGCGAAAGCCGACTTCGATAAAGTAAACGAACATCTTTTCGATCAGTCTAACCGTGCGAACCGATATGCGAATATGCTCATGCCCATTCTCGGAAATATCGGTCACGTGTTTTACGTCATTATAACCTTTGTGGGCGCGGCGTTTATACTCAACCGAGTTTGGAACGTGAGCATTTCAGGCTCGCAATTCTATGAGTACAGCGAATCGGGCGCACTTGTTCTGGCGGGCGGTATGGCTTTGTTGGCGGCGTTCTTGCAGACTACAAGGCAGTTCTTTAACAATATCAATCAGGTTTCCCAGCAGGTGAATTCGGTCGTCATGGGTATGGCGGGCGCGAAGCGCGTATTCAATCTTATCGACGAAAAAGCGGAAGCGGACGAGGGATACGTTACGCTTGTCAATGCGAAAGAGGACGAAAACGGAAATATTACCGAGTGCGAAGAGCATACGGGGATTTGGGCGTGGAAGCATCCGCACAAGGCGGACGGCACCGTAACTTACACAAAACTGACGGGCGATATTGTTATGCAAGAAGTGGATTTCGGCTATAACGAGGATAAAATCGTCCTGCACGATATTTCCCTTTATGCAAAGCCCGGTCAAAAAGTTGCCTTTGTTGGCGCGACGGGCGCGGGCAAGACGACGATCACAAACCTTTTAACGCGTTTTTACGATATTGCGGACGGTAAAGTCCGCTATGACGGTATCAACGTAAACAAGATCAAGAAGGGAGAACTGCGCCGTGCGATCGGCATGGTCTTGCAGGATACCAACCTGTTTACGGGCACGGTGATGGACAATATCCGTTACGGCAGACTGGACGCTTCGGACAGTGACTGTATCGCCGCGGCAAAGCTTGCGGGCGCGGACGACTTTATTACAAGACTTCCCGAAGGCTATAATACCATGCTTCACCAGAACGGGGCGAATCTTTCGCAGGGGCAGCGCCAGCTTCTCTCGATCGCACGCGCCGCCGTTGCGGATCCTCCCGTTATGATTTTGGACGAAGCGACGAGCTCGATCGACACCCGCACCGAAGCGATCGTACAGAGAGGCATGGATAAGCTCATGGAGGGCAGAACGGTATTCGTCATTGCGCACAGACTCTCTACGGTCAAGAATTCCAACGCCATTATGGTTTTGGATCACGGCAGGATCATCGAGCGCGGTACGCACGAACAGCTCATTGCGCAAAAAGGGCAGTACTATCAGTTGTATACGGGCGCCTTCGAGCTCGAATGACTCTTCCTTGGGCATTGTCCCGAGAATGATTTAAAGACAATAAAAAAAGCCTTGGCATTCAGCCAAGGCTTTTTGCTTTCGGTCAAAGTGCACGGGCGACGGCGCAAGCCAAAGCGCCCGGTCCGATATGGCAGGACACGGAGAGGGAGAGCGGATTGATATAGAGAAAAGGAATATCGGGGAAGTTCTCCTTGAGTTCTTCCGCAAAGAGTTTCGCCTCCTCGTCGTTATCGGTATGCGCGACGAAGATACGCATTTCTCCCTTTTGTGCAAATTCTGCAAAGCGGGTCGTAAGATCGTCTCTGATCGCTTCGATCATGACTTCCTTCGCCTTTTTCATGGTCTGTACTTTTTTGAATGCGTCGAGCTTAAAGCCCTGAATCGTGAGTACGGGTTTGATTTTGAGGATCGTGCCGATGAGGGCGGCGGCAGGGGTCAGTCTTCCGCCTTTTTTGAGATACTTCAACGTGTTCAGCGTAATATAGATACTGCTTTCGAATTTGTTTGCAAGCAGGGCGTCCTTAATTTCCTTCGCGCTCTTTCCCTCGTTTTTCAACTTGATCGCGTCCATAACGGAAAGCCGCTGCGTAATGGAAATGCGTTGATTGTCTACGACCTGTACTCTGCCGTTATAATCTCTTGCAAGCGCTTCCGCCGTATGGCAGGACTCGGAGAGCCCGCTCGACATGGGAATGTGTACGATTTCGCCGCCGTCTTCCAAAAGCTTGTCCCAGAGCTCGGTAACGCTTCCGACCGCGGGCTGACTTGTGTGGACGTCCGCGTCGTTTTTCAAATGCTCGTAAAATTGGGGCTGCGTAAGATTGATGTCTTCAAAGAACTCTTCGCCGTTGATCACGAACGGCATGGGGAGCACGGTAATGCCGAGCTCTTCCGCCTCTTTTTGCGTTATACCGCTGTTCGAATCGGTCACAATTTTTACGTCTGCCATATTTTTTTCCTTATCAAGTATAGATTTTGTCATAATTATATATGATATTTGTTGATAAGTCAAGAATATGAGCTATTTTTTTAAAACTATTTCGGTATCTGTGGATTTTTCATACGGGGAGGGACGACCTCATACAATATAATATGAACTTTTTTTATAAACATCGCGTGATGCTTGGGGTCGCGTGTATCTTTTTGTCGGTGGCGTTTGCCTTCGGAGTGTGTATTTTTGCGCTGACTGCGACCGCCTCCGAGAGCATAAGGCTTACCGTCGTTATCGACGCGGGGCACGGCGGCGTTGACGGCGGCGTCGTCGGGATCGAATCGGGAACGAAGGAGAGCGATATCAACCTCGATTTGTCGCGGCGGCTCAGCCGCTGTTTTTCGGACGCGGGTTTTTCCGTCGTGATGACGCGCGAAACTGAGGCGGGGCTATACGGCACGGCGACTGCGGGCTACAAGAAACGGGATATGTTAAAGCGTTCGCAGATCATCAATAAGAGCAATCCCGCGCTTGTCATATCGGTGCATCAGAATTTCTTTTCCGTGCGTTCGCGGCGTGGTGCGCAGGTCTTTTTCCGCGAATCGAACGACCGTTCCGTAACGCTCGCCTGCTTGATTCAAGCCTCCCTCAACGAAATGCCGGAGTGCGTCCGTAAGAGCGAACCGTTAAAAGGAGACTATTATATTTTAAATTGCAACGACTTTCCGTCCGTCATCGTGGAATGCGGCTTTTTATCAAACGCCGAGGACGAGGCGCTCTTATTGAACAACGACTATCGCGATAAGATCGCGGCGGCGATTGCCGATGGGGCACTTCGCTATCTTTCTTCCGCCGCAAACGGTTGACAAGCATTTTCGCCCGTGATAAAATATGATCATGAGCGGTTATTCTTTTGAAAAAAGCTTTCCCGTATTATACGGGGATTGCAACTATAAAGATGAAATCAGACCTTCCGCACTCCTTTCCTTTGCGCAGGAAGTTGCGGGGCAGAGCGCGGATGAGCTCGGTTTCGGCTACAACGATACGATCGGCGACAGATGCGGATTTTTTATTACGACCACCTGTTGCGAGATGATCTCGCCCATTCGTGTGGGGGACGTTTTGCAGGTTTCCACCTGGCCTTTAACGCCCCGTCACTGCATTTTTGAACGTGATTATTCGGTCGGGAAAGGGGAGGAAACGGTTTCGCTTTTGACGTCGCGCTGGTGTCTTGTCGATTTGGATACGAATAAACTCCTGCCGCCCGAGCGGTTGAAGGCGCACGCAAATTGTCCTTACCGCGACGAACGCGTCATGAGTCCAGATTGGTCGCTTCCCAAACTCCGCGGCGATGGGAAAGAGGTCTATTCCGTGCAGGCGCGCTTATCGCATTGCGATCATTTCAGGCACGTCAACAATACGAAGTATGCAGACTTCTTTATGGACTGCTTTTCCGAGGAGGAGCTGGAAGAAAAGCGTGTAAAGTCTTTTCGCATTTCCTATGTCAAGCAGGTAAAGGCAGGGGAAAAACTTACTTTTTACCGCATGGATACCGGGGAGGGCACGGCGCTCGAAGCGCGGGTAAACGGCGAAGCGACGACTCGTTTTTTTGTTTCGTTTATCAGGGCGGACGAGGAAAAACCGAAATTGAAGCATATCTGTTAAATATGTATATATTCACAAAATCTGTATAAATATTTATACTCAATCGTATATATTCATTATTCGATAAATTTTATAAAAATATTTATATGGCGCGGGACGCAATCGCTTGATTTGCATTCCGCGCTTTGATATAATAATGAAAAAATAAAAAACGAAAAGAGGTATCTCATGGAAACGATCAAAAAAGTGGTGCTTGCGTACTCGGGCGGACTTGATACGTCGATCATTATTCCGTGGCTCAAAGAGAACTACGATAATTGCGAAGTCGTCGCGGTATCGGGCGATGTCGGGCAGGGCACGGAGCTTGACGGTTTGGAAGAAAAGGCGAAAAAGACGGGTGCAAGCAAACTCTACGTGCTCGATTTAAAAAAGGACTTCGTTGAAAATTATATCTTTCCCACGGTGCAGGCGGGCGCGAAGTATGAGGACACCTATCTTCTAGGCACGGCGTTTGCGCGCCCCTGCATTGCAAAGGCACTCGTGGAGATCGCAAAGAAGGAGAAGGCGGACGCAATCTGCCACGGCTGTACGGGCAAGGGCAACGATCAGGTGCGTTTCGAGCTTGCGATCAAGGCGTTCGCACCCGAAATGAAGATCATTGCTCCGTGGCGTATTTGGAACATCAAGAGCCGCGACGAAGAAATCGACTATGCCGAGGCGCACGGTATTCCTTTAAAGATCGACCGCGAAACCAATTATTCCAAGGATAAAAATCTGTGGCATCTGTCGCACGAGGGACTTGACCTCGAAGACCCCGAAAACGAACCGCCGTATGAAAAAGAGGGGTTTCTCGAACTCGGCGTTTCGCCCGTTCAGGCGCCCGATAAACCCGCCTATATTACGATTCATTTTGAAAAGGGAATTCCCACCGCAATCGACGGCAAGCCTATGGGCGCGGTGGAACTTATTGAAAAACTCAACGAAGAGGGCGGCAAAAACGGCGTGGGACTTGCCGATCTTGTCGAGAACAGACTCGTCGGTATGAAGTCGCGCGGCGTGTACGAAACACCGGGCGGCGCGATTCTCTACGAGGCGCACAGACTTCTAGAAATGCTCTGTCTCGATAAGGCGACCCAGCACTATAAACAGCTTGTTGCGATCAAGTTCGGCGAAATGGTTTACGACGGGCAGTGGTTTACGCCGTTGAGAGAGGCGCTTTCGGCATTCGTCGAAAAAACGCAGGAGACGGTCACGGGCGACGTAAAACTCCGCATTTACAAGGGTAACATTACGAGCGCGGGCATTACTTCGCCGCATTCGCTTTACAGTGAAAATATTGCCACGTTCGACGACGACGGCGGCGCGTATTCGCAAAAGGATTCCGAGGGGTTCATCAATCTTTTCGGGCTTCCCGTTAAGGTGAAAGCGCTCTTAGATGCAAAAAAATTAAAATGATCAAAGTATTTATCGACGGAAGAGAGGGGACGACGGGGCTTAAAATCGACGAACGCCTGAGAGACAGAAACGACGTAAAGGTGATCGTGCTTCCCGATGACCTTAGAAAGGACGTCTCCGCGCGTAAAGAAGCGATCGCGTCGTCCGACGTGACCTTTTTGTGCCTGCCCGATGCGGCGGCGGTAGAGGCGGTCTCCCTTGCGGCGGATTCCGGAACAGTTATCATAGACGCTTCAACGGCGCATAGAACGGCGGAGGGTTGGGCGTACGGATTTGCGGAACTTTCAAAAAATCACCGCGAAAAAATCGCGCACGGCAAGCATATCGCAAACCCCGGCTGTTACGCAAGCGGATTTATTGCGCTTATATACCCCTTAATAAAAAGCGGGATCGTTCCGAAGGACTATCCCTACGTGTGTCACGCGGTGAGCGGGTATTCGGGCGGCGGAAAGAAGGCGATCGCACAGTACGAAGCCTCTTCCCGCGATCCCTCGTTCGAAACACCGCGGCTGTATGCCGTAGGACTCGAACACAAGCATCTGCCGGAAATGGTCAAGGTGTGCGGTTTAAAAAGAACGCCCGTATTCAACCCGTATATTTGCGATTTTTACAGCGGCATGAGCGTAAGCGTTCCGCTCTTCTGCGATCTCATTAAGAGAGGAACGACCAAAGAGACGGTGGAAAAAATTCTTTCGGAGCATTACGCAAACGGCGGATTCGTGCATATAAAGAAAGAGGAGGGTTTTCTCTCTGCCAACGGACTTGTCGGCACGAACGACATGGAGCTTACCGTCAATGGCAATAAAGAGCGGATTTTGCTCACGGCAACTTTCGATAATTTGGGAAAAGGCGCTTGCGGCTCTGCAATTCAGAATATGAATATCGCTCTAGGACTTGACGAACGGCTCGGTTTGTGATATAATCAATCAAATGGGGTGAAAAATGGTGGAATTTATCGAGGGTGGCGTATGCGCGCCCAAAGGTTTTAAGGCGAACGGAATCCATTGCGGGATCCGCAAAAACGCATCGAAACGCGATTTGGCGCTCATCGTTTCGGAAAAGAGATGTTCCGCAGCGGCGGTGTATACGACGAATTTAGTCAAAGGCGCGCCCGTCGTCGTCACAAAAGAACACCTTCAGGACGGCTATGCACAGGCGATCATCGTAAACAGCGGCAACGCAAATACCTGCAACCGCAACGGCGTGAGTATTGCAAACAGAATGTGCGCGCTTGTCAAACGTTACACGAAAATTCCAAAAGAAGACGTCGTGATCGGCTCTACGGGCGTCATCGGGCAGAAACTTACGATAGATCCCGTTAAAGAGGGAATGCCCGCTCTTGCACAGGGCTTGGGCAACAACAGTTGGGCGGCGGCGGAAGCGATCATGACGACCGATACCGTAAAAAAGGAATGTGCGGTCAAGTTCACTCTCAGCGGCAAAGAAGTGAGAATGGGTGCGATCGGAAAGGGCGTCGGAATGATTTGTCCCAACATGGCGACGTTGCTCCTGTTCGTTACGACAGACGTTGCGATTTCTCCTCGAATGCTGCAAAAGGCGCTCTCGGAAGAGGTGGAAGATTCCCTGAATATGCTTTCGGTGGATCGGGATACTTCTACGAACGATACGTTCGCGGTACTCGCGAACGGACTTGCAGAAAATAAAGAGATCGTCTCCGAAGGAAAAGATTTTCAGATTTTCAAAGAAATGCTTCACGTCGTTACGACGAAGTTCTGCAAGATGCTCGCAGCCGACGGCGAGGGTGCGACAAAGCTCATCGAATGCCATGTCAAACGCGCTAAAACGAAGGCGGACGCACGCCTTGCCGCGAAGTCGGTCGTCAATTCCAACCTCGTCAAGGCAATGGTATTCGGCGCGGACGCAAACGGCGGAAGAGTTATGTGCGCGCTCGGCTATTCGGGTGCGGATATCGATATCACGAAGATCAACGTGAGTTTCTGTTCTTCGGCGGGAATCGTCGACGTATACAGAAAGGGCTTTGCCCGACCTTTCGACGAGGAGATTGCAAAGAGGATTCTCTCGCAGAAAGAGATACATATCATGATCGACCTCAACGACGGAATCGAGAGCGCAACTGCATACGGCTGCGATTTAACGTACGACTATGTGAAAATCAACGGAGATTACAGGACGTGACGGAAATCGATAAAAAGGCGGAGTTCTTGATCGAGGCGATGCCTTACATCGAAAAATACAGGAACAAAATTCTTGTTATTAAATACGGCGGAAACGCCATGCTCGGCGACAAGGCGAAAATCGAGGTCATGCGAGATTTAACGCTCCTTCGTTGCGTGGGGGTCAAAGTCGTGCTCGTTCACGGCGGCGGTCCCGAAATTTCGGAAACGCTCTCGCGTATGGGCGTATCTTCGAAGTTTGTAAACGGGCTACGTTACACCGACGGGGAGACGGCGGAAGTCGTCCGGATGGTGCTTTCGGGAAAAGTCAATAAATCGCTCGTGCATATTCTTCAAAGTCTGGGCGCAAAGGCGGTGGGGCTTTCCGGCATGGACGGCGGAATGCTCCTTTGTGAAAAGCTGGATGAAAAACTCGGTTTCGTCGGTAAGATCACGAAGGTGAACGCAGAACTCATTCTCGACTGTCTGGAAAAAGATTATATGCCCGTTATCTCCTCGGTGGGGTTCGATAACGAGGGCAGTATCTATAACGTGAATGCCGACAGCGCGGCTTCGGCAATTGCGGGCGCTCTCTTTGCGGAGAGCTTGATTTTGATGACGGACGTCAAGGGACTATTACGGAATAAAGACGACGAGGACAGTTTAATTAAAAAAGTGTATGTATCGGATATAGAATCGCTTGCGCGCGAGGGGATCATATCGGGAGGTATGATTCCGAAAGTAAATTGCTGTAAAGAGGCGATCCGCCGCGGAGTAAACCGTGTGTTTATCACAGACGGAAGGGTCAGGCATTCTCTTTTACTTGAATTGCTTTCCGATGCAGGTATGGGCACGATGTTTGTAAAAGGCGACTGATTTTTCAATCAGTCTCTTTTTTCGGTTTGACCGTGAAAGACGGCGTAAGGAATTATTTATCATGAAGTTGGAAGAAATAAGGGAACTCGATTCAAAGTACGGCTCTAAGGTTTATTCGCGTTTTAACGTCGCGTTCACGGGCGGCAAAAACGCTACGCTTCGGGACGAGACGGGCAGGGAATATATCGATTTCGGCGCGGGGATCGGGGTAAACATCTTCGGCGTGAACGACGAGGAATGAAAGGGCGCCGTTGTTTCTCAGCTCAACCGAATCCAACACACGAGCAATCTTTATTATTCCGAGCCGCAGGCGAAGCTTGCAAAACTTTTGTGCGAGAAGTCGGGCGCAAAACGCGTGTTCTTCGGAAATTCGGGCGCGGAAGTCAACGAGTGCGCCTTTAAAGCGGCAAGAAAATATTCCTTCGCGAAATACGGTAAGGGCAGGGCGCGAATTATTTCTTTGAACGGGAGTTTCCACGGAAGAACGCTTTTTGCGCTTTCCGCTACGGGACAGGACCGCTATCACAAATACTTCGATCCCTTTGTGCCCGAAACAGTGAACGCGGAAGCGAATATAAAGGCGATCGAAAGGGCGGCGGAGAATAAGGCTTGCGCCGTGGTGATCGAATGCGTGCAGGGCGAGAGCGGCGTGAATGCGCTCGATAAAGCGTTTGTAAAAGAGCTTGCCGAATACTGCCGGAAAAACGACGTACTTCTTATCTGCGACGAAGTGCAGTGCGGCAACGGCAGAACGGGTAAATTCTTTGCCTACGAGCATTACGGAATTGTACCCGACCTTGTAACTACGGCAAAGGGGATCGGGGGCGGACTTCCTCTGGGCGCATGTCTCTTCTTTGATAAAACGGAGAACGTACTCGGCGTGGGCGATCACGGCTCGACCTTCGGCGGAAATCCCGTTGCGTGCGCGGGCGCGTGCAACGTCGTGGAACGGCTTACGGAGGAATTTTTACTCGAAGTCACGGGAAAAGCAGAGTACTTGCGGGCAAAGCTAGCTAAAATCGACGGCGTTAAAAATGTTTCCGGAATCGGTCTTATGCTAGGGTTCGAAGCGGACAAGCCCGTCAAAGAAGTTGCTGCGGAGTGCTTGGATAGGGGACTGCTGCTTTTGACGGCGAATACGCGTTTGCGCCTGTTGCCTCCGCTTACGGTCACGAAAACGGAAATGGACGAGGGTTTGGCGATCCTCAGAGGAGTCTTGGCAAATTGAACCACTTATTAAAACTCAACGACTTTTCGAGAGAGGAAATTTTATCCGTACTTAACCTTGCCGATCAGCTCAAATACGAACGGAGAAACGGGGTTTTTAACCGTTATCTCAAAGGCAAAAAACTCGGCATGATCTTTCAGAAGTCCTCAACCCGCACTCGCGTTTCGTTCGAAGTCGGAATGTACGAGCTCGGCGGATATGCTCTGTTTTTGAGCAACCGGGATTTGCAGATCGGGCGGGGTGAGCCCGTGGAGGATACTGCGCGCGTGCTCTCGCGCTATCTTGACGGTATTATGATACGCACGTTCGATCAAAAAGAAGTCGAGGATCTGGCAAAGTACGGCTCGATCCCCGTCATCAACGGACTGACCGATTACTGCCATCCCTGTCAGGTGCTCGCCGATCTCATGACGATCCGTGAGCGCAAGGGGTCTTTCAAGGGCTTGAAACTCTGCTTTATCGGCGACGGCAATAACATGGCGAACTCTTTAATGGTCGGCGCGCTGAAAACGGGTATGAGTTTTTCGATCGCCTGTCCCGAGGGCTACGAGCCGGATAGGGAGCTCATGGAGCTTGCCAAAACCAATATCGGATTTACCCTTTGCCACAGTGCGGAAGAGGCGGCAAAGGACGCCGACGTCGTGTATACCGACGTATGGGCTTCTATGGGACAGGAAGAGGAGAAGGCAAGGCGCGAAAGGGCGTTCAAGGGCTTCCAGGTCAATGAAAAAGTGATGAAAGCGGCGAACAAGGGTGCAATGGTACTGCACTGTTTGCCCGCGCACAGGGGCGAGGAGATCACAGCGGACGTTCTCGAAGCGCACGCGGACGAAATCTTCGACGAGGCGGAAAACCGCCTCCACGCCCAAAAAGCGGTCATGTGTAAACTGATGAAGGACTAAACAAGGAAAAACTTGCGGGAGATATAACATATGAGCAAAAAGATTTTTGTAACGCTGCAAAACGGCAAGGTGTTCGAAGGGTACTCCTTCGGCGCGGAGAAGGAAGTCATCGGCGAACTCGTGTTCACGACGGGCATGACGGGGTACATCGAGACTTTGACCGACCCCAGCTACTACGGTCAGATCGTCACGCAGACCTTCCCTTTGATCGGGAATTACGGCATGATTTCCGCCGATTCGGAGAGTATGCACAGCTATCTCACGGCGTACATCGTTAGGGAGAAGTGCGACGCGCCGTCGAATTTCCGCTCCGAGGGAACGGTGGAGGAATATCTCAAACGGGAGGGCATTCCCGCCGTTTACGGGATTGACACGCGCGAGCTCACAAAGACGGTGCGCGAAGCGGGCGTCATGAACGCCGCGATCACATTTAAACCCTTTACGGACTTCGCGGCATTGAAGCGTTATAAAATTAAGGACGCTGTCGCTTCGGTCAGTTCCAAAGAGGTAAAAACGCTCGGCGGGGGAGAATATACCGTCGTTCTCTACGACTTCGGCGCGAAGCACAATATCGAGCGCGAGCTTTTGAACAGAGGGCTCAAAGTCGTCACCGTCCCCGCAGACTTTCCCGCAGAAGAGGCGCTTAAAATCGCAGACGGCATCATGCTCTCGAACGGTCCCGGAGACCCTGCGGAGAACGTGGGCGTCATCGAGACGATCAAAAAAATCGCGGGCAAGGTTCCCGTGTTCGGAATTTGTTTGGGACATCAGCTCTTCGCGCTTGCCATGGGCGGAGCGACCCGCAAAATGAAGTACGGGCACAGGGGCGCGAATCAGCCCGTTCGCCACATCGAGAGCGGAAGAATCTTTATCACAAGCCAAAACCACGGCTATGAAGTGGTGTCGAACAGCATAAAGTGCGGCATGCTCAGTTACGTGAACGGAAACGACGGAACCTGCGAAGGGGTCGACTATCCCGAACTCAACGCGTTTACCACGCAGTTCCACCCCGAAGCCTGCGCAGGACCGCACGACGCGAATAGACTCTTCGACGAATTCGTTACAAGAATGAAAAACCATAAGGAGCGTAAATAATATGCCTAAGAGAAGCGACATCAAAAAAGTACTCGTGATCGGTTCGGGCCCCATCGTCATAGGACAGGCGGCGGAGTTCGATTATGCGGGCGCGCAGGCGTGCCGCGTTTTGAAGGACGCAGGGGTGAACGTGGTTCTCTGCAACTCCAACCCCGCAACCATCATGACGGATAAAATGCTTGCGGACGAGATTTACCTTGAACCTTTGACGGAGGACAGCTTAAAGCGCATTATCATCAAAGAACGCCCCGATTCACTGCTTGCTTCTTTGGGCGGACAGACGGGACTTACGATGGGCTGCAAACTCGCAAAATCTGGTTTCCTCGACGAGTGGGGAGTAAAACTGATCGGTACCAAGCTCGATGCGATCGACAGGGCGGAGGATCGCGAACTTTTTAAAGAGACGATGGAAAAGATTGATCAGCCCGTCGTTCCCTCCGATATTGCGTATACGGTCGAAGAATGCGTGAATATCGCGGATAAATTAGGTTATCCCGTGATCGTGCGCCCCGCATTCACCTTGGGCGGTGCGGGCGGCGGCGTTGCCAAAACAGAAGAGGAGCTTCGCCTTATTTCGCACAACGGGCTCATGCTCTCGCCCATTACGCAGGTGCTTATCGAAAAGTACATCGGCGGTTGGAAGGAGATCGAGTTCGAAGTGCTCAGGGACAGCGCGGGTAACGTTTTAACGGTTTGTTCTATGGAGAACTTCGACCCCGTCGGTGTGCATACGGGCGATTCGATCGTTATCGCGCCTGCCGTCACGCTCTCCGATAAGGAATATCAAATGCTCCGCACGGCTGCTTTGAACATTATCACCGAACTCGGAATCGAGGGCGGTTGCAACTGCCAGTTCGCGCTCCATCCCGATAGTTTCGAGTATGCGGTCATCGAAGTGAATCCCCGCGTTTCACGTTCTTCCGCGCTTGCAAGTAAGGCAACGGGGTATCCGATTGCAAAGGTCACGACGAAGATCGCGCTCGGCTACACCCTCGACGAAATCAAAAACGACGTCACGGGCAAAACTTACGCTTGCTTCGAGCCTGCAATCGACTATGTCGTCGTTAAGCTCCCCAAGTGGCCGTTCGACAAATTCCTGTATGCAAAGAGGGGGCTCGGCTCGCGCATGAAGGCGACGGGCGAGGTCATGGCGATCGGAACTTCCTTCGAGCAGGCGATCATGAAAGCGGTGCGCGGCGCGGAAATTTCGCTCTCTACGCTCAACCACCCCAAATTCTTGCCGCTTTCCAAGGAAGAGCTGCTTAAAAAGCTCGACGAGACGACGGACGAAAGACTGTTTATCGTGTACGCCGCTTTAAGAGCGGGCGCGACGGCGGATGAAATTTTCGATATAACCAAAATAGACAGATGGTTCTTGAATAAGCTGCTTAATCTGATACGTTACGAAAAGGAAATCGAGGGGCAAAAACTGACAAAGGCGGATTATCTCACGGGCAAGCAGCTCGGATACACCGATAAGGATCTGGAAGCGCTCAGCGGGGAAAAGCTTCCTGCGCACAGGCGCGCCGTATTCAAAATGGTTGATACCTGCGCGGCGGAGTTTGCGGCGCAGACGCCGTACTTCTATTCGACCTACGACGACGAGGAACATGATGAGGCGAAACCCTTCGTCGAGCGTTCCAAAAGAAAACGCATTATCGTTATCGGCTCGGGTCCCATTCGGATCGGACAGGGGATCGAATTCGATTATTCCTCGGTGCACTGCGTATGGACGTTGAAGGAACTCGGTTATGAGGTCGTCATCATCAACAACAATCCCGAAACGGTTTCGACCGACTTCGATACGGCGGATCGTCTGTATTTCGAATCGCTCACGCCCGAAGACGTACAGAACGTCATCGATATAGAAAAGCCCTACGGCGTGGTCATTACGTTCGGCGGACAGACGGCAATCAAACTCTGCGGCTATCTCGATAAGAAGGGAGTCCGTATTTTGGGCACGAGCGCAGATTCCGTCGACATGGCGGAGGACAGGGAGCGCTTTGACGAGCTTCTCGAAAAATTCAATATCGCCCGTCCCAAGGGACTTACCGTCATGACGAAGGAAGAGGCGATCGCGGCGGCGGAGAAGCTCGGCTATCCCGTTCTATTGCGTCCCTCCTATGTGATCGGCGGTCAGAACATGACGATCGCCTTTACGGAGAACGATATTTCGCGCTATATGGACGTCATCTTGGCGCAGCATATCGAAAACCCCGTGCTCTGCGATAAATATCTCATGGGAACGGAGCTCGAAGTGGACGCCATTTCCGACGGGGCAGACGTGTTGATCCCGGGAATCATGCAGCACATCGAGCGCGCGGGCGTGCATTCGGGCGATTCGATCGCGGTATATCCGCCCTATCATTTGAGCGACGCAATGCTTAAACAGATCGTGGAGGTTTCCACCCAGCTTGCGCTCTCTTTAAAGACGAAGGGGCTTATCAATATTCAGTATCTTATCTACGAGAATAAGCTTTACGTTATCGAAGTTAATCCACGCGCGTCGCGTACGATTCCCTATATCTCCAAGGTGACGGGTGTTCCGATGGTGGAGCTTGCAACCAGGATCATGGCGGGAGCAAAGCTGAAAAAGCTCGGCTTCGGAACGGGGCTCTATCCCAATTCGCCCTACGTTGCGGTCAAGGTCCCCGTGTTCAGCTTCGAAAAACTCAACGACGTGAACTCACAGTTGGGACCCGAAATGAAATCGACGGGCGAGGTTTTGGGTATCGGTAAGACCTTTGAAGAGGCGCTCTTCAAGGGACTCGTTTCGGCGGGTTTCAAAATGTGTCACCCGACCAAGGAAAAACCCGTCGGCGTGTACTTCACCGTCAACGATCAGGATAAGTTCGAGATCGTTTCGATCGCAAAGAAATTTGCGGATTTGGGCTGTAATATCTACGCTACGGCGGGAACGGCAAAGGTCATTTCCGATTTGGGGATCGACGTCACCGTAGTAGACCGTCTCAAAGCGACCAAGCAGGTTTCAAAGCTCATGGACGAGGGTAAAATCGACTACGTAATTTACACGGGTAAAACGGACGTCGACTCGATCAACGACTATATCGAGCTTCACCATCACGCGATTTTATTGGGCATTACGGTGTTGACTTCGCTCGATACGGCGAACGCTCTCTGTGACATCATTGCAAGCAAGTTTACCGAATACAACACCGAACTTGTCGATATCAACCGCCTGCGCCGTAAAAAGACGGAGTTGAATTTCGTCAAGATGCAGTCCTGCGGAAACGATTATATCTACTTCGAGGATATGCAGGGGCGCATCACCTGTCCCGAATCGCTTGCGATCAACTTCGTCGACCGTCATTACGGGATCGGAGGGGATGGGATCGTCGTCATCACGAAGTCCGAAATCGCCGACGCAAAGATGAGCGTTTATAATCAGGACGGTACGGAGGACAGCATTGCTGGCAACGCGATCCGCTGTGTTGCAAAGTATCTCTACGAAAAGGGGATCGTGGGGAAAGAGAGCATGAAGATCGAAACGAAAAGCGGCGTAAAGGACGTGACGGTGTTCTCGTTCGGCGGCGTCGTGACCTCGGCAAGCGTCGATCTCGGTAAAGCGGAACTTTCCGGCGAAAAGATTCCCTGCGTATGGAAAGGGGATAAGATCGTGGATCAGCCGTTGGAAATCGACGGCGCGGAATACAAGGCGACGCTTGTAAACATTGGAAACCCGCACTGCGTGATTTTCACGGAAAAGGTGGACGCTTTCCCCGTAGAGGAAGTGGGGCGTAAGATCGAAAACAGCAAGTATTTTCCGCAACATACGAATGTGGAGTTCGTGCGTATCGTCAACGGCAGTACGCTTAAAATGCGCGTTTGGGAGCGCGGAAACGGCGAAACCTGGGCTTGCGGCACCGGCGCCTGCGCAGCCGCCGTCGCGGCGGTCTTGGGCGGTCACTGCAAACAGGATACCGATATTACGGTAAAGGTGAGGGGCGGCGATTTGATCGTGCGTTACCACCGTGACGGCAGCGTGACGCTTACGGGTAACGTGCAAAAAATTTATGAAGGGAAGGTTGAATTCTAATGCCGAAGGACGCCCTTTACGAAGAGAGCGCACAGCCCGTAAATGCAAAAAAACAGGCAAAATGGTACATGGTGTTCCACGTTCTGTTCATTCTTTTTGCCGTGGCGACTTTGATTCATTTGTTTTTATGTGTCTTGGTGCTTCCTAACGGGTTGAAGGGGATAAAGGGGTTGGCGCTTGTGATCGGGCTTTTGATTTGGCTTGCGCCCCTCGTTGCGCTTGCGTTTTCATGCTTTATGTTTTTCCGTCTTCGCAGGCGCTTTAACGTGAGTTTCGATTACCTGTTCGTGCAGGACGAACTCAGGATCACAAAGGTGTTCAACGGCAGAAAAAGAAAGCATATCGTAACGCTTGACGCGGATCATATTCTGCAACTCGGCTATTGCGAGGGGGAGACGTTCGAAAGAACGCTTGCAGGCATGAAGGGGGCAAAACCCAAGCTGCTTACTCCGAACCGCGAGCCTGCGGAGGAAAAAGAATTTATCTATATTCTTTATTCTTCCTCGGTCGGAAAAACGCTCTATGTTCTCGAATGCAGGAAAGAACTTTTGGAGCATTTGGTGTTTGCGGCAGGCAGAAATAAATTTGTACGCGAATGATTTATCTTGATAACGCTGCAACGACGCGTCCTTTAAAGTCTGCGGTTTCCGCCGCGGAGAGGGCGCTGTATGACCTGTATTTCAATCCGTCCGCGCTTTATGCGGGCGGAATTCGGACGTACAGAGAAATCGACGGGGCGCGGGGAGAAATTTTGTCCCTTTTGGCGGATCGGGAGAACTTCGAGCTTGTTTTTACTTCCTGCGGAACGGAGGCGGACAATCAGGCGATTTTCGGGAGCGTAAAGCGGGGAAACTTCGTTACGACTGCGGGAGAGCACGCGGCGGTGTACGAGTGTGCCAAGGAGCTTAAAAACCGCGGAACGGACGTGCGCTTTGCGCCTTTGAACGGCGACGGAAGTGTAAATGAGGACGAACTTTTGCGCCTTGTGGACGAAAATACTTCGCTCGTCTCTGTCATTCACGTGAACAACGAAACGGGCGCGATCAACCCGATCGAGCGCATTTCGGAGAAAGTAAAACAAAAAAACAGCCGCGCCGTCTTTATGAGCGACGGCGTTCAGGCGTTCGGAAAAATTCCCGTTCGCCTTACGAAAAACATCGATTTTTATTCGGTGAGCGCCCATAAGATCGGTGCTCTTAAAGGCACGGGTGCGCTCTTCAAGCGCAAAAAAGTCAATCTTGCGCCCTATCTTTACGGCGGCGGACAGGAGGGCGGAAAACGGAGCGGAACTGAGAACGTATTCGGAATTTTAACGTTCGCCTCCGCCGCAAAGGAAAAATGCGCTTCTTTGAAAAGCGACGGGGAGCGCGTTTTAAAACTAAGGGAAATGCTGTTGGAAAAGCTTGATCGGAATATGTTTACGAGGGTTTCTTCGATATGCGGTACGCCGTATATATTGACGGTCGCGGCAAAGGGGATAAGGGGCGAAACGCTCGTCCGAATGCTTTCCGACAGAGGGGTGTATGCAGGTACGGGAAGCGCGTGCTCTTCGAAGAAGCCGTACAGCCGCGTGATCGAGGCTTGCGGGGTCGATCGAGGACTTTTAAACGGTATACTCAGATTCAGCTTTTCTGCGGAGAATACGCAAGAGGAAATCGCTTCCGCCGCAGAAATAATCAATGTTACGGCAAAAGAGCTTTACGGGAGAGTGAAATGACGGAAAAGGTTATCATTATCCGCTATGCGGAAATTCACTTAAAGGGCAAAAACCGCGGATTTTTCGAGCGGCTGTTTACGGTCAATCTCGAACGTTGCTTAAAGGGATTGCGCCACGAATTAAGGCGTTTGAGCGGTCGCTATCTTGTCGAAAAATTCGACGGGGATAAAATCGAAGAAATCGAGGAACGCATAGCAAGCGTGTTCGGCGTACATTCCTATTCTGTGGGCTTAAAGACGGAGGCGGAGCTTGATTCGATCTTTGAATGCGCTCTTTCGGTATGCCCCGAGGACGGAACGTTTAAAGTGGAAACGCACCGCGGCAATAAACGTTTTCCCTGCACTTCGATGGAAGTCAATGCGGAAATCGGCGCGCGGCTTTTAAACGCACGCCCGCGTTTAAAGGTGGACGTGCATTCGCCTGCGTCCTATGTGTATATAGATATCCGCGAGAATCAGACGGCGCTCGTGTTCGGCGAATTTAAAAAAGGCAGGGGCGGTATGCCTGTGGGTGCTTCGGGGAAGGGGTTGCTTCTTATATCGGGCGGGATCGATTCTCCCGTCGCGGGCTACATGATGGCAAAGCGGGGGATGCAGGTCGATTATCTGCATTTTCACAGTTATCCTCATACCAACGAGCTCGCAAAGGAAAAGGTCGTTTCGCTTGCAAAGCAGATTGCAAAGTTTACGAACACTTACCGTTTATCGACGGTCAGCGTTACGAAAATTCAGGAAGAGATCCACGCCAAGTGCGCGCCCGAACTCAACGTGACACTTTTAAGAAGATTTATGTTCCGCATTGCGGAGGCGATCGCCGAAAGGAAGGGGGCGCAGTGCCTTATCACGGGCGAGAGTTTGGGGCAGGTGGCAAGTCAGACGATCGAAGGGATGACCTCTTCGAACGCTGTCGTGGCGCTTCCCGTTCTGCGCCCGCTCGTCGGATTCGATAAGGACGAGATCATCGAGCGGTCGAAGGATATCGGCACTTACGAAATTTCGATAGAGCCGTACGAAGATTGCTGTACGGTGTTCCTGCCCGATTTCCCGGCAACGAAACCGAAGCTTTCGTTTATCGAATCGGAGGAGAAAAAACTCGACGTTGAGGGGCTTGTCGCGGACGCGCTTTCTACTCTGGAAATCATTTATTATTGATCAGTCCCACCAATGATCGGGAACGCCGTTATGCTTTTGAACGCGGACGGAAGGAAGAATTACGCTTTCTCCTGCCTTCCCTTTATAGACGGGGGTTACGGAATATTCGTAAGTTTCGCCTGCGGATACGGAGTTGTCTATGATTTTAGAACGGTAATTTCCCTCATAAATAATAACGGTTTTGCCGTTATTTTTTCTTTTTATGACGTAATCATAGTACTCTGTCTGACATAATTCAATTAAAACACTGCCGTTTTTGACCGAAATTTTAGGTTTTTGGATCGTCGGACACGAAAAACGGGTGCTGGTCTCCTGCGGCAGAGCCGAGGCGCGGAAGAGTTCGGAAAGCGTTGTGATGAGCGGAGCGGAGGGATCGGCGGAAAGAATACGGTGATTTTTTTCGTACTCTTCCTTGTCGAAGGCGATTCTTACAACCCCGTCGCATACGGGGAAGTCTGCGGGGGAATGGTCTTCGTAAAGCTTGCGGTTCAGGGAAAGGGCAAGCGCGGCGGGCTGATTCCCGCCCGTTGTTTTTATGGGCGAATTATCGCGCATTCCCATCCATACGGCGACGGTGTTTTCGCTCGTATAAGAGACGGTGTAGGCGTCGGTATTCCCCGAAGAATTCGCGCCCGTGCCCGTTTTTGCGGCGATTTGGAAATCGAGGGAACGCAGTTTTTTTGCCGTGCCTTCCTGTACCGCCGTTTGCAGCATATCGTTCATAATGGCGGCGGTATCTTCGGAGAATACCCGCGTGAAAGCGGGCTTCCATTCGTACAGCGTTTTTCCCGAAGCATTCTCGATTTTGCGGATGGCGCGCGAAGGGGAATAGTTTCCCGTCGAGGCGAAGGTCGAATAGGCAAAAGCAATATCGGGAAGAGAATAGCCCTCTTTCATGCCGCCGAGGGCAAGGGCGAGAGATTGATCCTCGTCGTTGACGTGAAGTCCCATTTTTGCCATATACTCCGCGGCTTTGTCGACTCCGATTACGTTCAACAGTTTTACCGCAGGAACGTTCATGCTGCGGGAGAGCGCGGTGCGCGCGCTTACATAGCCCGCGTATTCGTCATTGTAGTTTTTGGGACTGTATCCGCCGAAGTCCGTTTTCTCGTCCAAAATGGGCGTAGCGGGGGAAATTGCATTCATTTCAAGGGCGGGCGCGTAAACGAGCAGCGGCTTCATGAGCGACGCTGGTAGGCGTTTGATTCTGCCCGCGCTCGAATAATACGCTTTCACGCCGTGTGAAAGATTATCGAGAATGCACGCGGAATAGTCCGTTTCGGTCTCAAAGGACTCGGTGCTTCTTTGAAGCGCGGGGTCGTAATAAGTGTAAATTTTAAGGGTGGAATCGTCGGGTTTTTCTGCGGGGAAAAGATTCGCGAATTCCTCGAACACAAGCGCAAGATAGGTGCTTCCGCTTCCGCTCTCTTCGTTCGGCGCGAGAGGAAGAGGCTCCGAGACCGCTTCGTGATATTCTTCGGTTGAAATATAGCCCTGATCGCGCATGAGCGATAAAACGAAGTTTCTGCGCTTCAAGCATTTCTCGCCGTCGCGGAAGGGGGAATAGCGGTTGGGGGACTGCACGAGCGCGGCAAGCGTTGCGCTCTCTGCGGGGGAAAGCGTTTCGGCAGTTTTTTTAAAGTAGAACGAAGCCGCCTCCTCGATCCCGAACGCGCTGTGCCCGAAGTAAATGGAGTTGAGGTACAGCGAGAGAATTTCTTCTTTGGAATACCGCTTTTCAAGGACGCGGGTAAGCTTCATTTCTTTGAGTTTTCGGGTCAGCGTTTTTTCGCCTGAGAGATGCGTGTTTTTAATGAGCTGTTGTGAAATGGTCGAGGCCCCCTCTCGGAAGGAGAATGAGGAGACGTTCCTTAAAATCGCCTTGCCGATCCGCTTATAGTCGAAACCGCTGTGAGAATAGAAGCGTTTGTCTTCGACTGCGACGAACGCGTTCGGAACGAAAGAGGGAAGCTTCGAAAAGGAGGCGCATTTTTTCAGATCGGGAAGATTGATCTCATGCCCGTAACAGTCGTATACGCGCACGTTCTGCACACTGTCGTTGAGTTTGTTTGCGTCGAGTCTTACGCCCGCCGTAATTGAAAAATAATAGATAAAGAACGCCAAAACAAGGGTGGAGATAGCGCCCAAAATACTGCTTAATACAATCGCCGTTTTTTTCATTTGCTTACAGTATTTGTATTTCCGTGAAAATTTGATTCGGTTTTGTTGAAAAATTACTTTGATTATGTTATAATCATATTTTGGAAGAAGGGTGTAAAACTCAAAGATATGCGACGAGACGCCTTTCGACGGCGTGAAACCGTCGTTCGCGGAAAAGCGGGAGAAGTACTTTCAAATCTATGAAATATCATATTACGACTTACGGCTGTCAGATGAATTTACACGAATCGGAGAAAATCGCGGGCATTCTGAATGCCTGCGGCTACGATGAGGAGTGCGGTGAGGAAGAAGCGGATATTATCGTCTTTAATACCTGCTGTATCCGCGAGAACGCCGAAAATCACGCCTTCGGAAACATCGGGGCATTGAAAAAACTCAAAAAACGCAAGCCGTCGCTTTTGATCGCCATGGGCGGGTGTATGGCGCAGGAGGCGGGCAAAGCCGAGTATATCAAACGGAAGTTTCCGTTTGTCGATATCGTGTTCGGTACGCATAATTTATGCGAACTTCAAGCGCTTATCGAAAAGAAGCGCGCTACGAAAAAGACGGTTGTTTCTTTGAAAGAGGAGCGGGAAATGGTCGAAGACGGTATCACTCCCGTCCGCAAGAGCTATCCGAACGCCTGGGTGAATATAACTTACGGTTGCAACAACTTCTGTACCTACTGTATCGTTCCCTATGTTCGCGGGCGGGAGAAGAGCCGCGCGCCGGAGGAAATTTTAAAGGAAGTAGAAGAGCTTGTTCAAGCGGGCTATAAAGAGATCACGCTCTTGGGGCAGAACGTAAATTCGTATTCGGGAAACGGAATGCGCTTTCCCGAACTTTTGGATAAGGTCGCCTCGATCGGGGGAAATTTCCGTGTTGCGTTCATGACATCGCACCCCAAGGATTTTTCGGAAGAGCTCGTCGCGGTCATGAAAAAACATTCCAAAATCTGCCGTAGGCTTCATCTTCCCGCGCAGTCGGGGAGCGACAGAATTCTGTCGCTTATGAACCGCCGTTACACGCGGGAAAAATATCTGAACGAAATCGCGCTTTTAAGACGCGAAATTCCCGATTGCGAGGTGACGACCGATTTGATCGTGGGCTTCCCCACGGAGACGGAAGAGGAGTTCGGAGAAACGTTGACGCTCGTGAGGGAAGCGGGCTTTTCTTCGGCGTTCACCTTCGTCTATTCCCCACGCGCGGGCACGAAGGCGGCGGAGATGGAGGGGCAGATCCCCGAGGATGTCTCTAAGTTGCGGATCATGCGCCTAGTGGAATGCGTCAACCGCCAAACACGGGAAAAGAGCGCGAGGTGCGTGGGACAGACGCTCGAAATTCTGGTAGAGGATTACGACGGAAAGAAGGGGTTTTATCTCGGGCGGGATTCTTACGGCAGAATGGGATATTTTAAGAGCGACCGCGACAGAGTCGGCGAGTTTGTAACGCTCAAAATTACCAAGGCAAACGGCGTTTCTCTCTTTGGGGAGGAGCAATAAGGAGACGGTATGGCGATTTCACAGATGATGCAGCATTATTTAGACATGAAAGAGAAATACAAAGACTGTGTTCTCTTTTACCGTCTCGGCGATTTTTATGAAATGTTTTTCGACGACGCCGTCAGGGTTTCAAAACTGCTCGATCTGACTTTAACGGGCAAGGACTGCGGCATGAAAGAACGCGCGCCCATGTGCGGCGTACCCTTCCACGCTGCCGATACCTATATCGCAAAACTTGTGGGAATGGGAGAGAAGGTTGCGATTTGCGAACAGCTATCCGATCCCAAGGCGGGTAAAGGGCTGGTGGAGCGCGACGTTGTAAGAATCGTAACGGCGGGCACGGTTATTGAAGAGAGTTTGCTCGACGATAAGAAAAACAACTATATTTCCTGCGCCTATTTGAAAGAGGGGAAGTTCGCCCTTGCATGGGCAGATATTACGACGGGGGAATTTTGTGTTTCGGAAGAGGAGAGTCTGGACAGGCTTTTATCCGTTCTGACCAATCTTTCCGTTGCGGAAGTCATCTGCAACGACGAACTTTTATTTGCGGTCAAAGGAAGGGCGGAGATCGAACGGGGAATCCTGCCTGCCTTTTCCTGTTATCTTCCCTATGCGTTCGAAAAAGTGAACGCGGAGCGCGTTTTAAAGGAACAGTTTGCCTGCGCTTCTTTGTCTGCGCTCGGACTTGACGGGCGTAGCGGAGCGGCGGTTGCGGCGGGAGCACTCTGCGAATATTTGAACGATACGCAAAGGCGCGCCCTTAAAAACATTACGAAAATTTACATTGCCGACCATTCGGGGCAGATGAAGCTCGACCCTATTGCGGTTAGGAATCTCGATTTGCTCAAAAACAGCGCCGATTCCAAACGTTACGGCTCGCTTTTGTGGCTTATCGATAAAACCAAGACGAGCATGGGCGCAAGAAAACTTGCCTCTATGCTGACTGCGCCTCTCTTACAAAAGGACAAGATAGAGGAGCGGCTCGATGCGGTGGAGGAGTTGTTTAACGCGACCGTCGTTTCGATGGGGATCGAAGAACTTTTGGACGGCGTAAAGGATATCGAACGCCTGACGGGGCGCATTTCCAACGGAAACTTGCAGCCGCAGGACGCGCTCGCTCTCTCAAATTCGCTCTCCGTCGTTCCTTCGCTTAAATTCCGTTTGGCGGGCTTTTCGTCAAAACTGTTGAAAGATATTTCGGCGTCGCTGGCTGATCCCGTAAAAATCTGCGAACTTTTGGATGGCGCGATCGCGCCGAACGCAACGACCCTGAAAGAGGGAAATTATATTAAAGACGGCTATAACGCGGAACTCGATAATCTCAGAAATATCAACCGCAACAGCAAATCGGTTGCCGCCGAGCTTGAAGCGAGGGAGCGCGAGCGCACGGGAATACGCACGCTTAAAGTGGGCTACAACCGCGTGTTCGGGTATTATATCGAGGTTTCGAACGGCTTTAAGGATCGCGTTCCCTACGATTACGAACGGCGACAAACTCTTTCGACGGGGGAGCGGTACACGACGGAAGAACTCAAAGAACTCGAACGTAAAATCTTAGGCAGCGAGGACGCGTCGCACCGTTTAGAGGAGCATTTCTATTCGGAGATCATGAAAATTCTTGAAAGGAATATTCCCGTATTCCAACAGATATCCTCTTCGATTGCGCTTTTAGACGTACTGCTGTCTTTTTCTGCGGTTGCAAAAGCCAACCGTTATTGCCGTCCCCAAATTTTGGAGGAAGGCACGCTTGAAATCACGGACGGACGCCACCCCGTCGTAGAGGCGATTTCCAAGGAGCGCTTTGTTCCCAACGACTGTATGCTCGACAGCAAAGAGAACCGCACAATGATCATCACGGGTCCGAATATGGCGGGAAAAAGCACTTATCTGCGGCAGGTTGCACTGATCGTGCTGATGGCGCAGATCGGCTGTTTCGTGCCTGCAAAGAGTGCGAAAATTCCCCTTTGCGACCGCATCTTCACAAGGATCGGCGCAAGCGACAATTTGATTCTCGATCAAAGCACTTTTATGGTGGAGATGACGGAAGTCGCCAATATTATGCGCAACGCAACAAGTAAGAGCCTTTTGATCCTCGACGAGGTGGGTAGAGGCACGAGTACTTACGACGGACTTTCGATCGCTTGGTCGGTCATCGAATACTTGACGGAAAAGGTGCGTGCAAAGACCTTTTTTGCAACGCACTATCACGAGCTTACCGAGCTCGAAGGAAAACTCGAAGGGGTCAAGAATTATAAAATCAGCGTGAAAGAGGTGGGCGGGTCTATCGTATTTTTACGGAAGATCTTACGCGGCGGCGCTTCCCGCAGCTTCGGTGTGGAGGTGGCTTCACTCGCGGGTATTCCAGAGGAGGCGGTCTCCCGCGCCAAGAAAATTTTAAAATCTTTGGAGCAAAAGGATATAAACGGTGTTCCTTACGTAACAGAGGCGGAAGAGCCCTCCGAAGAGCAGTTTGCGATCGAACGGGAGCTCAAAGAGATCGACGTCAATTCTCTGACGCCCATACAGGCGCTCGCCATTCTTTCCGACTGGAAGGAGAAGCTCAGATGATCAATATTCTTTCGAAGGAAATTTACAATAAGATCGCGGCGGGAGAGGTGGTCGACAGACCTTATTCCGTCGTCAAAGAGCTTGTCGAAAACGCAATCGACGCAGAGGCTACCGAAATCACGGTGGAAATCGAGGGCGGCGGCAAGAAAAAAGTCCGCGTTACAGACAACGGAAAGGGCATTTCAAAAGAGGATCTTCCGCGCGCCTATCTTTCGCACGCCACGAGTAAATTGAAGTCGGCGGAGGACTTGTTCACGGTCGCAACGCTCGGATTCCGCGGCGAGGCGCTCGCTTCGATTGCGGCGGTATCCCGTATGAAGATCGTTTCGAAGAGGAATGGTGAGAACGCCTATGCGCTCTCGTCCGAGGGCGGCTTGTTGGGCGAGGTCGGCGAAGCGGCCGGTGCAAACGGTACGGAAGTAACTGTTGAAAACTTGTTTTTCAATACGCCGGCGCGGCTGAAATTTTTGAAATCGGATATGCAGGAAGAGGGGGAAGTCTCCAATATGATGGCGCGTTTTCTTCTCTCCCGCCCGAAGATCGCCTTTACCTACTATGTGAACGGAAAACTTAAATACCGCTCCTACGGCGATGGTCCCGAATCTGCGCTTGCCGCGGTGTACGGTGCGGGCACGGTGGAAAAGTGCTATGAAATTTCTGCCGAAAAGCACGGGATACGCATTTACGGATATTTGGGGAATCAGAATTTTTCCAAGTCTAACCGCAGTTATCAGAGCCTATTTGTAAACGGAAGATTCGTCGTCAACCAAACGGTTGCGGCGGCGGTCACGAACGCTTACGGCGCATATCTTATGAAGCGACAGTATCCGTTTTTTGTGCTCTTTCTGGATGTTCCCGCGGAAATCGTAGATGTAAACGTGCACCCCACGAAGGCGGACGTGCGGTTTGCCGACAATCAGATTATTTACGGGTGCGTGTATTCTGTTGTTTCTGCGGTGCTCGACGGCAACTCCAAAGCGCTCGAATACCTTGTTCCCGTCAAAAACAGCGCGGTGCAGGAGGAAATTCCAATCCCCCGTGCGGAAGTAGGGAGCGCCTTGCCCGATTCGAAGCCTATACCCGCGATGACTTACGAGGCGGCGAAAAAAGAGCTTTCATTTGATGTATCGCCCGTCGGCGGCAGAACGCCCGCGCCCCGTTTATTCGTGGAAAACGAGCCTTTTACCATGAAAGTCTCCGCGCCCAAGCCCGATAAAACTGAACGCGATGCGTTTGAAGAAAACCGCGCTTTCCTTTTGGAGAAGGAAAAAAAGCAACAGGAGAAGATAGACCCCGCAACGCTCGTCTATAAGGGAGAGCTTTTTAAAACTTATCTGATTTACGAAATCGGCGATGACGCCTATTTTATCGATCAGCACGCAGCGCACGAACGGCTTATCTATAACCGCCTTGTCGACCGTGTTTCCTCGCGCGACGTTCTTTCCCAGCCCATGCTCATGCCCTTTGTGTTGAGTGTCAATTCCGAAGAATACGCCTTTATAATGAAACAGCTTCCGCTTTTAAAGGAGCTTGGATTCGAGGCGGAGGAGTTCGGCGGCACAAGTATTAAAATATCGGCAGTACCCTTAGATTTGCAGCGAATCGATTTAGATGCGTTTTTCGGAGAAATTCTCGGCTCGATGGAAAGCTATAACGGAATAAAGATTGCCGATTTACTCAAAGATAAGCTTGCAAGCGCGGCGTGCAAAGCGGCGGTCAAGGGCGGTGAGAATTTGACCGCCGACGAGGCAAAGTCGCTTATTGCCCAAATGAACGGCGATATGGGGCTCAGGTGCCCGCACGGCAGACCCGTTGCGGTCAAAATGAAAAAGAGCGAGCTTGAAAAGCTCTTTAAGCGAATCGTATGAAACTAATCGTGATCTGCGGGGCGACTGCCACGGGAAAAAGCGATCTTGCCGTAGAGTGCGCAAAACGGCTGAATGGCGAGATTATTTCCTGCGACGCCTTTCTCGTCTACCGCGGTTTGAATATCGGCACGGCAAAGCCGACGAAAGAAGAGATGCAGGGAATCCCTCATTATATGATAGATGTCGCCGAGCCTGACGAAAAATTTTCGGTAAGCGATTTCGAAAGTCTTGCACTTCCTGTTCTTAAAGATATTTTATCCCGCAACAAAACGCCCGTTCTTTGCGGCGGTACGGGATTTTATATGAACGCGCTTTTGTACGCGCAGTCCTTCGGCAATGCATCCGCCTGCGATTCCTTGCGTAAAAAGTACGAGGAAATTTTAAGGGACAAGGGTAGGGAATATCTGCACGGACTTTTAAAGGAAGTTGACCCCGAGAGCGCGGAAATACTTCATAAAAACGATACGGTGCGCGTTATCCGAGCGCTTGAAATTTACGAACTTACAGGCAGAAAGAAATCCGAACAGCGCGACGAAAGAATTCCCCGCTATCCTTTCGTAAGTTTTGCATTTGACTACCCGCGTGAAGAACTCTATGCGAGAATAGAAAGAAGGGTGGATCGCATGATCGGAGCGGGATTGGTTGAGGAGGTGAAAATGCTTTTAGAAAGCGGCGTTCCCGAAAATGCGCAGTGTATGCAGGGAATCGGTTACAAAGAAGTAGTCGATTCGCTTAAAAACGGGGAATTGCAGAGTACTATGTCAGACGTAATCAAGAAAAATACGCGAAATTACGCCAAAAGACAGCTTACGTTTTTTAAAAAGACGGAAAACCTGCATTGGCTGAAACCGACGGACATTCAGGAGGCGGCGGAGGAGATCGTAAAAATTTATGAGAGTTGAAGAAGTTATTAAGGGTGCGGAATCAAGGTTAAAACCGCTCTTTGAAAAGATTGAAGATACAGCGCTTTTCAATCAGGAGAAGGTGTTGAAGGCTTTCTTTGAAGAGCGCATAGCCATGCGTCATTTCATGCAGTCGAACGGCTACGGGTATGGCGACGAGGGCAGGGAGTCGCTCGGTAAAGTTTTTGCGCATACGTTCGGCGCGGAGAAGGCGATCGTTTCGCCCGCGCTTTTGAGCGGTACGCATACGATTACCGTTGCGCTCTTCGGCATCCTGCGTCCGAAAGAACGGGCGCTCATTATTACGGGAACGCCGTATGATACCATTCGAAAAGTTTTATGGGGCGAGGGGAACGGCTCGTTTAAAGACTTTGGAATATCCTTCGACGTTGTGGAACTTAAAGAGGGCGAAGTTGATTTTTCCGCAGTTGCCGCGGTGCTGAAAAAGCATCCTTACAAAATGGTCTATATCCAGCGTTCGCGCGGATACGAACTTCGGGATTCCTTTACCGTCGGGAAGATAGAAGAAATGTGTTCCTTTGTCCGCAGTCAAGGGTTTGAAGGCTGTATCTTCTGCGACAACTGTTACGGGGAATTCTGCGAAAGGAGAGAGCCGACGGAAGTCGGTTGTGACCTGATTGCAGGTTCGCTCATTAAAAACCCCGGGGGCGGACTTGCGCCTACGGGCGGATATATCGCAGGAAAATATGAATATATGAACCTTGTCGAAGGACGCCTCACCGCGCCTTCCGTAGGGGCGGAGGTTGGGTCGTATGCTTATGGATACAGGCTTTTTTATCAGGGGATATTCCTTGCGCCGCATGCCGTTGCGCAGATATTGAAGGGCGGACTTCTCATAGGTTCCTGCCTTGAATCTTTGGGTTATACAACCTATCCGACGGCGGATAAAATTCCTGCCGATATTACCCGCGCCGTCCGTTTCGATACGAAAAAACAGCTCACCGATTTTATCGTATCGGTGCAGGAATGTTCTCCCGTCGATTCTTTCGTATGCCCCGAGGCGTGGGATATGCCGGGCTACGACAATAAAGTCATTATGGCGGCAGGTACGTTTGTTTCGGGCGCTACAAGCGAGCTATCGGCGGATGCTCCGATCCGCGAGCCGTATGTAGCTTATTTTCAGGGCGGGCTCACTTACGAACACTGTAAAATCGCTTGCAAACGAATTTTGGAAAAACTTTTATAAAATAAAAAAACGCTCGAAAGAGCGTTTTTTTATTTTACTTTTTCCTGTTTGATCAGCCGGTATCCTTTTTTCGGTTTCCATTGGAATTCAATTTTGTGCCCGAGCTTGGCAAAGACGATAAACGCTGCAATGCCGACGATGGCAACGCAGATAATTACGATCGCCCAGGCGGAGAGCCGTTCGCCTTTGATCTGCGTCCAAAGTTCGTTGATTGCATCTTCTTCGTCGCCGTAATAGTTCATAACGGCACAGCGGTTGACGACTTCCTGAGGAGGGAACTGCGCATAGAGCTGGCGTGAAAGCTGTTCCACGTCCGCCTCGATAACAGCGTCTTTTCCGAAGAAGTAGCTCACGTCGTAGGGGACTGCTTCGCTTTCCTCCTCGGCGGAATAGGTATCAAGCGCGTATTCAAACATTTCGTCGCCCGCGATCACCGAGGTATAGCCGATGTAGTAAGAGTTTCTCACGGCGTTGTCGGGTCGGGACATATAATTGATAAACGCGTGTGCGGCGTGCGTTGTATCTTCGCTCCGTTTATCGTCTTTGGGAATGACCCATCCGTCGAAAAAGAGATTCGCGCCCTCTTCTGGGACGTGGAAATCGAGGCGCACGTTTTGATTATCCGCTTCGTCCATGGCGTAAACGGCGTCGCCGCTCCACGCAAAATTCATGTGGATCGTACCTTTGACCATGTCCGATTTTCCCGTGTCCGTTTCGAAGCCGAAAATGTTTTCCTTCATTTTCATAAGAATTTCTTTCACGTTTGCCACGGTTTTTGGAGTAACGTCGTTCATGATCTTAGTCAGTTCGTCGTTATAGCCGGGTGCGTCTTTTTCGAGATTCAATAGTTTGTCGCGGTTTAATATACCGAGCCCCACAAAATAAGAGTCGCGTACATTGTCCTTGGTCGTCACCTTGTTGCGATATTTGGGGTTGATAAGCGCTTTCCAGCCGCTGTAATCGCCAGTTTTTAAATCGGCTTCCTCGTCGACGAAAGCGGGATTAAACACAAGCCCCGTGACTCCCCACATATAGCCCGCGGCATATTCGCTCCACGGCTGTAATTCACTTTCGCCCTTGACGAACATCAACCCGTTTTCAAACTTTTCGCGGATAAAGGGGGAAACGTAGTCGTTATAATAATTGTGTTTTTCCGTAAGATCGAAGTCAAGCTGCTGAATCATGCCCTCGGCGGCAAGCTTCATGATCATGTATTCGGAGGGGCATACGAGGTCGTATTTGTCACCGAGTTTGAGCTGGTTGTACAGGTCTTCGTTTGTGCCGAACGTCGAATATTCCACGCGCACGCTCTTGCCGTATTCCGTTTCGTACCATTCTTCGAATTTATCTAAGATGGGTCGCGTATCGGCGTTACCTGTTTCGTCGTAATCGTAGTCGTATGAGCCTTCTCCGCCTTCGTCGATATATTCTTCCCAATTATATACGCGGAGGGTGATCTCACCGTTAGAAGAACAGCCGCCGAGCGAGAAAAGAGTCGGGACAAGCAGAGCGACGGAGAGGAGCAAAGAAGCGGTTCTCTTCATTTTTTCACCTCCTTTTTGCGTCTGCCGATGAGGTTAGAAGAGATCACGAGGACAAGGATGACGACGAAAATGATCGTCGTGAGCGCCCAAAAGGATGAAAGTGTTCCGGCGGTGTGCGCATTTCCCTTCATGGTGGCGTTAAAGACGTATGTCGAAATGGTATCGAAGCCGGATGGCTTTAAATAGCTCGTCACGATATAATCGTCTAATGAGAGGGTGACTGCGAGCATAAATCCCGAAATAACGGCTGGCAGGATTTGCGGGATCACCACTTTAAACATTGCCTTTGCAGGGCTTGCCCCCAAGTCCAGCGCGGCCTCGTAAAGGCTTTGATCCATTTGTTTGAGCTTAGGTAACACCGATAGCACTACGAAAGGTGTGGATATGACCATATGTCCGATTAAGAGTGTAAAGTAGGACTTAGGAAGTCCGATCGCAACGAAGGTTATGGCAAGGGCGAGCGCTGTTACGATTTCCGCGTTTACGACGGGAATCTGAGAAACTGCGCCGATCGTTTTTTGAATGCGCTTTTTGTTGTAGTGCATTCCGAGCGCGGCAAAGGTGCCCAAGGCGGTCGAAAGTACTGCGGAGAGAAACGCCAAAAGCAGGGTGTTGCCGATCATGGTGAGTATCGCCTTATCTCCGAAGAGTTTTTCGTAGTGGACGAAGGAAAATTCGCCGCCCGTGCCAATCGTGTCCGTCGAACTGAATGAGAATACGGCAAGCACCAGAATGGGGGCGTACATGAAAAGGAGAACGAGCCCGATAATAACGGACTTTACGCATTTTATGATAATTTCTTTACGTTTCATATCGTCCTCCCGCTTTTCTCTTGCTTGAATCCGCCTGAAAGAAAGGAGGAGAGAAGCACTACGATCAAAAGGATCAATGCGATCATAGAACCCATGTGCCAGTTCGTTCCGAAGTAGGTTTCGATAAATTTACCGATGATCGTCACTTTGGAATTTCCGAGCATATCCGAAACGACATAGTTCGTCATCGAGGGTAAAAACACCATCGTAACTCCGCTCAATATCCCGGGCATAGAGAGGGGAATGGTCACGCGGAAAAAGCTTGTAAATACGTTCCCTCCCAAATCCGCGCACGCTTCGTACAGGGAATCGTCGATTTTGGAGATCTGCGTATACAAAGGCAGGATCATAAAGGGGAGAAAGTCGTAGACCATGCCGAACACGGTGTTAAAATAATTGGCCTCGCCCAAAAGGTTCATCCAGTTCATAAGCTCGCGAATCGCATTGATCCTTAAAACGAAGTTGATCCACATAGGGGTCACGAATAGCAACAGAATGATGTATTTGCGTTTGATTTTACTGCGCGCTAAGATGTATGCGACTGGGAAGGCGATCAAAAGACAAACGACAGTCGTTATGAGCGCGATCACGACGGAATAGACGATCGTCGTAAGCTTCGTGGGATCAGAAAAGAAATTCACGAAGTTTATAAAGGAAATGTGGTTGTTCTTATCGGTAAAAGCGTAAAATACGATCACAAGCATGGGCGCGATCACGAAAAACAGCAAAAACACCGCGTAGGGGATACAGAGCGATTTTCTTGAAATGCGGAAGTTCGTCATTTCTTTTCCTCCGTATTTTTTAAACTGAGTTTGATTTTATCCTTCGGAATGATCACGGAAACGAAGTCGTTTTCGTTCCATAAATCGTCGGTTTTGAATACGAAGTCTTCTTCGCTTTCGTCCGTGCGCACAATAAGGCGGTAGTGGTCGCCTTTATAGATGATGGAGATGATGTGCCCCGTCGTGCCGCCCGCTTGCGCGTCGTCACTGATGGAAATATCCTCTAAGCCGACCTCCACGTTGACTTCTGTGCCCGTCAAATCGAGCCTTTCGCCCGAAGCGGTCACAAGGTATTCCTCTTCGTCAATGCGGCTTCCGGGATACAGTTGCGTTAAATCGCATTCGAATTCACCGTCTGCGAATTCCACCGTGTTGCGCTTGGTGATAACGCCGTCGTAAACGTTCTTCGTATATTTGGGCTTCATAAGGTGGATTCCGTCCGGTGCGACATTCATGCCGATCTCGTCGCCGACGTTGCGGCTTTCGGTGCTTTGAATGACGAGCTCGTATTTTCCGATTTTTACGGTTATTTCGTAGTGGATTCCCTTGAATACGACGGAGATGACCCTGCCTTTCAACTTGCCTTCTTCAGGCGCGCTCATACGGATGTCCTCGGGACGGACGACGACGTCGACCATTTCATTGACTTCGAAATCATCCAGACAGTCGAAAGTTTTTCCGCAGAACTTGACTTTTCTGTTCCCCACGACCGTGCCGTTCAAAATATTGCTCTCGCCGATAAAGTCTGCGACGAAGGTGTTCGCGGGCTCGTTGTAAATGGCGGCGGGGGTGCCGATCTGCTGTACGATCCCGTCTGCCATGACGACGATCGTATCCGACATGGTGAGCGCCTCTTCCTGATCGTGTGTGACATATATAAAGGTAATGCCCAGGCGGCGGTGCATCTCTTTGAGTTCGATCTGCATTTCCTTTCTCATTTTAAGATCGAGCGCGCCCAAAGGCTCGTCTAAAAGGAGTATTTCGGGTTCGTTCACGATTGCCCGCGCGATCGCTACGCGCTGTTGCTGTCCGCCCGAAAGCGTGGTGACGGATCGCTTTTCGAAACCTTCGAGATCAACGATTTCGAGGGCTTTTTTGACTTTTTCCGCAATTTCCGCTTTTGAGAGTCGCTGTTTTTTGGTGTATTTTTTACCTTTGGCATTTTCGTAGGTGTTAAGAACACGTTTGCATTTGAGCCCGAATGCGATATTTTCATATACGTTCAGGTGGGGGAAGAGGGCGTAGCGCTGGAACACCGTGTTTACGGGGCGTTTGTTTGCGGGGAGCTTGGAAATATCCTTGCCTGCGAGCAGGATTTCCCCGCTCGTCGGAATATCGAAGCCCGCAATCATGCGGAGCGTGGTCGTCTTTCCGCAGCCCGAGGGACCTAAAAAGGTGATGAACTCGCCTTTGTTGACATATAAACTTACGTTGTCGAGTACAAGATTGTCGTTGTAGTATTTTGTTACGCCTTTCAGTTCAATGATGTGTTCGCCCATAGCGTTTCTCCTTTGTTTTTATGTTTAGAAGTTCGGCGGAGTGGAAATCCATATGAATTTCGCCTTCGATTTGCCGATATTAACGATTTTGTGTTCTTTGTTCGCCGTAAAGTAAAAACTCTCTCCTTTTTTGGCGATATGGCGCTTGCCGGCTTTTTCGATCGAGACGCGCCCTTCGATCACGAATCCGAATTCTTCGCCCTCGTGGGGAAAATCCGTTCTTGTGTCGGCTCCCGCTTCGAGTTCTACTAAAACGGGTTCCATCATATTTTTTTGCGCGTTGGGGATCACCCATTTGAATTTCATTCCGTCCGACTGTTTTTCAATGTACTCCGATTCGGAAAAGACGATTTTCTCTTCCTCGTCCTCGTGAAAGAAGTCTGAAAGGTTACCGCCCAATGCGTTTAAAAGATCGACGAGGGTAGCGATAGAGGGGCTTGTCAAATCGTTTTCTAGCTGAGAGATGTAGCCCTTCGTGAGCTCGCATCTGTCGGCAAGCTCTTCCTGCGTCAAATTTTTCTGCTGTCGCATATCTTTGAGTTTTGCACCGAGTTCCATTTTTGCACCTGTGTTTAGTAAATGTAAACTTTTTGCCTTTTTTTATAAAACTCTCGTAAAAATAAACCAAAAGTTTAATAAATATAAACGCAATCGCATGCAGTATATTATATAACGGGAAGAATGTCAACTGTTTGAAGGCTGTCGAATAAAAATAGTTTATGGAAATCTATATCAAAAAACAAAATAAAAAAGCGCATGAAAAAAGCGCCTACCCGATAGGGTAAGCGCAAAAATCAAATCGCGCTTTGATTAAGATATGGAAGCAAGCTTCTTCGCAAGTTTCGCCTTCTTGTTGTTGGCGTTGTTCTTGTGAAGAATTCCCTTCGTGACTGCCGAATCGATTGCCGAAACGGTCTCCGGATAGAGGGCGTTTGCAGTTTCTTTATCGCCTGTATTGGCGGCGTTCAAGAATTTCTTGATGCTCGTTTTCAATGCGGACTTAACCGCCTTGTTTTGGCGGGTTTTCTTTTCGGTAACTAAAACGCGTTTTTTAGCGGATTTAATGTTGGGCACGGTTCTGACTCCTTTCGTTCCTGATTGTCTTAACGTTTTGTCTTATTCTAGCATAAAATAAAAACCTTGTAAACTGTTTTTTGTGTTAGAAATTAAAAAAAATATGAAATTTCAAAAAAATTTCGAAAAAAGGAGAGATCTATGAAAAAAAGAAGATTCAGAGTCGGAATTTTCGATAGCGGGATCGGCGGACTTACCGTTTTAAACGAATGCGTCCGCCGTGTGCCGTATGCCGAGTATTTTTATTTCGGCGACAATCACCGCGCCCCCTATGGAAGCAGGAGCGAAGAGGAGATCGCTTTGTTTGCACGGGGAGCGCTGTTGCGCTTTCAGCGGCTCAAAGTCGACGTCGCCGTGATCGCCTGCAATACCGCAACGGCGGTTGCCGCCGAGGAATTGAGAAAAGTGTTTCCCTTTCCGGTCTTGGGAATGGAGCCTGCGATAAAGCCTGCCGCAAAAGTGTGCAAAAAAGTGCTTTTGCTTGCAACCGAACGGACGACGGAGAGCGCCAAGTTCAAAATGCTTTTGGGGCGGTTTCCCGATTGCGCGGTACAAGTCGCGCCCTGCAAGTATCTGGCGGGCGCAATCGAAAAATATTTAACGGAAGGAGAGCTGTTTTTGCTTTCGGCGCATTTGCCGCAAGGTAAGTTCGACGGAGTGGTGCTCGGCTGCACGCATTATTCTTTTTTCGCTTCGCAAATTTCCGCCCATTATTCGGCGCCTGTTTTCGACGGGAACGAGGGGGTCGCAAAACGGCTTGAACGGGTACTTGAAAAAATAGCGTTAGGGAGAGGCGACCACATTTCGCCCACCGAAAATTCGAACAATTGTTTTAATTTTTGCACTAAAAAAAGGATAATTTTTGTCGGAAAATCTAAAAAAATCAATAAATCTTTATATTTCCGAACGTATGTTTCAAAAAAAGATAAATCCAAATGAAAAAATTCTTAGAAAATTAAAAAAAGTGGACAAAAAGTGGGTGATTGTGGTTGACAGTGGGCAAAAGAGGATGTATAATGAACCTACGCTCCGAATAGGGGAACTCAAGACGAGGAGGAAACGCATGAAGCGTCTGTACGGAACGTACGAGCATCAGCTCGACGATAAAAACAGAATCAGAATTCCCGCGAAATTTCTCGCCGTCTTTGATAAGGAGTACGAGGGAGAACCGCTGTACTTTGTGATCTATACGGACGGAAGAATCGCGATCATGCCCGAATCCGTGCTCGACGAGAGAACGGGGCAGCTTAAAACTCTGTTGCCCGATGAAACGGACGCAATGAACGCACTTTCCAAAATTCTCGGCACGGTGGAAGAAGTCAATAAAGACGGACAGGGCAGGGCGATCATTCCCAAATTCCTGCGTAACGAAGTGCGGATCGAAAAAGACGTCGTGACGGTAGGTATGGGCGACTACATTGAAATTTGGGCTAAGCAAGTCCGCTCCGGATCGGTCGACAGCATGTCGGTGGACGAGGCAAACAAAAAAGCCTACGGAAGAGCGAGAGAACTCGCGGGCAAGTCATGAGCGAATACCACCGTCCCATCATGGAGGACGAGGTCGTCGAAGGGCTTTGTTTAAAAAAGGGCGGCGTTTATTTCGATGGTACCGTCGGCGGCGGAGGGCATTCTTACGCGATATTGAGCGGCAATCCCGAAGTGACGGTCGTTGCGACGGATAAAGATACGGAAGCGATCGAAGAGGCGACAAAACGGCTGAGTCCGTTTCAGGGTAAGTACAGAATTTACCACAGTGATTTCAAAGATTACGAAAGGGTGTTCGAGGAAGCGGGAATCGAAAAGATAGACGGGTTTTTACTCGATCTCGGCATCTCTTCCCATCAGATCGACGACGAAAAGAGGGGCTTTGCCTATCGTTTAAAAAAAGCTCCGCTCGATATGAGAATGGATCGAAGTAAATCCTTCTCCGCTAAGGACGTCGTAAACGGATATTCCGAAGAGGCGCTCAAAAAACTTTTAAGGGAGTACGGCGAGGAACGGTTTGCGGGAGCGATCGCAAAGAAGATCGTAAACTACCGCGAAAAGAAGCCCGTCGAGACCTGCGGCGAACTTGAAAATCTCATTCGGGAAGGAATCCCCGCAAAGTTTCGTTCGGCGGCGTGCGCAAGACAGAGCTTTCAGGCGATCAGGATTGAAGTCAACGGGGAGCTTTCCGGTTTGGGCGATTGCGTAAGAGGGCTCGTCGGAAGATTGAAAACAGGCGGCAGAGGTTGCGTTCTCACTTTCCATTCCTTAGAGGACAGGATCGTGAAACAGACCTTTAAAGATATGGCGACAGGGTGCACCTGTCCAAAAGAATTTCCCGTGTGCGTGTGCGGCAGAAAAGAGAAGATAAAGCTCATCGGCAGGTACAGGGCAAGCGAGGAAGAAATGAAAGAAAATTCGCGCAGTAAATGCGCGAAATTAAGGGTAATCGAAAAAATTTCCGAATAATCGGACAGGACGATGAGTAATATATAAGGAGCAACGGGACAATGGCAGGGTCTGCAGTACTTGAAAGAGAACTTAATAAACAAGACGTAAGAGCCGCGAAAGTACGCGAAGTCACTTATGAAAAACAGGCGCAAAATCCGACTGCTTTTTATGATATGCTCCGTGCGCCGCAAGCGGCATGGACAAGTCCCGCTCCGCGCGAGGAAGTTCGTCGGGAAGTCAAAAGCGAGCAGGTTTCCGCTTACGATCCCACGGCTGAAAGAGTAAAGTCTTACACTCAGGCGCCCGTCGCTCCCGCGCGAAATAAGGATCTTTTCAAAAACTATCAGTATGTCAACGGGGAACTTATGGAAAAAGACCCCGAAACGGAGGCGATGTCGCCTGCATGGGGGACGGCTTACGCCGAGCCCGCCGTACAGGAGAATCAATTCGCGGCGCCGACCTACGTTGATTTCGGAGCGCCCGCGTTTGCGGAGCCGATGGAAAGCGATGCTACTCGGGCAACCGTCGAGAGCGAAGCGGCAGAGAATGAAGACGCGCTTCCCACCCGCCGCACGATGGATACGGTAATTCGCCCTTCGGCAAGGGTACATGAGATGACGGTCACGGAAACGAGGACGGGCTTTAAAGCTTCGGTTTCGGCGCTCTCCGTTAGAATGAAGGTCATCCTTTGTTCCGTCGCGGCGGCAATCGTGCTTGCAATCGTTTTGATTTGCGTAAATACGGGTATTATCCGTTCGCTCGATTCCGATTTGTCCCACTTAAAGGGGCGTGCGACGCAGGAGCGGACGACCTACGAATACTTGCAGAAAGAGAGCAATCTCTATACCGATCCCGATAGCGAAATCGTAACGGAGTGGGCGCTCGAGAACGGTATGACGAAGTAATTCCCACAGGAGGAAAACAACAATTAAAAAGACGGATTTTTCACTTTCCGTTTTACGAAAGAGGTTATTTGCCGTATTTTTGGCGATAGCCTTTATTTTTTGCATTTTTCTTGCGCGCTTCTTCTATATTCAAGTGATATGGGAGGACGAGCTCAACTATCTTGCGCTCGACCAATGGACGAGGGAAATACCCGTGGTGGCTGGCAGGGGACAGATCGTCGACAGGAACGGGGAATTGCTTGCGGGCAACGCCGCCTCGTACAGCGTGTTTGCGCGCGCAAACGCCGTAAAGGATGCCGACGGCTGTGCGGAGGTTCTCTCGTCGGCGCTCGGTATTTCCTATGAGGAAGTTTTGAAAAAGCTCACGGACAAGAGTAAGTCGGAGATTTCCGTCGTCCGTCATGCCGAAAAATCCGTCGTTGAAAAAATAGAGGGAAAGAATCTCGACGGGGTGTATTATGCTCGCGACAACACGCGGATATATCCTTACGGAGATCTTGCCTGTCAGCTTATTGGGTTTACCTCATTCGATCAATCGGGAAGCACGGGCGTCGAGCAGTACTACAACAAATATCTTGCGGGGGAGAACGGGGAAATTCTGTTCGAAAGCGACCTTGTAGGGGTAGATTTGAAGGGCGCGACGGCGGCATATGTTCCCGCTACGGACGGACTGAATTTAAAACTTACCGTAGATTACCGTATTCAGTCCGCCGCGGAAGAGAGAATGAAAAAGGTGTTGGAAGAGTCGAACGCAAAGGGTGCAAGGTGCGTAGTGCTTGATCCGCGCGACGGAAGCGTACTTGCAATGGTCAATCTTCCGTCCTACGATTTGAACGACATTCCGCGCGACGATTTAAGTCTTTTGAACGACGAATCGCGCAACCGCTTGGTATCCGATATTTACGAGCCGGGTTCTACTTTTAAAATCGTGACGGCGGCGGCGAATATCGAAGAAACGCTCAAAGGGAATGCAAACGCATTGTCGCTCGATCACATATATCCGAGTTCCCGCACGCGTACCGTGGACGGGACGAAGATCAAGTGTTGGAGCGATCATGCGAACGGCAAGCATTCCAACCAGACGCTTGCAGAAGCGCTGAATAACTCCTGTAACCCCTGTTTTGTGGATATTGCGCTTTCGCTCGGTAAGGAGACGTTCTACCGCTATTTGACGGCGTTTCGTTTCGGTAAGGCGACGGGAGTTGATTTCTCGGGAGAGGCGATCGGAATGCTTCTTCCCGAATCGACGGTGCAGAACTGCGATCTTGCGCGTATCGGCTTCGGACAAACGATTGCGGTTACGCCTTTGCAGCTTGCGGCGGCGGCAGCCTCTGCGGTCAACGGCGGTTATTATTACGCGCCGCGCATTGTAAACGAAATTTATTCCTCCGACAATTCCGTCAGGGAAAAGATTCAGCCGAATCTTTTGGGTCGCACGGTGAGCGGCGAAGCTTCGGAAATTCTTTCGTCCATGCTCGAAGGCGTGGTGCGGGACGGAAGCGGAAAGCACGCGTATATCGAGGGTTACCGCGTCGCGGGGAAGACGGGTACGGCGCAGAAATATGAGAACGGCGTGATCGCACAGGGCAAGTACGTTTCGTCCTTCTTAGGGTATTTCCCTGCGAACGCGCCGCGCTATCTTGCGCTTATTATCGTGGACGAGCCGCAGGGCAGCTATTACGGAAGTACGGTCGCCGCGCCCTGTGCAAAGGATATTTTCCAAAAAATAATAGAAATCAATCGGTTGGAACCGTTCACGGAGGAGATATGAAGCTGACGGAATTTGCCCGCGAAATGGATGGGGCACGGCTGGTCGGGGGCGATAGGGAAATAAAATCTCTTTGCACGGACAGCCGTCTTGCAGGGGAAGGAGATCTGTTCTTCTGTTTTCGCGGAACGCACTCTGATTCCCACAGATACGCCGCGGAAGCGGCACGGCGGGGTGCGGCGGCGATCGTTTCGGAACGCGAGCTTGGCGTAGGCTGTCCCGAGCTTGTCGTAAAGGACGGGCGCGAGGCGATGGCGCGCTTTGCGGCGGCGTTCTTCCGCCACCCGGAACAAAAACTCAAAATCGTCGGAATTACGGGGACGAACGGCAAGACGACGACTTCGTTTATGCTGAAAAATATTTTACGGGAGGCGGGGAAAAAAGTCGGTGTCATCGGTACGCTCGGTGCGGAATACGGCGAACATAAAGTGGCGCCCGTTTTAACGACTCCCGATCCCGTGTTTCTCTTTTCCCTGCTTTCGGATATGGTTAAAGAGGGAGTGGAGGTCGCCGTTATGGAGGTTTCCGCGCACGCGCTTGCACTCAAAAAAGAGTGTCCCATTCTGTACGACGTTGCGGTTTTTACCAACCTCACGCGCGATCATCTTGATTTTTTCAAGGATATGAAGGAGTACGGCGAAGCGAAGAAGTCGCTGTTTTCGAAAAACCGCACGCGCTTTGCGGTTCTGAATGCGGACGATCGTTTTTCCGATTCGCTCAAAAACTGTGATTACGCGACTTACGGGATCGATACGCCCGCAGACTGTTTTGCGGTGATCGAATCGGAGAGCCTGAGGGGAAGCAGGATCGTACTCAATTTAGAGGACGATCTTGTGGAAACACAGCTTGCGATCACAGGAAAGTATAACGTGTCGAACGCCTTGGCGGCGGCGGTGGCGGCAAAAAGGTTAGGCGCGGACGAGAGGGCGATCGCGCGCGGTCTTTCCCGAACGGAGGGTGTGAACGGCAGGCTCGAATGGGTCGCGGCGTATGCGGGCGCGGATATATTCGTAGACTTTGCGCACACGCCCGACGGGCTTGAAAAATCGCTCGGCGCATTAAAGGCGCATTGTGCGGGAAAGCTCTGCGTTCTCTTCGGTTGCGGCGGAAACCGCGACAAGGGAAAGCGCAAAAAAATGGGTGAGACCGCTGCAAAGTTTGCAGATTTTGCGGTTCTCACTTCCGACAATCCCCGTTACGAGGATCCCTGCGCGATTCTGAACGAAATCGAAGAGGGATTCCGCCCCGTCTCTAAAAAATTCGTCGTGATAGAGGACAGGGAGAAGGCGACGGAATATGCAATAAAACAACTGAAAAAGGGAGACGTTCTTCTGATTGCGGGCAAGGGCGGGGAGTCTTATCAGGAGATCATGGGAATAAAATACAGCTATGATGACAAAGATGTGGTAAAGACCGTTCTCGGGAAATTAAAATGAATCAAATTATCATCTGCTTGCTATTTTCCTTACTGCTCTCCGCATGCCTTTGCGCCGCGCTCATTCCGCTTCTCAAAAAAGCAGGGGCGGGGCAGAATATTCTGCATTATGTTAAGGAGCATCAAAGTAAAGGGGGAACGCCCACGATGGGCGGACTCGCTTTTGTATTGGCGGCGCTCACCGTCTCTCTTGCCGCCTGCGGATTTAAGGACAAGCCCTTCCTCGTCTCTCTTGCCGTGGGGACAGGGTATCTCTTCGTGGGTTTTTTGGACGACTTCCTCAAAAAGAAGCGAAAAGATAATCTGGGGCTCAAACCATATCAGAAAATTTTCTTTCAATCGGCGGTCGCAATCGTAGCGTCGCTCTATTGCTGTTTGAATTCGCTGACGGTATTGAGGATTCCGTTTACGACGATTTCCTTCGATATCGGTTGGGGAATGATGCCGATCGGCATTTTCGTATTTGTGGCTACAGTGAACAGTGTCAATCTGACCGACGGGCTGGACGGGCTCGCGGGCTCTACCTGCGCCGCGTTTTTCTTTGCCGTCGGAATGCTTTTAACGTTGCAAAAGGGGAATTTGTCGCTTGCGCTTTTAAGTTTTTCGCTGACGGGCGCGCTCTTCGGATTTTTGATTTTCAATCAGAATCGCGCTAGCCTGTTTATGGGCGATACAGGTTCTCTTTCTCTCGGAGGGTTCGCTTCGTCTGTCGCGCTCTTCTCGGGGAATGCGCTCATTATTCCGATCGTCGGGATCATGTTTGTCCTGTCAAGCATATCCGTCATCATTCAGGTAATATATTATAAAAAAACGGGCAAACGCGTCTTTTTAATGGCGCCTATTCATCATCACTTCCAGGAGAAGGGGCATTCGGAAGGAAAGATTTCTTTCGTATATGCGGTCGTTACCGCAGTGTTGGGCGCCGCCGTATTATTGCCGTTTGCTTAAAAGGAGGATAGTATGTATTTTGAAAATCAAACTTTTCTTGTGGCGGGGCTCTCCCGTTCGGGAATCGCGGCGGCAGAGTATTTGAGAACTCGCGGCGCGGAAGTGTTCGTATTCGATGACGTGGAGGACAAGACGGTGGAGGAGTCTTCACGTCGGCTCATGGCACTCGGCTGTGTTCCGGTCAAAAAGGACGAGCTCTTCGAAAAGGCGGAAATGTGCGATATTCTCGTACTGAGTCCGGGTATTCCCGTCGACCATGCTCTGCCTGTCTCTTTCCGTCGGGCGGGTAAGCGTATTATCGGGGAATCGGAGCTCGGCGCGCTTGCGCTCAAATGCCCCGTAGTCGCCGTGACGGGGACGAACGGTAAGACGACGACCGTGACTATGCTCGAAAGCGTGTTTCGCGCTTCGGGAAAGAATGCGATCGCCTGCGGGAACGTAGGAAAACCCGTTACGTCTTGCATAAAGGAACTCGGCGAAGAGGGGATTGCCGTTGCGGAAATTTCCTCTTTTCAGCTCGAAACGCTCACCTCACTCCGGCCGCACGTTTCGGTGATTCTGAATATTTCCGAAGATCACCTAAACCGTCACTACAACATGGAGAACTACATATTCTTAAAATCGCGACTTTTAAAAAACAGCACGGAAAGCGAGTATTGCGTTCTCAATTACGACGATCCGGTGGTTCGAACCTTTAAAGATAAGACGAAAGCGATTGTGGAGTGGTTCTCTTTGAAGGAAAAAGTGGACGGAGCCTATCTCGAAAATAATTGGCTCTGCTATAACGGTGAACGGGTCATGAGCAGGGACGAGCTTCCGCTCGACGGTGAACATAATACCGCCAACGCCCTTGCCGCTCTGGCGGCGGCTAAAATCATGGGGGTCGGAAACGCGAGTATCATTGCGGCGTTTAAGAGTTTCCGCGGGATCCGTCACCGTCTCGAAAAGATAGGTTCGGTGAATGGAGTCAACTTTATCGACGATTCCAAGGCGACGAACGTAGATTCCGCGATCAAGGCGATCGAGAGCGTAAGAGGGGAAACGGTGCTCCTTGTCGGCGGAAAGGATAAGGGTTATTCTTATGAACCACTGTTTGAAGCGATTAAAAAATCGGGCGTCGTACATACCGTTTTGTACGGAGAAAACGCCTTCCGGATTCTCGACGCGGCAGTCAAGAGCGGATTTACCGCAGTCACGCTCTGCCGACCCTTCGATCTTGCGGTCAGGGTCGCATATCTCACGGCAAAGAGGGGTCAGAGCGTTCTTCTCTCTCCCGCATCGGCAAGTTTTGACGCATTCAAAAATTACGAGGAACGCGGCGACAAATTCCGTGAAATCTATAAAATCCTTTTGAGAGAGCGTGAGAATGCCGATGATGCGGCGGGGGCAGCGCGTGAAGATACGGACGAGTAAATTAAAGGCGGCGCCCGCCCTGAAAAAAACTGCGGAAAGAACGCGCGGAGGAAAGGGGGACCTCTTCTTTCTCTTCGCTGTCGTTTTTTTGGCGGCGTTCGGGGTCGTTGCCGTGTACTCCGCAAGCTCTTATAACGCGGAAGTACAGTACGGAGACGCCTTTTACTTCTTTAAAAAACAGCTTTTGGGATTTGTTTTGGGGCTTGCGGGAATGATCGGGATCGCCTTCGTTCCCTATCAGAAATTCAAAAAGGCGGGGATTCCCGCTTTGGTCGTTGCACTCATTCTTCTTGCGCTTGTATTTATTCCGGGCGTTGGTAAGAGCAATTACGGCGCGACGCGCTGGATCGGCTTCGGGTCGTTTACAATTCAGCCCTCCGAGCTTGCAAAGTACGCCTTCGTGTTGTTTACGGCGGGATATTTTGCAAAGAATCCGGCAAGAATGCGTACCTTTAAAGGAACGCTTCCCGTGCTTGGCGCGGGGATCGCGATTTGCGTTCTCATAATGCTGGAACCGAATATGTCCGTTACGATGTGCGTCGCCGCACTCATGATCGGGATGCTTTTTTTGGGGGGCACGTCCTATAAGACGCTTGCGTCGATCTGTGTGCCCGCGCTTTTGCTTGTGCCCGTTCTGATTGCGGCGGAGCCTTACCGTTTGCAGCGGCTCTCCGCTTTCATGAACCCTTGGGCTTCGCCGAAGGAAGAGGGATATCAGCTCATTCAGTCGCTATATGCGCTCGGCAACGGAAATTTCTTCGGGGTAGGGCTCTTTAATTCCCGTCAGAAATTTCGCTTTTTGCCGTTTTCGGAAAGCGACTTTATCCTCTCCGTAATCGCCGAAGAGACGGGCTTTTTCGGGGTGTTGATTCTATTCGCGGTGATCGGTTTTGTCGTATGGCGGGGCTTCAGGATCGCTAATTCCTGCGATAATTTCTTCGGCTATCTTCTCGTATCCGGAATCGTGCTTGCGTTTGCCGTGCAGTCTGCGCTCAACGCGCTCGTTGTAAGCGGGTGTATTCCGCCTACGGGCTTGCCTTTGCCGCTCATCAGTGCGGGGAATACTTCCCTTATCGTTACGATGTGCGGTATGGGCATTGTCTACGGGGTGTCAAGGCACAACCAAGCGCGCAAATTCATACGATATAGTAAATAAAAACGCGAATTTATTTTCGCCGTTTTTTTTACGAGAGGAGTAAGTATGGATAAATTTATGATAGACGGAGGAAGGAGGCTCTACGGCAGCATTCGCCTGCAATCGGCGAAGAATTCTGTTTTACCGCTCTTTGCTGCGTCTGTTTTAACGGAGAAACGCGTGATAATTAGGGAAACGCCCCCGATTTCCGACGCTCTGTGCATGGCGCAGATTTTGCGCGAGCTCGGCGCGGAAGTGGCGTTCCGCGGTGACGACGTGATCATCGACAGCGCAAACGCCTGTTGCCACGAAATATCGTCAAGTCTTACGAAGGAGCTTCGCTCCTCGGTATTTATGCTCGGTTCGCTTTTAACGCGTTTTCACAAGGCGCAGATCGCATACCCCGGAGGATGCGATATCGGGCTGAGACCTATTGATTTGCATTTAAATGCCTTAAAGCGACTTGGTGTGGATATCAAGGAACGGGACGGATGTATCTACTGCCGCGCGGACGTTTTGAAAGGCGCGGATATTTCGCTCGATTTTCCGAGCGTGGGCGCAACCGAAAATATTATGCTCGCCGCAGTCAAGGCGAAGGGAAAAACGCTTTTGAGCGGTGCGGCGAAAGAGCCCGAGATCGTCGATTTGCAGAATTTCCTTAACGGCATGGGTGCAAAAGTGAATGGGGCAGGCACTGACGAAATCGAAATCGAAGGGGTCGAAAGTCTCAGCGGAATTACATATAAGCCCGTCAAAGACAGGATCGAGGCGGGAACCTTCCTCATTGCGTGCGCGATATGCGGTGGAGAAATGGAGGTCGTTGGCGTAAAAGCCGAATTTGTGGGAATACTTTTACATAAATTACGCGAAAACGGTTGCAAAATACATGTAAAAAATGATAAAATAGTAATCGAAAGTAGCGGCAGGTTGAAATGTAACCGCAGGATCGAAACGATGCCCTTCCCCGGGTTTCCGACCGATTTGCAGGCGCAGATGACTGCGCTCAATTCGGTTTCTTCGGGCGGTGCACTCGTCGTCGAAAATCTATTCGAAACCCGTTTTAAGTACGTTCCCGAATTAAAGAAAATGGGGGCGGATATTGAAGTGAAGGGGCGAAGCGCATTCGTGCGCGGAGTAGAACGGCTGAGAGGCGCGTCCGTTACTTCGGGCGATCTAAGGGGCGGCGCGGCGCTTGTTTTGGCGGCGCTCGGCGCGGAGGGGACGAGCGAGGTTCTCGATTTGTCCCATATCGACAGAGGGTATTACGATTTACAGGGGAAACTCAAAAGTTTAGGTGCGGAGATCAAACGCGTACGCGTCTAAGCGAAAAATTCCGAAAGGAGATGTACGAATGAAAAAAGCGCTCATAATGACTTCGGTCGCCTTTGTGTTGCTCCTTGCTGTGATTGCGGCAGGGTTGAACGTGGTATTCACAGTTTCGTATATCGATGCAAGTTTTTCCGTTTTTTCCGTTCAGGGAGAGGAAGACGCAAAAGAACTTAAAAAAGAACTTGACGGGTTCGTCGGCAGCAGTATGACATTCCTCGATCTTTCCGCCGTGAGCGAGAAAGTGGAAAAATATCCCTGTTTTCAGTTGGAGAGGGTAAAGAAAAAATTCCCCAAAACTGTGGAGGTCACTGTAAAGGAGCGCAAAGAGCTTTTCGCTTATAAAACGGCAGACGGAATGTACGCTATGATCGATTCGGACGGAATCTGTCTCAGAACGAGCGACGAGAATGTGTCGCGCACGGGCGGAGAAAATATTCTTTTGACAAATTTCGACCTCGATGTCGAAATCGGTGCGCGTGCGAAAGGGAACTATTTCGAGGCTCTTTTAAAGACATTTTCGGGATTCGGAATTTGTTTGGCTGACGCAAGGGCAAACGTGAGAGAGGTTACGCTGGCGTTCAGTGCAAACGAGGATAACCCCTTGACGAACCGTTTCGATATCGAAATGCGAGAGGGGGTATTCGTTGAAATTTACGATCCGCTTTCGTTCGCCGACGCGAAAGCGGAAAAAGCGGCTAAGTTTTACGAAAAGCTCGGCGACGTTACAAGAATGTACGGCTGCATCACGGTAACAGGCAGTACGGCGGAAACGATCAATGCGGCATATTTTATGCATCGTTTTGAATATTGATCCTGAATTATAATGATTTCGGAAGGGACGCTTTCAGGCGTCCCTTTTTTGTTTACTTTTCATTTCCATATAATAGTGAAAGAGATAACCCGAAAATTACGGTATTTTCTTGACAGATTCACATGCGTTTGTTATAATAAAAAAAGATTCACTACAAAGGTTAAAAATCATGGCGCAAAAAAGTGTGGCGGTGCTTGACGTCCGTTCGTCCGAGGTCACGGTTTTCGTCGGAGAGCGCGGCGTGAACGGCACGTTCGTGTTCAAGGCGAGCAGAACCGAGCCCTACGGCGGTTATGAAAACGGAGAGTTTTTTAAGGAAGGCGACGGAAAGATTTCCGATGCGATCCTTCGCGCAATTTCTGCAGTAGAGCAGGTCTGCGGAGAACGTTTGCGTATGCTCTACGTAGGGGTTCCGGGCGATTTTACAAAGGTGCTCGCCAAAGAACAAGATATCGGTTTTCCCAAGAAACGGAAAATTACAGAGAAAGATCGCGAAACGCTTATCGAGGCGGGTAAAGAGAAGACGGACGGTTACCGCTTTATGCGCGCTTCGAGTATGATTTACGTCACGAACGACAAACAGCGTGTCGTAGATCCCGTGGGGATTTCCACGGCTGGGCTTACCGGTTGCATTTCTTATTTCTATTGCAGCGAATACTTTTGTCGGGTAATAGAGGATGCCGTGAAGGATTTGAGAATCAGCTTAAAGTACCTTCCCACGCAATTTGCAATGGCTTCCTATTTGGTGCCTTCTGAAACGCGAGACGAATGCGCGCTCTTTTTAGACGCAGGAAACATATCGTCTACGGTAAGTATTGTGCTCGGAAACGGCATTATGGCGCAACACTCTTTCTGCGCGGGAAAAATTCACGTCGTTTTCCTGGTTATGGAGCGGCTTCAAGTTTCTTACGATGTAGCGCTTGCGCTTTTGCACAGGGTCAACCTGTTTGCGAAGCCCGAAGAAGGGGCGGCTTATGCACAGCTGATTTATCGCGGCGACTCCTACGAATATTCTCCCGCATTGCTTGCAGAGACGGTGGAAGAGGGGCTCGATCAAATTTGCGAAGGTGCGGAAGCCTTCCTCGAAGAGTTCGACGAACGGGAACTCGATAATAAACCGCTCTATGTTTCGGGTGAGGGGCTTGAGGATATTCGCGGCGCGATCGAGCATATTTCCAAAAGACTTAACCGTATTTTGGAACCGGTAGCGCCCAATTTGCCTTATTATAACAAACCTGCCATGGGCTCCAGAGTTGCACTTCTCGACATGGCTTGCGGGGACAACCGTAAGAGCGGTTTCCTCTATCGTATTTTTAACGGATTCGGAGGTTGATTTTTATGTACGAAGAAAATAATTACGGACAGGCTCCCATGTATCCCCGTCCCAATACGGAGGGGAAAGCAAAAATCAGAGTGGTCGGCGTCGGCGGCGCAGGCAATAACGCCGTCAATCGCATGATAGATGCAGGAATTATGAGCGCGGAATATATCGTCGTGAATACCGATGCGCAGACGCTTGCGCTCAGCAAAACGCAAAACCGCATTCAAATCGGCGCTCAGCTTACAAAGGGGTTAGGCGCGGGCGCGGATCCCGAAATCGGAAGAGCGGCAGCGGAGGAGAACGAATCCGAACTAGCCGCAGCAATTGAGGGAACCGACCTGCTCTTCATTACGACGGGTATGGGCGGCGGTACGGGTACGGGTGCTGCTCCCGTGATCGCAAAGATTGCAAAGGATAAAAAAATTCTGACCGCGGCGGTTGTCACAAGACCTTTCGAGTTCGAGGGCAAGCGCAGAATGGACAACGCTATGAAGGGGATCGAGAATCTTAGAAAATTCGTCGATACGCTCATCATTATTCCAAACGAAAAAATCAGCGAGGTCGTTCCTAAAAACGCGTCTTTCCCCGATGCTTTGCGGGTCGCTGACGAGGTGTTAAAACAGGGTATCCGCGGAATTGCGGACCTGATCGTGACGCCTGCGCTCATCAATCTTGACTTTGCGGACGTGAGAACGGTACTCAAAGACAGAGGGCTTGCGCACATGGGCGTCGGTGTTTCCAAGGGCGAAAACCGCATCGTCGAGGCGGTTCGCCTCGCCGTAAACAGTCCGCTCCTCGAAACAACGATTGAGGGCGCGACGGGCGTTATTCTCAACGTAGTCGGTGGAAACGATTTAACGCTCGACGAGGTGAGAACGGCGGCAAAACTCATCCATAGCGTCGTCGATTATTCCGCAAATATTATCTTCGGCGCGTGCATAGATCCGAAAATCCGCGACGAAGTGGAGGTAACTGTCATTGCAACGGGTTTCCCTGATTCAGAAGAGGAACTCGGTAAACCCGAAATGAACCGTGCGCAAGCGCCGCTTCAATATCCGCAGCAGTCTATGCCGAATATGCGTGCGCAGCAAGCGGCAAGAAACGACGATCAGCCGTCTCCTTTTGCGCAACAGAGACCTTATTATATGCCTCCGCAAAGACCTGTCGTGCCGCCTCAGCCGGCGGCTCCATATGCGCCGCCGCAACAGCCTTATGCGCCGAATTACGCCGTGCCGCCTCAGCCGGCGCCCCGTGCGCCGGTGAATGAAGATTACGGTGCGGACGGCTTCGATAGCGACGAGGATTTAAACGAAAACGGTTACGGTGCGGACGATTCCAATCTTCCTCCTTTTGTAAAAAGAATGCTTAAAAAGAAGAGATGATTCAAGGATGGATCTTCTTTAATTTACTATTTGAGAATTATGAAAAAATTAACTTTACGAGAAACACAGGAAGCGCTTTTGGGAATCCTTGTTGAATTTGATCGGGTATGTAGAGAGCACGGTCTTAAATACTCACTCATTGATGGAACCCTCTTGGGCACGATTCGTCATAAGGGATTTATTCCGTGGGATGACGATGTAGATGTTATTATGCCGCGTCCCGATTACGAGCGTTTTTATGAACTTGTCAAGGAAAATAAGATCGTTTTTTCCGAGCATTTCTCTCTTTCCGAAGACAGAGGAAAAAAGGCGGTTTATCCGTTTTTAAAACTTTTGGACGACCGCTATCCTATTCGTTGCACGACACATATCGAGGTTCCTTTTCTTTATTTGGATATATTTCCCTTAGACGGTATGCCTGATTTGCCGGAAAAAAAGATGAAGAAGGTGAGAAGAAAAGAAATTTTTTATGAAGCCGTTATATCTCTTTATAAGTGGTATATTCCCACGGGAGCGTGGTATTGTCAGTTGATTAGGATTTTCGGGTTTTGGTTTTATCTTCTTGTCATGTGTTACGGGCAGGCGCGCGCGTGCAAAAAACTCCGAAAGTCTCTGTTAAAGTATCCCTTGGAAACGAGCGAGCGGGCGGGAAACCGCGCGTGGGGTATTTCGGCTGGTGATGTTCCGCGTACGTTCTATGACGAATTTGTTGACGTCGAGTTTGAGGGAAAAACTTTTTCCGCTATTGCTAAGTGGGACGAATACTTAACGGCACGCTACGGCGACTATATGACACCGCCGAAAAATCAGAATCCTCATCACGGTATGCGTGTTTACAAAAATACCGCTTGTGAGGAATAATTTCTTCTTAAATTTAAAAAACAGATGCAGGTAAGGAAAATGAAAGCATTGATCTTAAATTCCGGAATGGGTAGCAGAATGGGCGTGCTTACGTCCGAGCACCCGAAATGCATGACGGAAATTTCCAATAAGGAAACGATATTAAGCAGACAATTACACGCTTTGGTTGAGGCGGGCATAGAGGACGTTATAATTACGACGGGATATTTCGACACCGTATTGGTGAATTATTGCCAGAATCTGGATTTACCTTTAAATATTACGTTCGTAAAAAATCCCGAGTATGATTCTACGAATTATATTTATTCCATTTATTGCGCTCGGGAATATTTACACGACGATATAATTCTTATGCACGGCGACCTCGTTTTTGAAAACGAGGTATTTGATTTACTCATGGCGGAAAAAGAAAGTTGCATGGTGGTAAGCTCCGTATTGCCCTTGCCTGAAAAGGATTTTAAGGCAGTTATTAAAGAGGGTAAAATCGAGAAGGTCGGTATTGAATTTTTTAATGAGGCGGTTGTTGCGCAACCTCTTTATAAGCTCTTGAAAGGCGACTGGGAACAGTGGTTTGCCGAAATCGTTAGGTTTTGCGAAAAGGGCGTTACGGGCTGTTATGCCGAAACCGCTTTTAACGAAGTGTCCGACGTATGTAAAATTTATCCTTTGGACATAGGCAATAAACTTTGCGGAGAAGTGGATAATCCGCAAGACCTTGCTGTGGTTTCTGCAAAGCTTAATGAAATTGAGTCGCGTACGGTATATATGTGTTTTTCCACTGATATTTTGCATAGCGGTCATATCGCGATTATTAAAAAGGCACAACGTTTGGGTAAATTGATAATCGGTGTTCTTTCCGACGAGGCTGTTATTTCTTATAAACGCTTTCCGTTATTGCCTTTCAGCGAAAGAAAAATTATGTTTGAAAATATCGCGGGGGTCTATAAAGTTGTTGAGCAGAAAACGCTTAGCTATAAAGAGAATTTGGAAAAATATAAGCCGACTTACGTCGTGCACGGCGACGATTGGGTGAGCGGTTTTCAAAGACCTATAAGAGACGAGGTTACAGCGCTTTTATCTGAATACGGCGGTCGTTTGGTAGAATTTCCTTATTCAAAAGAGGGAAAATATTTAGAATTGGCACAAAGAGAGAGAAAGGATTTATCTTTACCCGATATGCGTCGTTCGCGTTTGAAAAAGGCTGTTGAAATGAAAGGTTTGATTACGGCAATGGAAGCGCATAGCGGTATAACGGGGCTTATTGTCGAAAATACGATTGTTTGTCAGAACGGTGAAGCGCACCAATTCGATGCGATGTGGATTAGTTCCCTGTGCGATTCCACGGCGAAGGGAAAGCCCGACATCGAGCTTGTTGATATGACTTCGCGTTTTAGGACGATCGACGAAATTATGGAAGTAACCACGAAGCCCATTATTTTCGATGGGGATACCGGCGGATTGACGGAACACTTCGTTTATACCGTAAAAACGTTGGAGCGCATGGGCGTTTCGATGATTATCATTGAAGATAAAACGGGTTTGAAAAAGAATAGCCTTTTTGGCACCGAAGTCGAGCAGACACAAGATACGATTGAGAACTTCTGTGCCAAAATTAAAGCGGGTAAGAAAGCGCAGAAAACAAACGATTTCATGATTGTTGCGCGAATAGAGAGCTTAATTTTGGAAAAGGGTATGGATGACGCTCTTACCCGCGCTTTTGCATTTTCAAAAGCGGGGGCAGACGGCATTATGATTCACAGCAGAAAAAAGGATCCGCAGGAGATTTTCGAGTTTGTTGAAAAGTTCAGAAGCGCAGATCCCCATACGTTGCTGATTGTCGTACCGACGTCGTTTAATTCCGTAACGGAAGACGAATTTAAACGCAGGGGAGTCAATGTGGTCATTTATGCCAACCAATTGACGAGAAGCGGATTCCCCGCAATGCAAAATGCTGCAAAAACGATTTTGATGCATCAGCGTGCGTTTGAATGCGATTCTCAGCTTATGTCGATAAAAGAAATCATCAATCTGATTCCCGAGGAAGTGTAATGGCAAGGTTGCAACGGATCATAACCGAAAAGGGGTGTATCAGAGAGATCCCTGAAATCCTGAGACAATTGAAAGTAAATAAATATTTGCTGGTCTGTGATTCCGGTTTCAAATTTATTGAAGGGCATGAGGTGTTTGAGCTGTCAGATATCCCGTATATAAAGTTTGATTCGTTTACTTCCAATCCGCTTTATTCCGACGTTTGTAATGGAGTGGAGATTTTTAACGCTGAAGGCTGCGAGGCGATTGTTGCGGTTGGTGGCGGTAGTGCGATCGACGTTGCCAAATGCATTAAGCTTTTTTGCCGACTTGAAAGGAATACGGATTTTTTGTCGCAGTCTTATTCCGAAAATGATTTGACTTTGCTTACCGCGCCCACGACGGCGGGAACGGGAAGTGAATCGACGCGGTTTGCCGTTATTTATAAAGACGGTATAAAACAATCAGTTCATGATTTTAGTATTATACCGAACTACGCCTTTTTGGATGCTAACGTTCTGAAATCGTTACCGCTTTATCAAAAAAAATGTACGCTTTTGGACGCATTGTGTCAGGGAATTGAATCTTGGTGGTCGGTCAACTCCAACGAAGAGAGTAAACGCTATTCTAAAATCGCTTTGGAAACGATATTAAAATATGCGCATGCTTATATTTTCGATAATTCCTTAGAAGCGGCTGAAAATATTATGCTTGCGGCAAATTATGCGGGAAGAGCAATCAATATAACGCAAACAACGGCACCGCATGCCATGAGTTATAAAATTTCTTCCCTTTGTCATATACCGCACGGACACGCCGTTGCGGTTTGTCTTCCTGCTGTGTGGGAATTCATGCTGAACCATATGGGACTTTGCATCGACGCGAGAGGAAAAAACTATTTGCACGATATTTTTTTGGATATCGGTAAGGTTTTTGGAGTCCAAACGGCAGAGGAAGCCATTCGGTCTTTCAAAGACTTTTTACTTGAATTAAACACGGTGTCTCCGTCTATAGAGAAAAAAGAGGATATTGCTTTATTGGCTCAATCGGTAAATCCTGTTCGCCTGAACAATAATCCGGTGAAGCTGGATGAATGCGCGTTATATGAACTATACGTTAAGATTTTTTCACCAAATTATTTGGAGGAATAAGTTATGAAACTGAATTTTTTGAAAGAGTTTGATTTTTTTGTCGGCGTGCCCGATTCGCAATTGCGCCCGCTGTGCGATTACCTGATGGCAATTTATGGCGTGGATTCCAAACATCATATCATTGCGGCAAACGAGGGGAATTGTGTGGCGATTGCCGCGGGCTATCATTTGGCAACGGGAAAAGTGCCGGTTGTATATATGCAGAACAGCGGAGAGGGAAACGTTGTAAATCCAGTAGCATCTTTGTTGAATGAAAAAGTTTACGGTATTCCTTGCGTATTTATAATCGGATGGCGCGGAGAACCGGGAATTCACGACGAGCCGCAACACGTTTTTCAGGGGGAAATTACTTTAAAGCTTCTTGAAACGCTGGGAATAGAGTTTTTTGTGATCGATAATGAAACGAAGGAAGAATCCGTTAAGGAACAATTAAATAAATGGAAGCCTCTGTTAGAATTGGGGAAACAGGTAGCATTTGTTGTCAAAAAGGGTGCTTTAGAAAATGATGCGGAAATAAAATATTCGAACGGTTACGAGTTAAACCGTGAGGAAGTTATAAAATGTATCGTAAAGTTTAGCAAAGAAGAGCCTATTATTTCTACGACGGGGAAAGCTTCAAGGGAATTGTTTGAAATTCGTGAAGCCAACGGGCAGGATCACCGTTATGACTTCCTTACCGTTGGTTCGATGGGGCATAGTTCCTCGATTGCTTTGGGGGTGTCGGTAAATAAACCTGAAAAGAAAATCTGGTGCATTGACGGAGACGGCGCTACGCTCATGCACATGGGGTCAATGGCAGTTATCGGCACGATTTGTCCCAATAACTTCGTGCATATCATAATCAATAATGAGGCGCACGAAACGGTTGGAGGAATGCCGACTGTTGCGGGAAAAATTGATTTGCCCGCTGTTGCTCGGGCGTGCGGTTACGTAAACGCATGTTGTGTGAGTTCGTATGAGAATTTGGAAAGAGAGCTGAAAAAGGCAGCCGTTGCGAAAACGTTGTCATTTATTGAAGTTAAATGCGGTTTAGGCGCGCGTGCAAATCTGGGTAGACCGACAACGACTCCCGTTGACAATAAAAATAGTTTTATGCGGCATTTAATTGAGGGATAAAGGCTTTTTTCGTGCAACTAAAATCCCCAAGGCAGATATTTCTGCCTTGGGGATTTGTTTTAAAAAATGAAATCCGTTTTCGCCCGTTTTTTGTTTTATCAATACATGCCGTCCATGCCGCCTGCGGGAGCAGGGGGTGCGGGAGGGGTGGGGATGTCGGTTACGATGGATTCCGTTGTTAAAAGAGTGGAAGCAACGGAAGCTGCGTTCTGCAATACCGAGCGGGTTACTTTCGTCGGGTCGATAATGCCGCTCTTAACCATATCGGTGTAGTCGTTCTTTAAAGCGTCGAAGCCGAAAGAGGGCTGATTCTTTGTAAGAATCTTGTCGACGACGACCGAGCCGTCAACGCCTGCGTTTTTGGCGATTTGACGAACGGGTTCTTCACACGCCTTCAAAATAATAGCGGCGCCCGTCTTTTCGTCTCCCGAAAGAGTCGCTACAAGCTCTTTAAGAGCAGGTACACAACTTAAAAGTGCGCTTCCGCCTCCGGGAACATAACCTTCTTCGACTGCCGCACGGGTTGCGGCGAGCGCATCGTCGATGCGGAGTTTCTTTTCCTTCATTTCAACTTCGGTTGCTGCGCCTACATTGATAACCGCAACGCCGCCCGCAAGCTTTGCAAGGCGTTCCTGCAATTTTTCTTTGTCGTAGTCGGACGTGGTGACTTCGATTTGCGCTTTAATAGACGCAACGCGCGCTTTGATGTCCTTCTTGTTGCCTGCGCCGTCGACAATCGTCGTGTTGTCTTTATCGACTTTAACCTGATTTGCTCTGCCGAGCATATCGGGCGTGGCGTCTTTCAGTTCGTAGCCGAGGTCGGCAGAGATGACCGTTCCTCCCGTAAGGACTGCAATATCTTGCAACATTTCCTTTCTTCTGTCGCCGAAACCGGGAGCTTTTACTGCAACGCAGTTGAATACACCTTTAAGCTTGTTTACGATGAGCGCCGCAAGCGCGTCACCCTCGACGTCCTCCGCGATAATGAGAAGACGCGCGCCCTGCTGTGCGAGGGGTTCGACGATGGGGAGGATCTCCTGCAAGGAGGAAATCTTTTTATCCGTAATGAGAATATAGGGGTTTTCTAAAACAGCTTCCATTTTATCGGTATTCGTAACCATGTAAGCGGAAGCATAACCTCTGTCAAACTGCATTCCTTCTACTGTGGTCAGTTCCGTCGTCATGGACTTGCCTTCTTCAACGGTGATAACGCCGTCTTTGCCGACTGTCTCCATGGCGTTTGCGATGAGTTCGCCGACCGTTTCGTCGCCTGCGGAAATCGCCGCAACCTGCGAAATTGCCTTCTTTCCGTCTACCGTTTTGGAGATCGACTTGATTTGCGCAACTGCCGTTTCGACCGCCTTGTCAATGCCTTTTCTGAGAATAATGGGGTTTGCGCCCGCGGCAAGATTCTTCAAACCCTCGCGAATGATTGCCTGCGCAAGGAGCACCGCCGTTGTGGTTCCGTCGCCCGCAACGTCATTCGTCTTAGTGGATACTTCTTTTACGAGCTGTGCGCCCATATTTTCGAAGGGATCGGGCAACTCGATTTCTTTTGCGATCGTCACGCCGTCGTTCGTAATGAGGGGTGCGCCGAACTTTTTATCGAGCACTACGTTTCTGCCTTTGGGACCCAAGGTGATCTTCACCGTATCTGCAAGTACGTTTACGCCCGTTTCAAGCGCCTTTCTGGCTTCATCGCCGTATTTGATTTGTTTTGCCATAATAATAGCCTCCTTAAATTTAATCTACAATAGCAAGAATATCACTTTGCTTTAAAATCGTGAATTCTTTTCCGTCTACTTTAAAATCTGTTCCCGCGTATTTTGCACAGAGAACTTTGTCTCCTTCCTTTACCTGCATAACGACTTCCTTGCCGTCCAAAACGCCGCCCGGACCGACCGCAACGACAACGCAGACCTGCGGTTTTTCCTGTGCGGAAGAGGGGAGGAAGAAGCCGCTCTTTGTCTTTTCTTCTACGGTAACCGCTTCCACGACCACCTTGTCGAATAAAGGTTTGATATTCATGATTGACCTCCAAAAAAAGTAGTTTTTCTTTAACTGTATTTATTATACACATATTTATTAGGAAGTCAAACGGCTTTTTGAAAAATTTTCCTGTTTCGAATAAATTCTTTTTTTCGGGCAAACGGCAATTTGTTGTTTTCCGATGTTGACACGCCCCAAACGTTTGTGCTATAATCAATCAGAGGTAATTTATGGAAAAGTGGGATAAACGCTTTATGGAACTCACCGAGCTCGTCGGTACGTGGGCGAGTTGCTATCGGCGTAAGGTGGGGGCTATTATCGTAAAGGATAAACGCGTTTTAACGACGGGCTATAACGGTGCGCCTGCCGGTATTTCTTCCTGTGTGGAGCGCGGAGAATGTTTAAGAGAAAAAATGAATATCCCAAGCGGTACGCACGCAGAAACCTGCTACGCTGCACACGCCGAACAGAACGCGATTATTCAGGCGGCGCGCTACGGTGCGAATATCGACGGGGCAACGCTTTACTGTACACATCAACCCTGCGTTATTTGCGCAAAGATGATCATTAATGCGGGAATCAAACGGGTTGTATATAAAGAGGGGTATCCGGACGAATTTTCCATAAGACTTTTTGAAGAGGCCGGAACAAAAATCATTAAATATGAGGAGATATAATTATGGTACAAAATCCTATCGTAACTTTTGAAATGGAAAACGGAAAAACGTTCCGTGCGGAGCTCTATCCGGAGGTCGCACCGAACACCGTAAATAACTTCATCAGCCTTGTCAAGAAGAGTTTTTACGATGGCGTGATATTTCACCGCGTCATTGCCGGATTTATGATTCAGGGCGGCGATCCCAAAGGTACTGGCACAGGCGGTCCCGGTTATTGTATAAAAGGGGAATTTGGGGGAAACGGTTTCAAGAACGATTTGCGCCACGAAAGAGGGGTTCTTTCCATGGCGAGAACGATGGCTCCCGATTCTGCAGGTTCTCAATTTTTTGTTATGCATAAGGATTCCCCGCACCTTGACGGACAGTATGCGGCGTTCGGAAAAGTAATTGAAGGAATGGAAACGGTAGACGAAATCGCAATGACGCCCAAGAGCTTCGGCGATAGACCGATTCAGCCGCAACGCATGAAAAAAGTGACCGTGGAGACGTTCGGGGTAGAATATCCGGAGCCTGTGCGTATTTAGGAGAGTATTATGTCAGACAAAATATTATATGAAAACCCGCTGAATACCCGCTATGCAAGTCGCGAGATGCAGGAAAACTTCGGCGACGAAAAGCGTTTCCGCCTTTGGAGAAAGCTTTGGATCGCGCTTGCGGAGAGTGAAATGGAGCTTGGCCTTCCGATCACGAAAGCGCAGATCGACGAATTGAAAGCGCATGAATGCGACATCGATTACGAAAAGGCGGAGGAGTACGAACGTCAGGTCCGGCACGATGTTATGGCGCACGTAAAGACCTACGGCGAGGCGGCTCCTTCCGCAAAGGGCATCATTCATTTGGGCGCGACGAGTTGCTTTGTGGATTGCAATTCCGAGCTTATGATCATGTATGACGGATTGCGGATTCTTTTAAGAAAGCTTGTAAATGTGATGGACAAACTCAAGAAGTTTGCGCTTTCTTATAAGGATTTGCCTACGCTTGGATTTACGCATTTGCAACCCGCGCAACTTACGACGGTCGGAAAGCGGGCTACACTATGGTTGCAAGATTTAATGCTCGATTACGAGAATTTGCAGAACCTTTTAAAGAGCTTTCGCCTGCGTGGTGTGAAGGGAACGACGGGTACGCAAGCAAGTTTTTTAGATCTTTTCGACGGAGACGGGAAAAAGGTCAAAGAGCTTGAAAAGAAAGTTGTTAAAAAACTCGGTTATGAAAAGGTGTACGGAGTAACGGGTCAGACCTATACTAGGAAGTTCGACTATAACGTCCTTTGCGTACTTTCGCAAATCGCACAGAGCGCTTACAAATTCTCAAACGATATTCGCCTTTTGCAGAACATGAAAGAGGTGGAAGAGCCTTTTGAAAAGAGTCAGATCGGCTCGTCTGCTATGGCGTATAAACGCAATCCAATGCGCTCGGAGCGTATGGGTTCTTTGTGCCGTTTTATGGTTTCGCTTCCCGTGAACAGTGCAGTCACGGCTTCGACGCAGTGGTTTGAGCGCACGCTCGACGATTCCGCAAATCGACGCATCGTCAATGCGCAGGCGTTTTTAACGGTGGACGCGATTCTGAATATCTATCTGAACGTATCCGAAAATCTTGTCGTGTATGATAAAGTGATCGCAAAGCATGTGAGCGCAGAGCTCCCTTTCATGGCGACGGAAAACATTATCATGGAATGCGTTAAGGCGGGCGGCGACAGACAGGAACTTCATGAAAAGATCCGCGAGCTCTCCATGGAAGCAGGTAGTAACGTAAAATGCGAGGGAAAGGACAACAATCTTTTGGATCTCATCGAAAAGGAAAACCTTTTCAAACCCGTGCACGGAAAACTGCAAGAGATTGTAGACGCGCGTAAGTTTGTGGGGCGCGCCCCCGAACAGACGGCAGAGTTTATTAAGAACGAAATCGATCCTATTCTCGAAGCGCATAAAGCCGAGCTTGGCGAACAGGGAAAAGTAAACGTATGAATTAAAATAAAACAGCGCGCTTATTTCATTTACGAAATGAGTGCGCTGTTTTTTATTTTCTGGTAAAACGCGACTGCGGATTTTTGAACGAATTACACACACTGAATATATGGATTATCAAAAAGTCCACGTGGAAGTCGAAGTAAAATTTTTAAAAGAAGGCGGAATGCGACCGGTGTGGATCAAGTGGGAGGATGGAAGAAAGTTTTTCATAGAGCAAATAAAGTATATCGAGCGCGCCTCCGCCCGCACAGGATCGGTGCTTCCCGTTCGCTATACCTTAATGCTCGGGGGAAGAGAAAAATTCCTGTATTACGAGCCCGAAGATATGCGGTGGTTTGTGGAAACGCCCATTCAAAAAGTACGGTAATTTTTTAATTCGCGGTCGGTCGCGCGTTTGACGTCACGCTCGGCGATCGTCTGTTTTTTGTCGTAAGTATGCTTTCCCTTGGCAAGCGCTACCTCTATTTTTATGAGAGCGTCTTTAAAGTAGAGTCTGAGGGGAACCAAAGTATAACCTTTTTCGTTTACGCGTCCCGTGATTTTTGCGATTTCTTCCTTATGGAGGAGTAATTTCCTGTCTTTTCTGGATTCCCGTGTGGAAAACGCGCCGCTTTTGTCATAAATGGCAATGTGCATATTTTTAAGAAAAATTTCCCCCGCACGGATTTCGCAAAAACTCTCCGATAGAGAGGCTCTGCCGTTCCGAAGTGATTTTACTTCACTCCCCTCGAGCACGATTCCCGCTTCGTATTTATCGATCAGGAAATATTCGAAGGAAGCAGATTTATTGATTGCGATCATTTTCATGATTTGTCCTCGTCCAAAACAAAGAGTACTCGCCGCGATCCCCAATCGACGGAGGAGACGATTACGCGGATTCCTTCGCCGATACGGTATGAATTTTTCGTACCGCGTAAAAGAAATTGTTCTTCGATAAATCGATAGCTGTCGTCGGGCAGGGTCTCGATGGGAATCAATCCTTCGACGGTGTTTTTCAGTTCTGCAAATATCCCGAAAGAGGTCACGCCCGATATTGTTGCATCATAGCGTTCGCCGACTTTATCGGACATATATTGAACGATAAACAGAGCGTCGACGTCGCGCTCCGCGCTCTCTGCGGTTCTTTCTGCGGCGGAGGAATGTACGGAAGCGTCCTTAACGAATTTTTGGTATTTCTCCGCAATCTTTTCGCCGTTTTTGAGGTAGTCTTTAATTATACGGTGAATCGCAAGGTCTGGATAGCGGCGAATAGGGGAAGTGAAGTGGCAATAACAGTCTGAAGCAAGTCCGAAATGCCCGATGTTTTCGGGGGCGTACGCTGCTTTCATCATAGAACGCAACATAATGCGGTTCACGACGGAATAAGCGGGGAGATTTTCCGATTGTTTCAATATATTTTTAAAATCGGCAGGTGAGACCTTATCTGGGTCGAAGTTTACGCTCACGCCAAGTCCGCGCAAAAAATCTTGAAACGCCGTAGCTTTTTCGGGGGAGGGGCGTTCGTGTACGCGGTAAATGAACGGCATTTTTCTTTCCTGCATAAAGGAAGCCACGCTTTCGTTTGCAAGTACCATAAATTGCTCGATCATCTCGTGTGAAATCTTTCGTTCATAGTCGGGGATAGAAATATTTCCGTTTTCGTAAATAATTTTTACTTCTTTTACGTTAAGTTCCACGCCGCCCTTGTTTGCGCGCGCCTTTTTCAAAATTTTGGTGAGTTTGATCGCGTCGGCAACGAAGTCGATCAGATCGGGATACTTATCCCGCGTTTTCCTATCTCCCTCGTAAATTGCCGTAACCTCCGTATAGGTCATGCGGTGGCGGGAGCGTATCACAGAGGGAACGATTTTTTTAGAAAGAACCTTGCCTGTTTCCGAAACCGTCATTAGACAGGATAGGGTATAGCGATCTACGCCCTCATTGAGCGAACAGATTCCGTTCGACAGCGCCTTGGGAAGCATGGGGAGAACGCGGTCCGGGAAATAAACGCTCGTGCCTCTTGAATATGCCTCTTTGTCGAGCGCGCTGCCTCGCAAAACGTATGAGGTGACGTCGGCGATATGCACGCCTAAATCAAACTTATTTCCGTCTCGCTTGACGGAAATCGCGTCGTCAATATCCCGCGTGTCCTCGCCGTCCACCGTAATAATAAGTTCGTTCCGCAAATCAAGACGGTCGTCCAATTTATCGACGGGGCGGAGCGACTGCTTTTCCGCTTCGTCGAGTACGGGCTGAGGAAATTCTTCGCGTAGGTTATATTCGCGTATGAGTGCGGTTTCTTCTACAAAGAAGTCACCGTCGTTGCCTAAAATTTCGATAATTTCACCGCTTAAACCGCGTTCGCCGTAATCGGTAATTCGGGCAACCGCCTTTACGTTGCTTTGACAGTTTTTCGTTTTTCCTGCGGGGATAAAGACCGATTCGCTGAATTTTCTGTCGTCGGGAATGAGCGTTCCGAATCTTCCGTTGCCTTTGAATACACCGACGATTTCCTTTTTTCCCCGCGAGAGGACGGCAAGGATTTCGCCCTCGTCTCCTTGCCTCCCGCCTACGCGGCAGGCAAGAACTTTGTCCGAATGTAACGCGCCGTTTAATGCGCGGTGGGGGATAAACAAATCGGAAAGGGTTTTATCGTCGGGCACGAAAAAGCCGAATCCGCGTTCGTTCGCGGAGAGAGTGCCTTCAATTGCGCGAAATTGCTTCCGTGTGCCGTAGCGGAAAGCTGAATCGCGAAGAAGCGCGCCTTCGCGGTACAGTTCGTCGAGCATATTAAAAAGTCCCGTCTTATCTTTTTTTGAAAGACGGAGTTTTTTTGCGATTTGTTCACCCGACAGGAGCGTGAACGTCCCGTCCTCGATTTTTTTCAAAAGCGTCTGTTTAGCGTTCATAAAACCCCGAATAAAAAATTACACGGGCAACTCATCGAGCCGCCCGCATCAGAAAGTGTTTCTTGTTTAGTCTTAGGTCCAAATTCCTTCGAATTGAAGAATAAAGAATACCACGGCAAATACGCCCAAAATACCCAAACAGATATAAGTCGCAAGTTTCAGCTTTGCTTCCGTCGAGCGTCCTTTGTTCTTTCCGTAAAAGGTTTCGCTCGAACCGCCGAGCGCGTCGATTCCCTGCGAATTCCCGGGTTGCAGCATAACAAGAATAATAGCGGCAAGCGCGGCGACGCCCATTAAGACGATCAAAACGATACTGACGATTTTGTATGTTTCATAGAGGGGCGCGGTACTCGCCGGTACAAGTAAATTTTCGAGCAACGATTTAACGTTCATACCTAATTTCCTTATTTATTATAAATCAACTAGCAGTATAGCATATTCTTTAAAAAAAAACAACTTATTTTAAGCGGTTTTCTTAAAATAAAAATTCCCTCCGAAGAGGGAATTTTGCGGTTTATTTGGAGTTCTTGAATATTTCTCTGCCTTCGTTCGTCATAGAAAAGAGAAGAATACAGTTTTTGTTGACAAAGTCGGAATTTTGGACGTCTTTTATCATACCTTTTAAGGTTTCGCTTTCGTCTATTTTTTTGTTCATATCATCTGTGGAATTGAATTCGAGAATGATAACGTAATTCAAAATCGAACCGTTTTTTGCAAGAGCATGAATCTTGCAGGTTTGTGCATAGTCCTCGCCGAGCGCATTTTTCAAAAGTGTTTCCTGTAATTTAACGCAGTCTTCGTTTTCCGTCCAGCCGTTGCTTTCATATTTGCTCTTTACGCTACCGTAAGTCGAACAGGCGCAAAGGGTTGCAATCAACATGGCGACAAGTGCGAGCGAACTGAAAATAGTTGCGAATTTCTTTTTCATACGAATACTCCTTAAATTGATTATATCATAATTATATTAAGTCTTTAACACTTTGTCAAGTGAAAAACAAAAAAATATCCGAAAATATTTTTGCTTATACGCGTCCGTGTTTGACAATTTTTTTCCGTTGAACTATAATGAATAAGTTATGATTAACATAGTGCTGATCGGAATGCCTTCGGCGGGGAAGAGCGCCGTCGGAATTCGTCTTGCAGAGCTTTTGGGTTACGGCTTTATCGATAGCGATCTTATGATCGGCGGATTTACGGAGAAGAGTCTTGCTCAGCTCATTCACGAGCTCGGCGCAGAGGGGTTTTTGAAAACCGAAGAGCGTGTAAACTGTGCGCTCGACGTATCGCGCTGTGTGATTGCAACGGGAGGGAGCGCCGTATATTCCGACCGTGCAATGGAAAAATTCAAGAAAAATGCAAAAATCGTATATTTAAAAATCAGTGCGGAGACGGTAAAAAAGCGTATTCCCGATCTTGAATCCCGCGGCGTCGTTATGCGCGGAAGAATGAACGGGATAGACGATTTGTATCAAGAGCGCACTCCGCTCTATGAAAAATATGCCGACGTTACCGTTGATTGCAACGAAAAGACTTTGGCGGAAATTGCCGAAGAAATCAGTAAGCTGATATTGGAGTAAATTATGGACTGTCAAAAACTTGCCGAAAGGCTTTTGCCGGGAAACTATCCCAAGCTCTCTTATTACGAAGAAATCTATCCGCCCCGTGCAATCGAAAAGAATGCGGAAGTGACCCGACTTGCGCCTTCTCCCACGGGTTTTATTCACCTCGGAAATTTGTTTGTTGCGATCGCAAACGAACGGATTGCCCATCAAAGCGGCGGCGTTATGTATTTGAGAATCGAGGATACCGACGACAAGCGCAGAGTGGAAGGTGCAGTGGAAGCGGTTAAAAACGCGCTCCGCTATTTTTCAGTTCGCTTCGACGAGGGGGCGGAAATCGACGGGGATAACACATATGCGCCCTGGTATCAGCGTCAGCGTGCGGAAATTTACCGTGCATTTGTCAAAGATTTGATTGTTCGGGGCAAGGCATATCCCTGTTTCTGTACGGAGGAAGAACTCTCCGCACTTCGGGACGAGCAGACCAATGAGAAGAAAATTACGGGCTACTACGGCGAATACGCCCGTTGCCGCAATCTTACGGAAGCGGAAATTTTTCGGAATCTCGATGCGGGAAAGCCTTTTGTGATTCGTTTGAAATCGGCGGGAAATCCCGAAAATAAAATTACCTTCCGCGACGAAATCAAAGGGGAAATTACGGTAACCGAAAACGATCAGGACGTCGTTATATTAAAGAGCGACGGGATTCCCACTTATCATTTTGCTCACGCGATTGACGATCATTTTATGCGTACTACGCTTGTGATCCGTGGGGAAGAATGGCTTTCTTCTCTCCCTATCCATATAGAACTTTTCTCCGTGCTCGGCTTCGACCGTCCGCGTTACGGACATAATTGTTCCTTAATGAAGCAGGACGGCGAGACGAGGAGAAAGCTTTCAAAACGTAAAGACCCGGAACTCTCTCTTGAATTTTACCGACAGGAGGGATATTTCCCGCGCGCGGTTCGCGTATATATGATGACCCTTCTTAATTCTAACTTTGAAGAGTGGTATCAGAAGAATCCTGAGAAACCCCTTGAAGAATTTCCGTTCTCCGTTAAAAAAATGGGAAAAAGCGGCGCGCTCTTCGATCTCGATAAGCTCAACGATATTTCGAAAAACGAACTTTCCCGTTTAACGGCGGAAGAGACGTTTGATTTTTTAAAGGCATGGGCGGACGAATACGGCAGCGACGAAGAGAAGGGATATTTTAAAAATCGCGAATACCTTATCAAAATTCTCGAACTTGTTATGGGCACGAACGGGAAAAAGCGCAGAAAGGATATTATGACTGCGCGCCAGGCAATGGAGATTGTCGGATATTTCTTTTCAAAGGGCGAGCGTCAGGACGAGTACCGTACGGACAAGCAGACGAAAGTAAGAATTCTGAATGCTTTTTTGGCTACTTACGATTATAATGACGATGCACAGGTGTGGTTTTCCAAATTAAAGGAGGTCGCGGCAAGCCTCGGTTTTGCGGCGGAAATGCGCGACTATAAGGCGAATCCCGAAGCATACAAGGGGAATGTTTCCGACGTTGCGGAAGTTTTGAGAATTGCCGTAACGGGTAGGGCGAACACGCCCGATTTGTGGACGGTCATGCAGATTTTAGGTGCGGAAGAGACGAAAAAGCGTATTCAAGGAGAAACGGTGTGAGCAGAGCGGACGAAATATTTATCGCGAATTGTAAAGAAATTATGAAAAGCGGTGTGTGGGATACGGATCTTCAAGTCCGCCCTCGCTGGGAGGACGGTGTTCCCGCGCATACTGTCAAAAAGTTCGGGATCGTCAACCGCTATAATTTGCAGGAAGAATTTCCTGTTTTAACGATACGTCGAACAGCGTTTAAATCTTGCGTAGACGAGATTCTTTGGATATGGCAGAAAAAGAGCAACAGCATTCACGAATTAAATTCGCATATTTGGGACAGTTGGGCAGACGAGACGGGTTCGATCGGCAAGGCTTACGGCTATCAACTCGGTAAAAAGGCGATATATAAGGAGGGGGAATTCGATCAGGTCGACCGCGTTCTCTTCGATTTGAAAAATAATTCCGCGTCGCGCAGAATTATGACGAATATCTATAATTTTGAGGATCTGCACGAAATGAATTTATACCCGTGCGCCTATTCTATGACCTTTAACGTATCGGGAGATACCTTGAACGGAATCCTGAATCAGCGTTCCAACGATATGCTCACCGCGAATAATTGGAACGTCGTGCAGTACGCAGTTCTTCTGATCATGTTTGCGCAAGTGAGCGGGTTCAAAGCGGGGGAGCTGGTGCATGTTATTGCAGACGCACATCTTTACGACAGACATTTGCCGATTGTGGAACAGATCATTCAAAACGTGCCCAAGAAAGCGCCCGTATTAAAGGTCGATCCTTCCGTCAGGAATTTCTACGACTTTACGGTGGATTCCTTTAAACTTGAAGATTACGAATACTCCAAGCTTGAAACTAAAATTCCGGTGGCGATATGAGAGCGATTTTTCATGCGGACAGAGAGTGGGGGATCGGTAAAAGCAACGATTTAATGTTTTCGCTCCCTAAGGATATGAAGTTTTTCCGCGAGACGACGAAGGGAAAAGTTGTCGTTATGGGACTGAATACCTTAAAATCTTTCCCGAACGGAAAGCCTTTAAAAAACCGTATCAATATCGTGCTTTCTCTTCATGACGTAGACGAGGACGTCGTTATCGTACACAGTCTCGATGAACTTTTCGAAGAACTGAAAAAATATCCTGCGGACGATGTGTTCGTCATCGGCGGAGCAAGCGTTTACAGAACGCTGATTCCTTATTGTACGGAAGTGCTCGTGACCAAGGTTGACGCTTCCGGCGGAGCCGACGTGTTCGTTCCTGATCTTGACGAAGACGAAAATTTCTGTCTTTCGTACGAAAGCAAAGCGGAAGAGGATAACGGTTATACGATCAGATTTTGCACTTATCGCAATTTATTTCCCAAAGAGGTTTTATAATGAGAAGAGATGATTTAAGAAACATTGCAATTATTGCGCACGTCGACCACGGAAAAACGACGCTTGTCGATCAAATGCTAAAACAAGGCGGCACCTTCCGCGCCAATCAGGTGGTGGAAGAGCGTGTTATGGACAGCGGCGCGTTGGAACGTGAACGCGGGATCACGATTCTTGCAAAGAATACGTCGATGCACTATAAAGACGTAAAGATCAATATCGTCGACACGCCGGGACACGCGGATTTTTCGGGTGAAGTTGAACGTTCTTTAAAAATGGTTTCGGGCGTTCTCCTGTTGGTGGACGCGGCGGAAGGTCCCATGCCGCAGACCCGTTTTGTCACGCAAAAGGCGCTCGAACTTGGGTTGAAGTTGATTATCGTCGTCAATAAAATCGACCGCCCCGACGCGCGTATCAAGGAGGTTGAGGACGAAGTATTGGAGCTTTTGATGGACTTGAACGCCTCGGACGAGCAGCTTGACAGTCCGTTCGTGTACTGTTCGGGAAGAGAGGGGACGGCTTCCTTAAACGCAGGGGAAGCAGGGAGTGATTTAACGCCGCTTTTTGATACGATTTTGTCGCACTTCCCGCCCATCGATTTGGACGAAAAAGGCGGCTTGCAGATTCTGGTTTCGTCGATTGACTATAACGAATACGTCGGGCGTATCGGGATCGGAAGGATCGAAAGAGGCGCTGCCAAGCAGGGTCAGGAAGTGATTGTATGCAATTTCAATAAAAAGGACGTAAACGTCAGAGGCAAACTTGTCAATCTGTACGAGATCGAGGGTTTGGAACGTGTCGCCTGTGAAACGGCTTCTGCAGGGGATATCGTCTGCTTTTCGGGACTTGAAAAAATCAATATCGGCGATACCGTCTGTGCAGTCGACTGCGTCGAACCTGCGCCCTTTGTAAAAATTTCCGAACCGACGGTGGAGATGATATTCTCCGTCAACGATTCTCCGTTTGCGGGCAAAGAAGGTAAATTCGTAACGACCCGTCATTTGCGCGAACGTCTTTACCGCGAGCTTCTCCGCGACGTCTCTTTGCGGGTCGAGGATACGGACTCGGCGGATGCGTTCCGCGTTTCGGGCAGAGGAGAAATGCACCTCTCCATTCTCATTGAAACCATGCGGCGCGAGGGCTACGAATTTCAGGTAAGCTCCCCGAAAGTACTCTTTAAAGAAGTAGACGGTGAAAAATATGAACCCGTCGATAGACTGATTGCCGACGTACCGGAAACGGTCACGGGTCCCGTGTTCCAAAGTATGGGCGAGAGAAAGGGTGAACTCGTGCACATGAGCGCAATGGGTTCGCGTATGCGCCTTGAATTTTTGGTTCCTGCCCGCGGGCTCTTTGGCTATAAAAGCGAATTTCTAACGGATACGAAGGGCGAGGGGGTCATGAGTTCGGTGTTCTTCGAGTATCAGCCCTATAAGGGCGAGCTTGCAAAATCGAGGATCGGTTCGCTCGTCGCTTTCGAGACGGGGGAAGCGGTCACCTACGGGCTCTTCAATGCGCAGGGTAGGGGTACGCTTTTTATCGGCGCGGGTACGCCCGTATATGAAGGTATGGTCATCGGCTTTTCTCCCAAAGACGAAGATTTAAACGTGAACGTCTGTAAAACGAAGCACCTGACGAATACCCGTTCTTCCGCTTCGGATGACGCGTTACGCCTGATACCTCCCAAGAAAATGAGCTTGGAAGAGGCTTTGGAATTCATTAAAGACGACGAGCTTTTGGAGGTCACTCCCAAGACCGTCCGCGTAAGAAAGCGTATTTTGGATAGCGAATTAAGGGCAAAAGCCCGTGCAAAATTAAAATTGCAGTAATTTATCAAGTACTACGTCACACATATTGACTAAAATCTCGCCTGTCGGCGGGATTTTTTTGTGATATTTCGTCGGTTTTCACAATATAATGGAACTATGCAAAACCAAACAAACAGCGTACTTACCGTTGAACAGCAGAAAAAGCTTTCGCTTACGGGCGTAGAGAGCGTCGATGCGTTTTCCGATACCGAGATCCGCTTGACGGTTGCGGGAAAGAAAATGCGCATTGCGGGAACAGGACTTAAAGTTTTGTCTTTCTCCAAGGGAAACGGCGCGTTCTCGGCGATCGGGGAAATCTCGCTCATTCGTTATGGGGGAGCCAAAGGAAAATTTTTCCAAAGGCTGTTTAAATGAACGACGCGGATCAGTTTTATATCTTTTTAGTGTGCGCAGCCTTCGGAATTTTCAGCGGCGTTATTTACGACGTATTCTACTGTGCGACGCTTCCTTTTAAAAAGAGTTGGGTTAAAATAGCGGGCGACGTGGTATTTTCGCTCGTGTTTATCTTTTGCTATATTTTTGTTTCTCTGCTTTTCAGTTTTCCCGCATTCCGCCTTTATATGTTCCTGGGTTGTGTCGTTGGATTTTATTTATATTTGAAAAGTTTCCATAAAATCGTTGCATTTTTTGCCGCAAAGGTGTATAATAAATTCTGCACTACCAAAGAGGATAAAAAAGTATGTCGCGAAAAATCAAAGGCTCCGCATCGAGCGAACCGGTTGAAACGAAAGCAAAGAGAATCGCAATAAGCGCCACCGCAGCGGGGGTGCTGCTTATTGTATTTCTCGTGGTGATTTTGATCGTTCAATTCGTAAAAATCGGCGTAAAGAACGCCGAAAAGAGCAGGTTGCAGGAAACGATCAAGCTATATGAAAAACTTAACGATGCCGAAGAAAAAAATATAGAGTTTTATAAGACGGAAGAAGGACTCAGAATGCTCGCGGTCTTGCAGGGCTGGACAAAGGGTTCTAGCGGAAAATGATAGCAGTTATCGATATCGGTTCTAATTCCGTTCGCCTCATGTTGTGGGCGGACGGAAAAACTATATTAAAGAGAATATTAACGACCCGCTTGGGAGCGGGAATGAAAAATCGTCGCCTTGCAAAGCCGTCTATAGAACGGAGTGCAGAGGCGGTTTCTTATCTGTATAGCGAAGCAGTCAGAAAAGGTGCGGAAAAGGTATTTGCTTTTGCGACTGCAGCCGTCAGGTCGGCGGAAAACCAAGATGAATTTTTGAGTCTTGTAAAAGAAACTTCTGGGCTTACCGTCGACGTTGTATCCGGTGAGACCGAAGCGAGGCTTGCCGCGCTCGGCGCACTCGGAAAGCGCGACGGGATCGTAATAGACGTAGGCGGCGCAAGTAGCGAAGTTATCAGCGTACAAAACGGCGAAACGCAATTTGCAAAAAGCTTTCCGATCGGCGCTGTCACTTTGACGGAGCGCAGTCTCGATCAAAGAGAAAGCGCCGAGCTGCTTGTTAAAGAAAATTTCTCGTCGCTTTCCTGTATGAGCGGAAAAGTTCATACTGTGGGCGGCACGGCGACTGCGCTTGCGTGCCTTGTCCTTGGGTTAAAGGAATACGACGCGAAACGGGTACATAACTGCTTTATATCTAATCGCGAACTGAACAGGTTGAAAGACAAGCTCTTTTCTCTGTCGGTAGAAGAGCGGAAAGGGCTTATCGGAATGGAAGAGAGTCGCGCCGACGTGATTGCGTGCGGGACATGTATTATATCGAAAATTGCAGAGAATCTTTCGGCGGACGGTATTTACGTTTCCGATCGCGACAATCTCGAAGGATATCTCTATGCACGGGGGATCGAATGAGCGGAAGAGGAAGAAGAATTTTATATTATTGTATTACAACATTCTGTATGATAACCGTGCTTTCCGCGTGCATTTTAATGGCTTATTCGCACTATCTGGAGAACGGAACGGTTTTGTATACGGTTTTTCCCTTTCTTCTTTTTTGCGGAGTTTGCGTATCGGTATCGCCCTGCGTGTTTGTGCATGAGTGCGGACACCTGTTTTTCGGGCTATGTGCTCGCATGAAGCCCGTTTCGGTGTGCGTAGGAAGACTGCGTATCGAGAAAAAAAGAGTACGCTTTGTATTTTCTTCCGCAGCGGGCAAAACAGAATTTATTCCGCGCGGCGAAAGGAATGTTCGCGGGCGAATAATGGCGGTTTCTCTCGGCGGGGCAGCGTTTAATTTTCTCTTCGGAGTCTTATTTTCCGTTCTCTTTTTCGTACTTCCCGCGAACCCTGTTTTGCTCTTTTTTGAGCTTTTCGCGCCCTTGCATCTGTACGAAGGGATCGCAGCGCTTCTTCCCGCGCAGCTCAATGCGGGGCGTACGGACGGAGAACTCTTCCGTCAACTGAAAAATAATTCGCCGGAAGCGCAAGTATTTGTAAACGTTCTTACGTTGCAGGGGATTTTATATTCGGAAACCTTCGATAAAGTAGACGAAAAGCTTTTATTTAATACGCCCGTCGTGCCGGAGAACGACCCCGCTTTCCTTTCCCTGCTTCATTTGCGCTGGCAATATCTTATGTGGAAGGGGGAGACGGAACGGGCGGCAAACGAGCTTTTCCGCTTAAACGGATTGAGCGAATATCTTGATGAGCGCGCTGCTGCCGAAGTTGAATGTGACGCGGTGTTTATGCGTCGCGTTATGGGGACGGTAGACGAAGCGTTTCTTGGGTCCGCAGAGGCTCGTGAAACATGTGCGGGACTGCGTGCGGAGATTTCCTTGGGGAGAGGAGATAAAGAGAAATATAAAAAAATCGCCGCCGAAGAAACAGCGGCGGGAATAAAAGCTCTTGAATTGACTTTTTTCGAGCGATTTATTCAAAATTTTTAGTGTACTTTTCGAGCAAAAAGCAACCGATTGATATGATTGTCGACAATCGGAGAAAGTAAACCGATTTGTTTTTTAGCTCAGTCTGAAAGTCCCAACAGGTAGTCTGCCGATACGCTGAAATAGCGTGCGAGTTTTACGATGTTGCTGGCGGTGGGTTCGCTTTTATTGGTTTCCCAATAACAGACGATCCCTAGGCTTACGCCGATCGCTTTCGCAACGGTAGACTGCGAGAGACCTCTTTCCTTCCTGAGCTTACAAAGGCGCTCCGAAAAGATTTTCATGGATATAGTTTATCATACTTTTTTACGGAATGCAATGACTTTTTAAAATTATTTATCAAAAATATTAACGATATAGTGAATAAACGAGGAAATTATAATGTTGAAATTGTTATTTGTCTGTCACGGTAATATTTGCCGTTCGCCCATGGCGGAAAGCGTGTGTGCCTATGAAATCAAAAAAAGAGGTATTACGAACGTTTCCGTTGATTCTGCAGCAGCGCATACCGACGAAATCGGGAATCCTCCGCATCGCGGCACAAAGAACAAATTGCATAGCGAAGGCGTTCCGCTTGTTCCGCACCGCGCCCGTCTTCTCGTAAAGTCAGACGGCGAAAAGTACGATTATTTTATCGGCATGGATGATTATAACGTACGCGATATGAAGCATATTTTGGGAGAGATTGCGAAGCCTGTTTGTAAGCTTCTCGATTTCACGGCTTCGCCTCGTGCGATCGCCGATCCGTGGTATACGCGAAACTTTGACGAAACTTTTTACGACGTTACGGAAGGGGTGAACGCACTTCTTGATTTGCTTGAAGAAAAAGGGCTTGCAGAGCGCCGTTTATAATATACAAAATTGGTTTATGATAAAATAAGGGGTAACTATGAGAACGAACGAATCGGAAGAAATGTATTTGGAAACGATTTTACTTCTGCGCGGACGCAAAGCCTCCGTACGCTCGGTGGATATCGTCGAAGAACTCGGCTATGCAAAATCGAGTGTGTCCCGCGCCGTTAATTTATTGATCGACAAAGGCTATATCGCGATGGATGCGGGGGGCGATCTTGCCCTGACGGAATCGGGACAGAAAAAAGCGGCCGGGATCTATGAACGTCACCGCGTGATTGCCAAACTGTTGCTCATGCTCGGTGCGGACGAGGCGCTTGCCGAATCCAACGCCTGCCGTATGGAGCATGTGATTTCCGATGAAATGTTTGCCTTAATAAAAGCGCATATCGAAAAAAACAGTTGATAAAAAGCGCCGCTTAGCGGCGCTTTTTTAAACGTGGAGTTTATTCAGTTCTTTAAAATATCCCTCAAAAGTTTTATCGGAACATTCCGCGTCGTCAATAACGAGGTTTCCCGTTTTCAGTCCGATCAAAGAGAACGCCATGGCGACCCGGTGATCGTGAAAAGTTTTCACCGTTCCACCCCCCGGAAGGGTGGGTTGGATTTCGATAAAGTCGTTTCCGCCTACAGCATGTACGCCGAGCGCGTTCAGATTGTGTTCGATTGCCGCTATACGGTCGCATTCTTGTCTTTTGATATGCCCGATTCCCGTAATACGGGAGAGGGAGGAGGCAAAGGGGGCGAGTGCCGCGGCGGTGAGCGTTTGATCGGAAAAGTCGCAAAAGTTTTCGGTGAAGCCTTCGAACGAGTCGATTCCGCTTCCGTCGGCGAGAAGTCCTTCATTTGTTTCAGAAAATCTCACGCCGCGCTTTTCGAGAAGTTCCAAAAATTTAATATCTCCTTGAAAACCGTTCTTTTTTACGCGGCGAACGAGTACTTTAATACCAAAGAGCAGTGCAAGAGCATAAAAATAACAGGCTGCGGATAAATCCGCTTCAACATCGAATGTCTTCGGAGGTTTTGTTGAGGAATGAACGGTAACGGTGTTTTTATTCTGTGACCACTCCGCGCCGAACGCGCTCAAAAGAGACAGTGTCATTTTAATGTAACTGCCTTCCGTTCTCGAACCCGTCAAGGTTAAGGAGAGCGGCTCTTTCGAAAGAGCACCAGCAAGCAAAAGCGCGCTTGCGTATTGCGTGCTCGTATCGGTATCCGCCGTAAACTCTTTACTTATGAATCCTTTGGAACGGAGACGGAAGGGAAAAGAATTCTCTTTTTCGTAAAACTCGATTTGCGCACCTGCTTTTTCAAGTTCCGAAAGAAACTCCATGGGGCGATTTTTCATCTGGTCGGAAGCGTCGAAAAAGTAGTCGCCGCCGAGCGCAGAAAGGACTGCGGGAAAAAAGCGCGCACAGGTGCCAGCGCTCATTACGTTCAGCCGTGCCTGTTTATTAGGAACGTTTTCTCCGCAGCCGTAAACGTATATCCCATCCGGACGTTTGTCGGTAGAAATCCCGAGCGAAGCAAGACAGTTCAAAACCGCACGCGTGTCTTCGGCAAAAGATCCGCACCGCAGAAGAGTATCCCCGTCGGAGAAAGCGGCAAGGATGAGAGCCCGGTTCATCAGGCTTTTGGACGCAGGTGCGTCAAAGACGTAAATTTTTTGAAAATCAGGCATAAACCGTTGAATGGTAACGGATTTCATAGCGAATATTATAATAATTTTTAGGATAAAAGTCAAGAATATCTTGTAAATTGCAAAAAACTATGGTATAATAATTCCGTGAAGTATCGCGTGATAAAGAGTAGGCGGAGAACGCTGTGTCTTTCGGTAGAAAAAGACGGTGAGATTCTTGTACGTGCTCCTATTGCTACGGGCGATAAAGAGATCGAAGCTTTTGTAATAAAGCACGAACGCTGGATAAGTGCCCGCCTTGCAAAGCGTAAAGGCGAAAGGCGTTTATCCTTAAACGACGGAGAAAGGATCACGCTTTTCGGAGTAACTTACGAAATCGAAGAGGGGAAGCCGAAGCTTGAAAACGGAATTATTTTTCTGCCCGTAAATGGGCGTAAAGAAGCGTTTTTGAAACTGATCAAAAGATACTCCAAAGAAAAGATGTCGGCGTTAGCGGAAAGTGTTTCGTCCCGTTACAGATTCGAATATTCCAGTATTCGTATTTCGTCTGCCCGGACGCGTTGGGGATCGTGCAGTAGAAAAGGGGTGTTGTCCTTTACCTGTTTTCTCGCGTTCGTTCCCGTAGATTTAGCTTATTACGTTGCGGTACACGAGCTTTGTCATACACGGCATTTTGATCACAGTAGAAACTTTTGGCGCGAAGTGGAAAGTGTGTTGCCCGATTGGAGATCGCGGCGTAAAGCGCTTAGGAAAGAAGAGGACTGTCTCAATTATTTGCGATAAGCACATAATGAGCGGAAGGAGAAAAGCAAATGGAATTCGGCGAATTACCGCCTCAAATGATGGACGCGTTTATGCGTATCCTTAATAATCATTTGGAAGTTGCACAGGTCAATTTGGAAAACGAGAAGGTTTTGTTTCCCATTTTGGCTTTTATCAATCGCGACTTCAACGCGGGACAGGTCCTTCCATTGCAACCCCCCATGAATTCGCAGATCAATTCCGAGGCGTCGCTTGATGTTGCAGTTCAAATTTTAGCAAATTCCTATTTTGAAAGAGCGCTCTTTTCGTGCAGTACGAAAATCAAGTCCGGTGCGTCCGACATTATAGAAGCAATTAAAACGGTAATTTTCGATGCAAGCGGAATGGCTGTCACTTTCTTTACGCCTTATCGTTTTAAGGGACTATTCACAAAGAAAATCACTTATTCCAAGAATATCTTTGACGGGGTGACGAGGAATTTCTTCCGTCGCGGATAACGGGTTTTTATGAAAACGCCTGCGATTTCATTTACAAAAATATTTTTTTAACTTATAATAATGTTGACGTGCGGTTGTAGACTGAAAATAGTAACCGAAAGTGAAGGCGAAGACTCGCTATTTCAGGCGGAAGGCGTTTTTGATAGCGTCTGCGGCGGCGAGAGGGTGCGCTATTCCGTCGACGGCGACGAGGGCGAGTTGTTCTTTTCGGAAGCATTTCTTGAAACTTGCCGCCGCGGAAAGTGCAATTTAAAGGTCAAGTTTTGCGAAGGTGAAGAATCGGAAATGATTATCGGCTCTTCCGACCTTACGGGGAAAATACCCGTTAAAACGACGCGCTATCTTTTTCAAAAAGAGGAAGCGGGAAGAAATATCGAGCTCTGTTACGATCTGCTCGGCTCAGAAAATATTCAAACCTTTTCATTAAAAATTCAGTTGTTTTTCTCGGAGGAAAAATGAAAATTCGTTATTTGGGGCATTCGTGCTTTGAGTTTACGGAAAGCACGGGTACGACGATCGTTACCGATCCTTACGGCGACGTGGGCTTTTCTATGCCGAATACGCGTGCGGAAGCGGTAACGGTCAGTCACTCTCATTTCGATCACAACAACGTAAAAGCAGTGGATGGAAATCCCGTAATATTCGATCGCGAGGGGCAATATGAAATCGGCGGCGTGGAGATTACGGCGATCAAAAGTTATCACGACGACGAAAACGGAAAGAACCGCGGAGAGAATCTCATTTTTAAATTCCGCATGGACGGCGTAGAAGTGTGCCATTTGGGCGATTTGGGTGAGGAGTGCTCCTCATCGCTCATCGAGGCGCTTCTGCCCATACACGTTTTGCTCATTCCCGTGGGCGGTAACTACACGATCAACGCACAGCAGGCGAAAGAATACGTAGACCGCATTATGCCTTCCTACGTAATACCGATGCACTATAAGACTAAGGGGCTTGACATCGACGTGGAGAAGCCGGATGAATTTATAGACCTCTTTGACGGAGAAGACGTGGAGGAGCTTGAAACGAGCGAGATAGAACTTTTCCGCGACGATATTACAGAAGAGCAAACAAAACTCATTCTGATGGAGCGGCAGAAATAAATGGATTTAAAATCTATTGCGGAGCGTTACAGCGATTATTTTTCAACTCTTTCTTTAAGCGATTTAAGAACTTTCGGCAGAATTCAAGGCGTTCACGCCGCCACCCAACTCAAAAAAGAAATTTTAATCGATGAAATTATCAAGATATTGACGGGAAAGACCGCGCCGACTTTACCGAAGTCGGATGCTAAGCCCGTTGGTGCGCCGCCGAAAAGTTCTGTGGTCAATCCCGAAATTATACCGAAACTCGAAGAGATCCGTAAACAGTTTGAGACCGAACAGCGCGAGCGCAAATTTCTAATGAGCGTCGCATCGGATGAAAAGTCGTTCGACGACGCGTTCGATGCTCCCGTCTTTTCGGGCATTCTCGAAATCATGCAGAACGGATACGGTTTCTTGCGCAGCAAGAACTGTCAGCCGACGAGCGGAGCGGATGTCTTTGTTCCTGCGCAGATGATTCACAATATGCAGTTGAGAGAGGGGGACTTCGTGTGCTGTACCGCACGCCCGAGCCAAAAAAACGATTCGGCGGCAATTTGGAACGTTTTGAGCGTAAATAGCTATTCTGTCGGAAAATACGAACAGCGCCCACACTTCGATAATCTGACGGCGCAGTATCCTAATCGGAAAATAAAACTTTCAGGCAAGAATAGTCCGCTCTCCCTGCGCGTTCTCGACTTGTTTGCGCCCATCGGTTTGGGGCAGCGTGGGCTCATCGTTGCGCCGCCCAAGGCGGGCAAAACAACGCTTTTAAAGGAAATTGCGCATTCTATTTCCACGCAGTATCAAGATATTTCCCTGATCGTTCTTCTGATCGACGAACGGCCCGAGGAGGTGACGGATTTCCGAAAGACCGTAAGCAATGCGGAGGTGATTTATTCGACCTTCGACGAAGGGGCGGAGCATCATATCCGTGCGGCAGAGCTCACCCTCGAACACGCAAAAAGAACGGCGGAGCAGGGGATGGATGTTGTGATATTACTTGATTCGCTGACGAAGCTCACGCGTGCGTATAACTATGTTACAGAGAACACGGGAAAAACGTTGACGGGCGGTTTGGAGGCAAGCGCGTTCATGGGACCTAAACGGTTTTTCGGGGCGGCGCGCAACACCGTCGAGGCGGGCAGCGTAACGATTTTGGCGACCGCGCTTGTGGAAACGGGTAGCCGTATGGACGACGTCATATACGAAGAATTTAAGGGCACGGGAAACGCAGATATTTTTCTTTCCCGCGAGCTTGCCGAAAAGCGAATTTTTCCCGCGATCGACGTTACCCATTCCGGAACTAGGAAAGAGGAACTGCTTTTAAGCAAAGACGAACTTAAAACGGAATTCGAATTGCGCGAAAAAGGATTTACGAACAATGTTTCGGGACTCTTGGAAATGTTGAAAAAAACGGAAACGAACGAAGAATTTATTTTACGTTTTCCCGAATGGAAAAAAATTTATAAAAACGTATAGGGATAAGTATGGTTATTGGAATCGATTTGGGCGGAATGTCGGCAAAAGCCGCCCTGCTCAATAAGGGTGTGTTAACGGGAAAGACTTCGGTTGTGACTTCAAAAGAGGATACCTCCGAAGCGACTGCGCAAAACCTTGCCCGTTTGGCGTTTGAAGCGGCGGAAAAGGCAGGCGTAAAATTCGAAGAAATTACTGCAATCGGCATAGGGTCGCCCGGAGTAGTCGACAGCAAAGCAGGAATTGTCGTCAACTGGACGAATTTTGATTGGACGAACATGCAACTTTCCCGCCTTGTTTCGGAATATGCAAATAAGCCTGTTTTCGTTTTGAACGACGCGAATGCAGCTGCGCTCGGCGAGGCGAAGTACGGCGCGGGCAGGAAGTATTCAGACAGTATTTTGATCACGCTCGGCACAGGAGTCGGCGGCGGGATTATGATCGGCGGTAAGCTTTTCGAGGGATATAAAAGTGCCGGCGCAGAAATCGGTCATATGATTATCCGACAAGGCGGAGAACTGTGCACCTGCGGACGGAGAGGGTGCTTTGAACGTTATGCTTCGGCAGGCGCGCTTATTCGCAGTACGCAAAGAGCAATGGCAGAGAATCAGAAGAGCACGCTTTGGAAATTTGCGGAAACACTCAAAGATGTCAACGGACGCACGGCGTTTTTGGCACGTGCGGAAGGGGACGAAACAGCCGAAAAAGTCGTCTCGGACTACATAGTAGCGCTTGGAGAGGGGATCGTCAATCTTGTGAATATTATAAGACCGCAGGCGATTATTCTCGGCGGAGGAGTTTCCAACGAGGGTGAAAATCTGCTTGCGCCGTTGCGCGAATATGTGCGCCCGCAGATTTATGCTTACGACTATGCTCCCGTAGAAATACTGTGCGCCACGCTCGGAAACGATGCGGGACTTTACGGCGCAGCAGCTTTTTCGGAAGAAAGACAGTAAACAATATTAAAATAAAAGCCGCCGCGTAGATGAAATACGCGGCGGCTTTTATTTTATACATATTATTACTTTTCCTTCTTTTTCAGAACGATAAAGAGGGTGATAGAGCCGATTAAAATAGCGCCGCCCGTCACGCCGAATCCGATAGCATAGGCGGTATAGCCGCTGAGAACAGCGGGCTTTATACTGACGTTTTGGATGACCAGACGATAATCTTTCTCAACGGAATTTTGCGTGTAAGGCAGATCGTACAAATAACCGGACTGTGTTCGTGTTTTGCTTTCGCTCGGTGTAAACGTTTTTGTTTGGGTTTTGCGCGTGGTAATAGCTCCTTTACAATAAATCGCTACTTCGTAGTTTACATTGTATGTCGTATTGCTCGGCATAGTGAATTCAAAAGAATATTCCACGGAAACAAAATCGTCATAAACGAAGAAATCGTATTTCACGCTGTTTGCGTTGAAAGTGCCTTCTTTTGTGTCACAACCCGTAAAACAAAGACAAAGAAAAGCCGAAAGGGTAGTGAGCAAGCCTACAAAAAACAATTTAATTTTTTTCATTTTCTTTCTCCGCTATGCATTCTGTTACCGCTTTTGTTTCGTCTTCTGTCTTAAATTCTGCAATTACTTGATCACTCACTTTTTCAGAGCGAAAAGATTTAACTGTTACGAACAAAAAATAGGCGAAGAACAGCAATGCCGCAGCAGCCAGTGAAATAAGTTCGCTGAAATACCCCGTTGCGGCGGAATAACTTTGGAGTGAAGTGCTCTTTAAAACAATGGCGCGCAAATCGAAAACAAAAGCAATGCACATTGCCGCCGATAGCAAGCTGAGTACCGTCGAAATACACCCGAATACTTTTTTTGTCTTGATAAAGTATGTGAAACAAAAGCAAGCCAGCATAGCGATGTTTACGAATACGACTCCGATTGCTGTATTTCGTGTGTAGGAAAGTACTTTTTCCATTGATTTGCTCACCGAGGACAGTGTAGCTACGTCGCTAGACATGATTGCGTCGAAAATCAACGAAAACGTGGCGATTAGGGTGATCGCAAGCGCAAGACCTAGAACGACGGCAATTACGGATTTAATAAATTTTTTATTCATAAGTTTCTCCGAAGATATTTGATCATATTGAAAAGGTTCCGTAAAATGTTGTTTTTTTCGTTATTTTTTCGGTCTAATTTGCAGATAATATGTTGTTCCGAATACGACGATCCCGAAGAGATAAATCAAGGGTATTACGATAAAGCATGCGACGGCATTTGCCGAGTGAAAGTCGATATTGACTGCCAAAGCAACGATCATGGCAACGATGACGGACACGATATACAGCACGATCGTATTGATAAGTACGGGAGTCGGTTTCCTTAGCGAACGTTCGCCGTAATGGTTGGCGTAGGCGAGTCCCGTTACGAGAAGAATGACAAGTCCGATTCCCCAAAGGATGCAGGGGTACGCAATTGAAATGTCATATCTGCTCTTTAAGCCGAGTATGATCGCGCCTTCGGCTACCGTCAGGAAGAAGAGAAGAAGGGCGCTTAAAAACAACGCTTTTCCCTTATGCACAACGCTTGCGGAAACCTGTTGCTTGGTCTTTTCCGTCTTACCTGAAGTAATAATTCTGATTCCGTCCTGCGCAGCCTTCGATTCGATATCGTGAAAGTCGATTCCGTCTAGGGAGCGTGCGCTCGTATTTTCTTCGCTGAACTCTGCGGGCGGCGTATCCGTGCGGATACTGCTTGCGTAAAGTTTATCGACGACGGAGCGGTAGTCCTGACGGGGCGCTTCTTCCCGATGTTCGAAGTCTTCCGCTTCCTCAACGCGGGGAGGGGTATAGTGATCGAATTCTTCGCTTTCGGGTTCCGCCGCAGGAGGGGTGTTAATAAGGTTGATATAATTTTGATGCCGAATTTCTCTTTCGCGTTCGCGGTAGAGTGCGGCTTGTTCTTCGAGCTCTCTTTGATAACGGGCGGTTTCTTCTTCCAGTTTTTTCTGCTGTTCGCGGAGAAGGTCTTCGTAGCGCTTGCGTTCGTCGTCGCTCAAATAAGAGTTCGATTCAAGGTGCTCGCTGTAGCGAGCCTGCGCCGATTCCAGCCGCGCTTCACGGTCGCGGATAATTTCTTCGTAACGTTCGCGCTCTTCATCGGTCAGTCTTCCGTCCTCGCGCTGAATGAGTTCTTCGTATTGGCTCCGAAGCTCGTCCTGTTCTCTTTGGAACTGTTCTCGTTCGGCGCTGAGCAAAGCCTCGTAGCGTTCGCGTTCTTTCTCTGTGAGTTCTTGTTTTTCTTTTTCCAAAAGCTCTTCGTAACGTGCGTCTAAGTTGCTGATGATTTCATCTCTGCCGCGGATAATACTTTGATAACGCGCCCGCTCGTCGTCATCTAATTCCGATTCGGAACTTGTGAACCGTTCGGAACGGTAATATTCCTCCCGTTCGCGGCTCTCCGTAAGCTCTTCCCGAACGCGCTCGTGTTCGGCAAGCAATTCGTTGTAGCGGGTTTCAAGCTCCTTGACGCGGCGTTCCTCTTCCTCGTAATTATCGTCGCTGCCGCGAGTTTCGCGGGAGGGGACGCGGGTCGTCGCTTCCTTTAAAACGCGCATATTGACCGCCGAAGGGACGGGGTTGGAAAAGTCGAAGTCCTTGTCCGAAATCAGGCTGTCGATGATCGTTCTCGAATATTCCCATTCCGAGCGGTTTTGATCGGCGATCATTTTTCCGTCCTCGGTCAAAGAGAAGTATTTCCTTCTGCCGCCGCCCGCCGTGCCGCCCCAATAAGAAGTGACGAAGCCCTGTTTTTCAAGGCGCTTTAACGCACTGTATAAAGAGGGCTGTTTCAAGGAATATTGACCGCAACTCTTCTTTTCTATCTCGGAAATAATTTCATAGCCGTACTTGTCCGAGTCCGAAAGGGATCGCAGGATGATCGTGTTTATATGACCGCGTATGAGATCGGAACTGATTGATTTTTCTTCTTTCTCGGTTTCTGCTTTTTCCGTTTTTTCGTTTTCGGAATCTTCTGATTCGCCGCTTTCGATCTCGTCAAATTCGTCGTTCATGTTTTTTCCTCCTGTTAGTTTCTTCACTATTATATAACAAAATACAAAATCTGTCAATACTCAAAGTACTATGTCAGACATTTTTATGTAAATTTGTCATATTTTTTCGATAAAAATAATAAATTAGCGCGATGAGAATACTTCGCGCAACATTTTTTATCGTAGGGACGAGCATCGGAGCGGGTTTTATATCGGGAACAGAGCTTGTCCGTTTTTTTCGCGGGAAACAATTTTTTCTACCCGTCGTGATCTCTTCCGTCATTTTTGCGGCGCTTGTATGCTTGTTTTTGAGAGTCGGCAATCGCCACGGCGGATACCGCGGAGCAATGCGTTTTCTCTTTAAAAAAGCCGCGCCCGCCGCGGAGGGCACGGTGTGTATTTTATCGCTTGTTCCCGCAGCGGGAATGCTTGCAGGGCTCGACGCGCTGTTGCCGAATTTGAGTCCGCTATTATCTCTTTGCGCAATAGTGGTTTCCGTATTCTGCGTTTGGAGGGGGACAAAGGGAATTTCGTTTTTAAACCTTCTGCTCGTTCCTGCGCTCCTCGTCTTTGTTTGGGGTTTCGGCTGGGGGAATTTCAGCTTTCGCTATCCTACGGAAATCGGGGTGATTGCGCCTTATTTCGGCGGTATCTTATATGCAGGCATGAACGCTTTTCTCGCTGCGCCCGTTCTTTTGGACGCGGGTAAAGATATCAAATGTTCTTTGCCGCCCGCGTTGCTTGCCGCGCTTTGCGTTGGAGTAAGCGCTGTTTGCATTTTGGGAAAAGTCTACGGTGAAGGGGCGGGAGCGATTTCCGCCGAAATGCCTTTTCTTTTCGTTATGAGGGATGCAAAAATATTTTTTGTTGCCGTGGCGCTTGCGATTTTAACTTCGCTCGTGTCGGCGCTCTATCCTTTGCTGACCGTGTTTGATTCCGTCAAAAAAAGGACGAAAAGAATCGCTGCAAAAGGAGGAGCGCTCCTCGCAGCGTTTCTTCTGTCCCGTTTGGGACTTTCGGGTATTGTGAATTATTTTTATCCGCTTCTCGGCGGCGTAGGACTGTGCTTTTCAGCTGTCTGTATTTTTAACGAGGAACTTTTCAAGAAGCACCACGAGAAAGTACATTCCCGCCGCAAGCACGCAAAGGATCACTGTTGCGCTCATCACAAGGTCAAGTTTAAACACTTGCCCGCCGTACACGATCAGGTAGCCGAGTCCCGCCTTCGAAACGATGTATTCTCCCATAATAGAGCCGATCCACGCCATGCCGACGTTCACTTTAAGCATGGAAATAAACGAGTTGATCGAAGATGGGATCACAAGCTTTCTTAAAATCTGAAATTTGCTTGCACCCATAGATTTGAGAAGCAGAATTTTATTTTTATCGGTCGCCACGAAAGCGGCGAGCATATGCATGATCGCAACGATGATTCCGACGAGCACAGTCATTACCAGAATTGCTTTGCTGCCTGTTCCGAACCAGATAATGATAAGCGGTCCGAGCGCGATTTTCGGCAATGCGTTGATGACGACGATGTACGGTTCGAGCACCTTTCTTAAAATTTCGCTCCACCAAAGCGCCAGCGCGATTCCGACGCCTAAGACGACCGCGATCGCAAAACCTGCGAGCGTTTCCCAAAGAGTCGTTCCGATATGGTAGAACAGCGTGCCTTCCCTGTATAGATTTCCGATGGTCTTACAGATGCGTGATGGGGAACTCATGATAAAGGGATCTGCCCAGCCGACCGCCGTAACGAGTTCCCAAAGTCCTAAAAGCAGTGCGAGAATGCCGATGCGGAACGCCCAAACGAGAATGAGATTGTTTCTGCGCTTCTTTAAAAAACGCTTATGTTCCTTCGAGTAATTCAACGGTTGTTTCTTCATGCGTTTAACTCCTTCCACAGTACTTCGAACCAGCCTGAAAATCCGGGTAGTTCCCGTCGTTTCAGGGGATTTTTAACGTCCCCGAAGTCGAGCTCGTGCGTTGCAGTCACGCGAGCGGGACGGGCGGAGAGCACGAAAATACGGTCGGCAAGCGAAATCGCTTCGGAAATATCGTGCGTGATGAGCACGGCAGTTTTTTCCTCCGAACGTATGATCCGCGAAATGTCCTCCGTAACAGAGAGCCGTGTCTGATAGTCGAGCGCCGAAAAAGGTTCGTCTAAGAGGAGAATATCGGGATCGGTCGCCAATGTTCTGATAAGCGCCGCGCGCTGTCGCATACCTCCCGAAAGCTGGGAGGGGTAGCTCTTGATAAAGTCTTTGAGTCCGTACTTTTCCGCAAGCGCGATCGCGTGTTTACGGTTTTCGGGCGTGTTCTGTTTTTTGATTTCAAGCGGAAGGTAAATGTTTTTTTCGATCGTCCGCCAAGGGAAGAGTTCGTCTTTTTGAAGCATATATCCGAAGCTTCCCTGACTTTCAACCTTTCCTTCGCTCGGTTGGAGCAGTCCTGCGGCAAGCGAGAGCAGGGTGGTTTTTCCGCACCCAGACGGTCCGATAAAGGCGATAAATTCTCCTTTTTTCACGTCGAATGTAAGATTTTCTGCCGCGATCGTCTCACCATGGTTGGTGTGGTATATTAGTTTGACGTCTGTAAATTGCAGGATGGGTTCCATATTCGTTTTCCTTTTGTGTTTCGTGAGCTGTAAGATTTGTTATTTCTTAGCGTACTCTTCAACGACGTATTTATTGTCTACGACCTTGGAAAATTCTACGCGCTGGGTAAGTTCGCCCGCACTCTCGATAATGTCCTGCAAACGCGAGAAGGATTCCTCGGGCATTTTGAGGTCGGTAAACCAGCTGTCGATTTTTTTGTAGTTTGCAATGCTCGTCGTTATGGATTCTACGGAAGTGGAGGGGAAGTGTCCGGTAAGGTGGGAAGCGATTTCTGACGCTTCGTGCGTTTGTGTGTATTCGACCGCTTTGAGCATGGCGCGGATGAAGCCGCGTGCCCTGTCGTCGTGCTTATTCAACCAGGATCGCTTCGCCATGAAGCCCGTATAGGGAATTACTCCGCCCGCTTCGCCGACTGCGGCTACAATGTAACCCTTGCCCGAAGCTTGGAATTCGGAAGCGGTGGGTTCGAACATCGTGCAGTAGTCTGCCGTGCCTTCCGCAAACGCAGCCGTCATCATATTGAACGCTACGTTATAGTTGATATTGATATCCGATTCCGTAAACCCGTTCTCTTTGAGAACGTATTCGAAGGTCATAGCGGGAACACCGCCGCGGCGGCCTGCAAGAATTTCTTTGCCTTTGAGGTCCGACCACTCAAAATCGGGTTCCGATTTTCGGGAAACGAGGAAGGAGCCGTCGCGCTTTGTGAGTTGCGCGAACACGGTGGGCTGATCGTTCGTATCGCCGATCGCGACGTAGATCGCTGCTTCGGGACCGCAGAATCCGATATCGGAATCGCCGGAAAGAACAGACGCCATAACCGCGTCCGCGCCGCCGCCGTTGGTAAGTTGGATTTTAAGTCCCTCTTCCTCAAAATAACCGAGCGAATCGGCAAGATAGAGGGGTGCGTAAAAGACGGAGTGAGTCACTTCGTTGATTTTGAGTTTGGTTAAATTATCGCCTCCGCAAGCGGAGAGAGGAAGGAGGGCGAAAGTTGCCGCTCCGAGGATAGCTGCTAATTTTTTCATGTAAATACTCCATATAAAAATTTAGGATAATATATCTTATGCCTTGCACTCTTTAATTGACAACGCAGGAATTCTGTGGTATAATTCTTTTTACGCTGTACGAAGGTGGAGATATGAAAGAAATGAATTCGACCTACAATCCAAAGGATTTTGAGGAACGCATTTATGCGGATTGGATGAAAAAGGGGTTGTTCCGTGCCGAAGTCGATGAGAAGAAAATTCCGTTTACGGTAATGATGCCGCCCCCGAACGTGACGGGTCAGCTTCATATGGGGCACGCAATGGACGAGACGTTGCAGGATACGATTATCCGCTTCAAACGTATGCAGGGCTATTCCGCATTGTGGTTGCCCGGAACGGATCACGCCGCGCTTGCAACGGAAGTCAAAATCTGTGAAAAGCTCAGAGAGGAAGAGGGTATTACAAAGGAAGAACTCGGCAGGGAGGAGTTCCTGAAACGTGCCTGGGCATGGAAAGAAAAGTACGGCGGAAGAATTATCGAACAGCTTAAAAAGCTCGGTTGCTCCTGCGATTGGTCGCGCCTTGCTTTTACAATGGATGAAAAATGCTCCAAGGCAGTACGCACGGCGTTTTTCAATCTTTATCATAAGGGGCTTATTTATCGTGGAAGTCGTATTATCAACGTGTGTCCGCAATGTAAGACCGCTCTTTCCGACGTCGAGGTGGAATATTCCGAGGACGAAGGTAATTTTTGGTATTTTGCTTATCCCGTAGAGGGTTCGGACGAAAAAATCACGATTGCGACGACCCGTCCCGAAACGATGCTGGGAGACACTGCGGTCGCCGTGAACCCTTCGGACAAGCGTTATGCTTCTTTTGTGGGCAAAATGTTGTCGTTGCCCTTGACGGACCGTAAAATTCCCGTTGTCGCCGACGATTACGTCGATCCCGAATTCGGAACGGGAGCGGTCAAGATTACGCCAGCGCACGATCCCAACGATTTCGAAGTGGGGCTTCGGAAAAATCTTCCCATGATCCGCGTAATGAACGACGACGGAACGATGAACGAAGAGGCGGGGCGTTTTGCGGGGCTTGATCGCTACGAGGCAAGGAAACAGATCGTTTCCGAAATGGAGCAGCTTGGACTTCTTGTTAAAATTCAGCCGCATACGCACAACGTAGGGCACTGCCAGCGCTGTCATTCGGTGGTGGAGCCCATCGTTTCGAAACAGTGGTTTGTAAAAATGAAGCCGCTTGCAAAGCCTGCGATCGACGCGGTCATGAAGAATAAGACTAAATTCACGCCCGGTCGTTTTTCAAAAATATACTATAATTGGCTTGAAAATATAAAAGATTGGTGTATTTCCCGTCAGCTTTGGTGGGGACATCGCATTCCTGTATGGTACTGCCGCGACTGCGGAGAAACGATTTGCGCACCCGAAACACCTGAAAATTGCCCGAAGTGCAATTCAAAGCGTCTCGATCAGGAAGAGGACGTTCTCGATACCTGGTTCTCTTCTGCGCTTTGGCCATTCTCTACGCTCGGCTGGCCCGATCCCACGGAAGATTTCAGATATTTTTATCCGACGGACGTGCTTGTCACTGGTTACGACATTATCCCGTTTTGGGTTATGCGAATGATGTTCTCGGGCATCGAACAAACGGAAAAAGTGCCTTTTCAGGATGTTCTCATACACGGACTTGTACGAGACGAGCAGGGGCGTAAAATGAGCAAAACGCTCGGAAACGGAATCGACCCCTTGGAGGTCATCGACAAATACGGCACTGATTCTCTGCGCCTTGCGCTTTTAACGGGCATTGCGGCAGGGAACGATTCGCGTTTTACGGATACGAAGGTCGAGGCGGCGCGCAACTTTATCAACAAACTTTGGAATGCGGCGAGGTTCGTACTTTTGAACGTAAAGGATAAAAAGATCCCGTCGTTCGAGGAAATCAAATTGCAGCCCGTTGACCGTTGGATCATCTCCCGCTTGATGAGTACGATCCGCGAAGTGACGATCTCTCTGCAAAAATACGATTTGGGAATTGCCGCGGACAAGCTTACCGACTTTGTTTGGAACGATTTCTGCGATTGGTATATCGAGCTTAGTAAGCCTGCGCTCTACGGCGAGGATGCTGAAAAAAGAAACGGGGCTCTCGGCGTGCTCTTGTTCGTGCTTGAAAATATTGTAAAACTTCTTCATCCGTTTATTCCATTTGTTACGGAGGAAATTTATTCCTATCTTCCGAACGTGAGCGGAAGCATTATGACGGCAGATTATCCGCGTTATAAAACGAAGCTCTCTTATAAGAAGGAAGCAAAGACCTTTGAAGGAATTATCGATCTTGTTAAAACGGTGCGCGCCGTGAAAGTGACTGTGAATTGTCCTCCGGCGAAGAAAGTGCACCTGTACCTTGTGACTGATTCGAAAAGGCTTGTCAGTGTAAATCGCGGATCGCTTACGCGCCTTGCGGGGATTTCCGGGATCGAGTTTGTTTCGGATGGCAGCGAAGTGGAGGGTAAGACGGTTTCGCAGGTCTGCGATTTAGGTCAGTTCTTTATTCCGCTCGGTGATATGGTGAACCTCGAAGAGGAGAAGAAACGCCTCGAAAAAGAGCTTGACCGCATTATGGACGAAATTTCCCGCGCGGGCGGAAAGCTTGCAAACAATAATTTTGTTGCCAAAGCACCTAAAAACCTTGTCGATGCAGAACGCGAAAAACTCGATAAATACCTTGATATGAAGTTGAAAATTGAAAAGCAGATTCAGGAATTAGATAGTTGATAGCAATAAAAGAGCGTCCCGAGCGAATTTTTTTCGGAACGCTCTTTTTATATCGGCAAAACGTAATGCTTTGATTTATCGTGATCGTTATCTGATAATTTGTTGACGAAACGAACAGGATATTTGTGAAAAATTCTACTCGGAAATTTTTTCCAAAGACTTGACAAACACAATAAAATGGAGTAAAATTCAATTTGATAAGAATTTATCGAATTCGTGAGGACGGATGGAAAGCATGGCGGAGAGCGAAAACTGCATACCCAAAGCTACGCTCTCGCGCCTTCCCGCCTATTTGCGGTATCTGAAAGGAGAGGCGGGTAAAGGGGTCGTGTTTATATCTTCCGCGTCGATTGCAGAGGATATGAAACTGTCCGCGATTTCCGTGCGTAAGGATCTGGCGCTCGTTTCCGCTCCCGGAAAACCGAGAATGGGGTTCGAGCTTGCGCGGCTCATTTCAGATATGGAAAACATGCTCGGTTATCACTGTTATGCGAATGCGGTCGTCGTGGGTGCGGGCAGGCTCGGCAGGGCAATCCTTTGTTACGACGGTTTCGAAAATTACGGGATTCACGTAGTCGCGGCGTTTGATAATTCGCCTTCTAAGGTAGGCGCGCTTTTGGGAAAACCCATATATCCCGTAGAGCGCCTGAAAGAAATCGTGGCGCGCGAGGCGATCCAAAAGGCGATCGTCACCGTCCCCAAAGAGGCGGCGCACGAAGCGTGTAATCTGTTGATCGATGCGGGCGTTCGTTCCATATTAAATTTTGCGCCTACGTATTTGGCTGTACCGGAAGGGGTACAAATTAAATGTGTTGATTTTGCGGCAATGCTTGCGACTTTGGGCGCGCCGCTATCAAAATAAAATAAAAACGATTATTTGGAGGTAGTGCATGAAAGACTTCGTCGTTAGCGATGAAGAATCGCTCGGCAAAATGCTGGAAAGGGTTAAGGCTGCGCAGGAGAAATTTGCAACGTATACGCAGGAGCAGGTGGACAAGATTTTTTATTCCGCTTCGCTTGCCGCGAACAAAATGAGAATTCCTCTTGCAAAGATGGCGGTTGAAGAGACGGGAATGGGTATCGTGGAGGACAAGGTGATCAAAAATCACTACGCCGCCGAGTATATCTATAACGCTTATAAAAACGAAAAGACCTGCGGTGTCATCGAGCGCAATGAGAGTTTCGGATATACCCGTATTGCAGAACCAATCGGCGTGATTGCTGCGGTCATTCCGACGACGAACCCCACTTCAACTGCGATTTTCAAATGCCTTCTCTGCTTAAAGACGAGAAACGGTTTGATTATTTCCCCGCACCCGAGAGCAAAAAAGAGTACTATCGAGGCGGCTAAAGTCGTTTTGGAAGCCGCTGTTGCGGCAGGTGCGCCCGAAGATATCATCGGGTGGATCGATATGCCCACTGTTCCGCTTTCCGGAATGGTCATGCGCGAGGCGGACTTGATTCTTGCAACGGGCGGTCCCGGCATGGTGAAAGCGGCGTATTCTTCGGGAAAACCCGCGCTCGGCGTAGGAGCGGGTAATACGCCTGCGATTATCGATTCGTCTGCAGATATTCAGCTTGCGGCTTCGTCTATCCTGCATTCCAAAACTTTCGATAACGGCATGATCTGCGCCTCTGAGCAGTCGGTCATCGTTGTAAAAGATATTTATGACGATTATAAAAAGGAATTGCAACTTCGCGGCGCGTATATCCTTACGCCTGAGGAAACGGATAAAGTCAGAAAGACGATCATCATCAATGGCGCGCTTAACGCCAAAATTGTAGGGCAGAGCGCCTGCACGATCGCGGAACTTTCGGGTTTCACGGCGCCCAAGGGTACGAAGGTTTTGGTTGGCGAAGTGGAATCGGTTGAAATTAGCGAAGAGTTTGCACATGAAAAACTTTCGCCCGTTCTTGCCATGTACAAGGCGGCAAGTTTTGAGGATGCAGTTTCGAAGGCGGATCGCCTTGTGAAGGACGGCGGACTGGGACATACTGCGTCGCTCTACATCAATGTAGAGACGGGAGCGGATAAAATCGAGTTTTTCCGCAATACCATGAAGGCGTGCCGCCTTGTTATTAACACTCCTTCTTCGCAGGGCGGTATCGGAGATTTGTACAACTTTAAATTCCCGCCTTCATTGACGCTCGGCTGCGGAAGCTGGGGCGGCAACTCAGTATCGGAAAACGTAGGAGTAAAACATTTATTAAATATTAAAACCGTTGCGGAGAGGAAAGAAAATATGTTGTGGTTTAGAGCGCCCGAAAAATTATACTTCAAACGCGGCTGCCTCGGTGTAGCTTTGAAAGAACTCGGAAAAGAAGTTTATAACAAAAAGAAAGCGTTTATCGTTACCGACTCTTTTCTTTATGAAAGTGGATTTACGAAGAAGATCACCGAAATACTCGATGCGGAAGGAATTACCCATGCAACTTTCTTCAACGTTACGCCCGATCCCACGATTGCCTGCGCAAACGAAGGTGTAAAGCAGATGCGCGACTTTAAGCCCGACGTTATTATCGCGGTCGGCGGCGGTTCGCCCATGGATGCGGCAAAGATCATGTGGGTCATGTACGAACACCCCGAAATCGACTTTTTGGATATGGCTATGCGCTTTATGGATATCCGCAAGAGAGTTTATACCTTCCCGCATATGGGGGACAAGGCGCTTTTTGTTGCGATTCCCACGACCGCAGGAACGGGCTCGGAAGTTACACCGTTCGCCGTTATCACGGATGAAGTCACGGGTTCGAAGTATCCGCTTGCAGACTATGAACTTATGCCCGACATCGCAATCGTCGACGCTGACCTTATGATGTCGATTCCTAAGGGGCTCACTTCCTGTTCCGGTATCGACGCAATGAGCCATTCGCTTGAAGCGATCGCTTCCGTTATGGCGACTGACTTTACGAACGGTATCGCAAAAGAAGCAATTAAACTTATCTTTGATTATTTGCCGAGCGCATACGAAAAGGGCGCTCACGACGCGATTGCCCGCGAAAAAATGGCAAATGCTTCGACCATGGCGGGTATGGCTTTCGCGAACGCATTCCTCGGCGTATGCCACTCCATGGCGCATAAGCTCGGAGCCTACTGGCATATTCCGCACGGTATGGCAAATTCGCTTATGCTGGAAGAAGTCATTCGTTTCAACAGCGCGGATAAGCCCACGAAGATGGGAACGTTCCCGCAGTACGCATATCCGCAGTGCAAGGCGAGATATGCCGACGTTGCAAAGTATTGCGGACTGAAAGGGAAGACGGACGACGAGCTTGTTGAGGCACTCATTAAGAAACTCAAAGAATTGCAGGCGGCAGTGGGTCAGCCCAAGTCGATCAAGGAAGCGCTCGGCGACAAGGTTACGGAAGAACAATTCCTCGAAAGACTCGATGCTATGACCGAAGAAGCGTTCGACGATCAATGCACAGGTGCGAATCCCCGTTATCCGCTTATGAGCGAAATTAAGCAAATGTATATGAACGCTTATTACGGGAAGCACAGCGAAGTATGAAAAAAGGGTTTGAAACAAACATTACAAAACTTAGACGGAAAGTATTCGTAGAAGTCGCGCGCGTCGCATTTGAATCAGAGAAAATAAACAACGACATCGAAGCCATTCCCTTTAAGATTACTCCCACCGAAAAACCTCAATACCGTGAGAGTATCTATCGCGAGCGCGCGATTGCTTCCGAGCGCGTGCGGCTCGCGATGGGTATGTCGCTGAATCCTCAGGACAGACCCGCGCATATTACGAGCGGTTTGTCATACAGCAATATTTCCGATAATTATTACGAGCCGCCGCTCATGCAAGTGATTCCTTCGGCGTGCGATAAATGCGAAGACAACGCATATCGGGTGACTGATCAATGCAGAAGCTGCGTTTCGCGCTATTGCGTAAAGGTCTGCCCGCGCGGGGCCGTCTCCATTGACGAAAAGACAGGCAAATCAAGAATCGACGACTCAAAATGTATCAAATGCGGAAAGTGTAAAGAGTCGTGTCCTTACGAAGCGATCGTTCGGATCGCCCGTCCGTGTGCCCGCGCCTGCGGCGTGAAAGCGATTACATCCGATTCCTTGGGCAGAGCGCAAATCGATACAGACAAGTGCGTGGGGTGCGGACAGTGTATGGTACATTGCCCGTTCGGCGCAATCGCGGATAAGTCGCAGATTTATCAGATGATCCGTGCGATCAGGAATGGGGATGAAGTCGTTGCGGCGGTTGCGCCCGCGATCATCGGGCAGTTCGGAGAAGGCGTTTCGCTTTGGATGCTGAAAGCCGCTATGAAAGAGGTGGGCTTTAAAGAGGTATTCGAAGTTGCGCTCGGGGCGGACGTAGGCGCGGCAACGGAGGCGCACCATTATGCTTCGGAAGTCGCTACGGGAGAACTTCCGTTCCTTTTGACCTCCTGCTGTCCTTCGTGGAGTATGCTTGCAAAAACGCAATTTCCTGAAATGATCGGGAAAGTTTCGAATGCGCTTACGCCGATGGTGGCGACTGCGCGTTCCATTAAACAGAAGAGGCCGAATGCACGCGTCGTCTTTATCGGACCGTGTGCGGCAAAAAAGCTTGAAGCTATGCGCAAGACGGTGCGCAGCGACGTTGATTTTGTAATTACGTTCGAAGAGCTTGCGGCGATATTTGAAGCGAAGGGGATCGATTTTGAATCTTATGAAAAATCGGAGCCCATTCACGACGCGACGGGGGCGGGCAGAGGATATGCGTGTGCAGGCGGCGTTGCTTCGGCGATCGAAGCGTGCGTCAGGAAATATTATCCCGATGTCGAAGTTAAAATCGAACACGCCGAAGGTCTTGCCGACTGTAAGAAGATTCTCATGCTTGCCAAAGCGGGTAAGATGAACGGTTGCCTGATCGAAGGTATGGCTTGTCCCGGCGGTTGCGTCGGTGGTGCGGGGGTCAATATTCCTGCCGAAAAAGGAGCTGCGGAGGTCAAGAAGTTTGTGAAAGATTCTTCAGTACAGCTACCTGAAAAAGACCTTTATAAGATTGAATTGCCATAAAATTATAATTTGCAAAGTATTACGTCATGCATAACAACAAAAAAACACGCCAAACGGCGTGTTTTTTTGTTGTCTTTAACGCTTAAAGCGGTAAAACTTTAACTTTGATTTTTGCGGCAACGTTTTCCATAAAGCGAATTTCTGCTTCGTAGACGCCGACGCTCTTCATTGCCTCTTTGACAGTGATTTTCTTTTTGTCGATGTCGTAGCCGAGTTCGGAGAGGGCGGACGAGATGTGTGCCGTCGTGACCGAGCCGAATACTTTTCCGTTTTCACCCGTGCGGATTTTCACCTCGACTTCCACGCCCTTCATCTTTGCTGCAAGCTCTTTAAGCGCTTTAATATTCTCCGCCTTGTGGAATTCGTCGGCAGTGCGCTTTTGCTCCGCTTCGTTGATTCCGCCGGCAGTTGCGACTTCGGCAAGTCCCTTCTTTAAAAGGAAGTTTTTCGCATATCCGTCAGATACTTCAATAACCGTTCCCTTTTTGCCGCTACCTTTTACGTCTTGTTTGAGAATGACTTTCATTTGAGTTCTCCTTTTAAAATATTTTATATGAAACGGATGAATTTGTCAACTCTTCGGAATACTTTTTCCGCAAACCGCTCATAATAGATGACAAGGAGGGGCGAAATGGCGAAACATATCAACGGCGGAGTTTCTTGCGGAGTTACCGATTGTAAATTCAATCAGGATGGTATGCACTGCGAACTTAATTGCATTCACGTCGGAAACACCTGCGACTGTGAACACTGTACTTGCTGTGACAGCTACCAAAAGAGAAAATAAAATAAAAAAGAGGGAAGTTTCCCTCTTTTTTATTTTGTTTGGTATATTACAAAAAGAAGTGCGCAAACTTTTTTTGGCGGAAATACCGCCTTTATCATATATCGTTTTTGTTCTTTCTTAAAAAACGGCAAGGACAAAAACGCGGAGGGCGTTTTTTAACGCCCTTCTTGATTTTAGGAACGTCTAAGCGGGAAATTCGCTTCATAGAATAGTTTTATGAAATTTTGTAAAATGAAGCGTTTTTTTTCGGGTTTTAAAAAAACTCTGCCTTTCGTGTTGATTTTTGCCGTGGTTTTTGCCGTTGCGTTTTATCCCCGTTCCAAAGAAGAAGGAAAGAGTGAGGAAGTAAAAAAAGTCATAAGGGTATGGAACGTAGATACTTTCGAGGGCGGGAAGGGTTCGCGTACTAATTTTTTGAAGCGTGCCGCCGCAAAAATCGAGAAAAAGAATAAGGGCGTTTATTATCTGATTACTTCATATACCGAAGAGGGGGCGAACCGTGCGTTTGCAGCCGGTCAGCGCCCGGACGTTCTGTCCTTCGGAATAGGCGTTTCGGCGTATTTGGAGAGTTCGCTTCCGCTGCCGTATTCCTTTGCGGGAGGTGAAACCGAGAGTGGATGTTACGCATATCCTTGGTGCCGCGGAGAATATTATTTGTTCTCTTTAAAAGATGACTTTGAAGAAGCGGGAAGCACTGCGATTTCTGCGGGCGGAACGAATCTTGTGGAAGTCGCGGCGGCGCTCAATAATCTTTCGGGGGAAGAGATCGATTCGCTCTCCGCTTACGTCGCCTTTTTAAACGGGAAGTACCGCTATCTCTTGGGAACGCAGCGCGATAAGTGCAGATTCGTTTCGCGCGGCGTGGAGGTATACGAAAAACCGCTCAACGAATTTTGTGATCTTTATCAGTACGTTTCGGTTTTGTCTGCCGAGAAGCGAGCGGATTGTCTGGCGTTTGTGGAGACGCTTCTTTCCGAAGAGGTGCAAAAGGAACTCGACTCGATCGGAATGTTTTCGATAAAGAGCGGAGAAACGCTGCGCACCGTCAGTGCTTTTACGGACGGCGCGTCGCTTAGCGCCATGCGCGATGTTGCAAGGGGAAGCGAAGCGATAAAAAATCTTGATAAATTTTTGAAAAACGTTTGAATTCGGTAAGAAAATATGTTAAAATAATGGGAGCACTGTTTTGGATGTTTTTCGTTTAATAGAAGAAAATTTCCCTACGGTAGAAAAAGAGCGCGGTTTTTCGTTTGCAAAGCATACCTGCATCGGTAGCGGCGGAAGGGCGGCTATTGCAATTTCACCCATCGATATTGAAGAAGCAGCGAATTGTTTGAATTTTCTTGAACGCAATCAGATATCTTATTGTTTTCTCGGCGCAGGAGCGAACGTTTTGCCGAGGGACGGAGAATACGAAGGCGTGGTCGTTCGGTTCGATCGCATGAAGAAACTTGCGTTGAGCGATCGGCTGTATGCGGGCGCGGGTGTTACGGGCGGAAAACTATTATCTTTTGCCGAAAACAATTCGGTAACGGGATTCGAGCCGTTTGCAGGGATTCCCACAACGGTGGGCGGGGGCGTTGCGATGAATGCGGGAGTTGACGAAAAGCATTTTTCCGACATGGTGATAAGCGTAATTGCCTATTGTGACGGGGTCGTGAAATCTTATGCAAAGGACGAATGCCTGTTTTCCTTGAAAAACAGTATTTTTTTAAAGGGGATCGCTATTCTAGGCGTTTACTTCAAAGCGGAAAAAGCGGCGCGTGAGAAGATCAAAGAGAGAACGGCTTTCTATTTGGAGCGAAGGAAGCACCTTCCGAAGGGCAGAAGCATGGGATGTACGTTCGTCAATCCCGAAGGAATTTCGGCTGGGGCGCTTATCGATAGTTGCGGACTCAAAGGCAAACGGGTGGGGTGCGCCCGCGTCTCCGAAGAGCACGCTAATTTTATTATCAACGAGGGGACGAGTTCAGAGGATGTCGCCCGCTTGATCGATGAAGTAAAGGAAGAAGTTTATTTAAGGTCGGGGATTCGCCTTCGCGAAGAAATCAGGCGCATTCCCTAAATATACATAACGGAGTACACATGGAACTTACGGCGGATTATCATACGCACACGCCCTATTCGCACGGCAAGGGCACGGTGCTTGAAAACGCAATGCGGGCAAAGGAGCTCGGCTTTCAAGAAATCGGCATCACCGATCACGGCTTTTCGCATATCGTATTCGGCGTGCGAAGAAAAAAAATTCCCGGTTTAATCCGCGACTGTAAAGAGGCGGAAGAAAAAACGGGGCTTCGCGTATATGCCGGTTTGGAGAACAACATTCGCGGCGTTTCGGGAAAATGTGATTTTACGGAAAAGGACTATCTGAATTTCGATTTGTTTCTTGCGGGAATACACGTTTATATCCACTACGATAAATGCGCAGATTGGAAACTCGGCTGGGGAAGCGCGTTTCGGGAAAAGTTCAAAATCAAACCCTCGGAATCGCTTGTCAAATACACGACGAAGGCGTATGTCAACACGATCAAAAACAATCCCGTCGACATCATCACGCACGTTGGTTTTCGGTGTTTTTGCGATCCCGTGGAGGTTGCAAAGTGTTGCCGCGACTACGGCACCTATCTTGAAATCAGCGCGAAGAAAAAGCACCTTTCCGACGGGGAACTTGAAAGAGTTGCCGCGACCGGCGTGCGGTTCGTGATCGATTCGGACGCGCACTCTGTTTCCCGCGTGGGAGATCGAGCGCTTGCCGAGGAGCAAATAATGCGGGTGGGGATTCCGCTTGAACAAATCGACAATATCGACGGTAGGCTTCCTGCTTTCCGTTTTACCGAATATAAGAAAAAGCATTGCTGAGGACAAGCCTTGTTGAACTTTTCGCAGGGAATCAAGCGGGAGATTTTATCCGCAATTCCCGAAAATGATTGTTGTAAACGCTCTCTTATTCGTGCGCTTCTCGATATATGCGGAAGTGCCGCTCCCTCGTGCATGGAATTTACGAGCGAGAACGAACGCCTTACAGAATATTTTTTCTCGTTGGCGGAATCTTTGGACCTTCAACCCGTGCTTGACGGTGCGGTGTACGATGCACGGAACGGAAAGGACAGGCTCAGTTTATCTCTCAGCAGAGAGTGTGCGGCGCGCGCATATCGGCTTTATTGCGAAGTGCGACCCGACGAATTAAAGCCCTGTTGCGCGATTGCGTTTGTTCGCGGCACGTTTTTGGGCGGAGGAAGCTGTTCGCTTCCGCGCGCGGGGGCGAAGTCGGGTTATCATCTCGAATTTGTCTTTCCCGATCAGGAAAGGGCGGAAAACTTTTGTATCGTTCTCGAATCAATGCTCTTTTACACAAAGACCATCAAACGCGGGGATAAATTCGTCGTTTATCTGAAAAGCAAAGAGGCGGTTTACGATTTGCTTTCGGCAATCGGCGCGAAGAGTTCGTTGAAGGAACTTGAAAAGATTCTGATTGCGCGCGAAGAAAATAATTTTATCAATCGTGTGGAAAACTGCATGGCGGGCAATGCAGACAAGTCCATGACGGCAAGCGCGGAACAGGCGCATATGATCCAGAAGTTAAAGAACTGCGCGGCTTTTTCCGATTTGCCCGAAGCGCTCAAAGAGTTGGCGGAAGAACGCCTGAACAGTCCCACGTTGTCGCTGAGGGAGTTGGCAGTAAAGTTAGGAGTCAGCAAGAGCTGTTTGAACCACAGAATGAGAAAACTCATGGAAATTTGCAGGAGAACGGAAGAAGGGTCATGACGGATTTCGTACATTTACATTTACATAGCGAATATTCTTTGCTTGACGGTGCGGTCAAAGTGGACGATTTAATTGATCACTGCGTGAAAAATCATATCGATTCGGTTGCACTGACCGATCACGGCAATATGTACGCATCGCTTCGTTTTGCCGAAAAGTGCAAGAAGAAAAATATTAAAGCAATCGTCGGTTGCGAATTTTACGTTGTGGAATACGACCCGAAGAACCACGTCGATCAGCGTGCCGATCATTTGATTTTGCTCGCAAAGAACAGGGCGGGCTATATCAATCTCGTGCAGCTTGATTCCTATGCCTTTGTTGACGGCTTTTATTACCGCCCCCGTATCAGCTACGAAATGCTGAAAGAACACTGTGACGGGGTGATTTGTCTCTCCGCCTGTCTTGCGGGGCGCATTCCGCGTCTTCTTCTCGAGGGAAAGTACGAAGAGGCGAAGAAATTCGCGCTCTCAATGCGGGAAATTTTCAAAGACGATTTCTATCTCGAAATTCAGGATCATGGGATTCTCGAACAAAAGCAGATTCTGCCCGATCTTGTGAGAATATCTAAGGAAACGGGTATTCAGCTCGTCGCTACGAACGATGTGCATTACTTAAAGAAAGAAGACTGGGAAATGCAGGACGTCTTAATGTGCATTGCGACGAAGAGAACGCTCGACGATCCTACGCGCATGAAGATGCAGACGCACGAATTCTATATGAAATCGGGCGACGAAATGGCGGCGCTCTTTCCCAATCTTCCTGAGGCGATTAAAAATACCCGCGTGATTGCGGATAAGGTATCCGATACCGATACGCCGTTCAATTTGAAGCCGAACGGCGATCCGATTTACGATAAATCACTGATTCCCTTATACACCGCCGACGACGGAACCCCCTCGCCTGAATTTCTTACCCGCTTGACGTGGGAGGGATTGCCCAAACGTTACGACGTTATTACGGACGAAATTAAAAAGCGTGCAGAGTACGAACTGGGCGTCATTATAAAAATGGGCTTTGCCGATTACTTTTTGATTGTTTGGGACTATATCAATTGGTCGCGCCTTCACGATATTCCCGTAGGTCCTGGGCGCGGATCAGGCGTCGGCAGTATCGTTGCGTATGCAATCGGAATCACGAGCGTCGATCCGCTTCGTTATAACTTGCTCTTCGAACGTTTTTTAAATCCCGATCGCGTCTCAATGCCCGACTTTGACGTTGACTTTTGTACGGAGCGAAGAGAGGAAACCATTGCATATGTACGTAAGCGCTATCATCCCGAAAACGTAGCTCAGATCGTCACGTTCGGTACGCTTGCTTCCCGCGCCGTCATCAAGGACGTGGGGCGTGTGATGCGCGTTCCCTATTCCGAAACCGACCGTGTTACAAAGCTCATGGACGGAAAGTCTTCCATTCGCGAGCTCTTGGGCTTGAATATCGAAAAATGCAAACAGAAAGTCGAAGAGAGCAAAAACGATCCCGACAAGCACGAAGCGGCAGTCAAGAGTCTTGCCGAGCAGGAAGGGAAACGCAATAAAGATTTTATTGATATCTACGAATCGGATGAAACCTTGAAAAGAGTTATCGATATGGGACTGCGGCTCGAAGGTATGCCCCGTCAGACGGGTATGCATGCGGCGGGCGTCGTCATTTGCAGAAAACGTATTGCCGATAACGTTCCGCTATCAAGGAACGGCGAAGATATTACGACTCAGTACGATATGAAGGAAGTGGAGTCTATCGGTATGCTCAAAATGGACTTCCTTGCGCTCACTACGCTTACCGATATTAAAAAGACCTGCGACTATATTAAAGAAAATACAGGCAAGGTGATTGAGTTCGGGCAGGAATGCTCGGATGTGGGTGCGTACAAGCTCATAAGCGAAGGAGATACCGACGCAGTGTTCCAACTTGAACAAGGCGGTATGAAACGGTTCATGAAACAGTTGCAGCCGACCTGTCTCGAAGACTTGATCGCGGGCATTTCGCTGTACCGTCCCGGTCCTATGGACTTTATTCCCGAGTACCTTAAAAACCGTTCCGCTCCGAATAAAATTCAATATCTTACGCCTATGTTGAAGCCCATTCTCGAAAACACTTACGGCGTAATTATCTATCAAGAGCAGGTCATGCAAATTTTCCAAAACCTTGCGGGATACTCGTTGGGACAGGCGGATTTGGTACGGCGTGCAATGGCGAAAAAACACCGCGACGAACTGATGGCGCAGAAGGATATCTTTATTTACGGCAATATCGAAAAGGGCGGCAATATTACGGGGTGTCAAGCCAACGGCATTCCGCCCGAAGTGAGCGCGGAGCTCTTTGCGCAGATGGAAAGTTTTGCTTCCTACGCGTTCAATAAATCGCACGCTGCTGCGTATGCAGTCGTCACTTATCAGACGGCGTATCTCAAAGCGTATTATCCCAAAGAATTTTTGGCGGGCGTTTTGAACAACCGTATCACGAAAATCGAAGAAATCGCAAAATACGTCATATATATGAAGGAGAAAAATATCAAGGCTTATCCGCCGGACGTCAATCTCTCCAAGGCGTATTTCTCGGTGCAGGGGAACGGGCTTCGCTTCGGGCTCTGCGCTCTTCGGGGCGTGGGTGTGAGCGCCATGGAAAGCGTGATAGAAGAGAGGGAAAAGAACGGACTTTTTAAAGATTTTTCAGATTTTATTTTGCGCTGTACCAAACTTGTCAATAAGCGCATGGTGGAAGCCCTTATAATGGGCGGTGCGTTCGACGGGTTCGGGCATCATCGATCGCAGTATATCGCCGTTTACGAGGAACTTATGCGTCGCGTGCAGGGAATCGACAAATCGAAGGCAAGCGCTCAGATGTCTCTGTTCGGGGATATTATCGAAGAGGAGGCGCCCGTAGCGGAATATCCCGAAATTCCCGAATGGGAGAAGGGGGAGCTTCTCTCCAAAGAGAAAGAAGTGCTTGGAGTATACGTCAGCGGGCATCCGTTCGAGGCGTACGCGCATCTCTTCCGCGATTGTAATTTTCATTGCGGCATGATCGCGGAATACGAAGAGGACGAGGAGACGGGCGACAGAACCTATACGCAGGTGCAGGCGGGGCAGGCTGTTTCGATGGGCGGGATCATCGGCGCGATTAAAAAAATCAATACGCGTAAGGGCGATACGATGGCGTTTATTACGGTGGAAGACTATTACGGCAGTATCGAATGTCTTGCCTTTGCGCGCGTTTACGAAAGAATCAAAGGTTCTTTGCGTCGCGATGCGGTCGTTCGTATTTCGGGAAAGCTTGATATCCCTTCCGAAAAAGCGCCCGTTATTATTTTGGATAAGCTCGAAGAGGTGACAAAGGAAGAGCCTGGGTTAAGCGAAGAGTCTGTTCAAAATGCGGAGAAAGAAGAGGAAAAAGAGCAGATTTTGTGGATTGACGCGCGATCGCTTACCGAGGAGGATTTTAACGAGCTCTTGGAAACGCTTTCCAGCTATGTAGGCGATGTGAAATGTAAGCTCCTGTACGGAGGTAAACGTTACGAATTCCGCGTGCGGCTGAATCGTGCGTTTATGGCGGAGGTAATGAGCTTTTTATCCGAAAATTGCGTAAAATTATTATAATTGAAAAATTTTTATGAAACTACTTCCATTTTTTAGAAATTATGATATAATATAATTTAGTAATAATAGAGAATATACGGAGGATATTATGAAAAGAATCGGACTTCTCACAAGCGGCGGCGACGCGCCCGGTATGAATGCGGCGATCCGTGCGGTCGTGCGTACCGCGATTTATTATGGAATCGAGGTTTTCGGAATCGAACGCGGATATGCGGGACTGATCGACGACACGATGACGCAAATGGAAATGCGGAGCGTATCCGATATCGTTCAGCGCGGCGGCACAAAGTTGAGAACCGCGAGATGTCTTGAAATGCTTACGGAAGAGGGACAGAGGCAAGCCGTTGCAACACTTGAAAAGCATGGGATCGAAGGGCTTGTCGTCATCGGCGGAGACGGTTCTTTCCGCGGAGCGAAGAGTCTTACAGAGGGATTCGGAATTCCCACGATCGGAATTCCGGGAACGATCGATAACGATCTCGAATATACCGATTATACGCTTGGATTTGATACTGCGGTCAATACCTGTCTCGATATCATCAATAAGTTGCGCGATACGATGACCTCGCACGAACGTATCTCTGTCGTTGAGGTCATGGGCAGACATTGCGGCGATATTGCTTTGTATGCGGGCATAACTTCGGGAGCGGAAATTATCGTCGTGCCCGAAATCGCATATAATATGGACGATATTATTTCGCGGATCAACCGTTCCCGTGCGAACGGAAAGCGTTCGAATATTATCGTTATTGCAGAAGGCGTCATGACTGCGGATGCCTTTGCAAAGCAGTTGCAGGAGATGACCTCTTATTCGGTGCGTGCAACAACGATCGGACATATCCAGCGCGGCGGTTCGCCCACCATGGCTGATAGAATGCTTGCGGCGCAATTCGGCAACAAGGCAGTTCATCTTTTGAAAGACGGAATAGGCAACCGAGTCGTCGGAATTCATAAAAATGAAATTATCGATATGGATATTATCGAAGCGGTTTCCATGAAGAAGAAGTTCAATTATGAGCTCTACGAAACCCTTCAAATGATTTCCATGTAAATAGATTCGTTTTTGATCGGAGACCCGCGAAATTGCGGGTCTTTTTTTGTGTGTATGCAACAAGAAAAGAAAAATTTCCGCAAAAATTTTCATTTAGGGCTTGAAATTTGAAGAATTTAGTAATATAATAATATGTGGGCTCAGAATATGACCTGAGTCCGCAATTTTTCGGTACGGTTTTTTAAAGAAAGCCGTTAGGGGGTTCGAATGATTTTAACTGTTTGTATGAGTCCGAGCGTTGACGTTACGATTGAACTCGATTCCTTGAATATCGGTAAAGTGAACGTCGTAAAAAACAAAACGCTTTCTTTTACGGGGAAGGCGATCAACGTGGCGATCGGCGTGGCGCGCCTTGGCGCACAGGCTTACGCAACCGGATTTATGTACAACGAAAACGGCGCAATGTTTGAACGGGCGCTTGATAAAGAGGGAGTCGGCTTTTCCTTCGTGTGGAACAGCGGAAGAGTGCGTGAAAACTATAAGTGTATCGACCAAAAATCTATGCTGACGGAAATTAACGACGTCGGCGGACAGGTCGGCAACGAAAAGCTTGTGGAGCTTTTACAAATGATACGAAATTTTTCCTCCCGTTCCGACGTTACGGTAATTTCGGGTGGATTGCCCCGCGGCGTAGACGCGGGATACTACCGCGAACTCTTTCGTGCGGTCGATCCCAAGTCGCTCAAAATCGCAGACGCGGAAGGAGCAAAGCTGTTTGCGGCTTTGGAGGCGGGGATCGATTTGGTGAAGCCTAACCTTGAAGAACTCGAAGAAACGCTTGGGCGTGAATTTCGCGATAAAGAAGATATCCTTTCGGGCTGCCGCGAATTCTTGGACAGAGGCGCGAAAATCGTGCTTCTCTCTCTTGGAAAGGACGGCGCGATTATTACAAACGGAACGAAAAATTATTACTGCAAGAGCATAAACGTAGCGGTCAATTCTACCGTAGGCGCAGGCGACGGTATGGTTGCCGCCGCGGCAAATATGTTGCAGCAGGGCGCGCCGCTTCAAGAAATTCTCCGCGCGGGCGTTGCGGCGGGAACGGCGACTGTTACAACATTCGGAACGGTTTCCTTTACCAAAAATAAATACGACGAGATTTTTTCCGGTCTCGAAGTGACGGAGTTTGCATGATCGAGCTTGCGCAAATAAAAGCGGATAAAGAAGTCGAAGCGATCATGACGATGTCCGAAAAACAGATTGAGGCGCTTGGGTTTACCGAACATTCAAGAAGACATGCCGGAATCGTCAGCAAATGGTCCGGCGTGATTTTAAAAGAACTCGGCTATGATGCCCAAAGGGTGAGGCTTGCGGAAATCGCAGGGTATCTGCATGACATCGGCAACTGCGTAAACCGGAAGGATCATGCGCAGAGCGGTGCCATTCTCGTGTATAAAATTCTCACCCGCATGGGAATGGACTGCAAAGAAGCGGCGGAGATCATGATGGCGGTGGGCAACCACGACGAGCAGTACGGGCTTCCCGTTTCCGAAATTTCTTCCGCGCTCATTATTGCGGATAAAGGCGACGTGCACAAGAGCCGCGTCAAAAAGCCCATCGATAACGTATATACGGCCAACATCCACGACAGGGTAAATCTCGCTGCCGAGCGTTCCTATGTCAAGGTCGACAGAAAGAATGCGCTTATTGCGCTGTATATCGAAATCGATACTTCGATTTGTTCCGTTATGGACTATTTCGAAATATATTTCAACAGAATGAAGCTTTGCCGCCGCGCTGCAGAATTTCTTTCTTGTAGATTTTCGCTCGTTATTAACGACACGACGCTCGTGTAACTTTTGCGCTTTTTGTTTCACGCATAAAATTCGACAAATTTCGCGTCAACCACAATATATTGTGGTTTTCTTGAAAAATTTTTCCCAAATATTGTGGCAAACGCTTGACTTTCCGCATATGATATAGTATGATAGACGCGTTCCCTTCAGGGGGACGCTTTTATCGTCAAATGACGGAAAGACAGGAAAGGAGAGATGGTAAGATGAAAATCATCAAGAGAAACGGTACGGAAGTTACGTTCGATTTGTCGAAGATCATAAACGCGATCACCAAGGCAAACAACGAAGTCAGCGAGGACAACCGTCTGAGCGAAGAGCAGATCCAATATATTTCGAAGAAAGTCACCGCGCTTGCGGGCGATCTCAACCGTGCGGTCAGCGTGGAGGAGATTCAGGACTTTGTCGAAAATCAGATCATGGATCAGAAAGCGTATGCCGTTGCCCGTAAATACATTACTTATCGTTATACCCGTGAGCTCGTTCGCCGTGCAAATACGACGGACGCGCAGATTTTGACTTTGATCGAATGTAACAACGAAGAAGTCAAACAGGAAAATTCCAATAAAAATCCGACTGTCAATTCCGTTCAGCGCGACTATATGGCAGGGGAAGTCAGCAAAGATATCACCCGCCGTATTCTGCTCCCCAAAGACATCGTCGAAGCGCACGACGAGGGGCTTATTCATTTCCACGACGCGGACTATTTTGCGCAGCATATGCACAACTGCGATTTGGTCAATTTGGAGGACATGCTCCAAAACGGAACCGTCATTTCGGGTACCTTTATCGAAAAGCCGCATTCCTTCTCTACGGCTTGCAATATCGCAACGCAGATTATTGCACAGGTTGCTTCCAACCAATACGGCGGGCAGAGCATTTCGCTGACGCATCTTGCTCCATTTGTCGATATCAGCCGTAAAAAGATCCGCATGGAAGTGGCTAAGGAACTGAAAGCAGTGGGGATCGAAAACGAAGATCAAATCAATATGATTGCCGAAAAGCGCTTGAAAGAGGAGATCGGCAAAGGGATCCAGACCATTCAGTATCAGGTCGTGACCCTTCTTACCACGAACGGACAGGCTCCCTTTGTGACCGTGTTCATGTATCTCGGTGAAACGAAGGATCCGCAGACGAAAAACGATTTGGCGCTCATTATCGAAGAGACGCTTAAACAACGTATTATGGGCGTTAAAAATGAGTCGGGCGTATGGGTCACGCCTGCGTTCCCCAAACTCATTTATGTTCTCGAAAAAGACAATGTGACGGAGGACAGCAAGTATTGGTATTTGACCGAACTTGCGGCAAAGTGCACTGCAAAGCGCATGGTTCCCGACTATATCTCCGAAAAGAAGATGCTTGAATACAAAGTCGATAAAAACGGGGAAGGGCACTGCTATACTTGTATGGGGTGCCGCAGTTTCTTGACTCCCTACGTTGACGAGAACGGAAAACCGAAGTATTACGGCAGATTTAATCAGGGCGTCGTTACGATCAATCTTGTAGACGTTGCGCTCTCTTCGGGCGGCAATATGGATGAGTTCTGGAAAATCTTCGACGAGCGTCTTGATCTCTGTTACCGTGCTTTAATGGAACGCCACAATCGTTTGATGGGTACGTTATCCGATGCTGCTCCCATTCTTTGGCAGTACGGTGCGCTTGCGCGCCTTAAAAAGGGCGAGCCAATCGATAAACTTCTTTTCGGGGGTTATTCCACGATTTCGCTTGGTTATGCGGGCTTATACGAATGTACGAAGTATATGACGGGAAAATCGCATACGGACGAAGAGGCGAAACCGTTCGCTCTCTCCGTTATGCAGCATATGAACGACAGATGCAAAGAGTGGAAGAAGAAAGAAAACATCGATTTTTCCCTTTATGGAACACCGCTTGAAAGTACGACCTATAAATTTTCGAAGTGCTTGCAACGCAGATTCGGTATCGTTCCCGGTGTAACCGATAAAAATTATATCACAAACAGCTACCACGTGCATGTATCTGAAAAGATCGACGCGTTTACGAAGCTGAAATTCGAGAGCGAGTTCCAGCAGCTTTCTCCGGGCGGCGCAATTTCTTATGTGGAAGTTCCCAATATGCAGGACAATATTCCCGCCGTACTGTCTGTAATAAAGTATATTTATGACAATATTATGTATGCCGAACTTAACACGAAGAGCGATTTCTGTCAGGTGTGCGGATACGATGGGGAGATTCTGATCACGGAAGAGGACGGGAAGCTTCTTTGGGAGTGCCCGCACTGCCACAACCGCGACCAGTCCAAAATGAACGTGGCGCGCAGAACGTGCGGTTATATCGGAACGCAGTTCTGGAATCAGGGCAGAACGCAGGAAATCAAGGACAGGGTACTTCATCTTTAATATGAACTACGCAGAAATCAAGACTATGGATATCGCGAACGGAGAGGGAATCAGGGTTTCCCTCTTCGTTTCGGGTTGTACCCACCGTTGTAAGAACTGCTTTAACGAAATTGCGTGGGACTTCGGTTACGGAAAACCGTTTACGGAAGAGACAAAGGAATTTCTTTTAAATTCGCTTGCGCCCGATTATATTGCGGGACTCTCCCTGCTCGGCGGCGAGCCTTTTGAACCGCAGAACCAAAGGGGGCTTTTGCCATTTGTCGAAACATTTAAAGAGAAGTTTCCTCATAAAACGGTGTGGTGCTATACGGGATATACCTACATAGACGGGGGGGCGTTAAAAGAGGAACGAGCGAATTGCAAAGAGACGAGAAAATTACTTTCTTTGATCGACGTACTTGTAGACGGACGCTTTATCGAAGAACTGAAAGATATTCGCTTAAAGTTCCGCGGTTCGTCGAATCAGCGCGTAATTGACTTGAAACGAAGTTTTGATCACGGAAGCACAGTACTATATCTGACATAATATTTGTATTTGCGGCAATTTGCCGCTTTTTTTTGCGTCCGAATCTTGACGGACAAATTTTTTTATGTTATAATGTATCGGTTAAATTTTTTCGGGAGGGTTCGCATGAATAAACTTCAATTACGTCGTTATGCAAAATTGCTTGCCAAAACGGGCGTCAACGTTAAAAAAGGTCAATGGGTCATTGTTCAAGCAGAGCTTGACCAGCCCGAATTTGTGGAAATGGTTGTAGAGGAACTCTATCGCGCGGGAGCAGGCAAAGTAACCGTAGAGTGGACGCACCTGCCCGTTGCGGGATTGCATTATAAATATCAGAGCACGGAAGCTCTTTCCGAAACGCAGAAATGGGAAATCGAAAAGTGGGAGCTTAAAAAGAAAGAACTTCCCGCAATGCTTTATCTCGAATCTTCCGATCCCGACGGTTTAAAGGGGATCGATCAGGACAAGTTTACGGCTGTGCGCTCCGCGCGGACTAAGGTTATCAAGCCTTACCGCGACGAAATGGATAACAACTATCAGTGGTGCATTGCAGCCGTTCCGGGAAAGGCATGGGCCAAGAAGGTGTTTCCGAATCTTAACGTTACGCAGGCAGTCGAGAAGCTTTGGGAGGCAATTTTAAAGGCTTCCCGCGCCGATGTTGCCGATCCTGTGCGCGAATGGGCGAATCATAATGACGAAATTGCAAGACGGTGCAACTATCTGAACCGCCTTGGGCTTGCAGCTCTTGAATATAAAGCGAAAAACGGTACGGATTTCAAGGTCGGGCTTATCGACGGTTCGTTTTTTATGGGGGGAGGCGAAGAGAGTCTTAAAGGCAGATATTTCAATCCCAACATTCCCACGGAAGAAATATTTATTTCGCCGAAAGCGGGCGAAGCAGAGGGTATTGTTTACGCCACGAAGCCGCTTTCCTATCAGGGAGAACTTATCGAGGATTTCTCTCTTCGCTTTGAGAACGGTAAAGTCGTCGAAGTCAAGGCGAAAAAGAACGTTGATCTTCTTGAAAAAATGATTTCGATGGACGAGGGGGCAAAGATGCTCGGCGAGTGCGCTTTGATACCTTATGATTCTCCGATCAATAATTTGGGTATTCTCTTTTATAATACACTTTTCGACGAAAATGCAAGCTGTCATTTGGCGCTCGGGCACGGGTTTACGAACTGCGTGAAGGGCTATGAAAACATGACGAAAGAGGAACTTACAAAACGCGGCGTCAACGACAGTTTGATTCACGTCGATTTTATGATCGGAAGCCGCGATCTCGAAATTACGGGAATCACTTCGCGCGGCGCGCGCGTTCCTATTCTGACTTACGGTAATTGGGCGTTTTAAATAGGGGGCATATTATGATTGAGATTGATATTTTTTCGGGTTTTTTGGGCGCAGGAAAAACAACGCTTATTAAAAAACTGATCCGCGAAGTTTATGCCGGCGAGAAAGTCGTTCTGATCGAAAACGAATTCGGCGAGATCGGTGTAGACGGGGGATTTCTTAAAGAATCGGGAATCGAAATCACGGAAATGAACTCTGGCTGTATCTGCTGTTCGCTTGTCGGCGATTTTGCAAAGGCGCTCAAAGAAGTTGCCGACAAATTTTCGCCGGATCGTATTATTATCGAGCCTTCTGGTGTCGGCAAACTTTCCGATGTGATCCGCGCCGTAAAGAGCGCGGATGTGCCGAACTCCCGGTTGCACGCGTTCTGTACGGTTGTAGATACAAAGAAGTGTAAATCCTATCTTAAAAACTTTGGCGAGTTCTTTCTTGATCAAGTCGAAAACGCAAGTTGCATCGTGCTGTCTCACACGGCGGGCGAGGCTGCCAAAACGCAGGAAACTGCTGCGATCCTTAAAGAACATACTTCAGCTACGATCATCACTACCGATTGGGACAAGCTTTCCGGCAAAGAAATTTTCGAGGCGGCTTCGGGCGACAATACCCTGAAAGCGGAGCTTCACCGCCTTGCGGAAGAAGCAGAACACGAGCACAGTCACGCTCATGAACACGACGATGGTCAGGGATGTTGTTGCGGACATCATCACCACGATCATGACGAAAAATGTTGTTGCGCTCGTCATGAGCACGATCACGACTGCGGGCATGAGCATCTTCATGACCATGAGCATGACGCACATGAACATAGTCATCACCATCATCATGCGGACGAAGTATTTACAAGTTGGGGGAAGGAGACTTCGAAAACTTATACGGAAGAGGAAGTCAGAGCGGCGCTTTCCGCACTTGACAGCGGTGCGTGCGGGCAGATTTTGCGTGCAAAAGGCATTGTTGACGGAAAGGATCATTGGATTTATTTCGATTTTGTACCAGGTGAAATCGATATTCGGGCGGGCGAGCCTGCCGTTACGGGCAGACTGTGCGTGATTGGCTGCAAAATCGATGCCGATAAAATCGAAAAATTATTTTAAGATATGGTAAAGGAAGTTCCCGTTTATCTCTTTCTCGGATTTCTTGACGCGGGAAAGACAAAATTTATACAGGAAACCTTGGAGGACGAGCGCTTTGAATCGAGCGAAAAAACGCTCGTACTCGTTCTTGAAGAGGGGGAAACAGAGTTTGATCCCTCCCGTTTCCGCATAAAAGATTTTCATATTGAAGCGCTATCCATGCAGGAAGCGAGCGTTGAGCGTTTAACACAAATTTCCCATGAGTATGGCGCGGATCGCGTCGTCGCGGAATGCAACGGCATGACTCCATTGAATGACTTTTTCGAGATTATGCCGGATGGTTGGATGATTGCGCAGGTTATGACGTTTTTCGATTCTTCAACGTTTACGGCGTATAATCAGAATATCCGCCAACTCACGTTCGACAAAATACAGTATGCCGACTTAGTCGTGTTTAACCGCTTTAAAGAGGAATATTCCAAGGCGGAATTCCATAAGATCGTGCGCGGTATATCGCGAAGACCGGATATCGTCTACGAATTTATGGGCGGCAGAGCGGAATATGACGAAATCGTCGATCCGTTGCCGTATGACATCAATGCCGACGTCATTTCGATAGAGGATCGCGATTATGCGTTTTTTTATCGCGACCTCATGGAAAATATGCAAAACTATGACGGAAAGACGGTTTGTTTTAAGGGGCTTGTTGCAACGGATCGCAAGCTGAAAAATGGTACGATCGTCGTCGGGAGGCATATTATGACCTGTTGCGAAGCGGATATCGCATACAGCGGACTTGTGGTAAAGCACACGTCGGATCTGCCGTTGAAAACGCGTGATTGGATCGTGCTCACGGCGAAAATATCCGTTGAATACGATAAAATATATGACGGCAACGGTCCTGTTCTGAAAGCGGAGAAGCTCAGCTATTCTACGCCTCCCGAACAGGAGCTCGCTACATTCTATTAATATATGGAAAACGGAGGAGAAGGAAATGAAAACTTTGGTAGCATATTATTCTCTCGGAGGGAATACGAAGGCGGTTGCGGAGAGGGTAGCGCGTTCTCTGCGTTCCGACGTAATCGAAATTAAAACAGTTAAGGAATATCCCGACGATTACGACGTTTTATTGAGCCTTGCCGAAAAAGAGGTTTCGAGCGGTTATATTCCTGCGCTCCGCCCCGTTGAGATCGATTGGGACAAATACGACGCGATCCTTTTGGGTTCGCCCGTGTGGTGGTCTTCTTTTGCGCCTGCCATGAAGAAATTCCTGTCGAACAACAGTTGGAAGGGCAGAGTCGTTTATCCGTTTGTCACGAACGACGGAAAGATCGGACGAGTTATCGGCGACTTCAAAAAAGCGCTCCGCGGCGCATATGTGGGACCCATTCTCAACGTAAAATTCGAAGATAACAATCAAGTTACGCCCGATCTTGTTATAAAGGATTGGGTGGCGGGAATCAAAGACGGTAGGATCAAGAATTGAACGTTCCTGAATTTTTGATAAAATGCCTCAACGCGCAGTACGGCGAAGAGGAATCAAACAAGATTTTAACGGGGTACGCAATGCGGCGCCCCGTTACTTTTAGAGTCAATCTTTTAAAATCCTCCAAGGACGAGGTCGAAAGGCAGTGCGCCACGCTCGGAATCAATATAAAAAGCGCACCCGTTCCGTGTGCCTATTTCGCGGAGAATCTTCGCGAACGGGAAATTGCAGAAATGCCGCTCTATAAAGAAGGTAAAATTTATTTGCAGAGCCTTTCTTCCATGCTTCCGCCTTATCTCCTTGCGCCTCAAAGGGACGAAAATATTCTTGATATGACGGCGGCGCCGGGCGGAAAGACTTCGCTTTTATCCGCATTGTCGGGAGGGGAAGCCTTTCTGACTGCTTGCGAAAAAGATAAGATCCGTGCGGAAAGGCTGAAATACAACCTTGCAAAGCTTAGCGTTCCCCGTACAAGCGTGCTTGTTCAGGATGCGCTTTCCCTTGACGAATTTTACCGTTTCGACAAAATTCTTTTGGACGCGCCGTGCAGCGGAAGCGGAACGCTCACGCCGGACGGTGAAATTAAAATTTCCGAGAAGCTTGTCGAAAACAGTGTAAAATTGCAGGAAAAACTGCTGCGTAAATCGTTAAAACTTTTAAAAAAGGGTTCCGTTATGGTGTATTCCACTTGCTCCGTGTTAAAAGAGGAGAACGAGGGCGTTCTTGAAAAAGTGCTGAAAGAGGGAGATTTTGAGTTGCTTCCGCCCGAAATGCCTTTTTCCGTTCCCCGATTAAAGAGTCTGAAAAACACCCTTCTTGTTCCGCCGGACGGGCAATTCGAAGGCTTTTTTTGTGCACTCATTAAAAAGAATTGACGAACGCTGTGGCGGTCGTTTTTTTGCATTCGATTGATTCAAATGCCGAAGTGCGTTTAAAGAGATCTGTTCACTGAAACCGCGGACGTATTTTTGTTCGTTTAAAAAAGAAGCTGCAATTACAAAATGTGACTTTGCGGCGTTCGGTGAGTATCAGTACGCATCTGTCGGATTTTTAGCATTCAATATGCCGATGAAAGTCAGCAATTATTTTGCGACCTCCGATAGCGCAATGATCGCTGAAAGGCTTGCGCAATTCAAAAATATGTGTTAATATAATGCTAATATAAACGGCAGGAGAAAAAATATGTTAAAAAGAAACGAATATCCGCGTCCTCAGTTCCAAAGAGAAGAGTGGCTGTCCCTTAACGGCGAGTGGGAGTTTGCCTACGACGATCAAGACGAGGGAATGATTAAAGGGTATGATACGGGTAAGGTTTCACTTCCCCTGAAAATCAACGTTCCGTTTACCTATCAGTACGAAGCAAGCGGTATCGGCGATACCGCTTGCCACGAACGGGTATGGTACAAAAGAACTTTTAAAGCGAACTTAAATAAGCGTGCGCTCTTGTGCTTTAACGGTTGCGATTATGTGACGGATATTTGGATAAACGGGAAACACGCCTTAACGCATACGGGCGGTTTTGCGCCGTTTTCGGTCGATATTACCGATTATCTTTCCGAAAAAGAAAACGTACTTGTAGTGCGCTGTTACGATCCGTTTGATCCCACCGTTCCCCGCGGCAAGCAGAGCTGGACGGGGGAAAAGTACGGTTGTTGGTATATTCCGAATACGGGCATTTGGCAGAGCGTTTGGATTGATTATTTCGGCGAGGACTGTATCGGCGAATATCGGCTGATCCCCGACTATGACAGGTGCAGCATATCGGGCGAAATCGTAACCCTTCGGAATAAAGCAGACGAGGCGGAAATTGAAATTACGTTCGGCAAAGAGGTTGTTAAAAAGAGCCGTTTCAATCTTGACGGAAAGCATACGCGCTATTCGGTTCGGTTGATGGAGCAGAACTTCGTTGACGCGAATTTTGCTTGGACGCCTCAACATCCCGTTCTTTTTAACGCAGTATTCCGTCTGTATCGGTGTGGGAAATGTATCGACGAGGCGCGCACGCGATTCGGACTCCGCAAAATTTCCGCCGACGGGAACAAAATCAGTTTAAATAACGCGCCGCTCTATCAAAGGTTGATTCTCGATCAAGGCTATTGGAAGGAAAGCGGTTTAACGCCGCCGAGCACGGATGCGATCAGAAAAGATATCGAACTTGCAATGGCGATGGGATTTAACGGCGCGCGAAAACATCAAAAGTTCGAAGATCCGTACTTCTACTATTATGCAGAGGAACTCGGTTTCCTTACCTGGTGCGAAATGCCTTCCGCATACAACTTCTGCGCGGAAGAAATGAAGCGCGTTTCGGAAGAGTGGAGTGAAATTATGTTGACGGCGCGTAATTTTACGAGCGTGGTTTGCTATGTGCCTTTAAACGAAAGTTGGGGTGTTCGGAATATCGTTGCCGATAAGGATCAGCTGAATTTTGCGCGTTCGCTCTATTATGCAACGAAGGCTTTGGATAACAGCCGTCTTATCAGTACGAACGACGGGTGGGAAAGTCCCGACACAACGGATATTCTCGGCATTCACGATTACGCATACGACAGTTCCGAGTTTCAGAATAAATACCGTGCCGATCGCTATGACGGACTGTATCCGCAGGGACGGCGGCTTATGGCTTACGGTTGCAATTACAGCGGTCAGCCCGTTCTTTTTACCGAATTCGGCGGGATTGCGATGAAGAGCGAAGCGGAACACGGTAACTGGGGCTATAATGACGGAGCGGTGGATCAAGAGGAGTTCTATTCCCGTTACGGGAATCTTATACGGGGAATCTATGCAAACAAGGAATTTCAAGGTTTCTGCTATACGCAACTGACTGATGTACAGCAAGAGGTAAACGGTCTTTTGAACGCCGAACATAAGCCGAAATTTGATATCGAAACGATAAAAGATTTGACGATACAAAATCAATAATTGGATTTAAAAACCCTGCGAAAACCGCAGGGTTTTTATAATTGAAAAATTTATTCGCCCGATTCTAAGAGTTCGCAGTCATGGAAGGTAGGGACGAATGCGCTGTCGCTCGGGTAAACGAAGCTGCTGTTCAGTACGTAATCTTTCGGGATAGAGGAGGGGGAACAGCCCGTCAGATTCCTAAAAATACGGTTGAAGTTTCGAATTGTTCCGAAACCGCATTTATCGGCGATTTCCGTCATTGTGAATTTGTTTTCACCGTTGATGAGCGCGATTGCCTTTTCCGTCCGCACATAGTTGAGATATGCGGAAAAGGAAATTCCTGTCGACTCTTTAAAATAGCGGGAAAAATACGCCGCGCTTACGTTCATAAAGGAAACGCCTTTTTCAAAATTATATTGGTCGCATTTATCGGAGATGTCTTCCAGTAGCGCTATAAATCGTTCTGTCGTTTTATCGGCGGTTTCGTGGGGAACAAGTTCTTCGCCGCGAAAAATCGAAGCCATTAAAGAAATAATTTTTCCCACCGCTTCAACCTCGAAGAAGGGAGGTTTATGAAAAAGCAGATCGCGAATTTCCCTATAAAATTGCGGAATGGGATAGCTTCCTTTCAGTTTAGGCGAAGCGAGCCGGAGGTTACCTATATAGGGGCGCAGAATACTGTAATTGAAAATAATCGTGATCAAAACGGTTTCGGGATCGTGCGCCTGCATATAGTGTACCTGTCCGCTATCGATATAGAGAAGCTCGCCGCGTGTCAGAGTGTGCATTCTTTTATCGCAGAATATGTCGATTATGCCGTTTTCCACATAGACAAGTTCGCAATCGTGATGCCAATGCAAAAGGTTATGGGAGTTTCTATATTTCCCGACCCACACCTTCACTTTGTCCGGATATTTCCAAATTTCACGTTTTGCTATCATATCGAAAACAGTTTAACACAGTCTTGAAAAAATGTCAATAAATGTCTATATTTTAAGGTAAAAATTCTTGCGGGGAATGCGTGACTGTATTATAATTATATCATAGGATTCAAGGAATTTTTTGAATTCCGCCTTGATTCATGGAGGTGACTGTGAAAATTTTTGAAGCAATCGACAAGCTGATCGGCTATGCGGAAGAAAAGCTCTCTCTTTGCGAGAGGAATGCTTCTTACGCGCGCAATACGCTTCTCATGGTACTCGGACTTGAAAGCTATGAGAAGAGCGAAGCGAAGTATGCGGGCGAAAGCGTTTCCGCACTTCTCGGTGCCTTGAACGAAATTGCGCTTTCGGAAGGTTTATATCCCGAAGAGGATGCGGAGAAAAAGCTCGATGCCGTAATGGGTGCGCTTATGCTCCCGCCTGCGGAGGTGGAAAAAATTTTTTCCGAAATTTACGAGCATTCTCCCGAGGAAGCAACGCAGTGGCTTTACGATTATTCCGTCGCGGGTGATTACGTAAAAAAAGAAAAGCTCGACAAAAACCCGCGCTTTTCCGCAAAGAACGGACTTATCGTTACCATCAACAAAGCAAAGCCCGAATTTCGTGACCCTAAAAAGGCAGTGAGCGGAAACAGCGTGAAGGGCGGTTATCCGAAGTGTTCCATTTGTCGTGAAAACGAGGGCTATCACGGACGCGCAAAGAGAACGCTCCGCACCGTTTCTTTGACTTTCGGCAACGAAAGATGGTTTTGGCAGTTCTCGCCTTACGGGTATTTTTATCAACATGGTATTGCGGTCAATGAAACTCATACGCCCATGCATGTAGATGAAGACACGTTTTACCGCCTTATGGACTTTGTTGACGCATTCCCGCATTACTTTATCGGCTGCAATGCACCGCTTCCGCGTATCGGCGGCAGTGTTCTTGCGCATGATCATTTCCAGGGAGGCGGAGAAAAACTTCCGCTTTTCCTTGCGGGGATTGCCAAAACGCTTGTCTGCGACAAGTATCCGGACGTGAAAATCGGTGTGCTCGATTGGTTCGGTACCTGTGTTCGCATCACGGGCAGGAACAGAGCGAGCATTGCGCAGGTTTCGGAAATCATTCGTAAGGGTTGGGTTAGTTATACCGACGAGGCGCGCGGCTTGATTCCCGAAGATCAGGACGGAATGCACCATGCCGTAAGTCCTACTGTTGTAAAGACGGCGGACGGTTATGAAATGAACCTTATTTTAAGAAGTAACATTACTTCGAAGCAATATCCCGACGGCGTGTTCCATGCGCATCCCGAGTTTCATGTTATTAAAAAGGAATCGATCGGGCTTATCGAGGCGCAGGGACTGTTTATTCTTCCGGGGCGTTTGGAACAGGAGCTCGAAGAGGTGAAGGAAGCGCTCCTCAAAGGCGCACTTCCCGAAGAGCTGAAAGATTTCCGTTTACTCTATGACGAAATCAGAGAGAAGAACACGCCGCATACAAAGGAAGAGGCCGATGAGGCGATGAGAGATGAACTTGCCAGCATTTGCGAACGCATTCTCAAAAACACGGCTGTGTTTGAAACGCATCAAGATACAGAAAAATTTTTAAGGGGGCTTGGTTTTTATGATTGATACTTCGAAATATACTTATAAGGTATCTGCCGCAGGCAGAGTGAACCTGATCGGCGAGCACGTCGATTACTGCGGAGGAAAAGTTATGCCTTGCGCGCTTTCTTTACGCAATACGGTCTACGTCCGTCCCAACGGTACGGATAAAATCAACCTCGAATGGACGGATCTTCCCGATAAAGTCTCACTCGAACTTGATAAGCTGGAATCATATAAAGAGCTGAAGCACGCCAAATACCATGCGGGTTGCGCACACTTGTGGCGGGAAGCCGGGCATAAGGTAGTAGGGTGCGATTTGCTTCTCGACTGCACCGTACCCTTCGGCAGCGGACTCTCTTCGTCGGCGGCGATAGAGGTCTCTACGATTGCGGCGCTTGCTACTGCGGCGGATGAGAAGTTAGACCCCGTAGAGGTTGCGCTCGTTGCACAGAAGGCAGAGCAGATTTATGCGGGCGTAAAATGCGGCATTATGGATCAATACGCTTCTGCAAACGGAAAAGCGGGGCACGCGATTCTTCTTGACTGTAAAACCTTGGAGAGGGAATATATTCCCGTAAATTTGGGTGATTGCGCGATCGTGATCGCAAACTGCAATAAACCCCACAACCTTGTCGAAAGCAAATATAACGAACGCAGAGAGGAAGTGGAAACGGCGCTTACGCTTATGAAAAAGCATTTTCCGATTACCTGTCTCGCCGAACTCAAACCTTACGAGCTAGAAGAGTATAAATCTATTTTGCTTCCCGTCATTCATAAACGCGCAAAACACGTCGTTGAGGAGTGCGAACGTGTTCGCTTTGCTGCACAAGCAATGCGCACGGGCGACATGGCGAAGCTGGGTGAAATTCTCAACGCTTCGCACGAATCTTTAAGTACGCTCTATGAGGTTACGGGAAAAGAACTTGATTCTCTCGCACACGCTGCGCAAAATCATCCCGCTTGCCTCGGTTCCCGTATGACGGGGGCAGGGTTCGGCGGCTGTACCGTTTCGATCGTTAAGCGAAGCGGCGTGGAGGAATTCAAGAAAAAAGTTGCAGATCAGTATGAGAAAGAAACGGGATACCGTCCCGCATTCTATGATTGCGAAATTTCGGACGGCATAGTTGTTGAAAAATTATAAATATATGATTTCATTATTTTAGGAGGATATTTATGAACGTACTTGTTACAGGCGGCGCGGGCTTTATCGGTTCGCATACAGTAGTTGAACTTTTAAATGAAGGTTACGATGTAATTGTTGTCGATAACCTTTGCAATGCAAATCAAGAAGCGCTCAACCGCATTGAGAAGATCACGGGCAAGAAAGTGACTTTTTACGAAACGGATGTAAGAAATGCCGCAGAGATGGAAAATATTTTTGCAACGCATAAAATCGATTGGGTCATTCACTTCGCAGGTCTTAAGGCGGTCGGAGAGAGCGTTGCAAAGCCTATCGAGTACTATGATAATAATCTTATATCCACACTTGTTCTTGTGGAGACCATGAAAAAATTCGGCGTGAAGAATATTGTATTCTCTTCTTCGGCAACGGTGTACGGCGATCCTGCCGAGCTTCCGCTTAAAGAGACGAGCATAATGAATCCCACTACCAATCCTTACGGCACATCGAAGGTCATGCAGGAGCAGATTTTAAAGGATCTGTGCGTTGCTAATAAGGAGTGGAACGTCGTCCTTCTCCGTTATTTCAATCCCGTTGGCGCGCATGAGAGCGGGCTTATCGGCGAAGATCCTAAGGGGATACCCAACAACTTAATGCCTTACGTTGCGCAGGTTGCAAGTGGAAAGCTTAAAGAGATCGGGGTGTTCGGAAACGATTATCCCACTCCCGACGGTACGGGCGTGCGCGACTATATTCATGTCGTTGATTTGGCTCGCGGACACGTTGCCGCAATCAAGCATCTAAAAAATGCGGGTGTTCATATCTATAACCTCGGTACAGGTAACGGTTATAGCGTGTTAGATATGATCAAGGCATTCGGAAAAGCTTGCGGAAAGCAACTTCCTTACCAAATCAAACCGCGCCGTGCGGGCGATATCGCGACCTGTTATGCTTCTGCCGAAAAAGCCGCAAAGGATCTTGATTGGAAGGCGGAATACGATTTAGAGAAAATGTGCGTTGATCAGTGGAATTGGCAGAAGAATAATCCGAACGGATACGACAAATAATTTAAATCTTATTTAACTGAAAAGGGTTTCGTGGTAATTTTCCTCGAAACCCTTTTTGTTTGTTATCGAAGTTTATTTATTCAGGTTAAAGGCATTTCCTTAAAAGCGCCAATATAATTTGTTGATAAATCAACTAAAATGTTTGACATCGGGCATAATAAAGAGTATACTAAACTTGTTGATAAATCATCAATTTACAACTACCAATAAGGAGACGATTAAAAATCATGATTAAAATTATAGTAGACTCTGCTTCCGATGTTGAACAGGACGAGGCTGACGAATTGGGGATATCTTTAATTCCTATGAAAGTGCGTTTCGGAGACGAGGAGTATTCGGATGGAATAAATCTCACGCATAAGGAATTTTTTGAAAAATTGATAGAAAGCGCTGAGTTGCCGCAGACAAGTCAGATCAACGAATATAGTTGGGAAGAAAAGTTTAAGGAACTCACTGCGGACGGAAGCGAGGTGATTGCGATAACTATTTCTTCAAGACTTTCGGGCACATATTCAAATGCAGTAAAGGCAGCTAAAAAGTTTGGCGGCAAAATATATGTTATAGATAGCATGGAGGCGTGTATCGGCGAGAGAATTTTATTGCAGTACGCTATTAGACTCGTTAAAGAGGGAAGGAGCGCTACGGAAATTTTCAAAGAGCTCAACGAGAAAAAGTCGAAGATTCAACTGCTTGCTGTCTTGGATACTTTAAAATATTTGCGTAAGGGCGGGCGTATTTCTTCCGTTGCAGCGATAGCAGGTGAAATGCTTTCGATTAAGCCTGTAGTATCCGTCGTGAAGGGCGAGGTCAAATTAGTCGGAAAGGCGATAGGCTCCAAAAAGAGCAATAATCTTTTAAATCAGCTTGTCGAAAAATGTGGAGGCATTGATTTTGATATGCCTTATGTGTTGGGGTTTTCGGGACTGTCGGACGACTATTTGCAAAAATATTTAAACGACAGCGAACGTCTTTGGAAAGGCAAAGCGGAATTCATTCCTTTTTATATGATCGGCAGTACGATTGGCACGCATGTAGGACCTAATGCAATAGCGGTTGCATTCTTTGCAAAATGAATTATGATGTCAGGTTAATACGTTTTCAGACTTGAAACAGTTCCTTTGTCTGTGAATCGCGACGGGACGTATATGCGCCACGTCGCGATTTTTAATCTTAAAGAACGTTGGTATTGACGAATTCAATTGACGATTGCGTTTAGCTGTGATATAATCATTAAGTTTTCCGAACTCATGTCAGGTAAAGAAAATGTAGGAGCAGACAATGTTATTCGAAAAAGGACAAAAAATTGTATTTGCAGGCGACTCCGTTACGGATGACGGCAGAAAACGCCCGATCGGCGAGGGATTAGGTGAAGGCGTCGGAAAAGGTTTCGTTCGCTTTGTCGATACGTTTCTGACGGTTGACTATCCCGAACTTATGCTTCGCGTCGTCAATATGGGAAATGCGGGGGATACATCTGCCGATCTATTGGCGCGTTGGGATTCCGACGTTACGGCATTAAAACCTGATTGGGTGGTGCTGTGTATCGGATTCAACGATGTGTGGAGGCAGTTCGACTGTCCCGTGCAGCCCGATATGTCGGTGTTCGCCGAAGAATATCGCAAGAATCTCAGTGCCACGGCAGATAAAACGGATGCAAGTATGATTTGGATGACGCCTTATTATCTGGAAGCGAACCCAAACGACGCGATGCGTGCAAAAATGGACGAGTATGGCGCAATTATGAAAGAAGAGGCGGGGAAGCGCGAAATAATTTGCGTCGACTTGCAAGCGGCGTTTACAGATATTCTTAAACACCGCTATCCGGCATTTATTACATGGGACAGGGTGCACCCCGGTTGGATCGGAAGTATGATCATCGCACGGGCGTTGCTGAAAATTGTTGGTTTTGAAATGAAATCATAAGGGGCACTATATGATAACCGAACGAATTGATTTATATGATTATTTCAATATGCCGCGAAAGAATGTAACGGGTGGATATTTGGAAGTTTATGTACGCACCCCGTCCAAAGAAATTAATAGAAAATCGCGTCCCGCGATCCTGATTTTCCCGGGCGGAGGATATGAATTTTTATCCGATCGGGAAGGAGAACCTGTTGCGCTTGCTTTTTTATCAAAAGGGTATAGCGCATTCGTTTTGAATTATTCGTTAAATACTTCCTATCCGATTCCGCTGAACGAAGCATTTATGGCGGTTGCATATATTAGGGAAAACGCCGAAAGGTATTGCGTTAATCCGGATAAAATCGCTGCTATCGGCTTTTCCGCGGGCGGACATCTTGCCGGTCTCTTGGCAACGGCGACGGCAGAGGAAGTAAAATCCGTACCGATCTGCCCGGCCGTACTGCCGAATGCGGTGATCCTTTCCTATCCTGTTGTAACGATGGGGGAATATACGCACGAGGGTTCGCGCCGCGTTGTATCGGCTGGGGCAAAAATTCCGTACGAAATTCTTTCCGTCGAAAAACGCGTGACGAAGGATAGTATTCCCGCATTTATTTGGCACACGGTAGAAGATAACTGTGTTCCCTTGGAAAATTCGTTAATGCTCGCCGAGGCTTACAGAAGGGCGGGCGTTCCGTTCAGTATGACTGTATTTGAAAAAGGTTGGCACGGAATGAGTTTATGCAATGAAGAGACCGATAACAGAGATGAATGCGATTTAAAAAATTCTTTTATCGGGAAATGGTTCGAACTCGCGATTGATTGGTTATCTTCCCGCAATTTTTCAATGATTACATTAAAGTAACTTTTTTAAAGAAATGTTTTTTGTAAACGCATAAAGGGAAATAACCTTAAAAATAACTGTTTTTTTGTTGATTCGGTGAGAGGGATTCGTCGCAAAGAAGAAGGACGGACTGCATCATATCGGCAAGCGAACGAGCTATATCATGTCAATTGTTTTAACTTATTGACACAAAGCTAATATATGGATGCCGTCCTTTTTTTTGAGGACGGCATTTTGTATTACGTTTCGCTAGCTCCGATATGTTTTGAGCGAGTTGCATTCGCCAATTATCGGCTTATATTGTAGAACGATTTGAAGATGCGGTGTAGGTGCTTTGGTCGGCAAAAACAAGCCTGTGCGCAATTTTAGAAATCGGTATGTCAACGTTGGCAAGCAACGTTGTGGAATAGCGGCTCATGCAAAAATGAATATAGTCCGTTAATGCTTTTTCCGTGTACTATTTGAACTACGGCAAATATAACTTCTGTGGTTCTAAAATAAAATTCCCGCATGGGGCGGGAAAAGTGAAGAAACGATATTTTAGTTTTTTGGGGAAATTTGGGGAAAACGTTTATATATAGCGAAAAATAATCATATTTCGAATACCGTTAAAATGCTTAAAAATAGCAAAAAACGGGCTAAATTAAGGCAAAAACCCTTAAAAATGCCCGTTTTTTCGTTGGTGCCGGTGATCGGGGTCGAACCGATACGGTATCACTACCACTGGATTTTGAGTCCAGCGCGTCTGCCAATTCCACCACACCGGCAATCACATTAAAATTATATAATAATATTTGAGAAAAGGCAAGCGATTTTTTCAATCTTCTTGCAAAAAAAACAAAAGCATGATACAATGTTTGCATGGAAAAATTCATTCTTATCGACGGCAACAGTCTTTTAAACCGCGCTTACTATGCAATGGGCGTATTTTCTACCAAGGAAGGACTTCCCACAAACGGAATTTTCGGCTTTGTTAAATTGATTTTTAAGATTTTGGAAGAAAGAAAACCTAAATATTTTGCAGTCACATTCGATTTGCGCGCACCGACGTTCCGTCACAAAATGTACGACGGTTATAAGTCGACACGCAAACCTATGCCGGAAGATCTTGCACGGCAAGTTCCTATTTTAAAAGAATTACTCACCTCTATGAATATCCGAATCGTGGAAAAAGAGGGTTTTGAAGCAGACGATCTGATCGGATCGCTCTCGCGCAAATTCAACGGAGTGGACGTATATATTTACACTGGTGACAGAGATTCTTATCAGTTGGTCGATGATAACGTATCCGTTTGTTTTACGCGACGCGGGGTTAGCGACATTGATCTTTTGACAAAGAAAAATTTTTACGAAAAAGTGAAACTCGAACCCTTGCAGATCATTGAAGAAAAAGCGCTCATGGGTGATAGTTCCGACAATATTCCGGGCGTAAAAGGAGTGGGCGCTAAAACCGCTTTGGAGCTCCTACAAAAATACAATAACCTTGATGAAATTTATAAACACATTAATGAATTGCCGAACGGGCTAAGGGGAAAACTTGAAAGCGATCGAGAAATTGCTTATCTTTCCCGCACGCTCGCTACGATTGATACGAATGTGCCTCTTGATGTTACGCTTGATAGCTGTGAAATTCAAATCCCTTTTTCGGAAGCAGCGCGGGAAAGTTTTCAACGCCTTGAATTCCGATCTCTTCTCAATACCGACTTTTTTGAGAAACAAACATCTAAAACGCAGTATTCGCTTTGTGTTCACCCCGAAGATATTCTGCCGCTCTTAAACGGCGTGTATGAATTTTCATTTTGTACGGAAAAAGAGGGTTATCATCTTTATTTTGCGGGAAAGGAATTCTGTTTCCCGTTCCGCGAAAATATTCTTGTAGAAGGGGTCTTTCCAGACGATATGAAACCGCTTTTAAAGGAGCTGTTTTCAAACTCACGCGTTGCGCTCGTCACCGACGTAAAGGCGACCGTACGTTTTTTAGAAGGGCTTGGAATCAAGGCAGACTGTCTTATGGAAGATGTCATGCTTTTGCGTTATCTGGGCAATTCCGATTTAAGACCCGTCGATCCAAAAGAGCTAACGAAAGAATGTTCTCTTCCTGAAACAGAATGTGCTTACGCTTTAAAATTAACCTATGACGATGCCCTCAAAAAAATGAATGGGACGGCGGAGGAAAAGCTCTATCGCGAACTAGAACTTCCGCTTGCCTATATTCTCCTTGACATGGAAAATGAGGGCGTATGCGTCGACGAAGATAAATTTTCATTCTTCCGCGAAAAATTCAACGCAGAATTAAAGGAACTTTCCGAAAAGATTTTTGCGCTTGCAGGGGAATCGTTCAACTTAAATTCTCCTTTCAAGCTTTCCGAAATCTTATTCGAAAAGCTTGGATATAATTCAAAGGGTCTGAAAAAAAATATTCGAGGCGGCTATTCGACGAACGCGGAAGTTCTTGAAAAGCTAGCCGAAGAGCATGAAATTGCCCGTCTTATTTTGCGTTACCGTGAAATTCAGAAATTAGTATCCACATATGTGGACGGTATCGCGCCGCTTGTCAAACGCGGCATTGTGCATACGACTTACAATCAGACGATGACGACAACGGGAAGACTTTCAAGTACGAATCCCAATTTGCAGAACATACCCGTTCAAACGGAAGAGGGAAAGGAACTGAGAAAACTTTTCGTCGCGCATAAGGATAACGTTTTGATCGATGCTGATTATTCACAAATCGAGTTAAGATTGTTGGCTCATTTTTCGGGCTCGGAGCGGCTTATAAAAGCGTATAACGAAAGAGCGGATATTCATAGTGAAACTGCCTCGCAGGTGTTTGGGATAAAAGAAGTTACTCCGCAGATGCGCCGAGCTGCAAAAGTAATCAATTTCGGTATTATTTATGGAATGGGCGCTTTTGCGCTTTCCAAGGATTTGAATTGCTCTGTTGCCGAAGCACAGGCATATATCGAGCGCTATTTCAATCGCTATCCAGAAGTAAAAACATATATGGACGAAAACATTCGCCGTGCAAAGGAAGAAGGATTCGTCATGACGATTTTAGGCAGAAGGCGCTATATCACAGAGCTTAAATCACCCAATATGAATATCCGCGCCTTTGGCGAGCGTGCGGCAAGAAATATGCCTTTGCAAGGTAGCGCAGCGGATATCATTAAAATAGCAATGATTCGTGTATTCAACCGTTTAAAAGAAGAGGGGCTTCAGGCGAAAATGGTTTTGCAGGTACACGATGAACTTATGCTTGATTGTCCGCTCGAGGAAAAGGAGCAGGCCACGAAAATTCTCAAAGAAGAAATGGAAAATGCAGTAAACCTGAAAGTTCCATTGACTGTAGATATATCTACGGGGAAGAGCTGGTATGAAGCAAAATAAAAAAATCGCCGTCACGGGCGGAATCGGTAGCGGAAAAACTCTTTTTTGCAATATTTTAAAAAGCTTGGGTTATGAAGTGTTTTCCTGTGACGATATTTACGCCGATCTTTTGCAAGAGGAAGCATATCTTTCATTATTGATTAAGAACTTTCCCGAATGCTTTCCCGATGGAAAGTTCAATAAAAAGATTCTTTCGGAACGCATTTTTAAAAATCGTGAGGATAAAAAAACGCTTGAATCTTTGGCGCATCCGTTGATCTTGCAGCGACTGTTAAAAAAAATGGAAGACAAAGAAATCGTTTTTGCAGAGGTGCCGCTTCTGTTTGAGGGCGGATATGAGGAATTGTTCGATTGTGTAATTGCTTTGGTTCGAAATAAAGAGGATCGGATTGAGGCCGTAAAAAAGCGCAGTCGATTGACGGAAGCGGAAATTTTAAACCGCATGGAGAATCAAATTGATCCGGCGCTTCTATTCGATAAAAATTGCATAATTGTAGAAAATAACGGAACGGTAGAGGAGTTAAAAGAAAAAACAATCAAAATATTGAGTAAAATCGTTTGAGGTATACTTATGAATAAAGAGAAGCTAATTAAATTTATTTCGAAACAGAAAACGGCAAACGCCGATAGAGCAATTACGCTCTATCGGCATATTTAATTTTACACGCTCTTTTTATAATTCGTGCCCCAATCGTACATAGCGTCCAATATCGGTTTTAACGATTGTCCGAGCGGTGACAAAGAATACTCAACTCGCGGCGGTACTTCCGCAAAAACTTCTCTTTCTATAAGCCCGTCATCTTCCAAAGAACGAAGATTATCGGTTAAAACCTTTTTGCTGATGGCGGGGATGGATTTAATAAAATCTTTGAATCTCTGTTTACCGTCATACATTAAATTGCGTACGATAAGTAACTTCCACTTGTTGCCGATGAGCCGTACTGTAGTTGCAACAGGGCATTCGGGTAATTCGTCTTTTGTCAGCATAGCATTGCTTCCTTTTGTGTTTTAAGATAGTATAGCAGAAATAAGAAATTAAGTCAATGGTTCAAAAACGATACTTTGTTACTATTCTATTATCATATAATAAAATGGTAACATTATTGCAATATATTTCACTGTTGATATAATAGGTTTATAAATTTATTTCGGAGGTATCATTATGAAAAACTACAGCAAAATCAGCATTAGTGAAGAAGTACGCATCGAGCTTCACGACAAACTCGGTCTTACAGGTGCGGAAGTAAGTATAAACACTTTGCCCGCCGGAACAAGCGTGCCTTTCGTTCATGCGCATAAGTTGAACGAAGAAATATATGCGATATTAAACGGCGAAGGCTCGGTTGAAATTGACGGTGAAAAAATAGCGATAAAATCGGGCGATTGGCTTCGCATTTCACCTTCAGCAAAAAGACAATTTTTTGCCGCACACGACAAAGCGATAAAGTATATATGCATTCAAGTCAAAGCAGATTCATTAATCGGTTACACGCAATCAGACGCAATCTTCTAATACAAAATAAAAATAAGCCGATAGCGCATAATCTTCTATCGGCTTATTTTTTATGCTCGAAAGTTCTCAAACTCTTCTATAAAATAAAATAGCCCGAACATCTTATTTACGATAAAGAAGTTCAAGCTATTAAGACTTGGTGCGGTCGACAGGAATCGAACCTGCATGGGGTGAACCACAAGATCCTTAGTCTTGCGCGTCTGCCAGTTCCGCCACGACCGCTTTACGCGATAAGCATAAATATTGTAATGCAAACGAAAAAAAATGTCAATCGAAAATCGCGTATATTTTCTGATATTTTAATACTTTTTTTATATAGTTTCTTGTTTCCGAATAAGGGACGTATTTCAAATGTATTCCGTCGTCGGAATAGTCGGAATTTTTTAGCCAAGACGAAACGGTTCCTTCCCCCGCATTATACGCGGCAAGGGCTGTTCCCTTATCGGGGAATCTCGATAATAGATAATTGAGATAAATGCAGCCGAGCATCGCGTTGTATTCACCTTCTTTAAGTCGTTCGGACTCGAAGATGATTTTATTTTTTTCACACACAAACTTTGCGGTGGAAGGCATTAGCTGCATAAGTCCCACTGCGCCTGCGCTGCTTACGGCATTCTCTGAAAAGCCGCTCTCGGCTTTGATTACAGAGAAGACGAGCGAGGGATCAAGCGCGTATTTTTGAACTGTTTTGCGGCACGGACGGCGAAAAGAGAGTGCAAAAGCGGTTAAAATCAGCGCTAAAAACAAAAGTCCTCCTGCCGTTATACATCCGACTTTCTTTATTCTGTCTGTCATCAAAATACAGTATGAGAGAAATCGGATAAACTTTCCCGTATTTATAAATATTAGATGATATTCGGATACGTACGGACTTTTATTTGAATGCTACAATAAAAGTTGCTTTGAAAAACAACAGCCTCAATGTGTTCGTGATCAAATAAAAATTTAAATTAGTCAAGCCCCGCCGTTTTATCGGCGGGGGTTTCATATTCTAGTGAAGGTTCCCATATATTATAACAATGCTTGATTTTCTTGCGCCAAGGTTGAAAAACGCGCTTAGGTCAGTTAATCTGAATCTTTTATATGAACTCAGGATCCGCACGGACAAGCCGCTCAGAATCAATTTAAACGGAACATTCCGATATCTTGGCGAGGATGGCGTAACTGAAAGTCCCAAGGGGGCGCTGATACCTACGCAAGGCGAGATTGAAGAAACGCTCTTTGCTGCAAGCGAATACTCGGTATACGCCGTAGAAAATCAATTGAAATGCGGATTTGTGACAGGAAAAGAGGGGGAGCGCATCGGAGTTGCGGGCACTTTCGTCTATGAAGGAAAGAACGTACTTTCGGTACACAGTGTGACTTCGCTCTGTATTCGTATTCCGCATGCGGTTTTAGGCTGTTCGGAAGAGATATATAAAAAATGTTTTTCCGACCATATATGCTCTCTCTTAATAATGGCGCCGCCGGGAGAGGGGAAAACAACGATTTTGCGTGATCTTTCACGCCTGATCAGCGAACGGACGCGACTGAACATTCTTGTCAGCGACGAGCGCGGTGAGCTTTCTGCGGGCGATTTGGGGGCTACAAGCGACGTCGTCCGTTTTGCGGACAAGCTAACGGTATTCACGGCGGGAATTCGTGCCATGCGACCCGATTTGATCGTGACGGACGAGCTTCTGCCCGAGGACTATGCTGCCGTAAGAAGAGCAAGGGAAAGCGGTATTCAGGTACTTGCGTCCGCCCATTTAAAAGAATATGCGGACGTACCGGAAAAACTTTTCGAGCGGTACGTTATGTTAAATGGACTTGGAAAAATCGGAAAAATATTAGGAGGCGATGGGGAAGATGTGGATTAAAATCGTTATATGTATCGCATTAATCGCTTTTTCAACGTCAATAGGGTACCTTCTTTCTGGAAAGTACCGTGCACGACGGAAATTCTACGATCAGTTCAGTCTGTTTAACGAACGGTATCTCAATGAACTGAACTATGCGAGAAAACCGCTCCCTGATTTTTTGAAGCAGTACGAATATACAGGCGACTTTGCTAAGACGATCAAGCAATGTGTTGAAAAGCGTGATTGTAACGTAAAATTATCGTTTCTTACTGTCGAAGAAAGGAGTGCGTGCGGAAATTATTTTTCCATGCTTGGAAAGGGGGACGCCCTTTCCCAAAAGTCGTTTTTCGGAGCGCAGACGGGAGCTTTGGAGGAGAAGCGTGCCGACGGCGAAAAGAAAGCAAAATCGCGCGGAAGTCTTTATTTAAAACTCGGATTGCTTGCAGGGCTTGCAATCGTGATTCTGATTATATAATATGGATATTTCAATCATTTTTAAATTGGCGGCAATCGGGATCATAATCACGATTGTCTGTCAGATACTCAAAAAGTCCGATCGGGACGACGTCGCCACGGTAGTCTCCATCGTGGGGCTGGTGATTGCGCTTACGGTAGCGGTCACCATGATCGGAGATTTGTTCAAAACGGTACAGGAAATTTTCGGAGTTTACTGACCATGCAGATATTTCAGCTCGTCGGTATAGCAATTATCACTGCGGTTGCGGCGTTGCTTTTAAAGGGAACGAAACCCGAACTCGCATTTGCCGTTACGATTGCGGGCGGCATAATATTGCTTCTTTTTGCCTTTGAAATTTTCAAAGGAAGCTTAACCATATTTCAAAAAATAACCGACATAACGGGGATCGAATCTTCCATTGTAAAAATTTTGCTCAAAATGGTTGGAATCGGCTATTTGGTAGAATTCAGTGCGGGAATATTAAACGACTTCGGACAAAGCAACTTGGGGGATAAGTTGGTGTTCTGCGGCAAAATTATCGTACTCGTGCTTGCCGTTCCCATTCTTGAAAGCGTTCTGAATCTTATTGTAAAACTTTTGGAGTTCGTCTGATGATCGCCTTCAAAGAAACGATTATTGAGCGTATTCGGTACGGTGCAAAAAAAATCAAACGACGTCGGCGATTATTCCTATTTTTACTTTCGCTCGTTATTCTTGCCGTGCTGTTTCTCCCGTTTACCCCGAACGGAAGAGGATGGGTAAAAGCGGAAAATAGCGAGGAAGAAGCGGCTCTCGAACAGCTTGGTCTTACAATCGAAGAACTGCTTAATTCTCTTGATACTGCGGAACTTGAAGCTTATTTGGATTCGCTTTCCGATTTTAAAGACGTTTCCATAAAAGATAAACTGTTGAGCTTGATCACGGGCGATTACGCACTTGATTATTCGTCGTTAGGGGAATCGATTTTACACTTTGTTTGGCAAGAAGCGGAAACCATGCTCCCTGCATTTGCGGTTATAATCGCGGTTGCTTTGCTCTGCGGAGTACTAAATTCATTAAAAAACGGTTTTTTGCATAGTACTATGTCTGACATAATTAACTTTGTCGGATATGTTTCCGTTGGCGCAGTCGTTTTCGCGTGCCTTACAGATGTGTTAAAAGGCGGATTTTTTGCCGCTACAAATATGAAAAAGCAGATGGATCTTGTTTATCCGATACTGCTGACATTGATGGCGGCAAGCGGGGGCGGCGTATCTGCGGCAATGTATCGTCCTGCAGTCGCGTTTATGAGCGGAGCGATTACGAATCTGTTTTCAACCGTTGTTATGCCCATCGCAATCGTAGTGATCGTGCTTTCCTTTCTCGGAAATCTGAATGAAGACGTGCGTACGGATAAACTCGGTGCATTTTTCAAGAGCGTCAGTAAGTGGGTTGTGGGACTTGCGCTCGGAATATTCAGCATCTTTTTAAGTATTCAGGGGATTTCGGCGGCGCAGTATGACGGAATTAGCCTTCGCGCCGCCAAATACGTAATATCGGGCTCCATTCCTATTGTAGGCGGTTTTTTGTCTGGAGGAGTAGAGATTGTTGTTGCCGGAAGCGCGCTTATCAAAAATGCGCTCGGATCTTTTGCGCTTTTTTTGTTATTCGGCGTTTTGCTGCGTCCCGTCCTGTTGTTTGCGGCATTACAGCTCTTTCTGCGGCTGTCTGCAGCGGCCACAGAACCTGCCGGCGGAAAAATTTCTGCTTTCCTTTCTAAAATGGCGGGGGATACGGGTTATTTTTTAGCGTCAATTCTCTCCGTGGGATTTCTCTATTTTTTAACTTTGCTTCTTATCATATTTTCAACGGGGGTCATGTACTGATGAAGGCGTACGTTTTAAGCATTGCGGGAATCGTGCTTGTGATCGCTGCGGTTACAATTATTTCTCCAAGCGGCAAAATGGGGAAATTCATCAAAGGTGCTGGCAGACTTTTTATTCTTGCTGTTATGGTTGCGCCGTTTGCTACGTTCTTCGGGGAGAAAAAAGACACCTTCTTTCATACGGAAGAAATCAATACGGACGAGAATTATCTTCTGCATTGCGTCCAAATACTCAGCGAAAAAGACGAAGAAGAAATAACTGCTTATCTGAATGAAAACTTTTCGATTATCGCAGAGGTGAAGGCGTTCCGGAGCAAAGAGACGGGATTTCCTCGCGAAAAGATCGAAGCAAAAATTTTCGATTTCGGAATAATCGGACAAGACGGGCATATAGATAAAGCGAAGGCTGTCCAAGAGATGCTTGAAAAGCGGTATGGCTGTGCGGCGGTGATTACGTGAAAAAAGAAAACATTAAAAATTTTTTCAGCAATAAAACGGCGCGAACCGTTTTCGTACTCCTCATAGCGCTTTTGCTTGTCTTTGCGGTATACCGCGTCTTTTTTAAAGGCAAGGAAAAAACTTCTACATCTTATGAAACGACCGAACTCGAAGAACGGCTATCTCAAATTCTTTCGAAAATTGACGGCGTAGGAAACGTTTCCGTCATGGTAAGCGAGGAAGAGGGGCGCGCGGTAAGCGCAGTGATCGTCTTTCGCGGTGCAGACAGTATTTTAACAAGGATGCGCGTCGTTGACGCAGCGTCGGGCGCACTTGGGATCGACAAGGAATATATCCTGGTTTATCCCGCCGAAAGTTAATTTAATAAAAATTAAAAGTAAGGAGATAAAAAAGATGTCAAACACAAAAAAGATCGCACTTATGTCAACGCTCGTCCTTTTACTTGCAGTGACAGCAATCTTTAACTTCGTTCTTGCGGGAACACGCACGGCGGCAGCCGATGTCGGATCGATCGACGTGAATTATTTTACGACTTTCCGCGCAAACCGCACTGCTACGCGTAACGAGGAATTCGTTCAGCTTGACAGTATCATTGCTGCCTATGCGACTGATTCTGCAGAATACCGCGAAGCGGTAGAGGAAAAGCAAAAAATGGTCTCCATCATGGAAGACGAGCTTGTCATGGAATCCATTATCCGTACGATCGGCTTTTCAGACGTTGCCGTATCCATCGGGAACAGCTCCAATAACATCAATGTCTTCGTGAATACGAACGAGTTGACGGAAGAAAATATCGAAAAAATCTTCTATGTATTCGAAATCGAGCAAAATGTTCGGGAAGGGAATATCATAATAATGCCCGTTTATGCAGAAAGTTGACTAAAAACAGTAGTAAAAAATGAAAAAACGTGCTATAATACCCCTATAAAGGAGTCGTATCATGGCAAGTATCAAATACAATCCCGGCGGACATAAAGGAAAAATCACTTATAATGCGGATATTGTGAGCGGAATTGTCGTTCTCAGCCTTCGCGAAACGGATGGAATTGAACTCATTCAGTCTAAAAATAAAGGGATTAAGCTGTGCTTCGAAAAAGAGGGTGTATTCGTCGACGTATCGGTGATCGCGCACTACGGTTACAGTGTTCCTGAGCTTGCATACCGCATTCAACAGAATATCAAACAAATGGTTGAATCCATGACGAAATACAAAATTGCCAAAGTTGATATTCATGTACAGAGCGTCGTGTTGGATTCTCCCAAGAAAGAAGCGGTGCGGGAAGCCAATGAAGAAGAACGCCGCGACAGTGAGACGGCGAACGTAAAAAACGAAAATTAAACGGCAATTCCCTTTCCTGTCAGGAAGGGGAATTTGTTGCGTAAAGAGGATACTATGAGAAGTAACGCGCGGGAAGCTGCATTCAAAATCATTTTTTCGGAACTTTTCCAAGATAACGCCGAACAAAGTTTCAAGACCCGTATTTTCAAAGGGGAGAATTTAAACGACGAGGATGTGTCGTTTGCTGAAAGCCTTGTATCGCTGGTTGAAGATCACCGCGAAGAACTTTCGAATTTGCTTACGGAAAAAATCGATCGATTTGCGGAAGACAGAATTTATAAAGCGGACAAGGCAATCATGCTTTTGGGGCTTGCGGAAATCAAATATTGCAACGACGTTCCTCCGCTTGTCTCCATTACCGAAGCGGCAACGCTGGCACGTAAATATTCGACTGAGAATTCGGCAAACTTTGTGAGCGGCGTATTGGGAGGGTTTATCAATGACATTGCTTGACGGAAAACGCATTGCTGCTGAGATCAGACAAGAACTTTACGGCGAAGTTTCGGAGATGAAACAGAAACCGTCGCTTGCAGTTATTCTCGTCGGGAACAATTCGGCTTCCGAGGTATACGTTAAAGGAAAAATCAAAGCTTGCGAAGAGGTTGGGATTCATTCGTATTCTTATCGATTACCCGAAAATTCCACCCAAAAAGAAGTAGAAAAACTCGTATCTTCCCTCATCCAAAAGAAAGAAATCAACGGCGTTTTGGTTCAGCTTCCGCTACCGAAGGCATTGGATGCCGATAAAATTCTTAATTTGATTCCACCCGAAAAGGATGTGGACGGTTTTTCTCCCTTGAATTTCGGAAAAGTCGCGCTCGGAGAGAAAGGCGTATCGGCTTGCACGCCGCTTGGAGTTATAGAGCTGTTATCGCGCTATAATATCGAAATTACGGGTAAACACGCAGTCATCGTCGGACGCAGTAAAATTGTTGGGCGTCCGCTCGCCATGTTGCTATTGAATCGAGACGCAACCGTAACGATTTGCCATAGCAAAACGCAGAATCTGAAAGAGGAGTGTTTGCGCGCGGATATTCTGATCGCCGCGATCGGACGGGAACGGTTTATTACAGCGGATATGGTTAAAAATGGCGCCGTTGTCGTTGACGTAGGAATTAACCGCGCCGAAGACGGCAAATTATACGGCGACGTAGATTTTGAAAACATTAAAGAAAAAGCGGCGTATATTACGCCTGTCCCCGGTGGAGTCGGGCCTATGACGATTGCCATGCTTCTGAAAAATACCGTGGAAGCAGCAAGGAAAAAGCAATGAGCGATTTTTTACAAAAATACAAAATTTATGAATCCGAATTCGAATGTGCGCTTGCAACGCGATGCGCCGAAATGAATTATGAGCCGAGCATATTGACGGAAAGTATGCGCTATTCATTGCTTTTAGGCGGAAAACGCATTCGTCCCGTTCTTTTTTTAAGTACGCTTGCCGCGTATGGATACGATTATCGAAAGGAAATGGGCTTTGCGATTGCTCTCGAATGCGTTCATACCTATTCTTTAATTCATGACGATCTCCCCGCAATGGATAACGATGATTTCAGAAGGGGAAAAGCTTCAAGCCATAAAGCATTTGGAGAAGCAAACGCGATTCTTGCGGGGGACGCGCTTCTTTCTTACGCCTTTGATTTAATGTTCTCTGCTTGCGGTCAAAGTCCGCGCCATATTTTGGCAGCAAAAGAGCTTTCCTGCGCAGCCGGGGCTGAAGGAATGATCGCGGGGCAGTCTGCCGATCTGTATTATTCGGGTAAGAACGTAGGAAAAGAGGAACTCGATTTTATTTACCGCAATAAAACAGGTAAACTTCTTGCTGCGCCCATTGTTATGGCAGGGATTCTTGCGGGCGGAGAAATTGAACAACTTCGTGCGTTCGGTGAATCGCTCGGCTATCTTTTTCAATTGACTGACGATTTGCTTGATGTAAAAGGCGATGAAAAGGCAATGGGGAAAACGCTCGGTAAAGATGAGAGGGAAGAAAAGCTTACCTGTATAAAGATATTTGGTTTAGAGCGCGCCGAACGTATGGCGGAAGAATATACGGAAAAATGCTTTCGTCTTTTAGAGGATTTGAAAGGTGCTGATACTTTATTTTTGAAGGAATTGACGAAATTTATATTAAAAAGAGAGAATTAAAACATATTTTAGAAATAGAAGTAGTAATATGTGTGAAATAATACTATACAAACTCGAAAAATTGTATGCGTGCGGATAAATTTTTTTCAAATAAATTCGGTTCTCGCACGAAAGCCAAGGAAAAACTTTTGCGTGGGTTAATCTATGCAAACGGCAAACGACTTTGCCCTGATTCCGAATTGACGGGCGGGGAGAGTTTTCGCTTTATCGAGGAAAACTCCTTTGTTTCCCGCGGCGGCGACAAATTAGAACGCGGACTCTCCGTTTTCAACGAACAGGTAGAAGGCGGTATCTTTGCGGATTTCGGCGCAAGCACAGGCGGATTCACAGACTGTTTGTTGCGACGGGGCGCAAAAAAAGTATACTGCATTGATGTCGGCAAGAACCAACTCGACGAAACACTTATAAGCGACAGACGCGTTGTGATTTTGGACAAAACAAACGTGCGTTATCTTACGAAAGAGAGTTTTCAGGATTCTTTAGACGGAATTGTTTCCGATTTAAGTTTTATTTCTTTGAAATTGGTTTTACCCGTCCTCGTCCGTCTTTTCGAAGGGAATCAGAGTGCGTTTATGCTTTTCAAACCGCAATTCGAATGCGGAAAAGGAAAAACCGGAAAAAGCGGTATTCTTCCTGTTCGCTGCCACGAAAAACTTTTGAGCGAATTCTATGATTTTTCCTTGTCGCTCGGTTTAAACTTACATAATATTGTCAACGCGCCTCTTCGCGAGGGGAAAAACGTAGAGTATATCGTGCATTTATCCAAGCAGGGTCCCACGCTCGATAAACGGGAATTTCTTCACCGCGCGGCAAATTTTTACGAAAATCGTTCTTAATATTTAAAAAGACTTGCATAAATTCATTTTTCGTTTATAATGAAAGACAATGAAATTCGGAATTTTTTACAACGATAAGCAAACGGATCGAGAGAACGCGTTGAACCTTGCCCGCATTATAGAGGAACGAGGCGGGGAGACGATTGTCTTTTCCTGTATTTCTGAGATTAAGGGGATTGAGCGTCTGCTTGTTCTCGGCGGTGACGGAACGGTTCTGCGCGTTGCAAAAAAGGCGGCTGAAATGCAAATTCCGCTTATCGGAGTCAATTACGGCAATTTGGGTTTTCTTGCGGAATTTGAACGCGGGGAAGAAGATAAAGCGATAGACCTTTTCATGAGCGATTGTCCTGTTGTGCGCCGCTCCATGTTGGAAATCGATCTTGACGGAAAAAAATCCTTTTTCTTGAATGAAATTTCTCTTCTCCATTCCGTTAATGAACAACGCCCGAGCGGAATCGTCGGAATTTCTGTAGAGATTGACGGCAGTAAAGCGGGGGATTTTTCTGCGGACGGCCTTATCGTAGCCACCCCAACGGGTTCGACCGCTTATTCTCTCTCCGCGGGGGGGTGCGTGATGACGCCGGATTCCCCAACGTTTATTTTAACACCGGTATGCGCATTTTCTCTCCGCAGCCGTCCGATTGTGTTTCCGGACTCCTGCACGCTCACGCTCAGCCTGACGAAGGGAGCGCTCATGATTTACGGTGACGGCGACTATTTAGGGCAGGTAAGCGGAGAACGCAGGATTACGATCAAAAAGGCGGAGCGAACGGCGCTTCTTTTAACGGCAGCCCCGAATGGGTATTTTCGTCGGCTTACGGAAAAAATCAATCACTGAAAGGGTAATTTATGCAGAGAAATTTCAGGCAGAAGAAAATATTGGAAATTATTAAAGAGAAGGAAATCGAAACACAGCAGGAACTGTGTGAAGAGCTTTCAGGCGTGGGGTTGGAGGTTACGCAAGCGACCGTTTCCCGAGACATCAGGGAATTACACCTTTATAAAGTAAAAGCCCAAAATAAGCATTACCATTATGCCGCGTCGGAATGGGAAGAATCGCAGATTCCCGATAAAATGCTGTCACTTTTTCGTACTTGCCTCGTTAAGATCTGTACAGTCGGAAACACCGTCGTCTTAAAAACACTCAACGGAAACGGTGGAAACGCGGGCGCAGTAATGGATATGCTCAACTATCCGGAGATCGTAGGAACGATCGCGGGTGACGATACCGTATTTTCACTGTGTGAGAACTCGGAAAAAGCCAAAACGGTACTGAACAGGCTAAACGAAATCATCAGGAAATAAAATGTTACGGAAGATTACGATACAAAATGTTGCGCTGATCGAATACGCGGAATTAGAATTTGCGGAAGGGTTTAACGCTCTCTCGGGAGAAACAGGAGCAGGAAAATCCGTCATTCTCGATTCCATCGATTTTGTGTTGGGCGCAAAGGCAGACAAATCGCTCGTTCGCTTCGGAAAGAGTGACTGTTCTGTGCGCGCCGAATTCGAAAACGTCGGAAAAGAAGTTTTAGATGCACTTGAAGAGATCGGCGTCGATAACAATGAAGACACTCTTATCATTTCGCGAAAATACAGTTTAGACGGAAAAAACTTCTTAAAATTGAACGGCTGTGCCGTCACCTCTTCAATGCTCCGCCGTGTAAGTGCGCGCCTTGTAGACGTGCACGGACAGAGCGATCACTTCTATTTGTTAAACGAAGCCAACCAGTTAAAGCTGCTTGATTCCATTGCCGGTGAAAAGATCATTGCCGAGAAGGAAGCACTTGCGGTTCTAATTGAGCGCCGTAAGCATGTTCGGGAAGAAATGAATCTTATCGGCGGCGATGAAAAAGAGCGAAGCCGGAGAGCGGATATTTTAAAATACCAAATTGAAGAAATCGATCGCTCAAAGCTTAAAAAAGGTGAAGAGGAAGAACTGTCGGAATTTTGCGAGCGCGGTATGAATGCCGAGCGTATTGCAGAGGGGCTTTCGTCTGCCCGCGAGCTTCTCTTTTCTGACGGCGGCGCGATCGATGCTATCAACTCCGTATGCCGCACCCTCAACAATTTGTCCCGTTACGGAGACAAATACGGGGAACTTTCCGCACGACTTGAAAATTCTTCGGCAGAACTTCAGGACGTTTCCGCTGTATTGGAAGAATACCGTGACGAACTCGATATCGACAGTCATGAGCTCGAACGCGCGGAGGCTCGCCTCGGCGTATATAAATTGATCAAAAAGAAATACGGGGTTACGCTATCGGAAATTCAAGCCTTTTACGAAAAAGCAAGCGCTGAATATGCGCTTCTTTCCGAAAGCGAGGAAAGGCTTGCAATTTTGAACGACGAACTCGAAAAAGTCAATAGAGAGATTTACAAAAGCTGTTTGCGGCTTTCTTCGCTTAGGAAGGATGTTGCGGAAGGATTCACCCGTCGCGTATGCGATGAGCTGAAATCTTTAAATATCGGCTCTGCACGTTTCAAAATTCAATTTGGCGAATTTTCAGAAGAGGATGCGGATAAAGCAGGGGGAAACGGCCTCGATCAAATTTGCTTTCTTTTTTCCGCAAATGCGGGAGAACCGCCTAAAGAACTCGGAAAAATTATCAGCGGTGGCGAAATGAGCCGTTTCATGCTTGCCGTCAAGGCGCAACTCTCTTTTGCGGGCAATATCGGAACCTATCTTTTCGATGAAATCGACGCAGGGGTCGGCGGTAAAACTGCGCGCGTCATGGGCGAAAAGTTCTTAAAAATCGCAAAAAACATTCAGATTATCGCCGTGACTCATTCCGCACAGATTGCTTCATATGCTGATAAACAGTTTTTGATTGAAAAACGGGAAGAAGGCGGTTCGACTAAGACTTATCTGTGCGAAGTTAAGGAAGGGGACCGCATAAAAGAAATTGCCCGCTTAATCGGTGGAAATGAAAGCGAACTTTCATTGAAACACGCGGAAGAAATGCTTCAAAACGCCGCAACTTACAAAAACTCCCTGTAACAATCGCGCATATAAGTACTGCGTTTACACAATCTAACTGAGGTAACAAACGGAGGTTGGAATGCGTAAACGTAAATTTTTTCTTGTAGGTCTTTTGCTCTCGGCATGTTTTCTGTTTTGCGGAACGACGACGAAGGCGGAAGCTGCAGGATGCGAATATTATCTTGGCGGAATGCCTGCAGGCTTCACGCTTTCGGAAGGCGGCGCTGAGATAATCGGGCTCAATGAAGTGGCGGGCGAAGACGGGCTCTATAGTCCTGCTGAAAAAGCGGGAATCAAAGTTGGCGACTGCATCGTCGCAGTTGACGACATTGCTGTAAAAAACATTGCTGACTTGAATGAAGCGTTGGAACGCTGTCACGGAAAACCCATTAAACTTACTATAAAACGGAACGGAGAGACCGCACAAGTGGAAACAACGCCCGTAAAAGATGCCAAATCGGGTAAATTCAAAATCGGCGTTCTTATCCGCGATACACTCACGGGAATCGGTACAGTCACTTATATCAATAAGGAAACGCTCCGCTTCGGAGCTTTAGGACATGGGGTTTCAACGGATAATTTTTCCGAACTCGGTATTGCCGACTCGAAAGTTTATTTATGCAGTATCGTAGGCGTAACGAAAGGCACGCGGGGAAGAGCAGGGGAACTTCGGGGACTTTTCATGAACGATAAACCGATCGCTACGGCGGATAACGTTTGCGTGGCAGGGCTTTACGGAACGTTCGATAAGAACTACAATTTCTCTCATCTCAGAACAGTACAGTCCGCTCCTGTTTCCGAGGCGAAAATCGGTAAGGCGTGTATCTATTCTACGGTTGACGGAATTTGCCCGCAGGAATATCAGATTTCAATTGTTAAAGTAGATGAAAATCAAAAGGATAATAAAAACTTTGTCATAAAAATTACCGATGAACGGCTGATCGATGAAACGGGCGGGATCGTGCAGGGCATGAGCGGTAGCCCGATCGTACAAAATGGAAAGCTAATCGGAGCTGTCACTCATGTATTCTTAAATGATCCGACAAGGGGATATGGAATAGGAATTGAAAAAATGCTTGTAAATTGAATGAATTTGTCGAAAGAAGTCTCATATAATAAAATATGAGGCTTCTTTTACCGGTAAAAGAATGTTTCGGGCGTGTCTTGGGAAAAAGAGTCGTATTGATCGTCTTTGCCGCATTATTTGTAATCGGTATGGCGCTCGGTATCGTTTTTATCAAAACGCCCGCAATATACGATTATCATTTGAATCGATGTGAACGTTTTATTGATAGCGTTTGTTTCAGCGACCGCAGTGTTTTTTTGATTTTTCTCGAACGAATCGGAGAACATACGCTTATCCTTGCCCTGCTCCTTGCAGTGGGAATTCATCCCGTAGGGCTTGTGATAACGCCGGTCGTCGTTGTGTTTCGCGCCTATACGTTCGGAGGAAGCCTTGCGATTTTTTTCTCCGTATATCGTGTGACGGGTGCACTCATCGCAATCGCCTTTTATCTTCCCATTCATATTCTATTTGACTGTATCTTTTTTGCGGCAGTTGCAATTTCATTCGGAAGAGCGACTTCTTTTCGGTTTCACAAACGTTGCTTTGCGGATCTACTTAAAGATTTCATCATCTTATTGATATTTACCGCTATCGTCTGCCTTGTCGAAATGATTTTTCTCCTGATTCTATTCCATTCCGTCGGAAATATTCTGTAAGTGAGCGTATTTTTTACGAGAAACGCGCAAACTGAAAATATGAAAAAATATTTATCGGTAAGTGCGGCGGCGGTTGCCGCGTGCTGTATGGTGGTCGGCGGAAGCAGTGCGCTGAAAGCGCAGGCAGAGGAGAAGCTGGCTTGCAAAGCGGCGTATCTTTGCGACTTTGAAAGCGGAACAAAAGTTTATTCTGAAAACGAAGAAAAAAGATTGCCCATTGCAAGTATGTGCAAAATAATGACGTTACTTTTGTCCTTTGAAGCAGTGGAAAGCGGAGAACTCAACTTCGATGAACAAATTACGGTCAGTGAGAACGCGGCAGGCATGGGCGGCTCGCAGGTTTTTCTTGATACCGGATTGAGTTATAAGGCGGAAGATCTTATGCGGACAGTTGCGGTTTGCTCGGCAAACGATTCCTGCGTAGCGCTTGCAGAGCGGGTAGCGGGTTCCGAATCAGCCTTTATCGAGCGGATGAACGCAAGGGCGAAGGAACTCGGCGCAGAAAATACCTTGTTTGCGAATTGCACGGGGCTTCCGAAGGAACCGCAGTATTCCTGTGCGAAAGACGTTTCCGTTATGCTGCGAGAACTATTAAAACATCAAAAATATTATGAATTTTCCAAAGTCTGGCTTGAAGATTTTGTGCACCCGGACGGAAGAACGACGAGTATCACAAATACGAATAAACTTATCCGCAGTTATGTCGGCTGCGACGGCGGAAAGACGGGCTTCACGAATGAAGCGGGATTTTGCCTTGCCGCAACCGCAAAAAGAGGCGATACACGCATCGTCTCTGTTGTAATCGGCGCAGATTCCTCCAAGAGCAGAAACAAGACGATCACAGAACTTTTCGATTACGCCTTTAACTCCTATGAAACAAAACCTTTTCTGGAAGTTGGGCAATCCGTCGGAAAAGTGAACGTGCAGGGAAGTAAAATCAAGGAAGTTGATCTTGTCGCAGAGGGAACGCTTTCGGCTTTCTGCAAAAAGGGAGAGGACGGCGGAATAAATGCGGAATATCATTTCCCCGAAAAAGTTACGGCGCCATTGGTTGCGGGAGCGATTCTCGGCGAGGCAGTGTTATATCGGGACGGCGTGGAAATTGCACGCACAAACCTGATTGCAAAAGAAGAGGCGGCGCGTTATAGTTGGTGGGATTCGCTACGCGAAGGCGCAAGAAATTGGAATTAAAGGCAATTCTTATAAATTATCATAGTATTATGTTAGACATAGCATTTATTTTAAAGTATGCTATGTCTGATTTTTCTTGACGGAAGAATATATAAATGTTATAATATTTGATAATTTATTAAGAGGATGCTATGTTCGAAAGAAAAATCAACGAAAAAGGTCGGCTTGAAATCGGCGGCGCAGATACGGTGGAGCTTGCCAAAAAATTCGGAACGCCGCTCTATGTATATGATGAGAATCATATACGAAATATGATGCGCGTTTATCGGGAAACTCTGCAAAATGAATATGACGGGAATGGACTCGTCCTGTATGCTTCAAAGGCGTTTTCCTGTATGGGAATGTACGCGATTGCAAAGAGCGAGGGGTTGGGTGCGGATGTCGTATCGGGCGGAGAACTTTATACGGCATTGACAGCGGGTTTTCCCCCCGAAAAAATAATGATGCACGGCAATAACAAGTTAAAAGACGAGCTTACGCTTGCCGTCAAAAGCAACGTAGGGTGGATCGTCGTTGATTCTCTTTATGAAGCGGATATTTTGAATAATCTTGCTCAAGAGGCAGGTAAGGTTCAGAATATTTTACTTCGTATCAACCCTGGCGTAGAGGCGCACACGCACTCCTTCGTTCAAACTGCAACGCCCGATTCGAAATTCGGCTTCTCAGTTGCAGATGGTTCTGCCAAAGAAACCGTTAAAAATTTACTTACAAAAACCAACCTGTGTTTAAAGGGATTTCATTGTCATATCGGCTCGCAGATCTTCGAAAAGCAGAGTTTCGTTCTTGCGGCGGAGAAATGTTTTTCGTTCCTAGCCGATTTAAAGGAACTTGACTTTGAAGCGGAAGTTCTAAACCTTGGCGGAGGATACGGAATCCGCTATACTAAAGATGATCCTGACTTGAGTTTTTCTGATTACGCCGACTTCTTTAAATCTCTTATCGACGCAGTTAAATCGGCGTGTGTAAATCGGAATTTGAAACGTCCGTATCTCTGCATCGAACCCGGGCGTTCGATCGTGGGCGAGGCGGGAATTACGCTCTATACGGTGGGCGCGATTAAAGAGATCAAGGGAATCAAAAAATATCTTGCGGTTGACGGGGGGATGTTCGAAAGTCCGCGCTACTGTCTTTACGGTTCCAAATACGAAGCGGTACTTGCAAACCGCGCCAACGAAGAAGCTACGGAAGTTGTATCGATCGCAGGCAAGTGCTGTGAGAGCGGGGATCTCATCGGAGAAGGTTTTAACCTTCCCGCTGCAAAGAGCGGTGATATACTTGCGGTTTTTTCAACGGGAGCATACCACTATTCCATGGCAAGCAATTATAACCGCAATCTCGTTCCGCCTGTTGTTCTCATCAAGGATAAAAAAGCAAAATATCTTGTAAAACCCCAAACGTATGACGATTTGATAAGAAATGACGTTCTTCCGCAATCAGAAAAGTGAATAGAGGCGGGCTTGAACGCTTGTCAAATTCTATTCAACAAGCTATAATATAGAGCGAGGTAATTATTTGAATACTTTTTTAGGATTGATCGCCAATTTTATAGCCGTTACGATTGTGTTGACGTTTCACGAATTTGCACATGCATTTGCCGCATACCGTTCGGGCGATCCCACGCCGAAATGGAATAAACGACTTTCGCTCAATCCTTTAAGGCATTTCGATCCCATAGGGCTTGTATGCTTTACGCTCGTTGGGTTCGGTTGGGCAAAACCTGTTCCGATCAATCCCGATAATTTTAAACATTACCGCAGGGGCTTGGCATTCACTGCAAGCGCAGGCGTTATTATGAACTACCTCATGGCGTTTCTGTTGTATCCGCTCTATTTGGTAGTGATCAACTATGTGAACGTTCCTGTATTGAACGAGTTTTTAAAGGCTTTAACGTTTTCTCTGTTCGCGTTCAATCTTTCGTTCTGTGTGTTCAATCTTCTGCCGCTCTATCCGCTCGACGGGTTTCGAATCGTAGAGGCTGTCAGCAAGAAGCACGGAAAGGTCTATCAGTTTTTACGGAAATACGGCTACTATATCCTGTTGTTTCTCATCGTAGAGAGCTTTCTCTGCCGTATCTTTACCGATTATCTCGGGATAGGAGTCATCGGAGAAACGGGTTATGTCATCATGAACAGCTTAAATATTTTGGGTTGGATCATGAAATTTGCGACGAAAATATTCGGATTCCCGATCATGGCGCTGTGGGGCACGATTTTCGGAATGCCTATACCTGCAATTTGGGGGCTTATATCATGGTAAACAGAGAGCTATTTGAATCGGAAGTCGATTATACGACGGTACTCGATAACTTTGAAGGTCCGCTCGATTTATTGTTACATTTAATCAATAAAGCGGAAATCGAAATTCGCGATATTTTCGTATCGCAGGTAACGGGGCAGTTCCTTACATATATGAAAGGTCTTTCCTATTTAGACGTAAACAAAGTCGCGGAATATCTGAATATTACGGCATCTATCTTAAAAATCAAAGCACAGTCCCTCGTTCCGAACGTGCAGCAAGATCCCGAAATCGAAGCGGAAGTCGAAGCAGAAAAACAATCGCTCATTCAAGCGCTCGAAGAGTATAAGCGAATCAAGGATGAAGTCGTCAAACTCAAGGAACTCGAAACAATCGGATACTTCTTTAAAGAACCCGATAAGAACGTGGGCGAAACAAGAACCGTTTACGCCGTGGACCATTTAACGCTTGACGGACTGCTTTCCGCCTTTTCAACGTTGCTTTTAAAACGCGAAAACGCCGTTGCAAACAAAGAAGTGCGTGAGATTCCGCGCGACGAATATACGGTTTCGCAAAAAGTAACTTTTATTCTCGAAACACTCGAGAACAATGAGGAAGTGGAATTCGAGGAATTATTCACAAAAGATTTTACAAAATCGGAGATAATTACGACGTTTCAGGCGATGCTTGAACTTTTAAAATATCAGTTTTTGCGCGTTGAACAAATTTCGGCTTTCGGGACGATTAAAATCCATTTAAATCCCGATAGAGACAAGGAGGCTACACTTGGAGAAATCGACGAATATAATTGAAGCGATACTATTCGCATCGGGAAATGCGGTCGCGTACAGCGATATATGCGACAAACTTGCGATAACAAACAGAGAGCTGCGTAAATTGCTCGACGAATTAAAAGAGAAATACGGCGAGGAAGGCGGGATTCAGCTCCTCGAATTTAATAAAAAGGCGCAGCTTGCATCCAACCCCCGCTACAAAAACGAAGTGGAGACAGTATTAAACCCCATTCGCGAAAAAGAACTTACACGCACCATTCTTGAATGCGCGGCGATAATCGCCTACAAACAACCGATCACGCGTACCGAAATTGAAATTCTGCGTGGCTGCAACAGTGATTATGCAGTCAATGCGCTTGTAGAACTTAAACTCATTGAACCGTGCGGAAGAAAGGACGCGGTAGGTCGTCCCGTTCTCTTTGCGACGACCGATGAATTTTTAAAACGTTTCCGCTTACATTCGCTTGCCGATTTGCCCGACTACGACGAACTCATGAAGGCAATCAAGAAGGACGCCGTCGACCGCGACAGCTATCTTTACGCCCGAAACGAATATCGCGACGGCGAAGAAAACGAGGAGAAGAGTGAGTCACAAGAGGATAGCGCGACCGAAACGCAGCGTCGTCCGCAGACAGATGAGAATGGAGAAAAGACGGAAAGCGGGTATGAGATTCCTGATTTCTTGCGCGGATTAGACGACGCGGATATCGTTAAAATATGCTGATAAAGTAAATAATTTCAATTCGTTCGCCCATAATAAGGTTATGGGCGAATTTTTTATTATTTCCGCCTTTGTGGGAACTCTTTTATTTCTGCTTCCGCTTTATGTAAGTTTAGAAGCTCATTTGGATGTAAAAGAGAATAAGTGTTGGTTCCGTATTGCACTGTACCGGCGCTTAAAACTACTTGGGGGATACGGACAACTTACAAAAGACGGAATCGCTCTTCATATCACTAAAAAAAAGGCAATCTTTATTCCCTATGCGCAAATGGGTGATACACGTAAAAAATTCGAAATCACACAGGGGTTTCAACCGCTGAAATTTCATCAGATTATTGAAACGGGCGGTGCGGACAGCGTTTACGGAATCATGTTAGGAGCAATGAGCAATTCGATAGCGGGTTCGGTATTTTCCGTTCTGCAAACGAAATCTCCCTTTCTCTCGCTCAAAAACAATTTGCTCTTAACGAACAAAACAGAATTAAAAGTCACTTTACAGTCTGAAGTCGTATTTAACGGACTTGTAATTACGGTGGCGCTAACAAAAAAAATAATGGAGGCATTTATAAATTGGATAAGAACAAAAAAATCGACAGCATCATGGAAAAAACGGCGGAGCGCTTAACGGGACTTGTTGATGTTAACACAGTCATCGGAAACCCGATCGTCTCCGCAAGCGGAGCGCAAATCATTCCGTTTACCAAAGTTACGATGGGTTATTTGTCCGGTGGCGGCGAATACGGAGAAGTGAAGGCGATCAAGGAAGATGAATGCTTCCCGTTTGCAGGCGGCGCGGGAACCGTTATCAATTTAAAACCTGCCGGATTCTTGATCGATGACGGTGTAGAATGCAGAATCATTAAAATCACGGATGACCCCTTAGACGGAATAATCGAAAAGGCGAACGAAATCATTGGAAAAATCGTCAACAAAAAGGAAAATGAAACCCTGTAAAAAATTTGTTGCATTATTTTGCATGCTCTTTCTCGTTTTGCTTCTGCCTGTCGGAAATATTTCTAATGCGGATGCCGCAACACCAAGTATAGGGGAGTGCGTTGTAGAAATTTCTTCCCGTCGGTTCCTTTTCGAGCGCAACCCTGATAAACGCCTACCCATGGCGAGCACGACAAAAATTATAACCGCACTTGTCATTCTATCCGAAGGAAACCTCGACGAAACCGTGACCGTGCCCAAAGAAGCGGAGGGAACGGAAGGGTCAAGCGTATATTTGAAAGCGGGGGAAGAATTCACTGTTCGGGAGCTTCTTTACGGGCTTATGCTCCGATCGGGAAACGACTGCGCCGTAACGCTTGCCCTGCATCACAGCGGGAGCATAAAAAACTTTGCGCGTGCAATGAATGAAACAGCGGTTTCCTTGGGTGCAGAGAACAGTCATTTTACTAATCCACACGGGCTTCCTGATGAGGAGCACTACACAACTGCCCGCGATCTTGCTTTAATTACGGCTACCGCCATGGAAAATTTGACCTTCCGTGAAATCGTTTCAACCAAATTTTACGAACCGCGTTCCTGGAAGAACAAAAATAAAATGCTTTGGAATTTCGAAGGCGCGATCGGCGTAAAAACGGGCTTTACAGTACGCGCTGGCAAATGCCTTGTCTCTGCGGCAGAACGGGATGGAATGACGGTTGTTTCCGTCGTTTTAAATAGTCCGCAGATGTTCGATCGGTCAGAAGAACTTCTTCAAACCGCATTCGAAACTTATCGCATGAAAAAGATTTGTTCCGCTTCGGAATCTTATGACGGTTGTCGCATACTCTATGATTTTAACTATCCGTTGAGAGAGGACGAAGAGGAGAAAATCGTCATACAAAACGAACTCTTTACCGAATCTGACGAAATTGCCGGAAGGATGAAAATATACCTTGAAAATCGCTTGCTTTTTTCTCAAAATTTATTTATCATAAATTAGTAGGAGAGAGACGGAAACCGTCTCGCACTAGCTATGCGGATCAATAAATTTCTTGCGGAACAGGGCGTCGCATCCAGAAGAGAGAGCGATAAATTTATTCAAGAGGGCAGGATCAATATCAACGGTAAGAGAGCGAATTTGGGAGACGACGTTTCCGTAAACGATACGGTCACGCTCGACGGAAAAATTCTATCCCATAAGGTCAAGTACGAATATTACATGCTAAACAAGCCGAAAGGCTGCGTTTCAACGGTTACGGACGATAAGGGAAGAAAAACGGTTATGGACTTTTTACCCGCGTGGGCGGGACGGGTGTTTCCTGTCGGAAGGCTCGATTACGATACGGAAGGTATGCTAATTTTAACAAACGACGGAGACCTTGCATTTCGGCTCACTTCACCGAAAAACGAAATTCCTAAAACCTATGTCGTTCGTGTTGAGGGAATGATTACGGCAAATCAGCTCAACCGCGTGCGCGCAGGCGTGGAAATCGAAAAGGGCGTTGTTACCAAAAAATGCAAAGTTAACGTTACAGAAACAAATAAAAATTACACCAAAATGCAAGTCGTCCTGACCGAAGGAAAGAACCGCGAAATCAGACGTATGTTTGAAGTAGTTGGGAAAACGGTAGATTTTATCAAACGTACGAAGATCGGAGACTTAACGCTTACGGGACTCGACCGCGGAGCAATCAGAAAACTCTCGCAAGAAGAAATATTTTACCTGAAAAATTTATAAAAAAAGCAGTGCTTATCAGAAGCACTGCTTTTTACTTTATCTCTGCTTTACAAATACACCGTCGAAAATAACGCATATTCCGATTCCGCCTGCCGCAGGGAAAATCTCAATACGAGTCGCCTTGCCGAGCGAGAAGCCGAACCGCTCGAGATCCGCCGTAGCAATCATCGGGCTTTCAATATGCAGGGAAATAGCGGTACCCATCTCTTCTACGATATTGATTTTAGCATTTTCGTCGCAGTCCCAAATAATATCGGCTATTACCAATATCGCCTGTTTCACTTCCTTGTAACGGGAATGGTTTTTAATAAGACTGGGCTTGTCTAACTTATTTTTGTCGATCACCTTTAAGATCGCATAAATTTCATCACTTTTCTTTGCCATAAAAATTCTCCTTTTTAAAAACTTCTTAAAAGTCCGACAACTGTACCGAGCAAAGTTACTTCATCCAATACAAAATCACTCATAGATTCGTTTTCCGGATGAAGGATTATTTTACCGTCGCGGCGGTAAAAGCGCTTAACCGTCGCACCCTCGGTAATTCCGTCGTCGAACATAGCAACGACAATATCTCCGTTTTCCGCAGTTGCCTGTTTTTTCACGACTATTTTATCGCCGTCTAAGATTCCCGCCTCGATCATACTGTCACCGTGAACACGCAATATAAAGAGGTCGTCGCCTTTGAATTCACTCGAAGGAAGGGGATAGTAGCCTTCAAAATTTTCCGTTGCAAATATAGGTTGTCCGGCAGTGACCGTACCGATGAGAGGCACGTTTATCGTTTCTCCACGTTTTAAAGCAACGGCGCGCTTCTTGTTGTCTGCTTTATCAAGGTGTCCCATATCGCGCAAGCGGTTGATATAATCGTAAGCCGTTGCAGTAGACTTAATTCCGAGTTCGCGGCAAATATCCCGAACGGTAGGGGGGAAACCGTAACTGTCGCAATAATCGTTGATAAAATCCAACACCGCAAATAATTTTTTCTGATCCAACATAGCTCTTCTCCTTCAATGTCATTATAACACGAACGAAGAAGAAATGCAAACAAATGTTCCAAATTTTCATAATTTTTTTATGCTTTTTTTCTTGCGAACAAACAAAAACAGAGTTATAATAAAGATATGAAAAAACAAACATGTATTCTAGACGAAACAAAAGAGTGCGACAACTGCCTCGAATGTGAAATATGCGATCTCAATCCCGATAAGATCTGCGACAATTGCGGGAAATGCCTCGAATATAAAGATTTTGCCTCCATTAAAATAGACGGCATTTTTACCGATCCCGAAAAGATCCCCAAAAAGTACCGCTAATCTTTTGGGATTTCAGTAAGGAAGCGACTGAATTTCGAAAGGTCTCTGCGGTCGATTTTCCCTGAAACAGTAAGCCCGTCATCCGTATAGTCGGTCTTTTCTCCATAAAGAAAGTCTCGGAGCACACCGTATTCTTTCATATCGGAATAGGGAAAAAGCAATTTTACCGTATAAAATTTGTCTACCAGTGTGTTTAGAATTTTTGTTTTTAATTCACCAAGACCTACACCCGTCTTTGCGGAAATCTCCAAACAATCTTTGGAAAAGAGGCGCATGTCCTTAACGGCGTCACATTTATTTATAACGATGAGATAGGGGGAAGAAAACCCCAAACTCTTTAAGGTATCAAGCGTGGTTGTAAGTTGCATTTCGTAGTTGCCCGATCCGTCGCATACAACGAGTGCCAAATCGCAATTGACTGCGCTCTCCAAAGTGGATTTAAACGCTTCTATGAGGTTGTGCGGCAAATCCTGTAAAAAGCCGACTGTGTCGACAAGCAAAAAAGGAATTCCTTCAATTTCGAAGTTACGGGAAGTGGGATCCAGCGTTGCAAACAATGCGTCTTTAACAAAAACGTCGGCATTCGTCAAAGCGTTCATCAACGTGGATTTCCCTACGTTCGTATAACCAACAAGAGCGATCGTGCGAACGCGTTCTTTTTTTCTGCGCCGAACGGTGAGGCAACGCCTACGCTCAGTTTTTTCAAGTTTTTCTTCAAGCGCGCGAATACGTGATTTGATATGCCTTCGATCGGTTTCGAGCTTCGTTTCTCCCGGACCGCGCGTGCCGATTCCGCCTCCGAGACGGGAAAGGTCTGCACCTTTACCGCGAAGCCGCGGATAGATATATTTTAATTGCGCAAGTTCTACTTGTATTTTTCCTTCGCTACTTTCCGCACGGAGCGCGAAAATATCGAGAATGAGTGTTGTGCGGTCAATTACCTTTCTTCCACCGAGAGCGTTTGAAAGATTTAGAACTTGCGAAGGAGAGAGGTCGCCGTTAAAAAGCACCGTCAATTCTTCTTCACCTAATGTAGCGCTGATTTCTTCCGCCTTTCCGCTTCCGATATAGGTAGCGGGATTGATTTCACGGATATTCTGATAGGTAGTACCAATATATTCTGCACCGGCACTCTCTATCAGAGCGACTGCTTCGCTATGAAGGGTGCGGAAATTGTCACTTTCTGCGGGTTGTATGATATAAACTTTTTCTTTCATTCGTCGTCCTTGTTTTTATGTAAGCGAACTGCATTCGCAACGGAACGTCGGTGATCTTCCGTAATCGCAGCGTAATGTTTACGCGTCGTGTTTACGTCTTTATGCCCAAGTACGTCCGCAACGATATAGATATCGCCCGTCTCGCGATACAGGTTCGTACCGTAAGTCGAACGTAATTTATGCGGCGTGATTTTTTTGAGAGGGGAAACGATTTTCGCATACTTCTTTACAAGATTCTCCACGGCGCGTACCGTGATCCTTCGATACTGCATAGAGAGGAACAGCGCGTGTTCGTCGGGCGGAATTTCCTTATCCTCCTGCTTTTGTGCAAGGTAAGCCGCAAGCGCGTCTCCAACTTCTTCCGAAAAATACAGGATCGCTTTGTTACCGCCTTTTCTTGTTACAATAAAAGAATTATTGCTAAAATCGATGCTTTCGTCATTCAAGCCGACAAGCTCGGAAATACGTATTCCGGTTCCCAGAAAGAGCGTAAGTATAGCGACGTCGCGGATCTTCGTTTTATCGTGATAACCGCGTGCATGAGAGGGGAGTTCTGTGCCATATTCTGCAATGTCCAAAATAGAGGAGACTTCGTCGCCTTCAAGACGAATAATTTCCTTTTCGTGAAGTTTCGGTGAAGCGACTTTGGTAGTATTGTTTACGTCGATAAGTCCTTTATTGAAAAAGTATTTGAACATAGAACGTACCGTGGAAAGTTTTCTAGCTTTGGCACGCTCGTCACAAGAAAGTCGCCTGCCGTTAAAATTATAGTGTGAAAGCCAGCTTAAAAATATTTCAAGATCCGTATCTGTTACGCCGCCCAAATCTTCAAGTGTAATATCCGTTACGCATTTGCCGCGGAATTTACGCGCAGAGAGGAAGTGAAAAAAAATACGAAGATCGTAGCAATAATTCAAGCGGGTGAGCGTGCTTGTACGCGTCTCAACGCCACGCAAAAAATCTTCGACAAAAAATGGCAGTTCTTTTAACAACCCGTCGATTCGTTCCAGATTATTTAAGTTTCGCTCCTGATAATAATTCGTTTCTTTCATTGGTTTTATTATAACAAAGCTAGTGTGACTTGTCAATTTTATCTGAATTTAAAAAAAGAAAGAGTAAAGTACACAAATTAAAACCAACATAACTATTCGCAAAATCATTGTTTTAAGAATAGTTGAGGGTTATTTTAAGCAAAGAATATTAAGATTTGTTATCTTATTAATAAATTTTTTTTCGCCAACAAATAACATTGCACATAAAAAATTTTACTTTTTTCGTATTATTTACGCCAATAATCGAAGAAGCTATGCAAATCAATAACTATATTGATACGAGTAGGAATAGTATGCTTGACATACTATTTAATTTCCTGAATAATTCCGCAGGAAAAGGGTTTAATCTCCAAGTTATTACAATATATTGTCTCTGTGAGAAGCTCCCTATGTTTCCCATGAAAATTAATGTTATAGTTGCGGTTGGAACAATTTACAAAGATATAAACGCAATTTGAATCGGTTCTTCTTTCAAAAACAAGGCAGGAGGAATCGGCATATATTTCGCGATAAACACCTTCGCTGAAAATTCCCCTCAAGTCACTTTGGCGAATTTTTCCTAAATTACGGTAATATGTGCGCAAATCTTCGTCAGCATTCTCCCAATCATAGCACTTACGGCAGAAAGGATCGCGGTCGCCCTCCATACCGATTTCATCGCCGTAGTAAATACAGGGAACACCGGGAAGCGTAAACTGCAGCAGTGCTGCCATTTTCAGTTTTGCTTTGGCGGATTTCTTTGCTTCGTCGTTCAATCGTGCAACTTCCATCTGCTCCTTTGTTTCGCAAACTTGATTTCCCAGCACCGTTAAAATGCGCGGCGTGTCGTGCGTACTGAGAATATTCATCAAGCTATCGAGCGTCTGTTTCGGATAGTTATCAATCAACTGAAATATCGTCTCCCGAAGCATTGTTGTATTACCTGTCTGCATAAAATTGATTATAGCATCCTTTAATGGATAGTTCATGACGCTATCGAGCTCATTGCCTTGCAAATACTTTCTACGCACGCTGTAAGCAATTTTATTGGACGCGTCCTCCCAAACTTCGCCGATAATGACGGCATCAGGATTTTCTTCTTTAACGGAAGTTCGGAGCAACGACAAAAAGAAGTCCGGAATTTCGTCGGCAACATCAAGCCGCCAGCCCATAATTCCATGTTTGATCCAATTTTTAAGAACACCGTTTTTTCCGAGAATAAAATTCTGATAACTTTCTGAATTTTCGTTTACCGCAGGTAGCGTGGCGATCCCCCACCAACTTTCGTAGCCCTCCGGAAATTCATAAAAACCGTACCAATCAGCATACGGCGAGTTTGTCGACTGATATGCGCCGACTTCGGGATAGCGTCCGTAACGGTTAAAATATCGACTATCATCGCCCGTATGATTAAAAACGCCGTCGAGTATAATTCCGATTCCGCATTCCTTTGCCGTTTCGACTAGTCGGTCGAAATCTTCGCTTGTACCAAGTAGCGGATCGATTTTCATATAGTCGCCCGTATCATAGCGATGATTGGAGTATGCCTCGAAAATTGGATTGAAATACAGCGTAGTTATCCCTAAATCTTTAAGATACGGCAATTTTTCCCGAATACCGTTTAAGTTCCCGCCAAAGAAATCGTTATTCAATACTTTTCCGAATTCGTTAGGCTGATAACGTGGCGTTCCGCCCCAATCGGAACGGAGAATTTTGTGTTCGGCAATAGGAATATCGCCTGATTTATAAAAGCGATCGGGAAAAATTTGATACATAATGCCGCCCTTAAACCAAGCGGGAGTTTGGTAATAAGATTCGAAAACAGTTATCTGCCAGCAACGTTTTGCATCGGAAAAGGCCCCTCTGCGCATCTCTCCGCAATCAAATCCTTTATCGTCAAGTTCAAATCGGTAAAAATAAAGCCCGCATTGATTAAACTGCAACGTGATTTCAAATCCTCCGTTTTGAGATTTCATTGAAAGCCGTTGTTCCGCCTCCCCGTCTTTACAGAGAATCAGCGTACAAGTTTGAGCGGAGAAGTTCCCTTCTCCGCTTATGCTTTTTTTAATACGCAGCGTCAATTCACTCATCCGAGGAATTCCGCCAATAATACTTTTACAGGCCTCGTCCAAAGGATTATAATAGTAACTCATAGTAATCAATCTATTCCTATTTATCGAGCTGTTTTAAATGCCAAATATCTTTTGCGTACTCGCGAATACTTCTGTCTGCCGAAAAATGTCCTGCCGCAGCAATATTGCAAACGGACTTTTTGTTCCATTCTTTTTTATCGTTACGGTACAGATCCGACATTGCTGCCTGTGTTTGACAATAGGATTCAAAGTCAGCAAGACACATATAAGGATCCGCAACGGGCGTAGAACGAAGAAGATAATTCGCAATATCACCGAAAGAAGTTCCGTTAAAGCCCACGATCAGCGCCTCGATCACTCTGCGCATATTCATATCTTGATTGTAATAAGAGCTTGAATTGTAACCTTTATTCCAAATATCGCTTACTTCGTCCGCTTTCAAACCGAAAATAAAGATGTTGTCATTTCCTACAAGCTCCGCCATTTCGACGTTCGCACCGTCAAGCGTTCCGACCGTAAGCGCACCGTTGATCATAAATTTCATGTTTCCAGTACCGCTTGCCTCTTTCCCTGCAAGAGAAATCTGTTCGGAAATCTCACTTGCCGGCATCAACTTTTCGGACATGGAAACGTTATAGTTCTCCATATAGACAACGTTCAGCTTTTCCTTAATTTTCGGATTTTTATTTATTTCATCTGAAAGATAACAAATAAGCCGCATGATCTGTTTCGCCATATCATACCCTGCCGCGGCCTTCGCTCCAAAGATATAAGTCTTGGGCAGGATATCAAGATCGGGGTTATCGCGCAAAGCGATATAATCAGAAACAATATGCAGAACGTTCAAAAGCTGACGTTTATATTCGTGCATCCGCTTTGCTTGCACATCAAATGCGGTATCTGGATCGACGTCCACTCCCTGATATCTCTTGGCAAAATCTGCAAACTGTCTCTTTTTGATTGATTTTATTTCATCGAGTCGCTTTAAAACGCTGTTATCGTTCGCAAACTTTTTGAATTCGCCCAATTTAGAAGCGTCCTTCGCATATCCGTCTCCGATACAATCGGAAAGAAGTGCGCACAATTCGGGATTCGATTGATTGAGCCATCTGCGATGCGCAATACCGTTCGTTACGTTCGTAAACTTATCCGGCGTATAATCATAAAAATCTTTAAAAATGCTTTTCTTGATAATATCGCTGTGGAGCGCAGAAACACCGTTTACACTGTGACTGCCCACGATACAGAGATTTGCCATACGCACCGTGTTGTGCGAGAGAACGGACATTCTGGAAATTTTGTTCCAGTCTCCGGGATACTTTTTCCAAAGATCGTCACAAAAGCGGCGGTTGATTTCTTTTAAAATAGAGTGTATACGCGGAAGTCTGCGTGCGACAAGATCCTCCGCCCATGTTTCGAGCGCCTCTGCAAGCACCGTATGGTTCGTGTATGCGCAGGTCGAAGTCACAATATTCCAAGCCGTATCCCATTCCATAAAATTCTCATCCACAAGGATACGCATAAGCTCGGGAATTGCAAGCGCCGGGTGCGTATCATTGATATGGATCGCTGCCATTTCGGGCAACAATAAAAGCGAACCGTAACGGCGTTTGTGATCGGACACTATACATTGCAAGGATGCGGAAACCAAAAAATACTGCTGTCTTAAACGCAACGATTTCCCTTCCGTGTGATTGTCGGAAGGATATAGCACTTTGGAAATGAGCTGTGCATTCGAATCGTCGCGCATTGCCTCGTCATAATTGCCCATCGAGAAGAGTTTCATATCAAAGTTCTGTACGGCACGGGATCGCCAAAGACGAAGTACGCTGACAGCTTCGGAATCTGCGCCCGAAACCATCATATCGTATGCGGTCGCCTCGATCTCTTTTGCGTTATGGTAAATAATTTCCATACCGTGTTCCGTCCACTTTTCTTCGATTTCTCCGTCGAAGCGTACGATAAACTGCCTGTCCGTGCGTTGTGTGAGCCAAACGGATCCGCCGGGGAGCCACACGTCGGGAAGTTCAATCTGCCATCCGTCTACAATTTTCTGTTTGAAAAGACCATATTGATACAGAATTGAAAAGCCCATTGCCGGATAATTCTGCGTTGCAAGTCCGTCCAAGAAGCAAGAGGCAAGACGACCTAGTCCCCCGTTTCCGAGACCTGCGTCAGGTTCTTCCTCGTACAGATCTTCGAGTGAAACCTTAAATTTCTTTAACGCGCCCTGTACAGCATTTTCGATTCCTAGGTTATAGATACTGTTTTTCAGCGATCTTCCCATAAGGAATTCCATACAGAGATAATAGACACGCTTTGCCTTTGCCTTTTTTGTTTTCAGATAAAATTTCTGACGCTTTTGCAGCATTAAATCCTTAATGCTCATGACAACAGCTTTGTAAATCTGCTCTCTCGTTGCTTCTTTAGCACTGACGCCAAAATAACGCGTCAGCTTTCCGGCAATCATTTCATGTGCTTCTTGTTCGGTTAGTTTTTCCATTCTACTTTATAACTCCTAAAAGACTTTTACTGTAACATACCGTTATATAATTTTAAATAATAATCTGCAGATTTCGCCCATGTGAAATCGGTTGTCATGGCGCGCTGTACTAATTTTTGCCACTCTTCTCCTTCCCGATACACATTGAGTGCTTCATTGATCACATAGAGCATATCGTATGCATTATAGTCACGGAATGTAAATCCATTTCCGCCAGCGCCATAAGGGATAATACTGTCTCTAAGCCCCCCCGTCTCTCTTACGACTGCTACCGTACCGTAGCGTGAAGCAATCATCTGCGAAAGCCCGCAAGGTTCGCTTTTACTCGGCATGAGGAAAATATCCGCACCAGAATAAATTTTGCGTGAAAGATCGGAGTTGAAGGATATGATCGAAACAACTTTACCCGTATAACGGTGCGCAAGATCGTTAAAATAATTCTCATAGGCGGAATCACCTGTCCCGAGAATGACAAATTGCACATCCTGACGGAGAACCTGTTCAATGACTTCGCGCACTAAGTCAAGTCCCTTATGCGCTACAAGGCGGGAAATCATTGCAATAACGGGCGTATTCGGCTTTATGGGGAGATTGAGCATCTTTTGCAATTCTTCCTTGCAGACCGCCTTATTTTGAGGTTTTTTTGCGGAATAGTTCGCAAATAACGCTTTGTCGGTTGCAGGATCGTAATAATCGGGATCTATTCCGTTTAAAATTCCGCAGAGTTTGAATTCGTTGCGACGGACGATACTGTCAAGTCCGTGCGAATAATAGGGATTCTTGATTTCCCCCGCATAAGTCGGACTCACCGTAGTAAAGCGCTCACTGCACTCAATCGCACCTTTCATAAGGTTAATACAGCGATCGTATTCGACAAGATATCTGAATTCGGCGGGAATTCCGAACAGGTCTTCGAGAATATCCAACGAATACTGCCCCTGATATTCGATGTTGTGGATCGTGAATACCGAACGAATGAACTGATATTCGGGACGGAAGCAGTAGATCGTTTTCAAATAGATTGCCGAAAGCGCCGCCTGCCAATCGTGACAGTGCAAAACGTCCGGATAAAAATTGATAAATGAAAGTATTTCCATAACGCTACGACAGAAAAATGCAAAGCGCTCCCCATCGTCGTAATAGCCGTAACAGCCGGGGCGTTTGAAATAATATTCGTTATCTACAAAATAGAAGGTAACGTTGTTGGCAATATATTCGAAAATTCCGCAGTACTGATTCCGCCAAGAGAGCGGAACAAATATATTACCGATAAAGCGGAATTCCTTTCTGTACTCCTTCTTCACGTCTTGATAGAGCGGAACGATCACGCGGACATCGTAATTTTTGTCCTTTGCAAGCGCTTTCGAAAGAGAACCGACCACCTCCGCAAGTCCGCCCGTTGCAATAAAGGGCGCGGCTTCAGACGCGACGAAAAGTATTTTCTTTTTCGGCACAACCTGAATCTCGCACTTTTCGACGGGTTTTTCCGCCGTTTTAACGGTGGTTACTTCCTCAAAGGCTTTTTCGGTCTTGGTTTCTTTAACTGCGGTTTTCACGCTCTTAGACACGGATTTCGACGTTTTCGGAGCTGTGTTTTTTGTTGTTGCCATAATTATTTCTCCCTATTATTTTCCTGTTTTTTTAAATCATTCTTCCCTTAGCAATAAAGTAAGGCAGTTCTTCGCAACCCAAAAGACGCCGTCTGTCGCGGATGACAACGTTTTTATCGGTAATGACGCAGTCAAGTTCTACATTTTCGCCGATGACGGAATCCTGCATTACGATCGAATTTTTAATGACGCTCCCCTTTCCGACTTTTACGCCGCGGAACAAAATACAATTTTCAACCGTTCCGTCGATCAGACAACCGTCCGAAATCAACGAATTTTTTACGACCGCGTTTTGGCTATACTTGGAAGGCGCGGAGTCGCGCACTTTCGTATAAATATCGCGTGCACCGAACAGTTCGTTGCGGGTGTCCTTATTCAAAAGCTCCATACTGTGTTTGTAATATTTCTGCAAGGAATTGACGCCCGCATAGTATCCATCGAATTTATATCCGTATATTTTTAGAGTATCGACGTGCTTCGTTAAAATATCCTTTCCGAAGCTTGTGAAGCCACGCATCGTTGCATCGGCAATCGTGTTGAGCAAAAATTCCCTGGACATGATCATAACGTTGATATAGAGATTTGCCTTGCCTTCGTAAGCAGGATTGATTTTTACGGTTTGTACCCGTCCTGTCTTATCAGGGTCTATCGTAATAAAATAGGAAGAATCTACCATTTCCGTTTCCTCGTGATAGACCATCGTAATATCTGCTTTCTTTTCTTCGTGATAGCTGAAGACCTTGGAAAAATCGATATGTGCGATTGCGTCGCAATCGGATATGATCACATACTCCTCGTTTCTGTGATTAAGAAACCCGGTAATGCCCTTTAACGCTTCCAGCCGGTTCGTATAGGGAGCATCCGTTTCATCCGAATAAGGCGGAAGAAGAATAATTCCACCGTCCTTTCTTGCAAGATCCCAATCCTTTCCGCTTCCGAGGTGATCGATGAGCGACTGATAATTATATTTCGTCACAATTCCAACCGTATCGATCCCCGAATTTACCATATTCGAAAGCGCAAAATCAATCAAACGGTATCTTCCACCATACGGAATGGATGCCATCGTTCTGTGACGGGAAAGCTCCGGAATGTTCTCGTCGTGAATATTAGAAAAAATGACGCCTACTGCAGAATTCGCCATAACCTTATTCCCCCTTGTAATCCTTATCAAGAATTTTTCCGCCAGCAACGGAAACGCCCTTTGCGATCTTTACCTCTCTGCCGAGAACGGAAATTCCAGCATTTTCGCTTTTTTCCTGTCCGACGACGGCATTCTCTTCCACGATACAGTTTTCGTCGAGAATGGAATAAACTACCCTTGCCCCCTTCTTAATCACGGTTTCCGCCATGATAACGCTATCCTTGACGAAAGCTCCTTCTTCAACGACAACGCCCGAGGCAAGCACGGAATGTTCAACCGTTCCTTCGATTTCGCAACCGAGTGCAATCATGGAATTGTGAACGATTGCGTTTTTACCGAGATATTCGGGAGGAGCCAACGGATTACGGGAATGAATTTTCCAATCCGCATCGGCTACGTCAAATGCAGGCGCTGCGCCCAGCAAATCCATATTCGACTCCCAAAGCGACGAAATTGTCCCAACGTCCTTCCAATAACCTTTGAAGCGATATGAGAACATTTTCTCGCCCGCATTCAACATGGCTGGCAGAACGTCCTTTCCGAAATCTTTGCTGGAAGAAGGATTCTCTTCGTCCGCTTTTAAATATTTAAAGAGCTTTTCCGCAGTAAAGATATAAATTCCCATCGACGCAAGATTACTCTTGGGTTCCTTGGGCTTTTCTTCGAATTCATAGACGGAACCGTCCGCATTTGTATTGAGAATACCGAAACGGGACGCCTCTTTTAAAGGTACTTCGATTGCCGCAATCGTACAGTCCGCACCCGTCGCCTTGTGCGCACGTAACATCTTCGAGTAATCCATTTTATAAATGTGATCGCCCGAGAGAATAAGAACGTAATCGGGATTGTATTTCTGCATGAAATTCAAATTCTGATAAATTGCGTTTGCCGTACCTTCGAACCAAGAAGATTTTTTCTTCGCCTGATAAGGCGAAAGAATGTGTACGCCGCCGAATGCACGGTCGAGATCCCACGGCTGTCCGTTTCCGATGTACTCATTCAATTCGAGCGGCTCGTATTGGGTCAGCACGCCGACAGTGTCGATCCCCGAATTAATGCAGTTGGACAGCGGAAAGTCAATGATCCTGTATTTTGCGCCGAATGCAACCGCAGGTTTTGCAATCTTACTCGTAAGCGCGTAGAGTCTGCTCCCCTGTCCGCCCGCAAGCAACATTGCGACGCATTCTTTTTTTCTTTTTATCATAATGAGTTACCCCCTAACCCTATTCCTTATTTATGACCGACGTTCGGTTTTACGGTCCTTTTACCTGCGTTTTTTGCAGAATCCGCCTTTATCGGCTCTTCCTCTCGAACAAGATATATACAAGTTAAAGCAGGCATATCAATCGGGATCGAATACTTTTTCCCATGACTCGGACGGGCAACTGCCGAAAGAACTTTTTTCTTAATCTTACCGTCACCGCCGTACTTTATATCGTCTGTATTAAAAACTATTTTGTATTTTCCCTTTTCGTTTACACCGAGAAGATAATCTTTTGCTTCTGCCCCCGAAAAACTTACAAGCGCAATAACTTCTTTTCCCTTCTTGTCCCGCCGGATAAAGGAAACGATATTGCGATCCCTGTCGTCTGCTGCGAGCCATTCAAAACCATCCCAAGAATCTTCGACTTCATATAAAGAAGCCGTAGATTTATAATATTCATTGAGATCGCGAACCATGACGGAAAGTTTCCCATGCTTTTCGTATGTATCGCGTAGGAAAAATTCCAAACCTTCATGATAATCCCACTCTTTGAACTGCCCGAATTCGTAGCCCATAAAGTTGAGCTTTTTTCCAGGATGTGCCATCATGTATCCGATAAACGCTCTTACGCCAGCAAACTTTTCCTCGTATGTTCCCGGCATCTTGTTGATGAGCGAACACTTCCCGTGCACCACTTCGTCGTGAGAAATGGGAAGTACGAAATTCTCCGAAAACGCATACATCATAGAGAAGGTCAGATTGTTATGATTGTTCGAGCGGAAGAAAGGATTGAGCGAAACATATGAGAGTACATCGTTCATCCAGCCCATATTCCATTTATAATTGAACCCAAGTCCGCCCACGCTGCCCGGCTTTGTCACAAGTCCCCAGGCCGTCGATTCTTCCGCGATCATAAGGACGTTCGGAAAGCGGCGGAATACCGCCTCGTTAAGCTTTCTTAAAAATGCGATTGCTTCAAGGTTTTTATTTTCACCGTAAATATTAGGCACCCATTCCCCGTCGCGCTTGTCATAGTCTAGATAGAGCATGGAAGCAACCGCATCTACCCTCAGTCCGTCTACATGGAATTTATCGAAGAAATAGCACGCGCCGGAAATCAAAAAAGAAAGCACTTCGTTTCTGCCGTAATCGAAGCGACGTGTTCCCCAGCTCTTATGTTCCATTCTGTCCCACTGACTGCTTTCATAAAGAGGTTGACCGTCAAACTCGTAAAGCCCGTGCTCATCTTTGGGGAAATGTGCGGGTACCCAATCAATAATAACACCGATCCCCGCTTTATGGAAAGCATCGACAAGATACATAAAATCGTGGGGTGTTCCAAGGCGGGACGTCACGGCAAAATATCCCGTCACCTGATATCCCCATGACCCCTCGTAAGGAAATTCGGTCACGGGCATAAATTCAACGTGAGTATACCCCATTTCTTTTACATAAGAGACAAGCTCGACTGCCAAATCCCGATAGGAAAGAAAGTTCCCGTCGGGATAACGCTTCCAAGAGAGAAGATTCACTTCATAAATGTTCATGGGCGAAGAGAATACGTTCCGCTCTTCACGCTTTTTCATGAATTCGGAATCTTGCCATTCGTACCCCTCCGTATCGTACAGTTTAGACGCGGTCTGAGGCGCGGTCTCCGCATGAAACGCAACGGGGTCGGCTTTCATAAGCTGTCTCCCGTCCTGCGCGAAAATACAATATTTATAAACGTCGTACTGTTTTAGTCCCGCGATAAATAACTCGTAAGACTCGCCGTCCACCATACGTTGCATAACATTTTGCGATGGATCCCACTGATTAAAATCCCCCACAACGGAAACCGACTCAGCGTGCGGTGCCCAAACGCGGAATTCATATCCTGCCTGTCCGTCGACTAATTTCGGATGCGCTCCATAAATTTCATAAATTCTGTCGTTCTTTCCGTGATGATACAGATACAGTGGAAAATCCGTCTCTACCTGTTTATTTTCCTCATTTGCCATTTTCCCCTCCTGTTGTCCCTTAAAACAGTATATAGCATATAAAACGTAATTATTATACTATACTTTGTTATGACTTTCAATAGTAAAATTATATTTTTTCATAATTTTTCTAAAATTTTCCTTTCTTTTATTACAAAAAAAGCTCCTCTGCGTCAACAGAGGAGCTTTATAAACTATTTGCTAAAGATCAATAATACTTCGCGCAATCGAATAGATATCGCCTGCCCCAAGCATTAAAATCAAATCATCTTTCCCAATCTCCGATAACAACCGTTTTTTAAGTTGCTCTGGCGATTGGACGTAACCCGCATTCGGAATACGGCTTGCAAGCGTATAAGCGCTACCCTCGTGGTCAAACGCTTCCCGCGCTGCGTAGGTTTTATAAATAATCGGATTTTCCGCTTTTTTCAATACGTTTACGAAATCCTCCATAAGGTCGCGCGTGCGCGTATAGGTATGGGGTTGAAAAACGAGGCGCACAGCTCCGCGGCAGATTCGTTCCGCCGTTTTCAGCGTTGCCTCGATTTCTCTTGGATGATGCGCATAGTCGCATATCACGGGAACGCCCGCAAGCGTTCCCATGTTTTCAAACCTGCGTTTTACGCCGCGAAATTCCTCAATTCCGTGCTTGATTTCCGTGGCGGAAAATCCCATGAGCCTTGCCGCAGCATAGGCAGCAAGCGCATTCTGAATATGCACCGCCCCGTGGATCGCAAGACGGATATCCACCGTCGAAACGTTCTTTTCGAAGACGGTAAAGCGGTACCTCTCCCCGTCCGAAAAAATGCGCCCCGCCATGATATCCCCCGAGTACCTGCCGAAACTCAAAGAATGCGGAATCTTTCTCGCATTCCTGTCGTCGGCATTTACGACCGTCCGTTCCGACTGCGCCGCAAAGAGCGCATAAGCTTCGACGACCTCTCCGTCGTCCGAATAGCAGTCGGTATGGTCGCGATCAGTGTTGAGTATCAAAGCAACTTCGCTATGAATAGACAAAAAGCTACGTTGGAATTCGCACGCCTCTGTCACGAAAAACTCTTCACCGTTCGTCCTGTAATTTCCGAAATCTAGATCTTCTCCGCCGATATGACAGGCATACGGACGATTCCCTCTCTCAAAAATATGCGCAAGCATAGAAGTGGTCGTCGTTTTCCCGTGACACCCTGCAATCGCAAGCACTCTGGGAAAGGTATTTGCCACCATTCCAAGAAGTTCCGCACGCGAAATCAAGCGTTTCCCCGCCCTCTTTGCTGCGGCAAGTTGCGGGTTCCGAAGCCCAACTGCCCCTGTATACACGACTGCGTCTTCTACTATTTCTTCGCTCTCGCCGATATGAACGGAGATTCCCCGTTGCCGTAATGATTTTGTAAAGTCGCTCTCAACAAGGTCGCTTCCTCTCACGAGTATTCCCCTGTCGCGCAATAAGAGCGCAAGCGCACTCATGCTTACCCCGCCGATCCCGACAAAGTAGCAGCGTGCGGGAATCAAATTTTCGGAAACCATACCTCATCCTATGCAAGTTGCCGTCAGTTTTGTTAATTAAAAGATTGCACAAAAAAGAGAAACGCCCTTCGGCGTTTCTCTTTTCTGAATCCTGATTAAGATACGGGCACTACGTTGATTGCGCGAAGCTTACCGCTGTCTTTGGGATCGGGTTCGGTCTCAAAAGTTACTTTTTGACCTTCCTTCAACGTGCGGAAGCCTTCCGTCTGAATCGCGGAGAAATGTACGAAAATATCGTCTCCGCCCTCATCGTTGGAAATAAATCCATAGCCCTTTCCGTCGTTGAACCATTTTACAGTTCCGTTCACCTTACTTACCTCCTGTGACGCCGACTGTTCCCGCACCGTGTGCAATCAACTTACGACATCTTTTATATTATAGCAAAACGCAAACGAATTGTCAATATCGTCGTGATAAAAAATTGATTATTTTTGCAAATATTTTTCAAGCAAAAGAGCAGTATTTGCCGTAAACGACTGCAATTCTTCCGGCTCAAGCGACTTATAGCTCATAAGCGCAAGATAATAAATCTGTTCCACCGCCGTTTGGCGGTTCTTTTGCTCTGCGGTTTTAAGCGCCTTTACCGCCGCATTCGCAGTATTCACGATAAGCGTTACATCGTGCATATCGTCTCCCATGCGGTAAAAGCTGTTCATTTCCGTCATTCGGCGCAGGAACTCCGGAACGTTGACAATGGCAGGAACGTTTGTATTTTTTAGATTAGCAGACTTAACGTGAACCTTTTTATTTTTCAGACATTCGGTGAAAAGTGTTTCGATCTCCTTATCCTCTCCGCCATCCACTTCCGCTTTGAGCGCCGCATCAACATCGGCGTCGATGCGCAGAAAACGCACGGAAGTCGGGTTCTGATATTCGATATAACTGATAAAATGCGGATCGATGTATTCGTCGCAGATAATTGCGTCGAGTCCCGCCTCGCGGAACATAGCAATATACTGCGCCTGTTTATTCTCATCCGAAGAATAATAAACGACTTGCGGCTCCTTCCCCTTTTTTGCCTCTTCTTCAGTAATGCTTACTCCAAAGTAGCGGGTGATAGGCTGATATTTGCCGTCGATATTCTTATAAATAATAATATCCTTTACCTTGTCAAAAAAATCGTCGTCTTTCAAACACCCGTATTTTACAAAAGTCGAAAGATCCTGCCAACACTTTTCATATTTCTCCCGATCGTTATTGAAGAGATCGGTCAACTTGTCGGCGACCTTCTTTGTGATGTAGCGGGAGATTTTTTGTACCTTCGCGTCATTCTGCAAGAAGGATCGGGAAACATTCAGCGGAATTTCGGGACAATCGATCACGCCATTTAAGAGCATAAGGAATTCAGGAATTACTTCTTTAATGTTGTTCGCAACAAAAACCTGTTCACAATAGAGTTTAACCTGCCCCGGTTCGAGTTCGACGTTCTTTTTAATTTTCGGGAAATACAGAATACCCTTTAAGCGGAAAGGATACTCCATATTTAAATGTATCCAGAAAAGCGGCGGATTGAAATCGCGGAAGGTTTCGCGGTAGAATTTTTGATATTCCTCTTCCGTGCAGTCCGCAGGCTGTTTCAAATATAAAGGCTCCGTCGTATTGACGGGTTTCAATTCCTTATCGCCCTCCTTGGGGTTGATGTAAATGGGATAAGGCATAAACGAGCAGTACTTCAGGAGCAGTTTTTTAATCACCTTTTCGTCGGTAAACTCTTTTTCGTCGGGCGCAAGATGCATCACGATTTTTGTGCCGCGCGACTTTATATCTGCATCACCGATTTTATAAGTACTGTTTCCGTCCGAAACCCAATGCACTCCCTGCGCGCCGTCGCGGTATGATTTCGTAAAAATTTCGATATTTTCGGAAACCATATAAGCGGAATAAAAACCGAGACCGAAGTGTCCGATAATTCCGTCGCCGTTCGATTTCTCGTATTTCTCCATAAAATCGGCAGCGCCCGAAAAAGCTATCTGAGTAATATAACGCTCCACCTCGTCCTGCGTCATGCCAATCCCGTTATCTTCCACCGTAAGCGTTTTAGCCTTTGCGTCCGTTGTGATCGTGATTTTATAATCGCCCGTTGTCTTTGCTTCGCCAAGCGCCTCTAATTTTTTCAATTTCGTAATAGCGTCCGACGCGTTCGCCACGATTTCACGCAAAAAGATATCCTTTTCTGAATAAAGCCATTTTTTAATGATCGGCATCATGTTTTCGCTTGCGATCCGAATGTTGCCCTGTCTTTCCATTTTATTTACTCCTTAGCAAATATTTCCAAAATATTTCCAAAATATTTATAAACAAAAAAATCCGCCGTTAAGCGGATTTTTAAGATAGTTTTTTGATTATTTGTTTTCGCCGCCCAAAAGATCCGCGATGGAAACGCCTCCGAAGCCGCCCTCGTTCCATTCCCTGTAATCTTCATCGTCGTTGGAGAAATTCTTTCTGCCGCCCTTGCGCGCTTTGCGGTTGTTACTCTTTCCTTCGTCGCGATCTTTCTCCTTCATATAGTAAGGCTCAACCTCGGGCTGAGGCTGTAAAGCCTTAATGGAGAGAGTAATTTTTCTTTCAGCCGGATTGAATGCAAGCACCTTCGCGTCGATCTCTTCGCCGATCGAAAGCACCGACGTCGGGTTTTCAAGCCACTCGTGCGTGATCTGCGATACATGAACAAGACCGTCGATTCCCTTTTCAATCTCTACGAACGCTCCGAAAGGAACGATTCTTACAACTTTTCCGTGAACAATGTCGCCCTCAGCGTATTTCTCAGCCGCAAGATCCCAAGGCTCGGGTTGAAGCTGTTTGTAGCCAATAGAAACCTTTTTGTTTTCGCGGTCGATTTTAAGAACTTTGAACTGATAACGCTTACCGATTTCAAGAACATCCGTCACTTCTTTCACGCCCGTCCAAGAAAGATCGGAGATGTGCGCAAGACAATCAAAGCCGTTTACGGAAACAAATGCTCCAAACGAGGTCACGCGCTCCACCTTTCCTTCGACGGTTGCGCCGACTTCGATCGTATTAAAGAATGCCTCTTCCTTTTCCGCTCTCTGAGCATCTTTCGCCGCCTTTTCCTCTTCAAGAATCACGCGTTGAGAAGCAATGATTTCTTTTCTGCGTTCCTTTCTGATTTCAAGAAGGCGCAAACGCAACTTCTTGCCCTTATATTTCTCAAGATCGTTCACATAGCCCGAACGGATTTCCTTCGCAGGAATGAAAACGGGATAGGTTCCGAGTTCTGCGGTAAGGCCGCCCTTGTTGAACCCCGTACAAATAACGCTGAATTCTTTTCCCGCCTCAACGTCGCTTAAAAGCGCCTCTTCCTCTTTGACTTTCTTCACGGACTTTTCGGAAAGCTTGACTTTGGGATTAAGTTCAACAACCATGAGTTGGAGTTCTTCACCCACGCGTCCCGCGTAAACTTCGCGAGTGTATTCCGAGCAATCAAGTTCGTCTTTCGGAAGAAGAATTTCGAGCTTTCCGGAAGCGGATACATACACTCCTTCTTCCGTCGCCGATACGATTTTTGCAGAAATAATTTGTCCCTTATGATACCGCTCGTTCTTGTCGATATCCTCGACGACGTTCTGCATCGTCATTTTCTGAACTTCCGTGCTGTTTCCTTCCATCTTACAGAGAACCTCCCGGGTCTGCCAATCGGGCGTACTCGCACCCACTATTACGGCGACCTTTTTACATCCTTTAATTTTTTCATATTCGAAATCGTCTGCTCCGCGCAAGCGAATTACCCGCTTACAGTTTGCCGACGCAATTTCCGCCAACTTATTCGTATTGCTACTATTCAGTCCGCCGATTACGAGAACTGCGTCGCAAATACGCGAAAGCTCTTTTGCTTCCCTTTGTCTGCATATTGTAGTATAACAAATCGTCGGAAAAATCTCAACTGTTTTTGGACGCACTTTTTGAATATTTTCGGCAATTTTCGAAAAACTTTTCTCGGAAAAGGTCGTTTGAGAGATTAAAACGACTTCTTTGCCGTATAAATCGCCGAAATCTTCCTCCGCCGAAGCAAAAACGAACACCTCGCCCGTAGCCCACCCCACAAGCCCGCGTATCTCCGGATGCTCTCTGCTTCCCGTGATAACGACGGTCTTTCCTTCACTTGAAGCACGTTTTACAATATCGCGCGACTTCTTAACAAACGCGCAAGTACAATCAAGCAAACGGATATTTCTCTTTTCACATTCCTCGTAAACGGACTTCTCCGCACCGTGCGAGCGAATTAGAAGCGTCGCTCCGTCAGGCACATCGGATACGTCGTCTACCGTAATAAGTCCGCGCTTTGTGATTTCGCTTACAACCTCGCGATTATGAATAATTTCTCCGTAAACAAAAGTATTTTCGGGCGATACGCTCATTGCCGTTTCGACCGCTTTTTTAACTCCCGAACAGAAACCGCTGTGCTTCGCAACTACGATTTGCATTTCTTCTTTTTTCCCGCTTTCCTCTCTCTAAGGTACGCTCTGTGCGCTTCGCGAATTTCATACATCTTATTCACGATTACCTGTTCCGCTTCTTCGTAATCTTCCCGCGAAAGCTTTCTGTCGTAGTACTCGCTCAGTTCAAAAGGCTCACCGAATACTACGTGCACTTTTTTAAACACTTTCGGTCTGTTGCATATAACAAAAGGAATGATAGGAGTCTTCGTTTTGATCGACATCAGTGCGGAACCGCCGTGGAACGGAAGAAATTCATCCTCGGAAACTTTATTCCTCGTTCCCTCAGGAAAGAGCACTACCTTTTCTCCGTTTTTCAGACACTTCATCGCGTCCGTTAAGGCACGGATATCCGACCCGTCGCGCATTGCGGTAATCGCTCCGATTTTTAACGCCCATCTTCTGAGCACAGGCGCAGAAGTAATCGACTCTTTCGCAACGTAATGCACTCCCTCTTTCGTCGTGCGGGCAGGATAAAAAATATCCCACATACTATAATGATTTCCAACATAAATATATGCGCCCTGCCCTACCTTTTTATGTCCGAACATTTTGCACGGATAGAATATAGAATTCCACGGATACAGCAAAAACCGAAAGAAATTCAGCGTGTGCATAATATGATAGCCTTTTTTGTTTGCAGGAAAAAGGCGGACGGGCTTTTGTTTTTTCTCTTTCTTATTTTTTTTTTTGAGTTTATCCTTCGTCTCCAAGTCGGTCTCGAACATCAAATTTTCTCCTGAATCATTTTCTTGATCGTTTGTAATACCTGTTCGATCGTCATGGAAGACGTATCTATCAAAACAGCATCATCTGCCTGCTTCAAGGGTGCGATTTCACGGTTCATATCCTGATTGTCGCGGGCAATGATCTCTTCCTTCAATTTTTCAAAATCGACCTCATAGCCCTTTTCTTCCAACTCCTTTTTTCTGCGCTCGGCGCGAACCTCGGGACTCGCCGTCAAAAAAAATTTAAAGTCCGCAGAAGGCAGAACAAACGTACCGATATCCCTTCCGTCCAAAACGCAACTCATATCAGAAGCGATTTCCCGCTGTTTTTCCGCCATTTTCAAACGAACAAAAGGATAGCGTGAAACCGTGCTCGCCGCCATTGAAATTTCGGGCGCGCGTATTTTATCGGAAACGTCGATTCCGTCTAAAATCGTTTTCTGCGTTCCATCTTCGTATTTCACTTCCAAAGAAAGGACGCGAAGAATCTCTTCTACTTCCTTTTCGCTTTGAATATCGATTTGCGCTTCGAGCACCTTCAATGCACAGGCTCGGTACATCGCACCCGTATCAAGATAAAGTATTTTATAATCACGCGCAAGCGCTTTTGCAATCGTTGATTTTCCGCTTCCAGCAGGACCGTCGATCGCCACATTGATTTTTTCCGTTATATCCTTTCTTAAAACCTTTGCTCCGCGCAGATAGACATGGCGAGGCGTAATGTTCTTTTCCACAAAGAGCATCGTTCTAATGCATAGCTTTAAAGCGCCCTCGATTTCGGGCTCTTGCGCCGAAAAAAGCGAAGCCCCCTCGAAGCCCGCCTCCCGCGCCGCTTTTGCGGGATAATAGGAATGGATATCCGACGTACTCGAAAATACGATACTGACGATTTCGTCGCGCGAAACGGCATTGCGTTTTTCCGTCTGCTCCAAAAGCTCTTTTACCGCCGCTCTGATTTCATCAGGAGTATCTTCGTTGATTGTCGTTGCACCCCGAATAACTACCATTATAATCCCACCTTCCTTTGTCGATGTTTATACTCAAACTTTCATTATGTCAGACATAGTACTATGGTAATTGCTATTTTTAATGTTTCCGGCAATAAAACCCGTTGCAAAAGCGATCTGCAGATTAAATCCACCCGTGAATGCGTCCACATCAAGCACTTCACCGCAAAAGCGCAACCCTCTCACCATTTTACTTTCCATCGTTTTAGGATCTATTTCTTTTAGATCGACTCCGCCCGAAGTTACGACCGCTTCGGAAAATCCGCGCCAAGATCCCGGAATAAGTTCGTAGCATTTCAACGTTTTTACAAGACTTGTGCGCTCCTCTCTCGTGACGGAATTTGCCTTTTTGTTTGCAGAAATCCTTGCCGCCTGCAAAACGGGCAATACAAGTCCCGCAGGAAGAAATCCTCGCATAACGTTCTTCAAGTTCTCATTCTTTCGTTCCTTAAATTCACGCAATAGCCGCGCATCCAGTTTACTTTGGTCAAGCGCCGGTTTTAAATCGATCTCCAACGAAATTTCTTTTATCGGTAATCTATTGATTTTCGCGCTGAGTGTCAGGATAAGTGGACCGCTCACTCCGTAATGCGTGAAAAGAAGTTCTCCCATTTCCGAAGAAATTACCTTACCGTTCCGCCTCGCCGTTAAAACAACGTTTCTCTGCGAAATGCCCTGCTGCCCCGCGTTAGCTTTTAAATTCAAACCGACAAGGGACGGCAGGCACGGCACGATCGAGTGTCCGAACTCTTTTGCGAAACGGTATCCGTCGCCAGTCGAACCCGTCGCGGGATAGGAAACGCCGCCCGTCGCTATGATAGCTATATCGCATTCGTATTCGCCCAAGTTCGTCTTAACGCCACGAACAGCCCCCTCAGCGGTAAGAACTTTTTCCGCAGTCTCGTTAAATCGAATTTTAACACCGAGCGCACGGCAAGCCCCTTCAATCGTCTTGGTAACATCGCTTGCATGGTCGCTCAAAGGAAACACGCGATTTCCGCGCTCGACCTTTAAAGCGAGACCGTGCTCTTCAAGAAGAGCCATCAATCTTTGAGGAGGGAATGCGTAAATAACTCCCGTTAAAAATTTTCCTCCCCGCACGACGTGCGTGAGGAAATCTTCGGGCGGGCAGTCATTCGTAACGTTACACCTGCCTTTTCCAGTGATATAAATTTTTTTACCGAGCTTCTCGTTTTTTTCAATGAGAAGCACTTCGTGGGCGTTATAAGCCGCAAAATAAGCCGCCATAAGCCCGCTTGCACCACCGCCGATTACGATAACGCGCATTATAGGCTACCGCCCTCAGACGGGATAAACCCCGCTTTTAGCCATGTCGCTGTCCACGCCTTCGTTTTTTGCCTTTCTCCATTTAAAGAAATTCTCTGCAACTTCGGGGAAGGAAGCATAAGAGAGCACATCCTCTTCCTGCGTATAGTAGCCCTTCGCTACAACCTCTTCTTTAAGTTTATCGTATTCGGGTTCCAAATCGTCCGCAGGGCGATAGCTAATACGTTTGTCGCCTTTCAAGACTTTTTCGGCAATTTCTTCGTTCACAGGCATGGGAAGCTGACCGTATTTGCCGGCAAACAGATCCTTCGTTTCCTTCGTAACCATTTTATAGCGTTCACCCATGACGATGTTCATAACCGCCTGCGTGCCGACAATCTGCGAAGAAGGTGTGACGAGCGGCGGATATCCGCAGTCTTTCCTAACGTTCGGAACTTCCGCAAGCACTTCGGAAAGTTTCTCCTCTTTTCCCGCCTTTTTAAGTTGGTTCATAAGATTTGAAAGCATACCGCCGGGAACCTGATAGATGAGCGTATTGACGTCGACCTGTCTTACCTTCGGATTGAGCGCCCCGTCTTTTTCAAGGTCGGCGGCAACTTTTTTAAAGTGCGCTGCGATCGGGATGAGCTTTTTAAGATCGATTCCCGTATCGTATTCCGTTCCCTGCAAAGTCGCAACCAACGGTTCGGTCGCGGGTTGCGACGTACCGTTTGCAAGCGGCGAAAGCGCTGTATCTACAATATCTACTCCCGCTTTAATTGCCATCAAATTGACCATATCCCCCGTACCCGTCGTATTATGCGTATGCAAATGAAGTTTGGTTTCGGGAAGAAGTTCCTTTTTAAGCGCAGTAACAAGCTCAAACGCTTCAAACGGCAACAGAAGATTTGCCATATCTTTAACACAAATATTGTCCGCGCCCATATTTTCGTAAGTCTTTGCAAGCTTTACGAAATAGTCGAGCGTATGAACGGGGCTCGTCGTATAGGAAATCGCCGCTTCACATACGCACTTTCCTCCCGCACCGTATTTTTTAATGGCGCGCATAGAAGATTCGATATTGCGCGGATCGTTTAGCGCGTCGAATACACGCACGACCCCGATTCCGTTTTCAATGGACTTCTCGACGACTTTGTCGACCAAATCATCGGCATAATTACGGTAACCCAAAAGGTTTTGTCCGCGGAGAAGCATCTGAATAGGTGTCTTTTTTAAATATTTTTTAAGCGTTCTCAGGCGTTCCCACGGATCCTCGTTGAGATAACGCATACACGAATCAAAGGTCGCACCGCCCCATCCCTCCAAAGAGTAGTAGCCGATTTCGTCGAGCTGTCCGAGGATGGGAATCATCTGCTCAGTCGTCATACGAGTAGCCGCGTGCGATTGATGCGCATCACGCAAAATAGTATCCATAATTAAAATTTTCTTAGCCATAATATCTCCTGCAACGTCAGAATATTGCGAGTAACACGCCTGCCGCCAAGGCAGAGCCGATAACGCCCGCTACGTTAGGTCCCATAGCGTGCATCAAAAGGTGATTGCTCGGATCGGTCTCCCGTCCGACGTCCTCCGAAATACGCGCCGCCATAGGCACTGCGGAAACTCCTGCGGAGCCGATCAAAGGATTAATCTTGCCTTTCGTCAATTTGCACATAAGTTTTGCCACAAGGATTCCGCCGATCGTACCCAAATAGAATGCGATGATACCGATCGCAAGAATGCCAAGCGTTTGGGTCGTTAAGAATATTTCCCCCTTCGCTTTGCACCCGACAGAAATTCCGAGGAAAATCGTAATCGTATTGATGAGCCCGTTCTGAGCCTGCGACGAGAGTCTTTCCACAACGCCCGATTCGCGGAAAAGATTCCCGAGCATGAGCATTCCGAGAAGTGGAATCGCGTCAGGCAACAGTAACCCCACCACGAGCGTGACCGCCACCGGAAAAATTATTTTTTCCACTTTAGAAACCTGACGGAGCGGCTTCATTCTGATAGCGCGTTCTTTCTTTGTGGTTAATAGTCTCATGACAGGCTTCTGAATAGCGGGAATAAGTGCCATGTAAGAATACGCGGCAATCGCAATCGTCGGCACTAAATGTTCCGCAAGCATTTTAGAAACATAGATTGCCGTAGGACCGTCCGCCCCGCCGATAATGGCAGTCGCGGCAGCCTCCGCCCCCGTGAATCCCAAAAGCACTGCGCCGAAAAGCGCCACGAAAATACCGAGCTGTGCACCCGCGCCGATAAACATACTCTTCGGATTTGCAATGAGCGGTCCGAAGTCGGTCATCGCACCGATTCCGAGGAAAATAAGCGGAGGATAAATAACTTTATCTACACCGTAGTATAAATACCACAGAAGCCCCCTTTCCGTAACCGATTCGTAACTACTAAGCATGACGAATTGATTCACATATGTCGTTCCCGCTTCGCTAACGGAGCCTTGAATAAATCCCTGCAAAGAATATAATGCGGAAAATTCAACATTGCTGATCGGTGCAGCCGCAACTCCCGCCTGCAAATTCTCAAAACTGGAATAGAACGTAACCAACTCGCCGTTTAAGAACCCCTCTTTCAGATAGATAAGCTCGCCGGCAGCGTTTGAATAAACGGCAACGTTCTCATACTGGTTTTTACCTTCCCCGAAAACACCTAAGGAAAGCGAAGTGTCGGGCGTGACGTTTACACCCCAAAGGATCCTCTCGGCACCCGGTAAGTTGATAAGGAACATTCCGAACGCTATCGGAAGTAAAAGCATCGGCTCGTACTTCTTGACAATTGCAAGGAACATGAGCACGAAAGAGATAAGCAGCATAACATAATTCTGCCACCCCCCTTGCGACATTCCCATTTGTCCCCAGAGATCGGAAAATATCCCTGTAAAATTAATGAGCAGATTTTGCATAAATCTCTCCGCGTTAAGAAATTACGGCAAGCACCGCGTCGGACTCTACGTTTGCGCCCTTGTTCACTTGAAAGGTAACCGTACCGTCGCAGGGAGCGGTAATATCATTATCCATTTTCATTGCTTCAAGCACGAGAATAGGCTGATCCTTCTTGACCATTGCGCCGTTCTCCACCGCAAGCGATTTAATAAGACCAGGGAAAGGCGAAAGCACCTTCGTGCCGTTTCCTGTACTTGATGCCGCAGAAGGCGCAGGTGCGGAATATGCAACCGCCTGACTCGGCACATCTTGAGGAGCGCCCCCTACTTCCTCTACGCCTACTTCGTACTGTTTTCCGTTAACCGTTACAACAAAATTACGCATATCTATCTCCTTACAACCTTTTAATTCTTTTCACTATAAAATCGCATTTTGCGTTTTCGCCTTCATAAACCGCCATAATCGCCGCCGTGATTGCCGCAACCACTTCGGGAGAAATACCCTCATCTTCGACTTTCGTTTGAACGGGCTCTTCCTTTTTTGTTTTGATTTTCTTCTTTTTCGGCTTTCTCGCGTTCATTTTCTTCATAATAACGCCGAGAACCGTAAAAATTACAACGAGAAGCGCGATTCCCGCAAACACGAATAAGAACCCGAATATCGCGTAAAATGCGCCGTCGCCGACATTAAGTTTGAACCAATCGGATAAAATCGAGTTTATCATATACACCTCAGCCGATAAGCGTCTGCAACGCCGCAATTAAATACTGTTTTAAAAACTGCGGTTCAATAACATCGTCCAAGTAACCGTTCTTTGCAGCGTTCACAGGATCGGCATTTTCATCCGCATAAATCTTAGCAAACTTTTCTTTATTGAAACCTTTCTCCGAAGAATACTCGATTTCTGCACCGAGCGCGCTCTCGAATAAGGACACCTCTGCATTCGCCAAAGCAAAGGTATAATCGAATCCGACACTCTTCGAGGCAAATAGCGAATATCCTAAACCGACCGCCTTCCCCGTCACGAACGCGATTTTCGCAGTATCCGTCGCATCAAGAATGGAGAGATACTCCGTAATTTCTTTGAGCACGCCGCTGTTGTTTACCGCAAGCGTCGCATCAATGCCCGTACAATCTACAAATGTAACAAGCGGCAAAGCGTAGCAACAAGCTAATTCCGCAAAATTCTTGATTTTGCGAACATTGTATGCGTTGAGTTTCACTTGGTCAAAAACGACCGCTGCAACTGCAATTCCGCCGATACGCGCAAGCACGGTTTTAACTTCGGGACAGCTATTCGCACCGAGTTCCAATCCGTTTTCCAAAATGGAAGAAATCGCCTTTGCATCCGACGATTTATTGAGTGTGGGACTCGGTTTATTAAGTTCCGCTTCCGTAACAGGCAGGGCAAGTAATTCGGTGATCGACTTAATATGCGCTCCCGCCTCTTTCAGATTCTTTACTTTTACGGCGGGAAGTCCCGCATTTGTCAACGCGGCGTATCCACCTGCTTCCTCCGCTTTCAAATTTTTATTCTCTTTCGCCGCCAGTACCAACGGAGAATTGATAGAAAGTACACTCTTGTCCTCAAAAAACATTACGTCGCATACCGCAGCGAGCGCTGCCACGGAACCGTACACTCCGCCCGAAAGATATGCGTACTGCATTACCGTTCCTTTTAATTGCGTTGCTTTTAAAAGAAGTTCGGAAATACCTTCAAGTACGCTGACCCCTTCTCCGACCGCAACGCCTTGGGAATGCAACAGATAAACAACGGGCGTATTGTTTTTTTCTGCGGCATTCAAAGTTTTTGCGATCTTTTCACAATTTGCCTTGGTTAACCCGCCCGAAATCACGTCAAAATTCTGCGCAACAAGATAAAAAGGGTATCCGCCAATCGTCGCAAAACCGGTCAAAACCCCTTCGCCGCGAGCCTCGTCTTCATAAAACTCGCTCTTGGAAAAACTTAATGCCGCAAGTTCGACAAAGCTATTCTCATCGACCAGCGATTCAATTTCCTTACGAACGCTCCCTCCTGCTTTTTTTAACGCTTCTTTCCTTTTGCGTAATTCCTGTATTCTGTCCATAAATAACCTCATTATAATGTTCAAAAAAACAAATTCCTACAAATACCATTATACAATGTTTTCAAACAAAATGCAAGGAATTAAATGAAAATAATTTTTAAAAAATACTACGGCTAAAATAAAAAGCAGATTCCCCTGATAAGAAATCTGCCCGGCTTCAATTTTTATGCGATCGGTTCTCCTTTTTTTCGTTCTCTTCTGACTTTTTGATCCCCTTTTCATATAGATCACCGTTCGGCGTTACTATTTCGACCGTAAATTCATCCCGTCCTGCTTTTTCTTTGATCCGCATTTCTTTGTGACATTTTTTTGCAAACCAATTTAGAATGCTATCCGATTTCTTATACAGGAATACGAACAGCACAACCACTGCCGCGATCAAAATACCCCAAATTAACAGTCCCCACCAAGTATTGAACGGAATGAGCGTAACCGAATAAGAAGTCATAAAAATCGCAGTCACACGGGAAATTATAATAATACCCAGAAAGAGCGGAAGCGACATCGACGAAATTCCTGCCACAAAGCACAAAATATCGTCTGGAAAAACGGGTAGAATAAACATTGCCGAAAGCAAAAGTTTATCCTTTCCCTTTATTTTTTTCAACCATTTATCGAGCGCATCCTTCCCCACAAGCCATGCCACGACGCGATAACCAGCGTATCTTCCGACGAGAAAAGCAACTAACGAACCGATCACGATTCCCAATAAACTCAGCAAACTTCCCGCAAGCGGCCCGAAGAGCGCAGCTCCTGCCACTACCGTGACCGTACTCGGTATGGGAAGAATAACCACCTGTAAGAATTGCAACACGACAAAGAGAACCGCCATCCATTTTCCCGACCGTTCAAGAAACGCCTGAAAACTCTCTTTGTCACGAATAATATCGAAGAATTCCGTCCGTACAAGAATATAAAAAAATATTGCTAAAAAATCTATCAGAAAGTACGCTGTAATACAGCTGCGCGTAATGACTTCTTTATTCAAAATGCAACATACAATATCCGTTATGAGAATTGCTAAATTTGCCAAAGAACCCGTAACCAACACACTGAAATAGAGCGCTACACTCCATTCCCTGTAAAAATGCCGTAGGCATAAAAGAAAAAACACTTCGAAAAGCGTTGCCGCAAGAACCATATAAAGGATATGAATTACTTTTTTCGTCGTTTTCGTCATATTCCCTTTCCAACCTCAAATTAGGTCATATGATTATTATATCCGACTTTGCAGCAATTTATTTCGAATCCTTTGCAATAGCACTCCGTGCAAGCGTGTCGCAACGATTATTGTATTCGTTATCGGCGTGACCTTTTACTTTTTTGAACTCCACTTCATGTGTTTTCGTAAGTCTTAATAAACTTTGCCATAAGTCGACATTCATTACAGACTTTCCGTCAGCTTTTTTCCAGCCGTTTTTTTCCCAAGAGGATATCCACCTGTTCACAAAAGCATTCACCGTGTACGCGGAATCACTATAAATTTCAACCGTACATGGATATTTAAGTGCTTCTAGCCCTTTTATGACCGCCATAAGCTCCATGCGATTATTTGTCGTATATGCTTCACCGCCGCTCAGTTCCCGCTCGATTCCGTTAAAAATGAGAATTGCGCCCCAACCGCCTGCGCCTGGATTTCCCGAACACGCTCCGTCCGTATAGAGTATTACACGTTTTTTTTCTTTCATATTTACCTTATAAAAAAATTCCTCCGCTTCCCTATCGGGAATCGGGGGAATTTGGCAGGGGAGACGCGATTCGAACACGCAACCTACGGTTTTGGAGACCGCTACTCTACCGTTGAGCCACTCCCCTGTGTACAATTACATTATAATATAAATTGCCGAACGAGTCAACACTTTTTCATGGCGCAACAAAAAATATTATCATAAGAAATATATTCCCGCGCCGATTGGCGCGGGAAACAAAAAACAACTTAACTCATGCCGTCAAGAATCAATTTATCCGCAACAAGAGCGATAAACTCGCTGTTTGTCGGTTTTTCCGTTCCGAGATACACGCGTGCTCCGAAAATAGAATTGATGGCATCGATTCTTCCTCTGTTCCATGCGACTTCAATCGCATGGCGGATCGCTCTTTCAACCTTACTTGCACTAGTTGCGTATTTTTCGCCAATTTTGGGATAAAGCACCTTTGTTACGTTGTTGATAACGTGCGGATCCTCTACCGCCATGCGTATCCCCTCTCTGAGATAACGATAACCCTTGATGTGCGGCGGTATCCCGATCGAAATAAAGATATTACTGATTCGCTCCTCAATCGAACCTGCGCGCTTACGTTCAACGGGTTCGACATTATCCGCGCCATTTCCGTCGACAATTTCACGGATCCGCTCGCAGACGATTTCGGCAGAAACCGGCTTTACAAAATAATATCGTGCGCCCGCCGATATAATACGATTAATAATCGCATCGTCCGAAACGTTACCCGAAACGATAAGTTCCGATCTTATCTTACGCTTTTTAAGCTCGCCAATCAGCGAAAGTCCGTCAAGATTTTTAATCAGTAAACTCATTACGATTATGGTTGGATTTTCCCTTTCTGCAATACGGAGTCCTTCCGCACCGTCGTCAGTCACGCCAACCACTTCGTACTCGCCGCCGAGCGCCCTCGAAAGCTGCAAGGCAAATTCTTCGTTAGATTCCAAAATAAGACATTTTTTCATAGATAATTCCCCTTGGATTTGTGAGTAAGGGTATTATAAAATATAATTATGAAAAAATCAAGCGGTTCTATTTACAAAATTCAAATATTTTTTTACAAAATTATTGTTTTTTTGTCTTAATTTGTCGAATTTTTCTTTTTGGCGATTATTTTCGCGTTTTAAGTCGTAATATGCACGCATAAAAATATTATCGCAAATCAATTTTATGTTACCGATTTTTGATATAAAAATAACGCAAGTCAAACACTGTTCAACTTACGTTATGCTTGTGGTGCGGATGACAGGATTTGAACCTGCACGGTCTCCCACAGGAACCTGAAACCTGCGCGTCTGCCAGTTTCGCCACATCCGCAATTAAAATATCGACTTTTTTAATTCGCCACCGCTTGCGTCAAGCCGATAAACCTTACCTCCACCTGAAATACTGCGTAACGGCTCTCCGTCAACAATTTCAAGCGCGGCGCCGTTTTCAACGCCCCAAGCGCAATCACGATTATACATTACTATTTTGTCAAAGTCAAGCATTCTTTCATTATAATGCGGGGAAATTTTTCCATGAATCCATCCAAGCCCCTTATACATGGAATATTCCCCTTCCACAACTGAATCGGAATACATATCCTCAAACCAACAAATTGCGCCTGCGGACAGACCTGCAATCAAAACGCCGCGCGCATATGCTTCTTTTATGATCGAAAGAGCCCCCGTCTTCTTCCAATGCTCAATCATGAACACGGTATTCCCGCCACCTACGTAAATAAAATCGGCTTTTTCAAATTTAATGCGAATCTTATCCAAATCTATCTCGCGGTTTACCGTAAGAACAACGTCTGTCTTTAAGCCGTAAATGCCCGTATATATTTTATGAAACGTATTATAATAAGGCATACAGTCGTAGCTTGCCGTAGGAACAAATAAACCGCAAGCACGACGATCGCCCGCAATTTTTTTTGCCTCTTCCGCGATATAGCGGTCAATTTCAAGTGTACCGTAGTTCTTGATTTCGCCCCCGCCGATTGCAATAATACGTTTACTCTTCATTCTTTACTTCGTTTCCTCTTCCGTTTCGGAAGCTTCGGTCAATTCCGTTACGGGAGTTTCAACCGTTGCGGAAGACACTTCTTTATCTTTCGCAACTGCGACTTCCGCCGTTTCATCCGCGCCGATTCCTACCGTTCTGTCGACAGGAACGGAAAAAATAATTCCGCCCGCTTCCGTTTTTACCCCGACGCGGTCAAAGAGCGCCTGCATAATTGCAAGTTTCCCCTCGCGTTTTGTTAAAATCAACAGAATCTCCTGCTCTTTGGCAAGCGAAATTCCGATAAACTGTTCCGCCTTCTTATTGTCGAGCATCCTAGCGTGCATAATCGTGCCGCCCGCAGCCCCCGCGGAACGCGCCGCTTCCATTGCTTCATCCGAACGCTCTGCACTCACGGCGCATACAATCAAATCATAAGTTCTTCTTGCCTCGGTCATAATCATACTCTCCAAAACGGTTTTTTTTGCGGACGCTTTCGAAAGTCCGTTTGCTACGATTTCGGAAACGCTTGTAAGCGGAACAGTGAACGAAATACCCCTGCCCACCAAATACAGCGACATCTTAGTGCGAATTTCCCGAATAATCAAATCCTCGTCGCTTTCGGGAAAGAGTGACAGCACAATCGTCTTTTCCGTTTCCCCGATCCCGAAATAATCTAAAATCGAGGAGCGCGCCGTTCCCGTCCCGTCGAAGGACAGACTGAGCGAAACCGAACACTCGTCGAGTATAGTTTTTAATTGCTTACCGTCACTGTGATTTACAATACTGACCAAAAGTTTTGTGCGGTTCGGACGCGGCGCCTTTATTTTTTCTACTCTCGGACGCTCAATCTTTGTCCTTTTTGCCCTGTTCTTTTTCTCTTTTAATGCGACTTTTTCTATCGTTTCGGTTACAGATTTCCTTTTCGGAGTCGGATTTTTCTTCTCTTCCATCAATCCACCTCATATTCGAGCACTCTGTCTTCTACCGCAAGGAAAGTACGTTTTATCCGCTTGGTTTTCTGCTTATACATGATTCCCAAAATCTGAATAGAAATAAGCGGAGCAAGCGCAACGAACGCAACGCATCCGAACGCTTGCGTCATGATCGCTTCGGGATTGATGATATTGCAGGCGCCGATCGCCATGGGAAGCACAAACGACGACACCATTGCTCCGCTTGCCACACCACCCGAGTCGAATGCGATACCGGTAAACATCGGCGGCGTAAAAAACGTCAGGATGAGTGCAATCACGTATCCCGGAATAAGTATCCACATGATATCGATTCCTGTCAAGATTCTCATCATCGCAAGTCCGATTGCAATACATACGCCGATACATAAACCGTATTTCATCGCTTTGGAGGAAACCGCACCCGAACTCATACGCTCGACCTGTTTATTGAGAACATGCACAGCCGGTTCGGCAGCAACAACAAAATAGCCGATAATCATTCCGACCGGAATCAAAAGCCACATACTCCACGATTTTGAAGCAAGGCTTTCCCCGATAAGCGTACCGACAGGCTTAAAACCGACGTTCGCTCCTGTAAGAAAAAGTACAAGTCCGATAAAAGTGTATAAAAAACCCAAACCGATTTTAACAAGCTGTTTTTTATGGAACGCTCGCGTAATAAGCTGAAATAAGATAGAAAATACGAGAATAGGCGCAACGGCGATTGCAACCTCTTCGGCATAATTTCCAAAACCTTTTAGATAGGTAAGCCCCATATTCCAAGTCGTAGCAACCTGCTCGGGTTCATAAATATCGGGCGTAATGTTACCGAGTTGAAAAATAACGCCTAAAATCAGCACCGCTATGATCGGTCCGATACTTGCAAGCGCAACCAAACCGAAGGAGTCCGACTGACCCTTTTTATCGCTTCGGATAACGGCAACGCCGACTCCGAGCGACATAATAAAAGGAACGGTCATCGGTCCCGTGGTAACGCCGCCTGAATCAAACGCGACCGCGCGGAATGTTGTGGGGCAGAAAAACGAAAGCACAAATGCCGCGACATAAAATGCAATCAAAAGAATCGAAAGTCTGATTCTAAACACGATGCGTAGCATTGCGAGCATCAGGAAAATCCCTACGCCGAGCGCAACGATAAAAATCAGAAGATATTTCCCGAAAAAACCCCATTCCGGTTTCAACGATCCAACCTGATCGGATAGAATTTTCAAATCGGGTTCAGCGACTGTAACGATAATTCCGATAATGAAGGATAGCAATGCAATAAGCCAAACTTTACGCGATCGCGTCATTGAAGAACCGATTTTCTCACCGATTACAAGCAACGACATATCCGCCCCCAAAGTAAAAGCCCCCATGCCGACGATCAATAGAAAAATCGATATAAAAAACAGCGCAAAAATACCCGTATCTAATGGCGTGAGCGTTGCACATAATATTAAGATAATGAGCGCAATCGGCAAAATCGACGTAAGAGATTCTATCAATTTTTCCTTAAAAGTGCCGGACATACAACCTCCGTTCCGCTTTATTTGCTATATTTTTTTTCGATCGCACTGATCTTATCAATTCTGCGGCGATGTTTTTCCTCTGCCGAGAAGGGAGTTTCTAAAAAGGTCTTTACGATTTCTATTCCAAGATTCACACCGACGATCCCGCCGCCTAGTGCAAGTACGTTGGCATCGTTGTGCAAGCGCGTCATCTTGGCGGAGAGCGGTTCCGAGCAAAGCGCGCAACGAATCGTAGGAATTTTATTTGCAGCGATGCTGATCCCGATTCCCGTTGTACAAACAAAAATTCCACGCTCGCACTCCCCTTTCATTACCGCTTCCGCGGCAAGAAGTGCAAAGTCGGGATAATCACAAGAATTCTCGTTCGTCGTGCCGAAATCTTTTATTTCGTAAACGTTTTGAACAAGATATTCGATAATGGAATTTTTTAGGTGTAGACCGCCGTGATCGCTGCAAAGTGCTATTTTCATATTTAAACCTCTTATAAATTAATCTTCTTTTACTTCTAAACCGAGGCGACTGATAATCGTTGGAATACATTCTCGGATATATCGAAGTGTTACCCTGTATGCATCGATCCCCTGTCCGAAAGGATCCGGAATATCCTTGCCCGTCAGCTCGTAAAAGCTCATGACCGTTTTCCCGGGAATCAAATCACATAAATCGCGCGTCATGCAGATGACTGCGATCGCCTCTTCCACCGTCTTTTGCTTCAGCAAACTGCTTTTGAAATTTTCGGAATAGGGAATTTTCGCTTCGGAAAGTGCCTTCTGAGCATCGGGATTCATGGGCGCACCTTCTTGTGCATTTACGCCCGCCGACTGCACTCTATACCAGGATATTTTTCTGCGTTTGAGCTCTTTACGGAAAGCTGCCTCCGCCATAGGCGAACGGCAAGTATTTCCTGAACATACAAACACGATTTTTTTATGTTTCATTTTAATCCTCTTCCGTACCGATCCCAAACGCTCGTTTTAAGCGGTTCATGACCCCCGCCATAACCCCGCCGCACACCGTGGGCTCCAAACATATTAAAAGGGAAGCCTGTTTTTCCGCCCGTCTTAACTGCGCATAAAGGTTCTGCGCCATCTCCTCGTCCGTATCGCCGAGAGGAAACACATTTATGCTTTTTTTGGAAAGTTCGTTTGCGATTCCGCTCTCCGCAAGAAAGAAAGGTCTTCCGCCCCGTTCTTTTTCCTCACGATATTTCCCGAGCGCTCTTTCAAGTTCCTCTATGGAAAAATAAGCAGTCGCGCATTGGGGTGCGTAATGTTTATAAGCCATACCGGGACTCTTCGGCCTTTCGCCCGCTTTTTTCTCATAAACAAAGCATCTCCCTGTAACGGAAGCAATCATTTCCTGCGTCACAAGCCCTTCGCGCAAAACCACGGGATCGTCGCCCGTACAGTCTAAGACGGTACTCTCGATTCCCCCCTCGCAAGACCCACCGTCAAGAATCAAGGGAATCTCGTTCTTGAAATCGTCATAAACATGCATTGCCGTAACGGGTGAAACGTGTTTACTGCGGTTTGCACTCGGCGCCGCAATCGGCAAATTGACCGTTTTTAAGAACTTTTGCGCCGTGACGGAGGAAGGCACGCGGATCGCAAGCGTATTCAAACCGCACGAAACAAATTTACTTACCTTACCGCTAGAAGGATAAACCATAGTCAAAGGACCGGGCAAAAACGCTTTTCGAAGCAAAACTGCATAATCGGGCACATAATCAACAAGCGAACTTATATCGTAATCACGGTGCACATGCGCGATCAGCGGATTGTCGGCAGGTCTTCCCTTTAATGCGAAAATCTTTTGTACTGCATCGTCGTTAAAGGCATTCGCGCCCAAACCATAAACCGTTTCGGTATGAAACGCAACCACGCCGCCCTCTAATATATATTCTTTTGCTCTTTCGGTCCCCTCGCGGGAAGCACCTAAAATTTCCGTTCTCACTCTATCGGAATACCCCCGTCGTCGGGCGTATCATCGTCCTCTTCTTTCCAAGCGGATTTTTTTTCTTTGCCGTACTGCGGTTCTTCCTCGGGACGTCCCTGCAAGTCAACTTCCACAAACTTCGTTTTAGAGCCGATAAACCGAAGCTGAATTCTCCCCGGTTCACCGTTTCTGAATTTGGAAATGTTGAGCTCCGAAGCCCCTTCTACGACTTTACCGCTCTGTAACTCCTCTTTCGTAGCGTTCTGATCAAAGCGATTGATAAACATAACGATATCCGCGTCCTGCTCGATTGCGCCCGATTCACGAAGATCAGTGAGTTGCGCTTCCTTCCCTTGAAAACGCCTCAACTGAGAGAGTGCAATGACCGGTACATCAAGCTCCTTTGCCATGATTTTAAGCCCACGCGTAATTTCGGCAACGACCTGCTGTCTCGACTCCGTCGAAGTTACGGAATCGCCCTGCATAAGCTGGATATAGTCGATCATAACAAGATCGAGTCTGCCCTCGGAACTCTTCAAACGGCGGCATTTAGAAAGGATCTCCCCCGCCGTAATATTCGTTTTATCGTCGATAAAAATTTTGCTTTTATTGATTTTATCGGTCGCCGACCATAACTTTTTAAAATCCTCGGATGTTACGCGCTCATCCGCGGTCGGCGTGTTTACTTTTTTCATGCTCACACCAGAATAGGAACAGAGAAGTCTCTGCAAAAGCTGCTTTCTCGACATTTCAAGAGAGAAAATTGCAGCGACCTTTCCGCGCTGCAAACAAGCGTGCTCTACGATATTCATGGCGAACGAAGTTTTTCCTGCGCCAGGGCGCGCCGCAATAATGATAAGATCGGACTTCTGTAAACCGTTCGTCTTTCTGTCGAGGCGAGGAAAGCCCGTTTCCACGCCACGTGCGGAATCCGGATTCGTCTGAATAAGTTCGATCCTGTCGAGCACCGCGCGCATATCCGTTCCGTCTTCTAACCCTTTGAGCGCGGTAGATTCTTCGTTTTGCGAAATGCCGTAAACTTTTTTTTCCGCAAAGTCGAGGGCTTCCTTTTCTTCGGGAGAATCCATGCATTTTTCAATAACTTCTTTTGAAGCGCGAATGAGTTTGCGATTTATAGAATCACGTTTTACGATTTCAAGATACTGCTTATAGTTGACAGATGAGAGTGCGTTCTCGGCAATCTCTGTTACCGCCTGCACCCCGCCCGCTCGATTAAGCCTTCCGTCCTTCGAAAGTTTGTCAGTCAATGTGACAATATCGACCGCCTTACCTGACGCGTGCACCGCCTTCATTCCGAGAAGTATCTCGCGGTGAGACTCCTGATAAAAATCATCGGCTTTTAAATCGTCGAGTATTTCCGCCTGCACGCCCTCATCCAAGAGAATGCAGCCGAGAAGTGCTTTCTCCGCGTCTAAATTGTGCGGCATTTGGTTAATCGCCATAACTTCTCCTTAAGTGTAATTTTCAAGCTTGTTCAAATATTCTTCAAATTCTCTCATAACACTTGCGAAGGTCTCCTTCGCGGTAAGATCCGCACCTGCGATTTTCAAAAGCGATACGGGATCGGTCTTGCTTCCGCCCGAAAGGAATTCGAAATACTTTTTAACGGCTGGTTCTCCCTCTTTTAAAATCTTGTCTGCAATCGCAACCGCCGCCGTAATGCCCGTCGCGTATTTGTATACATAGAAGGAATTGTAAAAATGCGGGATACGCGCCCATTCGATTTCGATATCCTTATCGTGGAACAGCGCGTCACCGTAGTATTTTTTGTTAAGTCCGTAATAGAGCTCAGAGAGATTATCTTTATTGAGCGGTTCTCCCTTTTCTGCCATTGCGTGCGCAGTCTCTTCAAATTCTGCAAACTGCGTTTGACGGAAGAGCGTCGTGCGGATCATTTCAAGGAAATAGCTTACAAGATACTTTTCAAGCGTCTTATCCTTGGTCGTATTCAAAAGGTATTTCAGGAGTAATACTTCGTTAACGGTGCTCGCGACCTCTGCCACGAAGATTTTATAGTCCGATTTGGCATAGGGCTGCTCACGTTGCGAAAAATAGGAATGAATTGAATGTCCCATTTCGTGCGCGATTGTGAATACGTCGTGCGTGGTTTTTTGATAGTTTAAAAGCACGAACGGGTGAACACCGAATACCGACGTAGAATACGCGCCGCTCTTTTTACCAGGCGTTTCATACACATCGATCCAACGTTCGTCCCTGCCCTTTTTTAAGAGTTCACTATACTCGCTTCCAAGAGGCGCAAGCCCTTTAATGACCGTTTCGTATGCATCTTCATAAGAAAGGCGCAAATCGGCATTTTCAACAAGAGGCGGAAAAATATCGTAGATATGCATTTCGTCAAGTCCCATCATTTTCTTGCGGAGCGCCATATAACGGTGCATAACGGGCGTTGCGTCGTTTACGCAATTTACAAGATTCTTATAGACGCTTGCATCTACATCCTCCTCAAACAGCGCCATTTCCAAAGAAGTCTTGAATCCGCGCATATTTTTCATAAATATATCTTGCTTGACATTACCGTAGTAAGTAGCCGCAAGCGTACCTACGATTTTACGGTATGCCGAATAATATTTTTCAAACACCTCACGGCGTTTTTCCCTGTCGCCTCCGTTGAGAATCACCGAATACAAGCCGTGTGAAATACGCTGTGTTTTCCCTTCGTATTCGATTTCTGGGAAGTCAACTTCTGCATTGTCAAGCATTTCAAACACCTCGAACGCTGTAGAAAGCGGTTCCTGCACCTCGGCAAGAATGCGCTCTTCTTTTTCTGAAAGAACGTGCTTTTTCTTCTCGACAAGACGCTTGAAAAAATAATCGTAATCAGCAAGCGACTTATCCTTCGAAAACGCAACGAGATATTCCTCTTTGAGCGACGAAATTTCGGGGATCACGAACGCCGTCTCCGAACCAAGACGCGTAAAAAGCTGAATGACTTTTTGAAGTGCAGAACTGTATTTCGAATTACTTACGTCCTCATCGTGCTTCATATGTGCATAGAGGTAAACTCGCATAAGCGCGATTTCGTATTCCTCTTCCGCACGGAAATAACTTAATATATTTTCCGCACGGTTCAATGTGCCCTTATATTTTTTTGCAAACTGCGGATTTTCAAGTGCAGAAAAAGCTTTTTCCCACGCCTCTTCGCTTTCAAAAATGTCTGCGGTGTTCCATAAATATTTCTTGTCGATTTCGTTGCGCTGCATTACCTTAACTCCTAATTTAATTTTTAAAACTATGTATGGGCGCGGGGATTAAACCTCCCCGTTCCACAAATTTGCTTGCGTCGCCGCTGTGAACAGGCATAACGGGAGCTCTTCCTAACAATCCGCCGAACCGCACCTCATCGCCCACCCTCTTATTCGGAACCGGAATGACGCGTACCGCCGTCGTTTTATTGTTAATCATTCCAATCGCCGCTTCATCCGCGATCATTGCGGAAATTGTAGCCTCGGGCGTATCTCCGGGAATCGCGACCATATCAAGCCCGACGGAGCAAACCGCGGTCATTGCCTCCAATTTATCCACGCTGATTTTTCCGCGTTCCGCGGCTTCGATCATTCCGATATCCTCAGATACGGGAATAAACGCACCCGAAAGCCCGCCGACCCGCGACGAAGCCATGAGCCCGCCCTTTTTCACCGCATCGTTGAGCATGGCAAGCGCCGCCGTCGTACCGTGTCCGCCCACTGTTTCAAGCCCGAGTTCTTCAAGAATGTGCGCTACCGAATCTCCCCTCGCAGGCGTAGGCGCAAGCGAAAGATCAACGATCCCAAACGAAATATTCAGCCGTTTTGCCACTTCTTTGGCGATCAACTGCCCAGCGCGCGTTATCTTGAATGCGGTGCGTTTAATAATTTCCGCTGCTTCCGTGAGATCAGCATTCTTTTTATCCTTTAATGCGTGGTGCACAACTCCGGGTCCCGATACGCCGACGTTTATCACAGCATCCGATTCGCTGACCCCGTGAAACGCGCCTGCCATAAAAGGATTGTCCTCTACCGCATTGCAAAACACGACGAGCTTACAGCAACCGAGTCCGTCTTTTTCTTTGGTAAGCACGGCAGTCTTTTTAATGATCCCACCCAACATTCGAACAGCATCCATATTGATGCCCGATTTGCTCGACCCCACATTCACGGAAGAACACAGCCGTTCAGTGGAAGCAAGCACCTCCGGAATAGTTGCAAGAAATTTTTCTTCATAGTCAGCGGTGCCATTCTGTACTAACGCGGAATAACCGCCTAAAAAGTCGATCCCGAGTTCATTCGCCGCCCTGTCGAGCATACGCCCTACTTCCGCGCTCTCTTCCGGAAAAGCCGCCGTTACAAGAGAGACGGGTGTAACTGAAATCCGTTTATTTACAATGGGAATTCCGTATTCTTTGGAGAGCGCTTCGGCAACGGGAACAAGGTTCTCTGCTTTTTTAACAACACGCTCGTAAACGGCAGCGGCAGTCTTTTTCACGTTCTCTCTGATGCACGGCAAAAGAGAAACCCCAAGCGTCACCGTACGAATATCGAGGTGTTCTTTTTCGATCATTTCAATCGTTTCAAGTACATCGTATTTACTGAACATAATTTACCGCTTCAAATGTTGTGCATGGCGTCGAAAATATCCGCATGCTGAATTCTTACACTCATGCCGATTTCCCTTCCCATTTTTTCAAGCCCGTCCGAAAGAAATGAAAAATCCTCTTTACTCTCGGAGGTATCCACTTTCATGATCATAGCGAACTGTTCCCCCAAGACAGTCTGCGAAATATCCTCTATATTCACATTGTGTTCAAAGAGATATCCGCTCACCCTTGCAATAATTCCGCGACGGTCGGAACCGGAAACCGTAACAACCGCTTTCATTCTTTTTCCTCTGCACTTTCTAAAATTTCATATTCCAAAAGAATATTACCCTGAACGATAAGCCTTGCCTTTTCGCCTTCTTTAAAGGGCGGAAAATCTTTTTCGCCGTCAATGTATATTTGACGAGTCATCATGCCGTCACGCTTCAAGTTCGGAATAGAGAAATCGGCGACATTCACATCAACACCGTCGTGCGTGATCCAATCGTTCACTCCCTCGAAGGGAGCAACGCAATGTTCCTTTAAGCCTTCCGAAAAAAATCTAAGCATTTTTACATAAGCTTTAGAGCGTTTATAGCTGATTCCCATAAATGGAAAAGCAAACATAAAAAAAATTGCGGTGATCGCGCAGACGAACACAATGACCCACTTTTGCATGGAATCTTTATACGGTAACATCGCATACCAAACTGCGCAACCGACAACGCTTAAAAGCCATACGCCAAGCGCCGCAAAAAAGATAACAAGAAGTCTTCTCTTTTGCTGAACGGCATTCCATAAATCTTCATCGGAATATAATTTAATCATAATCTTATCCATTATAACCCATTCCACCGAAAAATGCAAGGCACTCTTTCAACTTTACAGGATAAAAATTCATTGATGAACGGCAACGCGCGTTCTCATTCGCTCCCAAAAATTTGTGAAAGACTTTATTTTTAACGACCATTTGGGCACGACTCCCACGATATAGCTCTCTTTTAAGCAACCGATTTCAGTGGAGTCGTAGCTGTTTTCACGATTGTCGCCGAGAAAAAAAATTTCTCCTTCTTTAACCTCGATAACGTTACCGCTATCAAAGGACGGCGTTTCCCCATGTATATACGGCTCGTTCAGTACGGCGAACTCCTCGCTCTCTGCGTATTTGATACTGATATCCCCGTTCTCCCATTTTACCGTATCGCCTGCAAACGCGATCACACGTTTGATGATATAGTCGCCGCTGAAATGAAATCCGCCCTCGCCACGACAGTCTTTTACGGAAATAATGACGATATCGCCACGCTTAGCTTTCTGCTCTCTAACATAGAGAAGATCGCCATCCTCCACCGTGTTCAGCATAGAGTCGCCCGAAACCTCTACTAAAAAGCAATTTTGATTGACCCAAAAATTGAAAACAGCAAAAAGAATCAATGCAAAAATAACAACGCCTAAGAGCACGCTGCCGACAAAAAATAGCGGGGAACGCTTTTTCCGTTGATTGAGCATCAGAGGTCGCCCATTTATTCTATCAGACATAATACTTTGTTAAAGCCATAAAACGTTATTTAAAACGGCATTTCTATTGAGTTGAAACATAACAGATACGGTATTCTTAAAGCTTTCAAGCGATTTTCCCGTTTCCGACTTAAAATCTTCAGGATCGAGAACGTAGTTTTTCCACTTCCCACCCCCCTCTAATTTTACGGTAGCGGAGTATCCCGTATGCTCCTCCTCGTCCTTATAAAAAGTTACTTTTACGGAGGCGTCTTCCGCAGCCCATAAATCAAAAGAAAACGAACAGTTATCGGGAGCTTCGTAGCGTGGCTCACCTATGCGGTAGGAAATAACCGCATCGGCACAAATGCCTTTAATTCCACCGTAGCCGACCTCCTCTAATTGATCGGACATCTCTCCGGCGGCAAAGCAGTCCGCATACGGACGCGTCCCGACGAAGCGAACAAAACCGTTGAGCTTATCCTGTTTCGCATCGTAAATGACCCGACTCAGAATACTGCTGTTTCTGTAATGTTTTTTGACTTCGAATTCCTGAATTTTACTCGTCGCACTGAATCCGTTCGAATAGCGCACAAAAGTATAAAGCAAAATTTTATTACTGCCCTCATAGACTGAAAGCGGAATTTTTACGACGTTATCCACACCGACGTCATCCGGATCGCACATTACGCGCGTCCAGTCGCGCGTTCTGAATCGGGATGCCTTCTCCGTAAAGAAGTATCCGCAATCTACCACTTCTCCGTCGGGATCATTTTTGATCGTAACGACGAGATTCCCCTTTTCGTCCTCATCTATGGAGAATGACGTGGGGGTACTCAAATAAACAGAGCGCTCCTTCATAAACTTATCCAAAAACAGATCGATATCGGCAAGCGCATGCCTTCCTACAAGCCCGTTACCGTGTGAAGAGAACAACAGCGCCTTTTCTACTTCGGGATTAATTTGTTGGAACGTATCGTACACTCTGTCGTAGTTATATTTTTTATCGCTGACCGCAGAAATCAAAAGAAGCGGACATCTGACGTAGGGAGCATAACTTTGCGAGTCGATCCCCGCAATAAAGCGATGTCGTTCTTCGTTAAAAGCGCTCTGCTTTCCCTCCCCGAATTTTTCGATATCCTGATACGCAAGCCAGCCCGCCGCGCAGACGGAAATCATACAGGATAAATTCGCGTAAGGCGCGATTTTAAAAAGAACCTCTCCCCCCGTTCTAAGCCCGATTGCGCCTACACTCTTGACCTCGGGTCTTTCAAGGAGAAAGCGCACTGCGTAGCGCGCTACGCCAGCCCATTCATACCAACTCGTCTCCTTGGCGGTAGGATCGGCATATCGCATTGCCTTACCCGCGCGTATATAATTCGCATAATCGACATCTTGCGGATAGAAAGTATATTTACTCGAACCGTTGTCACCGCAATAATCTACGCATAATACGCCATATCCGCGCGCTATGAATCGCCGAACAAACCTCATATCAGGCTTCGAGCCCGCTTCAAACAAAATCATGACGACGGGAAATTTCTCTACATCCTTCGGAAAAATGTATTGCGCGTAAATCCTAACGCGACCTTTCGCGGTCTGTCTTCCGGAAAAAAAGACATCGCGTATGATCGTATTGCCGCACTCCGTTTCCGACAGTGTTTCTACATCAAGCGGAAGAGTGTCGTCAAAATCTTTCCAAAGCGTTACGGCTGTAAGAATGGTCAAAATATTACCTCACTCCGAAATTATTTGCGAACCGTGTTTTTCGGTCGCTTTTTTTACCGTTAATTTACGGTTGATTCTGTGTTTGAGTTCTTCTACATGGGAAATAATTCCGATAGAAAAACGATCTCCCCTCAATTTTTCAAGACTGTCCATAACAGTATCGACCAGCCTTGCGTCCAGCGTGCCGAACCCTTCGTCGAGGAAGAAAAATTCCGATGACCTTAGATTTCTTGTGCAGATTTCCTGCGAGAGCGACAACGCAAGCGATAGGGATACAAGAAAGGTTTCTCCGCCGGAAAGCGTATTCACGCCGCGCAAAGCCCCGCCATGTAGGTTATCTCCTACGAAAAAACCACTGTCATATCTTAAAAAGTACTGTCCGTTCGTAAGCGAAAGAAGCCGACCGCTCGCGTTCTGCGCAACCGAAGTTAAATACTCCTCGGCTACAAATTCCATGAATTTATTTCCTTCAAGAAGCTTTTTGAGCCGTTCGCAGAGCGCTTTCTCCTTTTCATTTTTCCTTAGCTCTTTTTCGAATGTGCGCTTTGTTTGAAGCGACTCTTCCGCACGGATAAGTTCGTCTTTTTTAAGCGCCAACGCGGTAACGCATTCCTCACTTTCCCGTTCCGCCTCTTTAAGCGCCGTCTTTAAAATTTCGACCTCTTTTTTTTCTATTTGCGGAAGATCTTTTAATTTTTCGTAACCTGCTTTTACCGAAGCGAATTCCTCGCGGAAACTTTTAACACGCTCCTGTGCCACCTCTTCGTCGCCGTATTTTGCAAGTAAGGCATTCGCCGCTTCTCCGCTTGAAAAACCACCGCCGGAAAGCAACTCCCGAAAGCGTCTTTGGCTCTCCTCCAAAAACTTCTTACAAGTTTTTTCACGCTCCAAGCAAACGGCGTAATCCGCCTCTGCCAAAGAACGGGATTTACGTGCCTCTTCAAGCTTTTTCAAATGCTCTTTCTGCTCGTTTTTTAACGCTATAATGCGCTTATCGATTACCGCAAGCGGAAGCGCATCACCCAACGACTTTTTCGCTTCTTCGAGTTCCTGCTTTAACCGCAACCCCTCTTCTTCGGTCCCCTTTAATTTGATTAGATGCGCCTTGTAATCTCCATTGCGCTGTTCGAGTTCGAAAAGAATTTCATTCTCGCTTTTTAAGAGTTTCTCTCGTTCTTTATTTTGCTTCACCCAAACGGAGAAATCCATCATTTCCCCTTCGGACAACTCACTGTATTTTTTAATTAGCGGTCGAACGATTTCCTTAGTTTCCGGAAATACACTTTCAATCGAAATCAACTCGTCTTTGAACGCCCCATACTCATCACGGAAAAATGCAGTTTTCTGTAAAACATCCTCCTTGCCGTAAGACAAAATCCGCTCTTCGACTATCCGCTTCTCCTTCTCGTAATCAAAGCCGATAAATCTGCCTTTGAGTTTTTTATAATTTTCCCGCGAAGCGGTCAATTTTTCCTGAATCTCCGCAACTCGTTTTACATTTTTTTCCTGTTCAGCGCTGATTAGACGCTGTTCATTCAATGCAGCAAGCTCGTTCTCGACTTTTTCCGCGTCCCATGAGGAACATTTCTCTTCCGCTTCTCTCGCACAAACAAGACGCTTTTTTGAGTTCTCAGACTGTACTACCGACTCTTTATCTTCCGACTCTGCTTTTTGAAGCTCCTCCTCCGCTCTCACAACTGTCGTTGCGGCGGAAAGTTGTATGATCTCTTTTTCAAGAATCTCTATTACGGGCAATTCCTTTTTTAACTGTTCGTACCGTTCGAAATAAACTTTCGATTCTCTGCTCTTTTCATACAGAGCAGAAGTCTCCTTTTCCCGATCCTTGATTTTGTTGAGCTTGTTTTTTAAAGCTGCGGCGTTTTCCGTAAGACGGGAAATCTCTTCCTGTAATTCGGTGTTTCGCTCTTCCGAGATTTGCTCGAATGGCAACAATTTGGCTTTCGCAATCTCTACCAGAGTCGCTGCCTCTTTGTAGGCGTTATTTGTACGCATCACAAGCTTTTCGCCGTAACGTTCCAAATCGAAAAGGCGGGACACGAGCTTCAAACGGTCTGAGCGCGCCGACTTTACAAACTGCGCAAACTCTCCCTGCGGAAGCGCGATGCACTTTTCATAATCTTTCTGTTCAAGCCCTATAATTCTTTCAAGAAGTTCATTCCCCTGCCGAACGGCATCCGCAATGCAAAGAAACGCCGCTTTGTCTTCGTCATACTCATATACTTTCAGGCTCTGCGAAGCATTTTTGCGTTTGAGCTCGCGCTCCACACGATAGCGGCGGCGCTTGCCTGCATAGTCGATATCGAATTCGAAATTAACGAACGCCTTATCTTTGTCGTAATTGATAATGTCGGAAATTTTTCCCGAACGCGATCGGGTCACGTCGCCGTACAGTGAAAACCCGATACAGTCAAGAATCGTGCTCTTGCCAGAACCCGTATCCCCGAAAATACCGAAAATTCCGTATTGCAAAAGCTCTTCAAAATTGATTTTTTGCGTTTCAGAAAAGGAATTGATTCCGCAAAATTCAAGACTTACGGGTTTCACGCTTCCTCCTCCAATAAACTCAAAAACTTTTCTGTAAGCCCGCTTTTGGGTTTTTCTCCGAATTTAAAGCGATAATATTCATTAAAGAGTTCTCCTGCGCCCAATCTTGCGCGTATAAACACTGGAGTTGCCTCCCCTGTTTTAACACGGGGGACAATAAAAATAAGTCCTTCGCAAGCGTCTTTGAGAGCCTGCGTTTCCTGAGAAGTCAACGGTGCATCGAGATTGAGCGTCAGTTCTACAAAATTGTTCTTATATGAGCCCAATAATTTTAACGCCTCTTCCGCGCCGTTACATTCGGGACGCACGAGCTTTTTACCGGACTGCAATGGAATAACTTTATCTGTCTTAACTTTATCCCCTTCCGTTTCGAGAATACGCACAGACTTTTCAGTATTCGCTTCGTCGAAAGAATACTGCAACAGCGAACCGCTGTAAAAAACATTCTCCGCCATCTTTTGAGAGCGATGCAGATGCCCCAAAGCGACGTATGCGTTCTTGGGAAACAGCGAAGGCGGTACAGCGCGCGCGCCGCCTAAATCAATATCGCGTTCGCTTTCGCTGCACTTACCGCCTGCCACAAACAAATGCGTTAAAAGAATATAAGGGATCCCTTCTTCATACCCTTCTTCGCCGCGTACAATACGGCGACTGATCCTTTCAACATAGCTCTCTTCTGATTTTTCTTCTTTTAGACTCGCCTCATTTGGATATGGCAGTGCGTTGATATAGACTTTTTCACCTTTATCATTTTCAAACAAAATGTAGAAATCGCCCGCCGCAACAGCGCGAATCTTTCTATTCTTTTCAAGAAAAATTCTTTTCGGCTTATTCCCGAATAGGTATACGCCCGCTTCTCCCGCAAATGGCGCGGCGGCGGAGAGCCGAACACCGTCGTCATGATTTCCGCTTACAATAACCACGGCACGGTCTTCACCCGCAATTTTCTTGATTTTTGTATAGAAAAGCTCTTCCGCCTCGGCAGGCGGAGTAAACGTATCGAAGACGTCCCCTGCAACGAGAACGAGTTCTACGCTTTCTTTTTCGCAGATTTCGGCAATTTCGTCAAGCGCTTCCGCCTGTTCGGGAAGCCGCTCCCGATCAGACAAACGCTTTCCGATATGCCAATCGGAAGTGTGTAAAATTCTCATATGCCGAAATTTTATCTTTACGGGAGAAAAGCCGTTGCTTTTCACCGAAAGTTATGCTATATTAGTGTAGCACGGTTTTAGGAAAAAAGCAAGCGTTGAAGAGCGCTTCCTGAAAATTAACCGTCATTGAAAACGCCGCCTCGACAGAGCGATTTTCATACGGAGGCAAAAATGTCATTCAGCAATTTCTCCAAAAGCTTTACTGCGAATATGTTCACAAGCGTGGAGAATCAATTTATTACGAAATATCTCCCGCAGGCGGACGGAGACGCAGTAAGAGTCTATCTTTTCGGGCTCTATCTTTGTCAATGTGCCGAAGATTTTGACGCTGCTTCGACAGCAAAGCTTTTACACGTTTCTTTGGAAAAGCTTATAGAAATTTACGACTTTTGGGAGGAATGCGACCTTGTACATATTCTCTCACGCGATCCCCTTTTCATCGAATACCTCCCCGTGAACGCATCGATCGGAAAGCCTAAGCCTGTTAAAGCCGAAAAATATGCAGCCTTCAACCGCGAATTCTATAAAATTTTACAGAACGCGGGCGCTGTGTTCAAACCTTACGAAATGCAGCGCATTCTTGAATTTTTAGAGAGCAACCCCATGGAACAGCAAGCCTTTCTGCTCGTTGCAGAGTATTGTTCGCAAAAAGACGGCGAAAACCTTTCATGCAGGCACATTCTGAACAAAGCGGCGCAGCTATGCAAAGACCGCAAGTATACTCTTGAACAGGCAGAAAAGGAATTTTCGGATTTTAAGGAACATGAGCGCGATCTCTCTAAAATTTTGAACTATTTGGGCATTAACCGCAAGGTCAAGGAGAGCGATTACGGATATTTAAATAAGTGGATCGCCTCAGGTTTGGAGACTGGTACGGCGATTGCGGTTGCCAAGCATCTGAAGAGCGGAACTTTAAACACACTTGACGCAATTTTAGAGGAACTCGCCGAGAAAAAACTGTTTTCGGCAAAGGATGCAGAACCCTATCTTGCGCGGCGCGACGAACTTTCGCAAATCGTATTCACCGTCGCAAAGCGACTCGGCATAAAAGTGCAGAATCCCCGTCCCTATGCAGAAGAGTATGCGGAAAAATGGTTGGAACACGGCTATGACACTGTCTCTCTTTCATTGATTGCTTCACTTTGCATGAAGCTCGGCTATGGGTTCGGCGAAACGGATGCGCTTCTAGATACGCTCTATCACGAAGGAATCGTGGACGAAGAGAGCGTAAAAGCCTACTGTTCATCGCGCGATAAAGATTTCAGGCTTTTACAGTCCTTGCAATCGGAATGCGGCGTTCTTAAAAAAACACAATCTGCGCTTGATATGGTCGCCGCTTGGAAAAGTTGGAGCTTTTCCGACGCTATGATCAAAGAAGCGGCAAAGCGTAGTGCGAATGCTTCCGCCCCCCTGCCTTACATGAATAAACTACTTTCCGAGTGGAAGCGCGAAGGTATTTTTACCCCTGCGGCAATTCCTGAAAACACAGTGAGAAAAACCCCTGTCTACCAAAGCGAAGCGGCAATTGCAGCAGACCTGCGCGGATCGCGCGAACGTTACTATGCGGCACTCCACGAACAAGCACTCGATCGTGCCGAGAAAATGAGAAAAAAAGCCTCGGAAAATAAAGAATTTCACAAAGCGGAAAGCGAAATGAAAGAGTGCGAAATCGCGCTTGCGCGCGCCGAAGTTTATGATTCGGAAAAAATACCCGATTTGCGCCATACGCTCGAAGCGTTAAAAGAACGCCGCAAGAATGCTTTGCTGACAATTGGCATTACAGAAGACGAGCTTCTTCCAAACTATGTCTGCAAAAAATGTTCGGATACGGGATTTATGAAGGACGGAAGAATGTGCGATTGCTACCGTCCCGAATAAACGAAAACGCGGCTTAAAGCCGCGTTTTCGTTTATTCGTAATCTCCATAGTCTCGCCGGTCACGGGGTCGCGGCTGAGGCGGTCCGGGCGGAGGAGGCGGAGGCGAACAGTTCGGGCGTTCCCATTTTTCCTTTTTGGGTTCACACTGCACTGCGCCTTTAAGTTCTACAAGCACCACGTCCTCTCCGATTTTTACGATATTTTTGAGTTCGACAAAAGTATCGTCTTTGCCCCAACGGAAACCTCTGCCGCCTGGTACAACGATACCCTGCACCTTTCCTTCCGGATAGGTAAATACGACGTCGCATACCTTTCCGAGGCGGCGTCCGTCGCAAACATTGATCGTTTCTTTTTGTTTGAGTTCCGAAAAACTTGTTTCCACATAATAATATATGCGGCAAATTTATATAAATAACTTAAAAAATAAGAAGACCGCTATTCTCGGTCCTCTTTATTTTTGCTTCTCCGATATTCCTCTAACAGTTGCTGTTTAAGCCTTTCCCGCTCGGCGGCACTATTTTCCGTCTTCTCCTTTTTTACCTCTTTCCCGAACTTAATAATCATCTTAATGAGCGTATAAATAAGGGGAATCCCGATGACGATCGCAAAGATCAATATCCAGTTCACAGGCATTCCGAAGAATTTTACGACCTTACCCCAAAAAACGGAATGTCGCACGACAATTCCCACAAAATTTTCCGCATATACGGGATCGTCTATGGGAGCCCCCTCTTTTACACCTTGGGTAACGATATAATTTCCCTCTTCATCGCAGTCTACTTTAATTACTTTATGAACGACCTGCCGACCCTTGACCTGTCCGCTCTTAGCGATAAACACGGCGTTTGCGCCGACTTCCGCTTTTTCGATTGAACAAACTTTTACGGTAATAAGCTCCCCGACTTCGATTTCTCCCGTCATAGAATCTGTCTCCACGACCGAAAATGAATAACCGAATAATTCTACCGAACGGTTATCGTTCTTTTGGGCAACTAAGCACAAAATCAAAAGAACCAACGAAAGCACTAGAAATAAAATACAAATTCCCGTAATGATACTGGAAGCAATTTTTTTTCGCTTACTCTGAGGTTGTTTTCTTTTTTCGCAGGAATCCATATTTTTAATTTACATTTTGAAGGACTTCGAGAAATTCAACCGAACGGGGCATCTTTTTTCCGCCGAATACGCGATTAATCCAAACGATCAAATCATTGAGTTCGCGAATTAAAAATTGCAAATTCAAAGGGACAAGCTTACGCAGCACTTTATTGCAAACGAATATGTCGATACCGTCCGATTCTTTACCGCCGCAAGCCCTGTAAACGGACACGAATTGCGTGAGCTGTTTCATAAGACGGGTACCGAATTTAACCGCAAATCTCTGCCCCATGAAAGTATCCAAATCTTCGATACGACGCATATTGTCGGGGCTTACGGGAAAGTCCGCTTGCGCTCTGTCAAATAGCGTTTGAAGATAGTCAGCAGTGCAATTTGCAGGCTCCGCGGGATCAGCCTTGAAACGCTCGGCTTTTTCGTTTAGCTGGATCGTCATAGCCCGCTCGTATACGTCATCCGAAATTGAAAACGTTGTATCGTCGGTATTTGCGGTACCCACGAACCAAATATTCGTAGAAACCTGTAATTTGCCGTATGCAATATTTTTGGGATCGTTCGTGGACATTGCGGGCGCAAGATCGATCTTCCATTCGGATGTATCGGGAATATCTGTAAGCGCGAGAAAATCTGAAAAATAATATTCCGCGCGCGCCAGATTCATCTCGTCAAGCACAACAAAATCGGGCTCCTGACGATATCCCGCTTCATAGATATCTTTTAAATACACCGTTTCGACAAACTTACGGTTAAACTCGTCGTAATAACCGAGGAAATCGGAGCGGTCTCGCCAATCGGGAAGAACGGAGACGATCGTAGGCTCTTGTTTAAAATAACTTCCCATCGCACGCGGCAAACTCGTTTTTCCTGCGCCAGTGATCCCCTCTATGATCACAATTTTAGAAGTAGCGAGTGCCGCAAGGAATTGGCGGATCGTATCCACTTCGTAATAAAGTTTGAGCTGCGATGCGGAATAAGCTACCGCATTGTCAACAATTTCGCGCAAGGAAATCAAATCGGCTTCCGCCATCTGAATGCTATCCTGCATTCCTTCGTACACACTGTCGACTTCAAGTAAAGACATGAATCGGATCGAATCGTCCGTCTTTTTCTTCTCAGACATGGCCTCCGTTGCGGTTTTAGCTGACTCTTCCATATTAAGAAGCGCCTCGACTTCTTTTTTAAGCTTTTCGGAAAATATTTTTCCCTTTTCTTTCGAAAGTTCTTCCGCCTTTAATTGCAACTTGGCGACCTCTTCCAAAATCTTATCCTTTCGAACGTTCTTTGCACGATATATAATATATCTGCGAATAAGCTGAGCCAAGCGGTAAATCAAAAATACAACGAAAACGGTATTTACGACTGCAACGAGAATCAATAATATCCAACTGAATGCGTCAAAACTTCCTGAGTGATCTCCGAGAATTTCAAAATACTCTCTGACGTCACGGACAAAGAAATCGTAGATTGCAATTCCGATGGACGCGAAAAAATTGCCGATATTCTTTATCAGCGTCCACAAAAATTCAACAAAAAAGCTCGCAAATGCAGTCATAGTATTTCCCGTTTTACTCTTTATCTTTTATTGCTTACGTGGTAACGATTATTTTTCCTCTTTCTTCTCGTTCTCCATCCCAATCTCGAAAGGAATTTTTCCTTCGGCGCGGAGTTCCTTTAAAAGTTCCTCTTTAAGTTTCTCTTTGTCCGATTCCTTTTCCGCATTCTTCTGCATGCGAACTGTGTGAACAAGATCGTAAACGCAATAGCTGACCAATAACAGACAGGGCAGAAGGATACAGACCACGAACCCCGTGCCCGTTCTAATAAACAAAAACACGTTTCCAAGCCCGTCCGTGCACGCCGTGACTTTTCCAATTACGTCCTCGAATCTTCTTGAATGACTGTCAACGGGTGCCCCCTCTTTATCGCCCTTCGTAATAAACACCGTACTCGCGCCTTTATTCCATACATCAACAATACGGTGAGAGTTAATAATGCGCCGCCCGTTTACCGTCTCATAAAAGGAAATAATATCGCCCTCTTTCAGTTCATACTTCTCCATTTCCGAAAGAATATCGATTTTCAGAAGCGCGCCTCTTTGAAAACTATCCTTCTCGCTACCTGCCATCGAATCCGATTCGACGGCAACAAACGCTGTACCAAACAGCGAAGTATACCCCTTTCCGCCCGAGGCAACAATTAAAATCACTAAAAGAAGTATCAGCGCAAAAAAAACGTATACGCACACATTCAAAACGATTTTGAGTATCTTTTTCGCTTTCGGTTTCATAAAATCCGCTAAATTACGAACCGCTCACGATCGGATTTCCCGTTCTGAATTTTAAAAGAAATGCAAAGCGATCGTTCTGTACGGATTCGAGACAGTCTCCGTCCTTTCCCTCCAACCAAACTTTAACGGTAATTTTGAGCTCAGAATAAGTGCTCCCGGACAGCGCAGGAAACTGCGTGATTTTGGCATAACTCGTATTATCCCCGTCCGCCTTCGGAGCGGGCGCAGCATACACGCGACTATCATAGACGGGAGCGGAAAAGGCAGGATCACCGGTTTGCATGCTCTTATAGTCGCTTGCAAGATTTCCCAAATAAAATCCCTTTATAACGTCGCTCGTATGCTCCGTCGATATCGTGTAATGCTCACTGGGAGCCCAAATTTTATTGTTCTGCGTACTGTTATAGTTAAATAAGAAAGCCACTCGCGCCGCATCTCTTGCCCTTGCTTTGATTTTATCCCCCTCGGAAAGCGTTTTGCCGTAATCACCGTTTTTCAACTTTTCCATTAACTCTTCCGTCGGTTCACAGGAAACCGATGGTGTATAGTTATCGTCATCTTCGGGATTCGCCGTAATTATCGAACCGTAATCGAGAAGTAACGAAGGCATAGCATCCGTAATCTTGGCGGGCGTATAACGGAATATCAAATCAAAAGTCGCATAGGTAGAAACGGACGCATCGGAGCCGTCTCTGTTTTTCAATCGAATTAAATTCGTAGGTAAAACATTACTACCCGAGTCTTCTGTCACCGTCAGAGGTTGATAAACAATCGGCGCACCAAAATTATTTTTTTTAATCGCATTTGCTACGGCTTCCGTTGTCAAGGAATATTTAAAATCATCTTCCGAATAAGTGCCACCTACTTCCGTAACCGCCACCTGCAAATTTTCGCTTCCTGAGTCGACCGAAAAGTCTATGGAACCAAGGCTTACGTCCGATCGATACGAGAACCAAGCAAAAGTTGATCCTACCGTAAGCGAAGATGCCGCCACCAACGAAATTGTAGCAAGGATCAACTTCTTCGTTGCTTTCATATCTAACCTCCATTTATCTTTTGCGGATTTTACTTTGCCGCCTTGTAAACAAATTTTATTTCAATATGCGTTGAAGCTCATTTTCATCTTCAACCGTCCACCGATCAGTTCGTCCTTACAAGAAATATCGTACCCTTCAAGCCATATCACAACAGTATATTTAATAACTTCTTCGATCGAAAAGGGAATTTTCTTTTCATGAATAATTACGTCATCATCCGCAAAATAGACAACTTTGCCGTCGGGATATTCAGCCTTTTCCAGTTCCTTATTTCCCTCTTCACTACTTTCTTCTCTTGCATAAATCGTTCCGTCTGATTTTAAACGGTTACTTCCTTCAAAATACTCATCGAGATTCCGCTCTGTCAAGACAAGGATTCTGAGCGCATCGGAAGGTTTATAATTTCCGTTCTTCGTTCCCGTCAGTTCATCAACGATTTCAACCGACATATCATAATTAACCGCACGGTCGGTAAGATTCAAAAGATAAAAGCTGAACGCTATGTATTTGCCATTTTCATCGTTCTTGATTCCGACTTCATGCGGCAACGAATCGGGAAGGTCTTTAAAAGTAGTCGGCGATAAATATTCGATTCCCGGCACATCGAAACGCGAAGTTTTATCTTTTTCGAAATTTTTGGTGAGACAGGCGGCGATCTTTACCTTATCATCTTTTAGAATCACCACAAAATTGCCGACCCTATCGCCATAGAGCGTAAATCCCGCAAGCATCACTAAAAATATCAAACAGAAAATCATGACGAACGTGGAAATTCGCTTAATTTTTAAACGCGTAGTCCATTTTCCCTTCATTTCCGTATTCCCGAATTACTGTTTTTCTGCCACCGTTTCCGTACGTTTTGTATAATTCTCAAAAGACTGTGGTTTTCCCAAATGGTAACCTTGCCCGTAAACAATGCCGATTCTCTTAATAAATTCTTCCGTAATGGAATCTTTGATATCCTGTGCGATCACCAAAAAATTTCCTGCGTGCGCACATTCGAGAAGCATCTGCATATTTTTGATATCGGGATCGCCGTCCTGCACTGATTCCGTAAATCCCTTGCCGAGTTTGACCCAATCGCACATTCTCCGCGTGCCGAGCCGAGCAATTGCGTTCCCGTCTAAACTGAAATCATCAACCGCAATCATAAAACCGCACTGCACAAGCTTTTCAATATTTTCCGCAACCATTACGTTTCTTTCGAGAACGGCAGACTCCCCTACTTCAAAGCAAATTCCTTTTACGGGCACGTCGTATTTCATGGTGATCCTGTAAATCTCGTCGCAAATTTTTGCATCGGAGAGCTGACGAACAGTCAGATTGATCGAAAATGCAACTTTCGAATTCGGGTGCAATTTACGGAACTTTTTACATTCGATGATCATTTGCTCGTATGCCCAAAGTCCTACCCAATTGATATCGCACGAACGCTCTATAACGTGAATAAACTTTTCAGGACGAAGTACGCCGAACTTGCCGTGTTTCCAACGGAACATAGCCTCGTATGCGATTGTATCACCTTCAAACAGATTGCAAATCGGCTGAAAACAGAGCACAAATTCATTTGCGTTGATCGCGTCTTTCAGCTCACGATAGTAATGGTAATCCGAATGGCTTTCCAAAAGCTCCTGTCCAAAGACAACAAAATCGTTTAGCCCCGTTCTTCCCGAAACGGCAAGCGCAACTTCCACATTCCTGAGCAAATCCTCTACGGTCATATCGACGTCGTTTACATCGTACGATGCCGCGCCGATCACAAGATCGGGGGCTTCCTTTTTCTTACCCTTTCCGCAGGAAACAGGCACATGCGCTTTGGAAATACATAGCGCCGCATAATCGCTAAGCTCTATACGTGAGAGTTCTCTCTCTATCAAAAAAGCATAAGTATCGTATTCGTAAAGGCAGACTTTACTACCTTTCGGAAGCACGGAAGCGACTTTTTCACGGATAGAAGCAAGTGCCCAAGCGTAACGGTCTTCGCCGTAATTATCTTTAAATTCCTTAGCGGCGTTGAATTCCACGAAGATAAGAGAAAAGGATCTTGCCTCTTCACCCTCGATCCACTCTTTTAAAAGCCCGTCAAACTCTTCGCGTTTGGCATCTTTGAGATTACGACGTGCGTAAATATGCTTTTTATGATCCTTTTTGATTCCGAGAAACAAAAAGAAACTTGCGGCAATAACGGCAATCAGGAAAATGATAAGCAAAAAAATCTTCAAGCCGATATGCATTGCCAAAAGTTGCCCGAACATTCTCTCTCCCTTTCCCAAAATCCGCCTTTTATGCGCAAATAGTTTTACTCAATAAAAATCGATACACAACTACGCGATACACTTATATACCACAAAAAATAACAAAATAAACAAACGGCCCGCGTAAATATCATAAAAAACTTAAATGTTTCGCAATGTGGACAGAAACACCCGCCATATGGCGGGTGTTTCTATTCCTTTTTAATTGAGTTCGTTATCAACCGCCAAAACGCAGCGGTCTACCATGCTCTTTGCCGTTTCCAGCGAGGCAGGATCTGCGATCCTTACCTCCCCTCTTCCGCCGTTCAACGGATAGTACAGGACGGGCGCGTCCTCTTTGATTGCAAGTTTGAAGATCGTTCTTCCGCGATACTTGAAGAGCACCGCGTATCTTCCGTCGTTCTGCGAAGTGCGGGGTTTATTCATGATATAACTGCCTATATCGTAGTACGCCCTCTTTCCCTCGTCGCTCAGCGCGCCGTAGGACTCTTCGAGCGAGATCATCTCCTCGTTCTCGCCAAGCCATGAAATATCGTCCTCGGGCTCTTCCTCCTCATATACGGGCGCCTGTTGATTTTGAATCAGTTGATTGATCAGTTCCTGCTGCTGCGCCATCTGCTCGTGCAGACGATTGATTTCGTTCTGCGCTTCGGCAGAGATACCTGAAGGCGCAACATAACCGGGCTGCGCGTATGCGTTCGGATCCTGTGCGGGCGGAAGCGCCTGCATTTGCTGCA